>NZ_JAGIOF010000001.1:1394229-2091343 GCF_017876535.1 Paeniglutamicibacter kerguelensis
GCGGTGTCCGAGGCGCCGCCGAACTCCTTGACGAGGCCTGTCACCTGGACGTGGTCGCCGATTTTGACGTTGGCGACGGTCATGGGGGAATACACAAAGACACCGTCGGAGGCCTTGTGGTTTGCCATGTCTAGGTCGCCGCCGGTGCCGGGGGTCTGGATGAAGTAGCCGTTGAAACCACCGGTGGGGTAGGCCGCAGTGACCTTGCCCCTAGTCGTCACGGTGGTGCCAACCAGGGGGCTCACGGCACCCGTACCTTGGATTTCGGCAATTGCTTTGGTTCCCGAATCAGCAGTTGGCGGCGGCGGTTCGCCGCCGCCCGTGCCCAGGGGCGAGGGCGCGGCCGTAGCGAAGTCTGCTGCGTTGCTGTCCGTATCGGCAAAGAGCGTGCGGTTCAGCGACGTGGTAGCACTCGCCGCCGAGGATGGTGCGGTCTCAAAGGTGTTGGACGATCCGTAGCCTAGGAGGTCCACCACGCCGGATGTTCCCACCACGGATCCGGTGGCAAGGTCTGCCGGCAATATGTCGTTCTTGTCGGAGAGGATCAGCGTCCCGCCGCCGCCGGCAAGGGAGAAGTCGCTCGCGTCCGCATCAGTTGTGGGGAGGCCGCTGCCCGCAACCCCGTTGGAATTGCCTTTGACCAGGTAGTAGTCATTGGCCTTGATGGTGCCGGAAAGGGCGGCGAATCCGGTGGGTGCTACCTGCCCTGTGGCTGAGCGATATTGCAATGACCAGCCCGACAAGTCAATATCTTCGTTAGTGGGGTTGTACAGCTCCACGAACTTGTTCTTGTAGGAAGCGTTCGCGCTGCCGCCGTTGAGATAGGCCTCGTTGATGATCACATGGGCTGCATCCAACGGACCATCAAACCTAACAGCAACCGGGAGGGTTCTGTGGAAAGCGGCCTCGGCCGAGCGACTTTCAAGCAGTGCAGTGGCGGTTTTTTCTGCCGGCATCGCCAAGTTGGTGGCCATTGCCGGCGAGATCGCCAGCGGGGCCACTGCCAGGCTAAAGGCCAGAACGGCCCCCAACCCAGTCCTAATGAAGGTATTGCGCGTCATCTTTCCCACTCTCTAGAGTGTGGCACGCCCTGTGCCGTGGGTGATGAGCGTCTGCATGTTGATTGCTGGCAGGCGGCCAAGGGAGACGAGTGACTTGGCTGGCACGGCAGTCACGTGTCTGAGCCAAACACATAGAAGTGAAACATTCATGAACGAATGTTGGTGGTCAAGCAATTGAACTCGCCCCCGAAAGTTGGACTCGGTAAGCAAGATTCTACTGCGCAGCGAGTGTCTGGGCCGATATACCTTCGTGCCCAAGCACTCGGGCGTTAATGAGATGCGGTCGTGGTTGTACCAGCGGATATAGTCCCCGTGCTCGGCGAGAAGCCCCTCGGTGCCGGTGAATTCATGGTGGAGGAACATCTCTTCCTGCAGGTGCCCGAAGAAGTTCTCCATCACCGCGTTGTCCAGGCGATTGCTCTTGCGCGGCATCGGCTGCGACATCCGGAATCATTGAGCGGTTTCTGCCAGCGGGCGTGCCGGCACTCGATTCCTTGGTCCGAATGCACCATCGGGGTAGGGAATTCCGCCGGGCAGGCGGCAATCTTCATTTCCCGGCACGCCCGCTCGGTCGCCATGCTGCTGCGCGGCCCCTCGTTGGCTGCGCGGATGTCCGCCTACTCGATCGAGCAGATCCAGGCCAATGCCGTCATCAGCGTCAAGGTCAACATCGAGAACAATGAGCTGCACGGGGATGCGGCGCTCAAGGGCATCGAGGTGCGCCACGCCTTCACCCACGAGTACCTGGCCCTGACACGCTGAACGGCTGCCCCTGGTGCATCCGGGCCGAGACCGGATTGGCACACCGCTTGCACATGCCTTGTTGGGCACCATGCCCGGGCATAGGCTCGACCCCATGGACTATCGATACCTCGGGGCCTCCGGGCTCAAAATCACCGAAATCACCTACGGCAATTGGCTCACCCACGGTTCCCAGGTGGAAAACGATGTTGCGGCCGCCTGCGTCGAGGCGGCACTGGATGCGGGCATCACGACCTTTGACACGGCCGACGCCTATGCCAATGGCGCCGCCGAGGAAGTTCTCGGGGCGGCGCTGAAGTCCCGTCGCCGCGAATCGCTTGAGGTCTTCACCAAGGTGTACTGGCCCGTCGGCCCCAAGGGTCCCAACGACACCGGCCTGTCCCGCAAGCACATCATGGAGGGCATCAACGGTTCGCTGCGGCGCCTGGACATGGACTACGTCGACCTCTACCAGGCACACCGGTACGACTACGAGACGCCGCTTGAGGAGACGATCCAGGCGTTCGCCGACGTCGTGCGCGCCGGCAAGGCCCTCTACATCGGTGTCTCCGAGTGGTCGGCCGTACAGTTGCGCGAGGGACAACGCTTGGCCAAGCAGGCGGGGTTCGCGCTGGTTTCCAACCAGCCCCAGTATTCGGCGTTGTGGCGCGTGATCGAGGCCGAGGTCGTGCCCGCCGCCAAGGAACTGGGCATGTCCCAGGTCGTCTGGTCCCCGATGGCGCAGGGCGTCCTCTCCGGCAAATACCTTCCCGGGCAACCAGCCCCGGCCGGAAGCCGCGCCACCGACGAAAAGGGCGGGAAAAACACCATCTCCCGGTTCCTGGACGACGCGGTGCTCGAACGTGTCCAGGGGCTGCGGCCGATCGCCGATGAGCTGGGGCTGAAGATGTCCCAACTGGCCATCGCCTGGGTCTTGCAGAACCCGAATGTCGCCACGGCCCTGGTCGGTGCCTCGAGGCCCGAGCAGGTGGCAGAGAACGTCAAGGCATCCGGCGTGGTGATCCCGCCGGAGCTGATGTCCGCCATAGACGATGCGCTCGGCGACTCGGTCGAGCGCGACCCCGCCATGACCGTGAGCCCGGAAACGCGCCCCGTGTAGGAGTCAAAGGGATCCCTCTCACGCCACGGGCGCTTGCGGGCCCCTGCCTCAATAGGGATCGTTGCGGGGAGGTGACAGCAGCCATGGGCCCCTCCCGGACTCGTACTGCCGCGCTCCGGCGGCAACGACCAATTGCTAGCCCGGCCGTTGCGTAACCGACGCCGGAACTCGATCCGTCGTGAGCTACGTTTAGGCCTATGACAAGTGCTTATGAGTTGGAACGCGCAGCCGACACGCTGCGGACATTTGCCCTCGACGAGGGCATGAAAGCGCGGGTCATGTCCTCGCCGGTGCTGGCGGAAATGGCAACGCGGGTTTCGCGGAGATACACCGCGGGGGACACCGTCGAAGATGCGATCCGGGTCGCGCGGAAGGCCGCGGACAGGGGCCACCGCATCAGCATCGAATACGCGGGCGAATCGGTGCGCACCCGCGAACTTGCCGTGTCCGAGGCCGGGGTATTCCTGGACGTGGCCGCGGCGCTGGCCGACTCCACGCTGCCCGGCACGATCTCCTTCGACCTCACGCACCTCGGCGCGCTTGTTGAGCGCGAGCTTGCGCTGGAACATGTCCGGGCACTCGCCCGGGCAACGGAGACGCAGGGAACCATCCTGATGATCTCCGCCGAGGGATCGGACCGGACCGACCTGATCCTGGACCTCTACGATCAGCTCGCCGACGAGATCCCGCGGATCGGCATCACGCTCCAGGCAAGGCTGCACCGCACGCCGGCGGACCTCGAGCGGGTCCTGCGACGCCCCGGAAGGATCCGGCTGGTCAAGGGGGCCTTCCTCGAACCGGAATCCGTTGCCTACCCGCGCAACAGCGAGGAGCTTTCTGCGGCGTACCGTTCGCTGGCTGCCCGGCTGGTGGAGTCGGGACACAGCGCGGCCTTTGCCACCCACGACGGGGAACTTGTTTATGCCCTTATCGCCGAGCACGGCGATGCCCTGAAGGGCGGTGCCGTCGAATTCGAAATGCTGCTGGGTCTCGGCACGCAGCTGATGGATCAGCTGCGTGCCGAGGGCTACGCGACGCGTGAGTACATCGTCTTTGGCGGGGAATGGTGGCTGTACGTGCTCAACCGCATGGCGGAACATCCCGAGCGAGCACTGGCGGCACTGGCCGACATGAACCCGGATCCCGCGGCATAGATCAACGGTGTGTTGCGTTTTCCCCCGTGAACACTGGATTACACTAATTACACAGGTATTCACAGATGACACAACTATTCACCGGAGTTGCCAGTGATCAACCCATTCCGCCCGACGGCCGGGGCGACCCCGCCGGATATCATCGGCCGCACAGGAGTCCTCGACGAATTCGAATACGGACTCGACATCCGCTCCGGCGCGCCCGGGCTACTGTCCATCATCACCGGCGCCCGCGGCATCGGGAAGACCGTGATGCTCGGCGTCGCCGAGGACATGGCGCGCGCCAAGGGCTGGGTTGTCATCTCCGAAACGGCGACGGCGGGCTTCCTCGGCAGGCTGGGCAAGGCCATGGAACACGCGGCCGGCGAACTCGGCGACGGGCCCGCGCGGCGACGCATCACCGGGTTCTCCGCGGGCGGGTTCAGCATCTCCACCAGCCTGCCGCCCGAACAACAGGTCGGCTGGCGCCAGCTCGGCGAAGAATTGCTGGGCTATCTCGAGGCGCAGAAAACCGGGCTGCTGATCACGGTCGACGAGATCCATGCGGCTGACCGCAGCGAGCTGGCGCAACTGGCCGCCAGCGTCCAGCATTTCATCCGCGACGGACTGCCCGTGGCGCTGGTGTTCGCCGGCCTGCCCGCCGCGGTCTCCGACCTGCTCAACGAGGGCGTCGCCACCTTCCTGCGCCGGGCGGACCGGATCGACCTGCATGCCGCCGCCGTCGGCGAGGTCAAGGCCTCCTACCTGGATACCTTCAACGGCGCCGGCTTCGGTCTGTCGCCCGAGCTGGCCAAGCTGGCCGCCGAGGCCACCGACGGGTACCCGTTCCTGATCCAGCTGGTCGGTTACCACCTGTGGCAGCTGGCCGAGGTCGGTTCCGGGACCATCGGCCCCGAAGACGTCCAGAAGGCGACGCGGGTGGCACGGCGGCGCAACACCCGGGTTGTCATCGAGGCGGCGCTCTCCGAGGCCTCGTCCAAGGACCTGGACTTCCTGCTGGCCATGGCCGTCGACGACGGACCCTCCTCGATTGCCGAGGTCGGCGCCCGCATGGGGGACCGGCGCAACACCTCGGGCAACTACCGCTCCCGTCTCATTGCCGCGGGCCTGGCCGAGCCGGCGGGCCGCGGAAACATCCGATTCGCCATCCCCGGCCTGCGTGAATACCTTCTCTCCAAGTATCCGGACGGGGCCTGAGCGACCCATCCAAACCGGCGGGACTTCATAAGCCACGTTGAGGAGGCCTGGTGTTCGCACGAAGGCGCTTGACGCGGGAGTTTGCGGTTGCCGCGCGGCTGCGCGGCGAGGGGCCGCCGGCCGAAGGCTGGGGTCTGTCGCTTGCGGCGGTGGTTGCCGGAAGGCGCGAGTTCGCCGGAACGGTGCACCATGAGCCCTGGAAGGACCAGGACATCGTCGTCATCATCTACGTATATTCCGCCGCGAAGACCGGAGTGCCCGAGGGCATCGAGGTGCACTACGTGAACGGGGGCCGCCGGGAAGTCGAGGACGAGGCTGCCGGCATTTTCACGGACATCGTGTGGTCGATGGATGACTTCATTGAACTTTTGGCATGCCTGGGCAACCAGCACATCGACTGGTACGACCCGGTGACGTCCTTCAAAACCGCCCGCGGGAAGTCAGCGGAATCCCTGGACGCATAGGCCGGCACCGGGCAAAGAAAAGCGGCGTCGAAACCGCCCCGAAAGGGGGACGGTTTCGACGCCGCTTTGTTTCTGGCTACCGGTATCCGGCCCGCTAGATCCACATGGCAGGGTCGATGTACTCGGCCGGATCCACCGCCGGCTTGTGTTCCTCGGCGGTGCGTGGCCGGTTTTTCGCCGGGATCCCGGTGATGATCGAATCCTCCGGCGCATCCTTGACCACCACGGCGTTGGCGCCGATGGCCGAGTCCGCGCCGATCACGATCGGGCCCAGGACCTTGGCTCCGGCGCCGATGACCACGCGGTCCCCGATGGTCGGGTGGCGCTTGACCTTGGCCAGCGATCGCCCGCCGAGCGTGACACCGTGGTAGATCATCACGTCGTCGCCGATCTCCGCGGTCTCGCCGATCACCACGCCCATGCCGTGGTCGATGAAAAAGCGCCGGCCGATCGTTGCGCCCGGGTGGATTTCGATCCCTGTGATGAACCGGCCGGCCTGGGAAATCAGCCGCGCCGGGAAGCGCAACTTGGGGTTCTGCCAGAGCCGGTGGGTCAACCGGTGGATCCAGATGGCATGCAGCCCGGAGTACGCCAGGAAGTTCTCGGCATTGCCGCGGGCGGCGGGATCATGGGCGCTCGCGCTGACTAGATCCTCGCGCAATCGGGAAAAGAAACTCACAACGTGACCTTTGTTCGGAAGATGGCCGGCAGCGCCATCCGAGGGAAAGGCGCTCGAATGGCGCTGCCGGCCGAAAACGATGCGGGCCCTTAGCCGCGGATGTCGTCGAAGAGCAGGGTGGAGATGTAGCGCTCACCGAAGTCGGGGATCACGGCAACAATCAGCTTGCCGGCGTTTTCCTCGCGGGCAGCGACCTGCAGGGCGCCCCAGACGGCGGCGCCGCCGGAGATGCCGCCCAGGATGCCTTCCTGCGTGCCGAGCGCACGGGCCACCGACACCGAGTCGTCGATCGCGGCGTCAAGCACCTCATCGTACAGCTCGGTGTCCAGCACCTCGGGAATGAAGTTGGCGCCCAGGCCCTGGATCTTGTGCGGGCCCGGCTTGCCGCCGTTGAGGATGGCCGAGTCCTTCGGCTCCACGGCGATGACCTGCAGTCCCGGCTTCTGCCGCTTCAGGAAGCGGCCGGCACCGGTGATGGTGCCGCCGGTGCCGATGCCCGCGACGAGGATGTCGATCTCGCCGTCGGTGTCTTCCCAGATCTCCGGGCCGGTGGTGGCCTCGTGGATGTTCGGGTTGGCGATGTTGGCGAACTGCTGCGCCCAGATGGCGTTCTCCGTGGTCGCCACGATCTCCTTGGCCTTCTCCACGGCTCCGCGCATGCCCTCGGAGCCCGGGGTCAGCACGATCTCGGCGCCGAAGGCACGCAGCATGACGCGGCGCTCGGTGCTCATGGTCTCCGGCATAGTCAGCACAACCTTGTAGCCGCGTGCCGCGCCGACCATGGCCAGGGCGATGCCGGTGTTGCCGGAGGTGCCCTCCACGATGGTTCCGCCCGGCTTCAGCGCGCCCGATTCCTCGGCGGCGTTCACGATGGCCACGCCGATGCGGTCCTTGACCGAGTTTGCCGGGTTGTAGAACTCAAGCTTCACCGCGATGTTGCCCGGCAGGCCCTCAGCCAGGCGGTTCAACCGCACCAGCGGGGTGCGGCCGACGATTTCGGTGACGTCGTTGTAGATCTTCGACATGGTTGATGTGTCCTTAGCCATGGTGGATGTGTCCTTACATGCAAGCGGTCCCGCAGGGTTGAACCGTGGTCAAGTGGTTGGCTATAAGCCTAGTCAGCTGCGAGGCGTGGCGGGTTCTTCAAGCCACGCGGCGTAATATTTCCTTGCTTTCGCGAGTTTCGGGTCAATAATGACCCGGCAGTAGCCCTCGCCCGGGAAACGGTTGTAGTAATCCTGGTGGATGCCCTCGGCCACAAAGAAGTCGGCGGGTTCCTCGAACACCGTCACGATCGGATCGGCGTACAACCCGGCGAACTTCCGCATGGATTCGCGGAAAAGCTCCTCTTGGGCGTCATCCAGCGGGTACATCGCCGAACGGTATTGCGTGCCCACGTCGTAACCCTGCCGGTTCAGCGTGGTGGGGTTGTGCATGGTGAAGAACATGTCAAGAATGACTTCCTCGGGCACGATCGCCGGGTCGAATGTTACGGCGACCGCTTCCGCATGACCGGTGGTTCCCGAGCAGACCGACCTGTAGTGGGGTGCCGGGTCGTCCCCGCCGGTGTAGCCGGAAATGACCGAGGTCACCCCGCGGGTCCGCTGGTACACCGCGTCCAAACACCAAAAACAGCCGCCTGCTAGGAGAAAGGTGCGCAGCTGCTGCCCGTCCCCGCCGACCGTGGTCGGCGAAAAGCGGATCGGGGTCGCGGAGATTGAAAAATCGTTCACATGGATACTCAAGCACGGGGCGCGGCATTTCATTCCCGGACCCGTACCCGGACATGCGCCCAAATCATTGCCGGGCATGCGTCCAAAGCGCGCCAATCCGGTTACGGTAGATGCATGCAAAGCAACAAGGGACAGCCACACGGCATGCGTATCGTCTCCGACCAGGCGGACCCGGAAGGGGTCGGCCAGGCCTCCGGAACCATGCCCGCATCCGATCCCGGGGCCATGGCCGCCGTGCCTGGCAACGTTTCAACGCTGCCCGGCGAGCCCGGCCAGGCCGGCACCGCGGCGCCCGCTGCAGGTTTGACCGATGTTGCCGAGCCGGCATCGGCAACCGCCGGTGCCGTGGCCGCCGCCCCTGCGGACGACGGCGTAGACGACCGGGTCCAGGACGAAGAGCTCGCCGACGATCCTGCCCCCGTGCTGACCACCCCCACGCTTGGCGAGGTGCTGCTGGCCATCGAGGAACTCTGGCCATCGTCGCTGGCCGAGAGCTGGGACGCCGTCGGACCCGTCGTGGGGCGCCCCGAACGCCCGGTGCGCCGCATCATGTTTGCCGTCGATCCCACGCTCGAGGTGATCGCCGACGCCGTCTCGCGCGGCACCGACCTGTTGGTCACGCACCACCCGCTGCTGCTCAAGTCCGTGAACTCCGTTGCCGCAACGGGCTTCAAGGGCGAGGCCGTGCACCTCTTGATCGAATCCGGTTGCGCCCTGGTCACCGCGCACACCAACGCCGACTCGGCGCTCGGCGGCGTCTCCGACGTGCTTGCCGACATCCTGGGCGTCACGGACACCAAGCCACTGGCACCCTCCAGCGCCGGCCTGCCCGAGGAGGGCATCGGCCGCGTCGGCATGCTTCCCGAACCGATGCTGCTGCAGGAATTCGCCAGCCGCGTCTTCTCCGCGCTGCCCTCGGTGGCCGGGGGAGTGCGCGTCGCGGGCGAGCGTGCCGGAATCGTCCAGAAGGTCGCCGTCTGCGGCGGCGCCGGCGATTCGCTCTTCGACGCGGTGCGTGATTCGGAGGCCGACGTCTACGTGACCGCCGACCTGCGCCACCACCCCGCATCCGAGGCCCGCGAGGCCTCGCTGAACGGCAAGCCGTACCTGATCGACGTATCCCACTTCGCCAGCGAATGGCTGTGGCTGCCCTCGGCGGCCGACGCCCTGGTCAATGTGCTGCACGACCTGGGCCACTCGGTCGAGGCCGAGGTTTCCAAGATCAACTCCGATCCGTGGGACTTCATTCTCACCCCGTAGCGCAGTTGCCTGACCGCTTGACGCTTATCCACATCCCGGGGCCGACGCCCCCGGCTGCAGTCCGTCGCGCCCATAGTGGATGCCATGTCCACCATGGCACAAGGCGACTGCGGTGATACGCCGGTCGACAAAACCACTTCGGCGGTGCTGGCCGCAATCCGCGGGGTCCTGAGCGCGGCCAACCCAGCGGCCCCGGTCGACGACCTGCGCATCCTGGCCGTGCTCGGCCCCGTTCTCAGCACGACGGCGGATCGGGCCATGCGCGGCATCAAGGGTTCGCCGGTGCAGGCGGCGGCCTTCGCCCATTTTGCCGAACAGCCCTACCGCGTCGCCGGCTACGCACAGATCCTCTCCGCGGGCGCCTGTGTCGAGGCCGATGCCCACACCTGCGCCGAGGAACCGCTGGCCGAGCTGAACCAGGTGCTTGGACGTGGCGACGAATTCGCGGCCGGCACCCTGGCGCTGCCCGTGGACCAGACCATCCCGGCCGGCAGGAAGCCGCTGAACCGCGACACCGCGGACCTGCTCAAGAACCTGCTCAGGCTGACGTACTTCCAGGCCAAGCACCGCGTGGATAGCTACGAAAAACTGCTGCCGCACCGCGGACCCGGCGGGTCCGTGCGGCAACCCGAATTCCCCAGGCTCGGAGAAATCCTCCGGGACGCGGTGGCCGACCCGCGGCTCATCGCCAACACCGCAGGGAAACTCGGTTCGATGGCCCCGGCACTGGAGGCGCAGCCCAACCCCGCCGAGTCCGCCGCGGAACTGGAGGCCGTCGCCGCTCGGGCCGTCACCGACCAGGACGCCGGTACCGTGGGCCGGATGCTCAGGGAAGCCAACGTCAGGCTCGATGAGACAGCGATCGAACGCGACGAGGCAGCCATCCGACCCTTCCTCGGCCTGCGTTTCCGCGGCAAGAAACCCACCGGATACCAATGGGAGTTGACGACGGATGCCGAGGGGAACGAGCTGCTTACTACCCTGGCCGACGACCTGAACAATCCGCGCACGGCCTCCGGCGATCGGATCAGCCCACCATCCGGCCCGCCATCAGGCCCGGCCGCCGGGCAACCGGCGCGGCCGATTCCGGAATGGGCCGTTGGCTCGGGCATCCCGCCCGAAGACCGTCCTCGCGAGGGCTTCACCGACGTGGGCCAGCCATCGTCCACCACGGACCGGGATACGCTGCCCGGGGAGAGACCGGCGGAGGCCAACGCCCGGGCGCGGGCGCAGCGCTTGCTGCAGGCGGTGCTCGATGCAGTCCGGACAGGCTCCAACCCCGGCGTCACCGCGGATCCCGGGATGTCCATGAACTCCCGTGTGGACATGCTTGTCATGATCGACTACGACTCACTCACCGGTGCGTCGGAGGCGCCCGGGCTCACCGGCCACGGCGACTACTTGGCCGCGGCCACCGCCCGGCGGCTGGCCTGCAACGCCGGCATCCTTCCGCTGGTCATGGGCGGCAACAGCCAGCCGTTGGACCTCGGCCGCAAGCGGCGCTTCTTCACCAAGGGCCAAAAGCGGGCGATCGCGGCGCGGGACCGCGGTTGCATCAATCCCGGCTGCTCGATGGCCGTGAACCGAACCGAGGCCCACCATATCGACCCGTGGTCGCAGGGCGGCCAAACCCGTGTCAACAAGGGCGTGCTGCTCTGCGTCGGCTGCCATTCCGCACACCACGCCGGGCACTTCGGGATCGAGTTCATCAAGGACATCCCGTTCGTGGTGCTGCCGGTCTCGCGGGACCCGCTGCAAAGACCTATGCGGAACTGGGTTTTCCACCCGGAATCCGCCGCCGCCTGAAAACCCACGCAATCGCCCGAACCGCAATGCCGCCGTCCGCCACCCCGGCGGGTCGACCACCCTGCGCCCGCCCCCTGCACACTAATGTTGTGGCTAAGCGATCACCGATCGCCTCGTGCCCGCGGCTTAGGCGGGCACCGAGCGTATTGCGGAGGACACCATGGCAAAGGCAGCACCGGCGGAACAACTTCGACTCCTGGACCTGGCCCGGCTCGATTCGGAAATCACCAAGCTCAAGCGCACCGTCACCGAGGCCTCCAGAGATGCCGAGGTCGACGCAGCGCAGGCACGGTTCACCGAGTCCGGCACCTCGCTGGCCGAGGTCCTCGCCCGCCTCACCACGCAGCAGGCCGCGCTGAAGGACTCCGAGGTCGCCGTCGAGAAGGTCACCGCGCACATCAACAAGGACCAGAAGCGGATCGACACCAACGCGGGTTCCGCCAGCGACATGATGGCGCTGTCCCACGAGGTCGAATCGCTCACCAAGCGCCGCGGCGACCTCGAGGACGCCGAACTGGAGATCATGGGCGACCTGGAGGACCTGCAGGCCGAGCACGACGCCGCGGCGGCACTCAACACCCAGCGATCCGCCGAGCTCGACGCCCACACGGCCCGCCGCGATGCGGCCGTCGCCGCGCTGAAGGAGGAGCTCGCAGCCGTCGAGGTCAGGCGCAGGGAAGCTGCAGCCACCTTCGACGAGGGCCTGTTCACCATATACGAGCGCATCCGCACCCGCTCGGGCATCGGTGCGGCCCGGCTCTTCCACGGCACCTCGGAGGCCAGCGGGATCGCCCTGGCTCCGGGCGACCTCGCGGAGATCAAGGCGGCCCCCGCCGACGAAATCGTCTTCTGCCCCGACACCGGCGCGATCCTGGTCCGCAGCAGCGAATGGGGCGCGTAGGCCCGTCGGGCACACCCGCGAACCACGCCGTGGCCGATTCCCCGGGTTCGGAACCGGCCACGGAAAGCGTGGCCGTCCCGCGCAGCGGCCGCCTGCACCACACCGAAATCTGGGTCCGCGACCTCGAGGCGTCCCGCGCCACCGTCGGCTGGCTGCTGGAGCAGCTTGGCTATGGCCCGGGGGAGCCCTGGGCCAACGGCACGAGCTACCATGGGGCGAACGACTACATCGTTCTTGAATCGGGTCCAGACGTCCTTCCAGTTGCGCACCAACGCTGCGCCCCGGGGGTCAACCACCTGGCGTTCGCCGCCGGGAGCCGGAAGCGCGTAGACGGGCTTGCCGCCGCGGCCATCCAGCGTGGATTCCGGCTGCTCTTCGCGGACGCCCACCCGTACGCCGGCGGCCCGCAGCATTACGCCGCGTACCTTGCCGATCCGGACGGATTCGAGTTCGAGCTGGTAGCCGGCGACTAGGACGACTAGGACGGCCCGGCCGCCCGGAATGCTCGGAGTCCGCTCAATGCGCCATCCGGGCAGCCCGGCCACCGGCAGGCATCCAAGCCGACGCAGTTCCGGCGGCTGCTAGCCCACGGCCCTGAACGCGTGGTCCTCGGGCAGGATGATGTTCAGCTGGTGCGCCTTGCGTGCGGTGCCCGGCACGAGTTCCGCCTCCCAGCGTTCCCGCGCCGCCGCCAGCAACTCCTCGGGCGTTGCCACCTCGGTGCCGCGGGTGAGCAGGTGCGCAGCCAGCTCGCCGCGAGTGTGCTTGGCAAAGTGGGAAACGACCTTGCGCACCCCGCCACGCAGCTGGAACACCGAAACACCGACCGTCTGCCCGGGGGCGGGGACCCAAGCCGCCGCATAGGTGCTGGAACGGCAATCGACCACCAGTTCGCCGGCGGCCCGTTCGTTGAGCACAGGGGTCAGCTTCGGCTTCCACCAGCTGGCGAGCTTGCCGATTTCCGGCAGCTTCACCGACATCGACAACCTGTACGCCGGGATCCGGTCCGCGAAGCCGACGGCACCCCAGAGCGCGGAGATCACCAGGATGCTTCGGTCCGCCAAGCGCTGCTGGTTGGCATCGAGCCTGTCGTAGCCCAGCGCCTCAAAGAGTACCCCGGTGTAGACCGAGTGTGCGGCGGCCGCAGGCTCCCTGTGCAGCTGGATGTTGCGGGTGACCTCCTCGACCAGCGACTTGCCCACGCCGAGCACCTCGAGGGCATCCCCGCCGCGTGAGACCTCGGCCAGCACGTCCAGGAGCTGGTGGCGATGCGCGTTCAGTTCCGGGAACTGCAGGGCATCTGCATTGAACGGTTCGCCGCTTGAAGCGGGTTGTTTGCCCTCGGAGGGCGGAAGCAAGATCAGCACCCATCGATCCTAATCGCCCGGCGACCCAAACCCGTTTTCGTGAATTGAAGGGACCGACTGCCGGGCTGCAGCCCCCAAGGTGCAAACCACGATCCAAAAGCGACTAGACTTGAACGCTGGACGGGATGGCCGGACGATCGCGTGCCACGCAAGTGGCCCGAGGAACGTCCGGGCTCCACAGAACAGGGTGGTGGGTAACGCCCACTCGGGGTAACCCGCAGGCCAGTGCCACAGAGAATAGACCGCCCGCATTCGTGCGGGTAAGGGTGAAACGGTGGTGTAAGAGACCACCAGCGCCTCAGGTGACTGGGGCGGCTAGGTAAACCCCACCCGGAGCAAGGTCAGACAGACTACTGGGTTGTTCGCTCAATGTAGTCGGGTGGACTGCTTGAGGGTGTCGGCAACGGCACTTCTAGATAGATGATCGTCACCGCGATTCGGGTAACCGACCGCGGCACAAAACCCGGCGTACAGGCCATCCCGTCCATTCAAATCCCCTTCCATCCCTTGAAATTACGGGGAAGTAGGGGTTTTCGTTTCCTGCTCCTATGACCGTTCGTCGTCGAATACGGATATTTGTTGGCACTTCTGGCGTGCACCCAGAATGCCCCCGGTCGAACCGCTGCGGAGCGGCCATTTGGCACTGGCACGCCAGAACCGATGTCCTGGCGCCTGGCACATCGTCACCCCATAGAAGGTTGGCGGGTCCGAGAGGGAAACCGAGCCGCCGCTTGATCTAGAGCCTAGATGACAGCGTCCCGGTGATCACGACGGTGATGCTGGGCGTGTAGCTGGCGCTCCATCATTTGCCGTATTGCCTAGGTGCTCCACCCAAGTGGTTTTCGGGCTGCATTCAGTTTCTAGGAACTTGAGGGGTTCGTATTCCCTTAGACCGACGAGGGTCGCGCCGAAGTCGAATCCAGAGATGCGTTTCTCTTCGATTTGCGTTGAAATCGTTATTCCTAGTCAGCAGCTTGCTTTTAACTTCAAAGTGTTAGGGTTATGGTTCATCTCACTCTCACCATTCATTGGGGAAACTATGTCTCGACGCATTTTTGCGCCACTCCTGGCGCTCACCATGTCGGCAGGGCTAGTCATCGGCGGCACATTGCCCGCCAATGCCGCTCCGGTCGCACCGACTGCCGCCGTTCAAGCTGCGAAGCCGGCGCCGCACAAGGTCGCGATCAGCAAGATCAAGACCGCCAAGGTGAACAAGAAGACGAAGAAGGCCACCGTCAAGCCCTCTGTGAAGTCCTCCGGCAAGGTCAAGGTCTCCTCGTCCAAGATCACCGTGAAGCAGGGTAAGAAGACCGTTGCGAAGAACGTGTCCTCGGCCAAGCTCAAGGCGGGCAAGTACTCGGTCACGACAACTGCCAAGTACAAGACCTGGACCAGCAAGACGACCAGCAAGGCTGTCACCACCAAGAAGCTCGTTGCCAAGAAGGGCAGCAACGTTGCGGTCACCTGCAAGTTCAAGAACTCGGTGTCAGATGTAGCGCCCCTTGGCTTTTTCACAGGAGATCCTGCCGATAAAGACGGGGTGGAAATCCTTCTCGTGACGACCACCTGCACCGGAGGATTCGACGGCTCCTTCGAGGTTCACGGAATCAGCGCCCCGGCAACGGAGGGAAACATCGCACTGGAAGCCGCTGGCTACTACGGCTGGGATTCGGCAGTCGACCCGGGTGGAAACCTGGGCGCCTTCGTTCCGGAGAAGGCCGGCGAGACGGCCAAGCTGAACGTCCTGTCGCCGAAGGACCTGTACAAGTCCACCAACACCGTTCAGAAGACCACCTCCAAGGTATGGTCGAAAGAACAGACCAAGACGATGAAGCAGACGTTGACCGTAAAGAAGTAGCAGCGGTTCGTTCGTGAAGGCGCCGGCTGGGGTTACCCGGTCGGCGCCTTCTTTGTTCCCCTGGAACTGTGCAGATTTAGTGTGAAATTGATAAACGGGGTGGGTTCCGAGGCGAAGGCACCGTCGGCACCACTCTTCGTGGCTTTGGAGGCCTATATGGCCGGGCGCGTTTCCGTCCCTATTTTCATTCTTCGACCGTTTTTGGGGATCCTATGGTCCTCTGCCGGCAGTGAAATCCGGGCCGGTCCCAGGTGCTCCTTACCCCCTCCCGGGGTTCAGGCCAGGACTATGGATCAATATTGGCGGATGAGCCCCAGTTTCTCCGTCGCCAGCGTTTCAGTCCCGTCAAGCGGGCCTGCAACCAGGAATTGCACTGGATGGTTCCTCGGTATCGCAGTCGGCGGTTGAACCCGACGAAGAGCCACGCGATTGAACGCCCAATCAGCTGCTGGTATTGCCGATACCTAATTGTGAAACCAGGAGTCTTGGACCGCGGCCCGGTAGGCACGATGCCGCCAGTGGTGTTAGGTGAGGACGACCTTGTGCCCATTCGTCGCATTCGTTCATTTATTCCGTACCGGGCGGCCGTTGCACGCGGCCCCAAAGCACACGTTGCCCTAGGAGTTGATCTTGCGCAGCACCCTGGTGGTGAATCCAGGGTTCGGGTTTCCTGATCGTATTTGAAATCCTTGAGCAAGAATCGCTTGGCGACGGCCGGGTGCAGCGCCTTGGGCTTCATCACCGCCGTGTGCCCGGCTGTTTTGAGGTTTTCAAGCAAGTCTCAGGGAACGTAGGCCGAATCCCCAAGTGCCGCGATCGTCTACCCTTCCCGGATGGGTGCGACTGGTAGTTCGGGTTTAGAAGAAACCAGAGGTTCGGACCATCCCGCCCACTCGAAAGCCCCAAACCACGCCCGGAAATCGGACCCGCAACGGCGGTGCACAGCTAGACTCGAACCATGGAATGGTTGCTCTGGCTCATTGGTGTCCCGGTGGTCTGCCTGCTGCTGCTCTGGGCCGCCTCCAAGTTCACCTTCCCGGAAAAATCGGCAGGTTCCAATGGTTCCTCCGGGTTCTTCGATGCCTTGAACGATGTGTACAACCCCTCGTCAACCGCCGCGCGAATGGAACTTGACCAGCAAAAACGCAAGATTGTCGAGTCTGCTCAAGGGCAGGACAAGGACCCGCTGGCTGGTTTCCATTTCCGCCCAAATCATCCACCCGGGCCCGGCGACGGAGCAAGCGATACCTCGCCTAGCGGTGCCGGGACTCCTGGTCCGTGACACCTATCGAAATCTCCTGCGCCGACGGGTACATCCTGCGTGGGCACCTATTCGAACCGGCCGCCCCGGACGGGCCTGCCAAGGGAGTTGTCGTCATCGCCAGTGCCACCGGGGTGCTGTCCACCTACTACCACCGCTACGCGGCATTCCTGGCTGGGCACGGATTCACCGCCATCACCTTTGACTACCGCGGCATTGGCGCCTCCGCGCCCGAAAGCCTCAAGGGATTCACGGTCCGCTGGCACGACTGGGGCTACCGAGACATCGATGCGGTGCTCGCCTGGGCCCGCACAAACCATCCGGGCCTGCCCCTGCATTATGTCGGCCACAGCTTCGGCGGCTTTGGTGTGGGGCTCGCCAGGGAGTCCAGACACCTCACCAGGATTCTCACGGTTGGGGCGCAGCACGCCCATTGGCGCGACTACGCGCCCGGGCACCGCGCGGGATTCTTGTGCCGCTGGCACCTGGCCATGCCCTTGGCCGCGTTGCGCCATGGGTATTTTCCCGGCAGGCAACGTGGCTGGCTGGAAGACCTGCCCCGGGGGGTGGCGCTGGACTGGGCGCGCAGCCGAAGGGATTTCACCGCGGTGCGCCAGAGGGAAGCAGGCGCCAACATGCGGCGGCACCAACGGGAGCTGACCGCCCAGATCCTCGCCGTGGCCGCAACCGATGATCCCTTCGCCACGCCGCGTGCCATGCGGAGGGCCCTGGCCTACACGCCAAATGCGCGGCACCAACTGGCCAGGATTTCCCCGCAGGAACTGGACCAGCCGGAACTCGGGCATTTCGCGTTGTTCCACGCGCGCTTTGCCGACACCTTCTGGGTCGACACGCTCGCGTGGCTGGGCGGCGGCTTGAACCCGTGGGCCCACCCGCTTGAATCGTCGCCCTCGGCCGAGCCGCCGGATATTTCGACGCCAGCATTCTGTGATCGACCTCACCGGCCGGTGACGCCGAACCCCGCGCTCAACGACTAGAATGGATAGCGGGCTACAGCCCACGGGGAAAGATCCTGATACCCCACACAACCGTTTCTGCAAAGGTGCTTTTACGGTAGCAACCGGCTCAAGGATCACCAGCCGGCTGAATTGGAAGGATTTTCAGTGACCCAGCAGTCTGTCGCAGCCCTACAGGAATGGAGCGGGCGCGAAGAGCTCGCCGAGGCCATGATTCCGTTGATCGGTCGCCTGTACCGCAACAACAACGTGGTGACCTCCATCTACGGCCGCAAGCTGATCAACCAGTCGGCCATCAACATCCTCAAGGCACACCGCGTGGTCCGCCGCATCGAGGGTGAAGAGCTCTCCATCGAGCAGACGATGCCGCTGTTGCAGGCCATCGACTCCCTGAACGTCGGCGCCGTCTCCATCGACCTCGGCCGCATGAACAAGAAGTTCGTCGAATCCGGTTCCACGGACCTCGTTGCCTTCCTCACCGAGGAACTGGGCGAAAAGGTCGGCCAGGCCGGCGCCACCGACGCCGAGCCGACCGACGTCGTGCTCTACGGCTTCGGCCGCATTGGCCGCCTGCTGGCGCGCATCCTCATCGAACGCGGCGGCTACGGCCTGCGCCTGCGCGCCATTGTCGTGCGCAAGGGTTCCGACGACGACATCGTCAAGCGCGCCTCGCTGCTGCGCCGCGATTCGGTCCACGGCCCGTTCGATGGCTCGATCACCGTGGATGAGGAAAAGAACACCATCCTCGCCAACGGCACGCTGATCCAGGTCATCTACTCGAACGACCCGGCCACCGTCGACTACACCGAATTCGGCATCAACAACGCGATCGTCGTCGACAACACCGGCCGCTGGCGCGACGAGGCCGGCTTGTCCCAGCACCTGCAGGCCAAGGGCGTTTCCCGCGTCCTACTCACCGCACCGGGCAAGGGCAACCTGAAGAACATCGTCCACGGCATCAACCACACGGACATCACGGCCGATGACAAGATCATCACCGCCGCATCCTGCACAACCAACGCCATCACCCCGGTGCTCAAGGCGCTCAACGACCGCTTCGGCGTGGTGCACGGACATGTCGAGACGGTCCACTCGTTCACCAACGACCAGAACCTGATCGACAACTTCCACAAGGGCGAGCGCCGCGGCCGTTCAGCGGCGCTGAACATGGTCATCACCGAGACCGGTGCCGCCAAGGCAGTTGCCAAGGCCCTTCCGGAACTCGAAGGCAAGCTCACCGGCAACGCCATCCGCGTCCCGACCCCGGACGTATCCATGGCGATCCTGAACCTGAACCTGGAAATGGCCACGGACAAGGAAGAGCTGAACAACTTCCTGCGCCAGACCTCGCTGGGTGCCGAGCTGCACAAGCAGATCGACTACATCGATTCGCCCGAGGTCGTCTCCACCGACTTCGTCGGCTCGCGCCGCGCCGGCATCGTTGACGGCCTGGCCACCATCGCCACCGGCAAGAACGCCGTCGTCTACGTCTGGTACGACAACGAATTCGGCTACTCCTGCCAGGTGGTCCGCGTCATCGAAACGATGGCCGGCACCCACCCGGTGGCCGTTCCGGCCATCGCCGCAACCCAGACCCTCAGCGTCTAGGTTTCCGCGCCGCCGTGAAGCGGGCCGCACCCTTCGATTTTCGATCGGTGCGGCCCGCTTCCGCGTTTAACGCCCGGGCCGCGATGGGTCGGGTTTGCGCGGCAGGGGCTGCCGGCGCGGGTTTTCGCGGCTAGGGTTTGACCATGAATGCCCAACGACAGGCCAGGTACGCCGGTGCGCGGCCCGCCGGCGTACTACTTCGGCGCAGCTGGCTGCTCTTGACGACGGCCGCCGTCTGCCTGGGTTTGCCGTTGCTCGCCTCCTGCTCCACGAATCCAGGTGCGAATACCGCCGCCGAACCGGGCGACGGCAGCAATCCGCCGCTGGTGCTAAGGCTCTCCGAAAGCGACCCGCGGTTCATCCACACGAACGCGGCCATGGGCGGCGCATCGATGCAGGAACAGTTGGCCGGGACACTGATCGTGGGGCGGGGTGATTGCCTGGGCGTCGCCACCGACAAGGGGACCGCGATCCCCGCATTCCCGCAAACGGCGGTGCTGCTGGACGGCGGGCGGCCCGGCATCGACATACAGGGCCGTCAATACCGGGTGGGAGACCAGGTTTCCTTTGGCGGGGGACTGGCGGTGCTGGGCGAGGTGGAGTTGCGCACCCTGGCGCCATGCCTTGGCGCGAGCGACACCGATATCTTCCTCATCCAGTCCCTCGGACCGTGAGCGGACGCCGAAAGAACCCCGGCAACGGCCCGGGAACTGGAAGGCGTCAGGCGCCGGACTCGGGCCACGCGCAGACGCCCTTGCCGACCTGCCAGGTGCCGCCGGCGTCGATGCGCTCGAGCACCAGGCGCTGCAGCGAGGATTCGCGCGGCAACGTCGTCGGTTCCGCGTCCGCGGGCGCCCGGAACGTGAAGTAGAGCGCGTCCTTGGGTTCGTTGCGCAGCTCCACGTTGGAGAACCGCGCGGCGAATTTCGCCATGTTCGATGCCGGAAGGCCCGCTGAAAGGTGCGGATCCAGCAGCCAGGAGTCGCAAGAGGCGTGGTCGATCCGGGCGTCGGGGAATTGGCGCGCAAAGAACACCGCCGCCAGTGCCAGGGACTCGTCCACCGAGGCCGGGTCCAGCGGACCGTCCTCGGGAATGTGCAGGCCGATGACCCACGGGCCCTTGGCCGTCTCGCGGTGCAGGTGGAATTGCAGGCGCCCCAGCCGGAAGAGCAATCCGGAGAGGTGCAGCACCAGCCACCACCAGGTGTCCATCCCGAAGCCCCCGTAGGTCCGCCGGTGCAGCTCCATCTGCTTGCCGATGTCGGCGAACGTCGCCTCGATCACCGCGGGGGAGACGCCGGAGCGCTCCAGGCGTTCGGCCGCCACGGGGGCGAAGCGGAGGATGGCCTCGATCCACCGCTGCTCGTCGACCCCGTCGAGATGCTTGAGCTCCGGCGCCGCGGCATCGCCCCAGCGGGCGTCGATGGATTCCAGGGCGCGCTGCGTTCCGGAGTCGGCCGGCGTGCCCAGCATCAGGGTGCAGGCCTGCCGGTCGGCGGCCGGGATCGCGCACAGGTCGAGGATTGCGGCTGCAACTTCAGGGCCATGGGTGACGGTCATCGAATCGGAGGTTCCTGGTTCTGTGCACAAGCGCGGATGGGTAGGTGCAGGTTCCGGTGCCCGTTGCGGGGCTGGCCGGAAACCTGCGGGCAGAAACCGGCGGACGAAAACCGGGGGGAGGGAAGGCGGGGCCTAGTGCCCGAACGGGTCCTCGTCGGTGCCCGGCAGCCAGGTCAGCCCCGGAACGCCCCATTCGAGGGACTTCTTGGCCTTCTTCCAGCGCTTGGCCCACTTGTCGTTGAGCTTGTCCACGTACAGGTAACCGTCCAGGTGGTCGTACTCGTGTTGCATGATGCGCGCGAACCAGCCGGTGGCGTCGAAGGAGACCGGGTTGCCGTCGCCGTCGAAGCCCTCCACGCGGGCGAACTCGGCGCGCTTGAGCGGGAAGTTCAGCGCGGGGGCCGAGAGGCAGCCCTCGACGTCGTCATCCGGGTCCGGGTTGGCCTGGGAAACCTTCGAGAGCGTGAGGCGCGGATTGACCACGACGCCGCGGGTCGGCGCGTTGTCCTCGTGCTCGTACTCGTAGGTGAAGATGCGCAGTCCGACGCCCACCTGCGGGGCGGCAAGGCCCACGGCGTTGGCCGCGTCCATGGTCTCGAACATGTCGGCGATCAGTTCGCGCAGCTCGTCGTTGAACTCCGTGACTTCCTTGGCACGGGTGTGCAGCACGGGTTCGCCGTAGATGGTGACTGGACGGATGCTCAAGACTTGCTCCTTGTGATGATGTGCCGGCCGGCGTGTGATGCGGCCGAAGGTGGTGATTTTCTGTCCCGCGAGGTGCAGGGCCGGCTAGGACCCCGTGCCCAGGGAACGGCCGATGCTTTCGCGCATGATCTCGCTGGTGCCGCCGAAGATCGTCAGCAGGCGGGCGGCGAGGAACGACTGGGCGATCGGGTACTCGAGGATGTAGCCGTAGCCGCCGTGGATCTGCAGGGCGCGGTCGCTGACCGACTTTGCACGCTCGGATGCCCACAATTTCACCTGCGCGGCCTCGATCTCATCGAGTTCCCCGTCGTTGAACGCGAGGACCGCGCGGTCGACGTATCCCTCGGTGACCTCGACCTCGGTCAACAGGTCGGCCAGCACAAACCGGGTGTTCTGGAACTGCAGCAGGCTGTCCCCGAACGCGTGGCGGTCCGTGGCGTACTGCAGGGCCTGGTTGTAGGAGGCGCGGGCCACGGCGGAAGCGGCAACGGCGATGGCCAGGCGCGCCTGGGGCAGCTGTTCCTTCACGTAGCGCAGGCCGGCACCGAGTTCGCCGATCAGGTCGGCACCCGGCACCCGAACCTCGTCGAAGAAGAGCTCGGCGGTGTCCGAGGCCTTCACACCCATCTTGTCCAGCTGGTTGCCCGGGGTGTAGCCCTCGGCCTTGCCCACCATGAACAGGGAATAGGAGTCGGCGTTGCCGCGGCCGGTGCCGCCGTCGGTGCGGGCCAGCACCACCGAGGCGTCGCCGGTGACACCGTTGCCGATGAACGTCTTCTGGCCGGTGACCAGCCAGTCATCGCCGTCGCGGACCGCCTTGGTGCGCACGCCGCGCAGGTCGGATCCGCAGCCGGGTTCGGTCAGGGCACAGGAAGTGACGATGGAGCCGTCGGCCATGCCGGGCAGCCACTTGGTCTTCAGCTCGTCCGAGCCGTAGTTCAGAAGGTAGGGGAGCACCAGGTCGTCGTGCAGGTGGAAGGCCAGGGCGACACCCAGGTGGCCGGCGGCAACGAATTCCTCGTCCATCACCGTGCGGAAGCGGTAGTCGTCGATGCCCATGCCGCCGAATTCCTCGGGGATGGCCAGGCCCAGCAGGCCCGCCTCGCCGGCGGCGCTCCACATGCTGCGCGGCATCTGGTGTGCGGCGTCCCATTTTGCGTAGTGCGGGGAGAGCTCACGGACGTTGAACTCGGTGGCAAGTTCGCGGAAATGCTCGTGGTCTTCTTCGAAGAGTGTGCGTTTCATCTGTGACTACCCTCTCTGCCGTGGGCCGGGGGTCGGATTCCCGTCCACATTCAATTGTCCGTATGGTCCCGCCCGCATGCGCGGTGCAATTCATGTAGTGCCCGGGTATGGGAAAAGCCGCTCCGGATAAATCCGGAGCGGCTTCATTGGGGTGAGTAACGGGGATTGAACCCGCGACCTTCTGGACCACAACCAGACGCTCTGCCAACTGAGCTATACCCACCAAGTTCGCCGTGAGGCTAGTTGCTTCGGCCTTCCGAACTTTCATCCGAACCGCTTGGCAACGAGAACTATCTTACACACACTTTGGGGTGCAGTGCCAACTCGGAATGCCCCCTTTTGCATGTGTTCTGCGACACATGCCCTAGTCGGCGGGTTTTTCGGCCACGATGCGTGCGGCGATTGCCTTTGCCTCCGCCGAATCCGGGCCCGGCGCAGGAACCATGACGGCGGCCCGGTAGTACTTCAATTCGTCGATGGAATCCTTGATGTCGCCCAGGGCGCGGTGGTTGCCGGTCTTGGCGGGTGCCTGGAAGAAGGCTCGCGGGTACCAGCGGCGGGCGAGCTCCTTGATGGTGGAGACATCAAGGATGCGGTAGTGCAGGTGGTCGATGACCTGGGGCATGTCGCGCACCAGGAAGGTCTTGTCCGTTCCGACCGAGTTGCCGGCCAGCAGGGCCTTGTTGGCTTCGGGGGCGTAGGAGCGGATGTAGTCCATGACGATCTTCGTCGCTTCTTCCATGGACAGGCCGGCGTCGAGCTCTTCGATCAGCCCGCTTGCCACGTGCATGTTGCGCACGAAGTCGTTCATCTGGTCCATGGCCTCGGCCGACGGCTTGATCACCACGCTGACACCCTCACCGAGGACGTTTAGTTCCGCATCGGTCACCAGGACCGCAACTTCGATCAAGGCGTCGTGTTCCAGGCTCAGGCCCGTCATCTCGCAGTCGATCCATACAATTTTTTCAGCTGAAATAGGCACAGGCCCCAATTTACCTGATGGGTGCGGCATTCCCCCGTTGCGGATCTGGGGCGGAGTTCTTAGGTGCGGGTGAAAGCCATGACAGTTACTGACCGTCTACTTGCTGGCTGGTGCCGGTCCCTGGCTGCGCCCCGCAGAAGGGCCAATCCGTGGTGACCGGGTTGATGCCCACGGCGCACCCGGCGCGAGCGCCCGGATCTCGCGCCCGAACCCAAGCAACGTTAAGGTCTACCTGGATTCCTTGTCATGCGGCACTCAACCAGCATCCACAAGTCCGACCATGTCGTCGGCCGTAGGGTGACCAGCCAGGCCCGACGACTCCGCCGGGAGATGGGAAGAGCGGCTCCCGGGAAACAAACTTCCGGAAGCCGCTCGACTCTGTTCATTGCCGACCCGTCCTGCATGGAAGGGTCAGGAGCGGGTTGAGCTCGATGAGCCCGATACGCCCAAGAACCAGATCAGGGAGAACACCGCCAGACAGGTTCCCGCCAGCGCGATCGCCGCGTTGGTGGCCATTCCCAGTGCTGGGGCGGAGAAGCCGAGCAGCACCGCCAGGAATGCGCCCCAACCCAGCATGCCGTGGTTGCGCGTGGGTGTGGAAGCTGGAGCCTTGGCTCGTCGGCCCATGAAGGGAATCCCCGTTTCTGCTGTGTGTTTGGTGTTTGGTGGTCCCGGCGGCGCCTGCACGCCGGGATCGACCGGAGTCCGGGCACGGCGTCCCGAGACAATGTCCGCGATTGTGTCCGTGTCCGTGGGCGGTGGGCCCGTTTGGTCGAATCCAAGCCTATGCGCAGTGGCCGGCGGAAGCCCGCCAGCCACGCCAAGTCCATGTGAGCTGCGGCGCAACCGCAGGCCGCATCCGGGGAATTGGGAGTTTCCGGTGCTAGGATCGGACTTGATTTTTCGCAGGATTGGGCGATCTTTCGCGCCCCGGCGCCGGTTGCGCCGGCGAGCAAATGGCGCACCAAGGCGGATGTAAGGAGAAGGGGCCAGATGGAGTCGAAACACCCCGCGGATTCCGACGGCGGCCTTCCCGTGCAACCCGCGGGCAAGCGGGGGGGCGCGGCCGGGTCCGCGGTCAAGACGCCCCCGGGAACCCCGCGCGGGATCCACCTTTCCCCGCTGATCCAGGGCGTGGTCGGCTCCGTCATGATCATGCTCGGGTCCCTGGGCGTGGGCTGGCTGGCCAGCGTCTCCCCGATGAACCGCAACCCGTTGCTGATCGCGATCCGCACCGAAGAGTCCGGGGTGATCGCCAGCACCGTGGTGATGACCCTGGGCTGCTGGGTGCTGTTCCGCGCCTGGCTGCGCATGGGGCAACAGCTGGCCGGCTGGCCGGAGGGCTCGCTGGCCACCGTGAGGAAGGCCGTCTGGGCGTGGAGCGTCCCGATGCTCTTTGCGCTGCCGATCTTCAGCCGCGACGTCTTTGCGTACATCGGCCAGGGGCGGCTGGTCGCCGCCGGGCAGGACCCGTATGTCGACGGCATCTCCACGCTCAACAACTGGTTCCAGCTGGGCGCCGACATCACCTGGGCCGAGTCCGAGACCCCGTACGGCCCGCTTTACCTGAACGTCGAGTACTGGGTGAACCGCCTGGTGGGAACCAGCCCGGACCTGTCGGTGTTCCTCTTCAGGCTGGTGGCGTTCGCCGGTGTGATCCTGTGCCTCGTCTACGTGCCGAAACTCGCGGCCCTGCACAAGGTCTCCGGGGCCAAGGCCGCCTGGATCTCGGTGGCAAACCCGCTGTTCCTGATCAGCTTCGTGGCCTCCGCGCACAACGACGCGTTCATGGTGGGCCTGGCGCTGGCCGGCACCTACTACGCGGCTACGCGACGCGGCGTGCTGGGCGTCGTGCTGATTGCAGGTTCAATCGGCATCAAGCCGATCACGTTGGTGCTGCTGCCGTTCATCGGGCTGCTCTGGGCCGGGCCGGGCGCCAGCTGGGCCCGGATCGTGCGCTACTGGTTCTACACCGCCGGGCTGGTGCTGGGCATCATGGCGCTGATCGGCTGGGCCAACGGCTACGGCTTCGGGTGGCTTTCGGTCATGCTGGGCACCGGCACCGGTGCCGTGATGTTCGCCCCGCTGGGTGCGCTGAACGCGCTGCTGTCCGGGGCGCTGTCCACGATCGGCCTGCCCGTGGACTGGATCCTGCCGCTGCTCAAGCTCATCGGCCGGCTGGCCTCCGTGGGACTGGTGTTCCTGCTGATCTTCAAGGGCAAGTCGACCCACCTGATCCAGCGCATGGCGCTGGCCTTCTCCGCGCTGGTGATCCTCTCGCCGATCATCCAGCCCTGGTACATCCTGTGGCTGCTGCCGTTCTTCGCCGTCACCGGCATCCGCGACGACTGGCAGATGCTCTGGGTCTACTTCACCACCGCGTTCTTCATTGCCTTCGGCGCCGCCGACCAGATCTTCATTTGGCAGTTCCTCGGGGACCTCGACCCGTGGGTCAAGCACCTCTCGACCGGCATTTCCTGGGCCGCGATGTTCTACCTGGGGTTCCTTGACCCGCGCACGCGGGTGCTGTTCCGGGGGCTGGTTCCGGTGCGGTTCGGCGGACGCCACCCCGGCAAGGCGCTGGCCGCCCAGGGGTCCGTGGCGACCGGTCCGGCCGCGTTGAATGATCCGGCCGTGTTGAATGATCCGGCCGCGGCCGGTGCGGAAGCGCGTCCCGAACCGGGCCGGGAGCCGGGCCACGCGGTCACGGGGGCGGGCTCCATCGCAACGAACGCCACCGCAACGAACTCCGCGGGGGAGCGCCCCGCCGGAAACAACGCCGCGGGGAATGCCGGGGATCACGAGGTGCCCCGATCGTAGGTCCCGTCGATCCGCCACGTGTTCAGGCGCAACCCGTCAAAGCGGCGCCGCAAGGCACCGCCCGGCGGTTTGTGGCCACCACCCGGGCTTTGGAATCCGTGCGCGAACGCAGCGCGCGGATTCCCTTGCTGCGCCACCTCACCGGCGGCGGGGAAAACAGCCCGAACATCGCGATCGGGCAGGGACTGCTTGCCTCGCTGATGGTGATGGTCGGGTCCTGGGGCGTGGGCTGGATCCCGAGTTCCCAGGAATCGATCCTGTCCCGCTCCAGGTTCCTGCTGCCGCTGCGCGTGGAAACGCTCGGCGTGGTCATCTGCACGCTGCTGCTCGCGCTGGGCTCCATGCTGCTCTTTCGCGCCTGGCTGCGGCTGCGCCAGCGGACCCGGGCCGCCGACGCCCAACCCCTGCGCGTGCTGCGCCGGGCCATCTGGACCTGGTCGGCCCCGCTCTTCCTTTCCTTCCCGATCCTCTCGCAGGACGTGTACTCCTACCTGGGGCAGGGCCGGCTCATGCACGCGGGCCGCTCCCCGTACCAGGACTGGGTGTCACAGCTTCCCGGCTGGTTCGCCCAGGGGGCCGATTCGCTCTGGGCCGAGTCTTCGTCCCCGTACGGCCCGCTCTTCCTGATGTACGCGCGGTTCACCTACTTCGTCTCCGGCGGGGTGCCCGAATACGGCGTCGCCATGATGCGCCTGGTGGCCGTCGCCGGCGTCGCCCTGTGCCTGTACGCGATTCCGCGGCTGGCCGAACACACCGGCGGCGACGGCGCCTGGGCGCTGTGGATTTCCGTGGCCAACCCGCTGTTCCTGCTGAACATGGTCGGCGGCGTGCACAACGACGGGCTGATGGCCGGCGGGGTGCTGCTCGGCTTCCTGCTGGTCTTCCGCAAGAAGCACGTGCTCGGGGTGCTTGTCGCCGCGCTGGCCGTGGCCATCAAGCCGATCGTGGTGCTGGTGCTTCCGTTCCTGGGCCTGGCGATGGTGCCGCGCGACGCGGGACTGGGCGCGAAGATCCGTGCCTGGCTGCTCACCGGCGCGATCGCCGGTGCGGTGATGGCGCTGCTGGGCTGGGCCTCGGGATTGTGGTTCGGCTGGATTGCGGCGATGGCAAATGCGGGCGGCGCCGCGTTCCCCTATGCGCCCGTCGGGCTGCTGGGCATGCTCATCGGGTGGATCGGCTCGCTGTTCGGCGGGGACCTGCAGGCGATTGCCGGGGTGGTCTTCACGATCTTCATGCTGCTCTCGCTGGTGCTGGTGTTCTTCCTGGCCATCAGGAATCCGGCCGGCGAGCCGCTGCTCTACGCCGGCTACGCGCTCGGTGCCGCGGTGGTGCTGGCCCCGATCATCCAGCCCTGGTACCTGCTCTGGCTGATCCCGTTCTTCTCCCTCGGCCGCCGGTACCCGGTGAAATGGGAGCGCACACTGTACGTGCTGTGCCTGGTGCTGGTGCTTGCGGGCGTGGTCGACCAGCTGTCGGTGGGGCAGTGGATCTCGCTGACGTGGGTCCGCATCCTTGCCGCGATCGCCGGCCTGGCCTACATGGGCTACCTGGTCTTCATCGACCCGAAGACAGCCAGCATGTTCGGCGCGGACCCGCGCCGGCCCCGCGGTGCGCCGACCGTGCACCCCAAGAGTTCCAAACGACTTAAAACCAAACGACCAAAACCCAGAAGAAACGAGGCAACCGGATCGTGATGCAACCGGTCAAAGACCTGTTCCGTGCCCGGGAGGCCACCCGTCCGGTGATCATCGGGCTGCTGCTGCTCACCGCGGTGGGCGCCGCCATTGCCGTGCTGACCAAGCAGTGGTGCCGGGTCAACGGCTGGCCCGATGCCGAACAGCACCTTCACATGTGCTACTCGGACTTCACCCAGCTCTTCGGCACGCGCGGCATGGCTGACAAGCTCTTCCCGTACTTCACCGGGCTGCCGGCCGAACAGGCGCTCGAGTACCCGGTGCTGCTGGCGATCATCGCCGGCCTGACGGCCATGGCCATCCCCGGCATCGGGTTTTCGCCGGAGCGCCAGCTCGCGTACTTCGACCTGAACTCCGCGCTGTCCTTCGTCTGCTGGGCCGTGATCGTGGTGGCCGTGGCGTACGCCGCCAGGCACCGCAGCCGCGACGCCATCATGGTGGCGCTGGCCCCGGGCATTATCCTGACCAGCCAGCTGAACTGGGACTTGTGGGCGGTGATGCTCGCGATGCTGGGCCTGCTGGCCTTCTCCCGCAAGCACATCGTGCTGGCCGGCGTACTGCTGGGACTGGGCGCCGCGGCCAAGTTGTACCCGTTCTTCCTCTTCGGGGCGATCCTGGTGCTGTGCCTGCGTACCGGGCGCATGCGGCACTTCTGGGTGTCGCTGGGCTCCGGCGTTGCCGCCTGGCTGGCCATCAACGTGCCGTTCATGCTCACCGCGTTCGACGAATGGAGCAGGTTCTACACCTTCTCCGGCGACCGCCCGGCGGGCAACTCCTCCATGTGGCTGGCCTTCGTATGGACCGGCATGGACGGATCGACCATGTCCTACCTGTCCAACGGGCTCTTCGGCATCGCCTGCCTGGGCATCGCGTACCTGGGGCTCACGGCCAAGCGCCGCCCGCGCATGGCGCAGCTGGCGTTCCTGATCGTCGCCGCGTTCCTGCTGCTGGGCAAGGTCTACTCGCCGCAGTTTGTCATGTGGCTGATCCCGCTCTACGTGCTGGCGCGGCCCAAGTGGCGCGAGTTCCTGCTCTGGCAGGGAATCGAGGTGTTCCACTGGGTGTTCGTCTGGCTCTGGAGCGCCAAGTGGGTCTCCGGGCTGAAGTACTTCGGTGACAGCTGGGCGATCGAGATCCTCTACGGGATCGGCATCGTCGCGCACATGGCCATGCTCACCTACATCTGTGTGAAGATCATCGGGGACATCAGGCATCCGGAGCGCGACGTGGTGCGCGCCGAGGGTGACGACGACCCGCTGGCCGGCCCCCTGGAGGGCCTCGAGGACAAATTCGTGCTGGGGCGCAAGGCCACAAGTCAGGCCTGATCCGCGGAGCGCATGATTGGCGACCGGGCCGCAAGACGGCTGGTCGATAGGCGGGGAAGGGCGGCTTCCGGAACTTTCCGGAAGCCGCTTTTTCATGCCGACCGACGCCCGTGGCACGGCGGCCATTGCCCATGCCAAGCCCGCGCTCATCCGTGCTCGGTGTCGCCGAGCAATTCGAGCACGATCAGTTCCATCTCGGCCGTGGAAGCGTCCTCCGACCGGTTTGACGTGTCCACGATGGAGCATCCCATGCGTTGGGCAATCGTCCTGTACCGATCGATGTAGTGGCGGTGAAGTGCGACCGATTCCCCGGGCTCGTCGCGCAGCGCCAAGCGTCCGAGCGTGGTGGGCAGATCAGCCCAGCACAGGATGGTGGGTATCCACAGGGTCCACCTATCGCGGAAATCCTCGTCGTCCACCAGCGACGCGACGGTCATCCACGACCTGTCCAGAATCAGGGGCCGCCCCTCGCCGGCGGGCTGCACGGCCCGGGCCAGGGCGTCGGCGCCGATCCTCAGCACCGCCGCGGTGTCACCGGACGCGGCGGCACGCGACAGCGCCAACCCCCGCTCGCCGCCAAAGGGCCGCCGGTATGAAAAGCCCAGCCGGGTCGCGACGTTCTTGGCGATCGTCGTTTTTCCGGTGCCGTCGTGCCCGTCGATGCCAACTACGGCCGGCGTCGGTGACCTCGACGGCATCGATGCCGTGTTCATTTCCACGGATGCAGGGCAACCGTCTGCCGCTCGTCGTCCAATTCAAAATAGAAGTGCCGCTCTTTGCCCCCTTCGAGTACACGCAGGGCCTCTCCGCGGACCTCCATCTGCCCCCTGGGCGATACCCGGAATCCGCCATCCGCGGTCGCCGGTGCGAGCAGCACGGTGTTTCCCTTGACGCTCACCGTGACCCGGGCACCGGCCTTGGGCTTCATGCCAAGGGTCTTGCGTGCGGAAACCGGCAGGGTGATGACGCCGCCGGGGGATACCTTGGCGCGGGTGTTCTTGACGGTCAGCGTGCTCATGGTGAATTCTCCCTGGGGGTTTGAAGGGGTGGGGACGGGTGTGGATCAAACAGCGTGGAATACAGCCGGGCGTAGCGTTCGAGAACCTGCTCCGGGCTGCCGCCGCTGCGCCATTGGTCCTTGTCGAGTGCCTCCGCGTCGTCGGAGGCATGCGTCCTCACGCGCATGCAGTCCGGACTGATTTCCCCGTAGATGGTTCCGCCGCTCTGGTCGATGAAGAAGCAGATGTCGATGAGCCTCAGGCCTCCGGTGGTGAAGAAGTTCTCCAGCCAGCCGAACGTCTCGCACGCAAGGAACTTGGCCCGCTGCACGTCGCCGATCCACAACGCGGCGTAGTCGTCGGGCAGGGGTTCGTCCGCCAGCCGGTTTCCCTCGTGGTCGGTGAGCGGATGCCGCCAGTCGAAACAGACGATGGGGTTCGCGAACCTGTCCCAGCGCTGCAACGGCTGCCCGGCCACCGTGGAGTGCTCCTCGGTGAAAAGGTAGCGGTGGATGGGGGAACCGATATGGTAGCGCTTGACCCTGGTTTCCAGGTTGCACACCTCGACGCGGCGTTCGGCCAGCAGCGGCCCGGCCGGGGACTCCACCAGGGCCAGGAAAGCCGACGAAAGCCGGTACGGGCCCGGTGAGAGTGCCATCTTGCGGAAGATTTCCGCAGAGAACCTGGCCCGGATGTCTTCCGTCCCCTTGACCTCCCCGTACCTGTTGTAGGTGAACGAGTACAGGGTGGGGAGCAGCCTGGCCAGGGCGATCTTCGGCGTCAGCAGGCGGATCTCCTTGCTGTCGCCAAGGACCAGCAACGGCAGCTTCTTGAAATCGAATTTGATCTGGCGCAGGACCTGTTCCACGAAGGAATGCCGGTGGTGATCGAGGTCCACTCCGATCTCTTCCCCGCCCGGACCCTTCAAGATGACGTGTTTTGTGGTGGAAGAAACCAGCTGCACCTCGAGTTCAAGGTCGAGGCACTGGTCGAGAATCAGGCTGGCGGCCGCGCCGGCCCGGAGTGCTGACGTAATCATATTTAACCTCCTGCTTTTAGACGCCTTGGTTGGGTGCCCGTTGGGGGCGAACCACCTTGAATTGCTCGTTGAGCGCGCGCAGCACGGCACCTGTGGCGACCGCGGATTCGGCAAGGGCCCGACCGGGGTCGCCGTCAGAGGCCAGCTGTTGCATTTGGGCGGTCCGGAATCCGCAGATGGACTCGATCCATTGGTGGACTTCTTCCTTTGTGAGGCGTTGGTTCATGGCCCCGAACGTCCCCTTGGCGATGTTGGCCGGGATCTTGGTGAAGTACCCGTAGAGGTTGTGGCGATCGTCGCCCGGCCGTGGTCGGTCCGCCAACGCCGCCCCGATCATGCCCAGTTGCTGCCGCTGCCGCACGATGCCGAAGCTCAGGTTCCGCATCAGTAGATCGGTCGTGGACTTGGCCGGAACGCGTGTTTCACCGTAGATGCATAGCCCGTAGTCGGCCAGGTTGTCTCCCGAAAGGCACTGCATGCGCCACAGTTCGTCGGATGAGTAGACGCCGACGTTGAGCTCCTTGCCGGCGAACCGCGGCGACGTCGCATAGAGCTTCCGCAGAACGACCTCAGGGTCTTTGACCACCAGCACCAGGTCGTAGTCGGCAAATTCCCTGCTGTTGACGCTGGAGCCGTAGACGATGACGCACTCGAGCTGGGACCCGATGCTGTGCCGCAGCTCGTCGATGAAGCCGAAGCGGGGACCAAGGACCGGGGGGACTTCCTGCCGGGCGAGGCTGACCTCCGTTACGAATTCCGGACCGCGGAGGTGGGCAACGACCTCTTCGAAGCGGCGCCGGATGGCCAGCAGGCGCTCCAGGTCGGAGGTGCCGGAGTCGCGGGCCATGGCGGTAACGTCGTCCATCAGCAGCTGGCCCTGCAATCCCGGAACCAGGCCCGTCGAGGCGAACTTTCCGGCCTGCCAGAGCCTGTCGTACTTGCTGGCCAACGTGCCGCTGCTGAAACGGGATTGGACGATGGCAGCGGAGAGCGTGACGGATGCCAGGAAGACCACCGACTCAAACCACAACCGTTGGAGGGAGGAGTCGGTGCCATTGGCCTCCACCGGTTGCAGGGGGCGAACGGTTGTTGCACCGGTGCCTGCGGCGGCCCGGTAAAAGCGCGGATGGTACACCGAGGACCATTCCATGGTGATGGGCGAGATCACCCGCGGGTTTTCCAGGTGCTGTTCCGTTGCCCAGCGGTGGATGCCCAGGAGCTCCGCACCGGAAACCTCGCGGTCGAGGTGGACATAAGAAAGGTGGAATGGAGTTCCCCGCCAAGAGGGAGGTCGCTCAACAACGACCACTTCGCGGACCGTATCTGGCGCCGTATCCGCAACGCGCGCCGACATCCCAGACCCCCTGTTCCGCCGAGTGGCCCGCCGCGGCGAGGCGCCGCAGGGCAGCTCAGTACCCCCAAGTTTCCGCCTGCCGGGCGTTCACTGTCAACGAATGGGGTTGCCGCTTCTGAGCCGGGCGGTCCGGAACGCTTGGCAAACCAACGGCTCTAATCCGGACCTCCATGGACCACAAATCCGGGCAATCGGGCCGATTTCGCCGGCGTGCCACCCGCGTGGCCGGATGTTGCGTCGTGAACTGGCAGGATGGGACCCATGAAAAAATTGAGTGCCGTCCTGCCAGCGCGTTCCCGAACCCACACGGTCGCGTTGGGTGTCGGTGCAGCCACGTGGTTGGCCGGATTCGTTTCGGTATATTTGGTTGCCCCGGTGGGTACAGGTCTGAATGTGTGGCAGTCCTACGCGGCATTCCAGGCCGGATCCAATGCGGGCAACGCGCTGGCGCTTGCCATCTACGCCGTGTGGGGCGCCGGCGTGCTCTTTGTGGTTCGTGGGTCGCGGCTCAGCGCCGTGACCTCCGTCCTTGGCGCGCACGGACTCATCGGAATCGGTGTCTTTTACCCGGCCGCGGTCATGGGCTTCGGGATCGCGCACGTTGTCGGCTATGAAGACGATGTGCCGTCGCACGGCGGCATGGCCATGGGCCTGGTGGTCAGTGGCGGCATCGCGTTGGTGCTCCTGTTCGGCATGCTCGCGGGTCGTCGTGCCGCCAATCTCATGGAGCGTGCCGGCATTTCGGGGCCGATGAACATCCCATAGTGAAATGCCGCGGTGGATGGCCGGGGCGGGCGCACAGCGTTGCGGTGGAGCGGGGCCTTCCCCTCATGGGCTACCACTCACCAATAGGTTTTCGGTCGATGGCAAGCGTCTGGCCCGGAACAAGGGCCGAATCACAGGCCGCCGGCACGCCTCGGATCTTGCACCGCTCGAGGCGGCTGCCGGGTTTGGGTGCGCCGGGAGGTGCTTCGTGCGTAGTTCCCGGCGCGTCCGCTGGAGAGGGCCAGCAGGATCAGCACGTCGCAGGCCAGCCCGACTAGGCCAGCCTCCAGGGTGATCCTCGTGACGCCAGTGGAGACATCGATCGCCTGGATGACGATCGACACGGCGCTGAGCCACATGGCAGCGACGCGCGCCCAGTTCCTGCCGGCAAGGATGCCCCACGCCATGACCAGTTCGCCGACGCCGAACAACAGGACGACGGCGGCAATGACGGCCAGCGCGGCCGTGGTGACTGATGGTTCCGCGGGCGCCCCGTCGATCGTCACGTGGGCGAACTGCGTGGAGGCGCCCAGCAGCTTCGGGACCAGAAGCAGGGCGACCACAGCCCTGGCCACGACCAGGAGGCCGCCGACCACAGTGGGGGCGGAAATCGCCGCGCCGGCGTGCGACGACGGGCCCGGAAGGCCGGATGTGGCGGGGATCCGCCGGACATCGATGATCGGCAGGTCCCCGTCCGTGGAAATCGAGTCCCCGCCTCCGTTGCGCGAGTGGTAACCCGTGGAGAAGTCCTTGATCACGCCGACCGACACCAGGGGTTCGGCCGCGGACACGCTGCGGACGATGTGGTCCCGCTCGACGTCGGTGTTCCGTTCGATCTTGTGCGTGATCTGCAGGGTGAACAGCGAGAATCCCACGCTGCGGTCGTAAGTCCCGGTAGCAAGCCAGGCGACGGTGCGGCCGCCGGGCAGCATCCACCCCTCGGGGCAGCGCCAGAAGCGCACATGGTGCCGCTGGCCGGGGGTGTTGTCCACCTCCTGCTGGTAGGCGAAGTCCTGCTGCCGGCCAAAAAGATACAGCGGGCTGACCGGCGCCCCCGGGTAGCTGCGGCGCAGGATCGTCGACTCCGCGATGCGCCGGCCGCTGGAGAACGTCAGGTCGTCGGCCATGGTCCAGCCCGCGGAGCCCATGGCCGCATGGACTTGGCTTTCGGAGCCCAGCAGGGCGAGGTTCACGGGGTCGCCCAGCAGCCCGTCGCTGGTCCGGGCGCGGCCGATGAAGTAGCCGGGGACGTAGATCGCCGTCAGGATCCGGTGCAGGCGCGGCAACAGCAGGTAGGCGACGAACGCCCAGAAGACCAGGGGAAACCAGAGCTGGCCCCAGCCCAGGTGGAAACTCTCGCCGACCAGGAGGAAGGCGAGCCACACCGTTGCGGTGCCGCCCAGGACAAAGAAGACATGGTCCAGTGCGCTGTCGGTGATGGTCCGCTTTTTCGCCCTTTTGGCCATTGACCACTCCGTTCCGTCGCATCCAACTGGTTAGAGCTTACTTTCCGAGGCGCTTCGTGAGCACCCGAGGATCACCTGCGGTGCGCTTCGGAACTGACTAGGGAAGAGCGAGTGCGGCAGCGATCATGCGGTGACCTTGCCGCTCGAACGTTTCGTCGCCGATCTTGTATGCCCACGCCGCAGTTCCAATTGCTTCACGGATTTGAATGATCCTCCACAGTTCTCGGTCGCGGGGATCTGCGCCGTATCCGTCGAAGAACGCGGCCTCCAGTTCCGGGTTGTCTTGCCACTGTTGGGCGGCGAGACGGCAGAAATCACTCATCGCCGGGCGGTGTTCGAATCGTCCGAAGTCGATGATGCGCACGGTTCCAGGCCTGTTCTGGTCGTTTGCGTTGAAGAGCCAGTTACGTGGCTGCCAATCGCCGTGCGTCGGCACAACGGGCACCGAAACCGGAAGATGGGAGCGGAGTGTTTCCCGCAGCAGGGTGGCGGTGCCGTGGTCAATCCGGTGCTCGCCGTCCAACCAGGCCAGTGCCTTGCATGTCGCCCGGGCATCGACGGCATCATCGATCCGCACGTGCTGCCGGTGAAACCTTCCCAGCAGGCGACCTGCCTGCAGGTATGTGTCGGGATCGGCTTCCGCCGAAGTGCCCTGTACCAGCTGCCCGGGCAGGTACGTGGTGACGAGGATGTTTGCCTCGTTGTCGCAGTGGACCATTCGCGAGGCGTGGCCAGTGTCGGCCAGTACACCGGTGGCCGTCCGGTGGGCCGCTATCTCGCGGGAAACGTGGTGGTTGTCGCCGGACCCGGCCTTGACGATGAAGCGTCCAGCTCCCGCGGATACGTCCAACACGGTTGTCAGCGCCAAACCCCAGCTCAGGTCAGCACCCAGCTGCGCGTCAGGCAACCAAGTATCGAGGAGTGCGGACTGCGATTCGGCGAGATGTTCCCGATGCCAAGAAGTCATTCGGGAAACTTTACCCGGTGACTTGAATCGAGGCGTTGATCCTTGTGGCTTGGGCGGTTCTGCCCGGAGCCATTCGCGTGGACCACCACCGACCGGCAGGAATCCACCGCTCGCGGAACCTAGCGCTTGAGGTAGTCCGAGCAGACGGGGTCCACCGGGATGTCGCGGTGCAGCACCATGATGCCGTGGTCGATCGGGGCGACCTGCTTGAACCCCAGCGCCTCGGCGCGGCGCAGCGCCTGCGGGGGCAGCAACGGATCCCAGCCGCCCATTTCCTGTTCGTTGAAGTCGATGATCATCCAGCTGGACAAGTCGGTGCCGATGTCGCCCATCATGCCCACGTAGGTGCGGTCGGTCAGGTGCGGGACCAGGGTGTCGGCCGATTCGACGCAGACGCCGTCGGGAATCATCTCCACGGCGCGTTCCTTGGCGGCGACCAGTTCGCTGGTGCTCCAGTTGGCGCCGGTGAGCGTGCGGCCCAGCGGGAAGATCGAGTGGAAGAAGAGCGTGCCGACCAGCGCAAAGGCCAGCAGGTAGGCCGGGGCGATGACCTTGATCCTGGTCCAGCCGTAGCGGTCGATCAGCTTGCCCAGCACATGCACGGCGGAGAGGATGAGGATCGGGGCCATGATCGCGTCGTACTGGTAGACCGGGGCCCAGGTGTTAAGCCGGTCGTTGAACAGTCGGCTGAGCAGCAGCGGCGCCCCGAGGATCACGTACGGGGAGGCCAGCGGCAGCAGCGCCAGCGGCAGGAAGCTCAGCAGCCAGAGCAGCAGCTTGAGCTGGTGGTTGAAGAGGATGCCGATGGACTGGAAGGGGTGGGTGGCCAGGAAGACGATCGCGGCGCCCGCGCTGGCGCCCAGGGCGGTGTACTGCCAGTAGGTGAAGGCTCCCGCGGGGGAGAAGAGCGGGATCAGGTAGCTGGTGACAACCACGTACCCGGCCAGGCCGATGGCCATGGTCAGCCCCGCCTTGGCCCACTGTTTGTGGAAGAGCAGCACGATGCCGACGGCGACCATGGTGATGCCCATGTCCTCGCGCACCAGCAGCAGGGAGCTGGCCAGCCCGACGACCAGCCAGTAGCGGCCGCGGTCGAACGCCCAGATGATCCACGCCATGATCGGCACGCCGAACGCGACCTCGTGGAACTCCCAGTTGACGATCGACTGGAACGGCCACCACAGCAGCAGGGCGCAGGCGGTGAGCAGCGCGCCGAGGTGCCCGAAGCGCGGGCGGGTGAACAGGTAGACCGGGATCGCGGTGGAGACCAGCAGGGCCGCCAGAGCGATGCCGAGCATGCGCGGGTCGTCCCAGATCCAGTACAGCGGGGCCAGCAGGGCCAGGATCGGGTGGAAGTGGTCGCCCAGCAGGTTGAAGTCCACGCCCTTGATCGGGACGATCGGCGGCTTGAACAGCGCATATTGCCGCACGGCCTGGTCGAAGATGCCAAGGTCGTAGCCGCGGGACTCGTAGTTCTTGAACTTCAGGAACGCGTGGGCGACGTACAAGACCCCCGCGAGAGCCATGGCCAGCCCGAGATGGAGTTTCTGCGGGCGAGTCATTTTCGCGGGGGTCTTGGTAGGCATAACCTCGAGTTTATCCAGTCGTCAGGCGCGGCTTGCCGCACCTTGGTGTGCGGCTGGTCACGGAAGTGCGGCTACTTGGCCGAGGACAGGCCGGTGCGGGCCATGGCGTCGGCGTAGGCCGCGTAGATCTCTTCGAGGTGTGCCTGCTGGCGCTCCGGGGAACCGGCGAACGCGCGGCCGTCCAGGGACTTGACCTTGTAGGTCTTGAAACCGCGGCGCCAGAGCAGCGGGTTCTGGGTCTTGAGCAGCTGCTCGGAGAGGCGGTGTGCCTCGGTGCCGTGGGCGATCAAGACCGAGGCGCGCGGGACGACCTTGAGCAGGCGCAGCAGCGGCTTGAGGCCCGAGGTGATCTCCGGCGGCTGGAACTTGCCGTTCGGCTCGCCCGGGGTGTGCCACGGGGAAACGTTCCACGGCAGGATGTACTCGGGGCGCAGGCCCAGCTGCCACTGCATGCCCAGCATACGGGTCGCGGCCTCCTGCGAGCCGGCATCGATGAAGCCGTTTTCGTTGGCGACGCCGATGTTCGAGTACAGCGAAATGATGCGTGCTTCCTCGATGTTGTGCACCGGGTCCACGTAGGAAACCGAGGAGGTGGGTCGCAGCAAGCGAGTCTCGTCCAGAAGGCGGTTGACTGGTTCGATCTGCTCTTCGTAACGGCGTTCCATGAGGGAGTTCTCGACGTGGTCCGGGGCAATTGCTGTCATTGAGGTGCGCTTCTCCTGCTGGGGTCGAACGAGGGGGCATGGGGGAGGTTTGGGCGCGCGGGAATACGGTTCCCGCGCGTCGCGAACACGCCGATGCTACTTAAGTGGTTTGGAGGGGTGGGACCTGGTGTGATCCGGTGGCTGGAATGCCACGGGAAGAACGGGAGGAAGGTCCACTTTCAACAATAGCCGCTGAGGGCGGAATTTGGCACACGTGGCGTCGGCCAATGCGGGGTGATGATCGGCACAAAATGCCGTTTGCGCGGCCATGTTCGGTAGTTTTGTCCGATGAACACGATGCTTTGGCCCGGCTGGATCGCCATCCTTTTTGCCACGCTCTTCACGGCCGCCGCCGGGGTGTTTCTCCTAGCCATGCAGTACCACCGGCACGGCCGCCTGTCCTGGCGCCGGTCCCTGGCCAGCGTCACGGTGATCCTCTACCTGTTCGGCCTCCTGAGCTACACGATGCTTCCGTTGCCGCCCACCCGCGGGGACTTTTGTGACATCCCGGGAATGGGCGGGGTGCAGAAGATGCCCTTCGCCTTCCTGCCGCAGCTCAAGGAGGCGCTGCTGGATTCGCCGGGGGCGATCCTCCATGATGCGCTGTTGCTCCAGGTTGCGTTGAACGTGGTGCTGTTCCTGCCGCTGGGCGTGCTGGCCGTGCGCTGGGCGCGCGTCGGCTTCATCGGCGCGGTGCTGCTGGGCGGGCTGGCCTCGGTGCTGATCGAGACCACCCAGTACACGGGCGTCTTCGGGATCTACGACTGCGCCTACCGGGTGACGGACATCGACGACGTCATCGCCAACACCTCCGGCGCGGCGATCGGCGCCCTGCTGGCCTACCTGCCGGTGTTCGCCTGGATCTCGGGCCCGAACGAGCGGGTGGCGGCCCGGGAATACCACAGGCCGCGCCCGGTGACCCGCACTCGGCGCATGCTGGGCATGGTCTTCGACCTGGCGCTGGTGGCCGTGTTCGCGTTCATCCTGGGCACCGGCGGCGCCCTGGTGAACAACGTGGCCGGGAAGCCGCTGGACACCAACGTGCTTGACGTTGCGGCCGCGCTGCTTCCCCCGCTTCTGGTAATCATCCTGCCGGCGCTGGCGCCGGGGCGCGCCTCGCTGGGCCAGCGCTGCACCTGGATCTTCGCCGCGGACGAGTCGGGCTACCCGGCCGGGATCGGCAGCCAGGCGCTGCGCACCTTGCTCGGCGGCGGCGGGTTCACGCTGCTGCTCGGCGCCGCCGAGCTGGCGGGGGACACCGGAGCCGGGCTCGGGCTGCGCGCCACCGCCTTCCTGCTGGGGGCCGCCTGCCTGCTGGTGGTCCTCCTAGATGCCTCCGGCCGCGGCTTCTCCGCCCGCATCACCGGCCTGCACTTTGCCGACCGGCGCGCGGTTCCGGCCAGCGGCCGGGCCGCCGGCCGGAACCGCGAATGGGCCGCCTGAGGTCGGCCCGGGAACGACCTGCAAATCGTGCGTTTTGCCCTGTGGGCACGCTGTCCACGTAGGATTGAGGCTGGTTTGCCATGGGGGCGTGTCACTTGCACGAAGGTCCAGACCACACCTGCACCGCGAAAAACCGACGAAGATTGAGGCAATTAAACGATGAATGAGAAGATCCCGAACGAGCCGCACAAGGCGGTCCTGCGCACCGCCGTAGCGGCAACGGTCCTGATCGCTGTGGGCGCCTTCGTGCTGTCCTTCGACGCGTTGACGGACCTGGCCGGGCGCTCGGGCATCAACGCCAACCTCGCCTGGATCTGGCCGATCATCGTCGACGGCATGATCGTCGCCTCCACCGTGGCGATCGTAGCGCTGAACGGCCACAGCCGCCGCGCCATGATCTACCCGTGGTCGCTGCTCTTCTTCGGTGCGATCGTCTCCACCGCGGCGAACTCCGTGCACGCGATCCTCACCGTCAGCGCCCAGCAATCGGACATCCCTCCGGTGGTTTCGGCGCTGGTCGCGGCCATGCCGCCGGTGGTCCTGCTGGCCATCACCCACCTGACGGTCCACATGTACCAGAAGAAGGCCGAGGCGGCGGAGCTGCGCGCGGCGGCCGAGTACGACGAGGAAGCCGCCGAATCGGAGAAGTACGGGCTGGCCTACGACGATGGATTCCAGGCCGCGATGGCCGACGCGCAGGCCGCGGAGGCCGAACGCCTGGAAGCTGCCCGCCAGAAGGCCGCCGACGACGTTGCACGGGCCCGCGTCGAGGGCAAGCTCGAGGGCTCCAAGGCCGCGGCGCAGGCCTCGACGAAGCCCGGCACGCCGCCCGCCGTGATCCCGGCCAACTCCAACGGCGCCCCGGCCAAGAACAACAGCCAGGGCGCGAAGAATGGCAAGGTCCAGGTCCTGACCCCGGCCAAGAACGGCGCATCCCCGTTGTACGACGAGGTTGCCCAGTCGATCGACAGCAAGAACTAACACCAGGAACCAGCACTGGTATCATCCGGCCGCGGCGGATTTCCCGCCGCACCGTGAATCCGCTGCCTGAGTCCGCACCACGACGCCCCGCCGCACCCCGTATCGCTTCCGGGGCACGGCGGGGTTTTGTATTCCGGGGGGATTCCCTGCGGATTGTCAGGTTTGCGGCGTGCGGCGGAACCCGGCACGGCAAATCGGCAGTTGATAGGGTGGGAAACTGATTCCCCAAGAGCAGTTGTATGTAGGAGGCACGTGTGGGCACCCCCTGGGAAACCCTCGATGATTCATTGCGCGAAGAGGTCGCGGCCAGCGTCGAACGCTACGCCAAGGCCCGCCCGATGCTCGAACACGTCGCCGAGGCCATGCGCTCCCGCATTTCCTCGCTCTTCGAGGAGACGGAAACCTCGCCGCTTTTTGTGGTCAGCCGGGTCAAGGGCGTCGAGTCGTTCCGCGACAAGGCCTCGCGCATGCTTGCTGCCGAGGAGGACGGCGGCGCACCGGCGCTGGAGTTCCCCAGCCCGCTGCGTGAAATCCACGACCTGGTCGGGGTGCGCGTGATCGTGAAGCTGCCCTATGAAATCCGCGACGCCGCGAACCTGATCAAGCGCCGGCGCTCGGACTTCGACTGCCGATCGGACCGCGAAAAGGACATCGGATCCGTCGAATCGGGAACCTACGGCTACTCCAGCCGCCACCTGATCCTCAAGACCCGCGGCGAGGAGGTCGTCCGCGACTTCCAGGCGGTGCTCGGCGGGGACATCAAGATCACCGGCAACTTCGTGTTCGAGGTGCAGATCCGCACCATCCTGTCCCACGCGTGGAGCGAGATCGAGCACGACATCCGCTTCAAGAACGCCGAGCCGCGCGCCTGGAGCCCGCACATCGACAGGCAGTTCACCGCCACCGCCGCCATGCTGGAGGCCGCCGAGGACCAGTTCTCCGAACTCCACGAACGCTTTGAAACGGTGACCGGGTTCTGGGACGCCGAGGGCGAGGGTGCCGTGCCGCTTTCGGCCGCGCGCATCCAGTTCATCTGGCGCACGCTGCTGCCCCACGTGGACAGGAAGTCGGACGACGACTGGGGCTGGGCGGCGGAGCTTGTCGCGGCGCACGGGCTGAGCAGCACCCGGCAGTTCGCCGAGCTGTTGCAGCCCGGGGTGATCACCTCGGTGCGTGCGGCCCTCGACCACCGGTACTCCCCGGGCCCGGACCGTTTGCTCGACGACGTGTTGCTCTGGCACTTCGGCGCCGAGCACATCAAGGCGACCAGCGGCGGAGACGCCCACCGGGCCGACTCGCTGCGCCGCCGGCTGGCCCAGATGGACGCCTACCGGCACAAGCTTGCCCCCAAGTCGGCACCCAAAACCGCCCCCGCCGGGGAACCGGGGGACGCGCCCCGAAAGGGCCAGGACGAGACGCCGGAGTGAGCTTCACCGCATCGTAGCCGGAACCGCGCCCCGACCCCGGTAGACTGGATAGGTTGCCCATCAGGGCTCCTAAAACTCCACCGAAAGGGTCACCGTGATTTCCGTTGCCGATTTGGAGCTGCGCGCCGGCGCACGCCTTCTCATGGAGGGCGTCTCGTTCCGCATCGACAAGGGCGATAAGATCGGCCTCGTCGGGCGAAATGGTGCTGGCAAGACCACCATGACGCGCGTGCTGGCCGGCGAATCGCTGCCAGCAGGTGGCTCAGTCACCACCTCCGGAACCATCGGCTACCTGCCGCAGGATCCTCGCACGCCCAACATGGAGCAGCTGGCCCGCGACCGCATCCTTTCGGCCCGTGGCCTGGACATCATCGTCGGCAAGCTCAAGAAGTGCCAGGACGACATGTCCTCCGAGGACCCGGCCGTCGCGGCCAAGGCGATGCGCCAGTACGACCGCATCGAGGCCGAGTTCATCGCCGGCGGCGGCTACGCCGCCGAGTCCGAGGCCGCCGCGATCTCCAACAACCTGTCCTTGCCCGAGCGCCTGCTCAACCAGCCGCTTTCCACGCTTTCCGGTGGTCAGCGCCGCCGCGTCGAGCTTGCCCGCATCCTGTATGCGGACGCCGAGACGCTGCTGCTCGATGAGCCCACCAACCACCTCGACGCCGACTCGATCACCTGGCTGCGCGGCTTCCTCGCCAACCACCAGGGCGGGCTGCTGGTCATCTCGCACGACACCTCGCTGCTTGAGGCCACCGTCAACAAGGTCATCCACCTTGACGCCAACCGCGCCACCATGGACGTCTACAACCTGGGTTGGAAGCGCTACCTGCAGCAGCGCGAGACCGACGAGCGTGCCCGCAAGCGCGAGCGCGCCAACACGGAGAAGAAGGCAACCACCCTGCTGGCCCAGGCCAACAAGATGAAGGCCCGCGCCTCCGGCGCCTCCGCGGCACAGTCCATGCTCAAACGCGTGGACCGCCTGATGGGCGGCCTGGACGACGTCCGCGTCGCCGACCGCGTCGCGAACCTGCGCTTCCCGGATCCGGCCCCCTGCGGCAAGACCCCGCTCATGGCGGAGGGCCTGTCCAAGTCCTACGGTTCGCTGGAGATCTTCACCGACGTCTCGCTGGCGATCGACCGGGGTTCCAAGGTTGTCATCCTGGGCCTGAACGGCGCGGGCAAGACCACCCTGCTGCGCATGCTCGCTGGCGTGTCCACCCCGGACACCGGCGACCTGGTCCCGGGCCACGGCCTGAAGATCGGCTACTTCGCCCAGGAGCACGACACCCTGGACGTCGACCGTTCGGTGCTTGAGAACATGCGCTCGGCGGCCCCGAGCCACATGGGCGACAAGGAAGTGCGCGGCATCCTCGGTTCGTTCATGTTCAGCGGCGACGACGTCGACAAGCCGGCCGGCGTGCTGTCCGGCGGCGAGAAGACCCGTCTGGCGTTGGCGACCATCGTGGCATCCAGCGCCAACGTGCTGCTGCTCGATGAGCCCACCAACAACCTGGACCCGGCCTCGCGCGCCGAGATCCTCTCCGCGCTGTCGAACTTCTCCGGCGCCGTGGTCATGGTCTCGCACGATGAAGGAGCGGTGTCCGCACTGAATCCCGACCGCGTGGTGCTCCTGCCGGACGGCGACGAGGACCTCTGGAACGATTCCTACCTTGAGCTGGTCACCCTGGCCTAGGGCCTGGGTGGACGCGTGGGGGGCTGCACCAACATGGTGCAGCCCCCCACGCGCTTAACGTCCAGGGTTCGGCCGGCTTGCCGGGGATGGAAACTACACCTCGACGAGGAGCACCAACGTCTCGCGCAGCACCCCGTCGTGGGCCATGGCCTCGGCAAACGCTTCGGATTGCATCGCAATCAAGAGGGTGTCCATATCGGGAACGTCCATCTCCACGGCGACTTGCGTCGGGTTCAACGGGTCCACGAAGGTGCGGACGTTGGTGATGCCCAGTGGGCCGAAGAGCTCTGCGCGCTTCCGCGAGGCAAGCCAATGTTCCATGTCCTTGACATCGTGGCGGGCAATCACGGTTGGCATGGTGTGTCCTCTCTCCGGGGGCCGGCGGTCCGCGGGCCACTGTTCATCACGCTACGGGCCGTTCGTCGCCCAAACAAGATTTCCAGGCCCGCTTCCGGCCCGAAGCGGGCCGCCCGAAAAGGCGACACCCCGCCGGTCGCCGGTCAGTCGGCTGCCGGGCGCCGCGCCCGCCGACGCTGCGTTCCCGCTCGACGGCAAGCGAAAAGCGGCCCTGTCCATCCAGAAAGAAATTCAGGATGGACAGGGCCGCTTTGTCGTCGTGACGGCGTCGATATAACCGGGTGCCGGATCAGCCGGCGTCGGGGCGCCCGGCGTGCCCGTGCTGCGATGCCCGGCGTTCGAGCTCGTCGAGGTACGCGTCCTCTTCTGCCTCGTCGGTGGGGGTTCCGTCGCGGCGCACCAGCTTCTTCGGGCGCTTGCGCATCCTGTGCGCCTGGTGCAGCACGGGTCCCTCGCCGCGCAGCGCTGCCTCGGCGGCCTCCTCGCGGTCCTCGCGGTTGATGCGGGCCTGCTGCTTGGCGGCGTAGCCGAAGCCGATGAAGACCAGCACGCCGAAGGCGAACCACTGGAACGAATAGGACAGGTGCGGTCCCTCGTCCTCCTCGGGGCGCTGCAGCTGGGTCGGTGCGGTGGCCGGGGCCGGGGCCTCCAGGAACATCAGGCCGTAGCTGCCGGTGGCGATCGGGTAGTCGAGCTTGGCCGCGTAGGCCGGCAGGTCGATCGAGGCCAGCTGCCCTTCGGGGGCGCCGCGGTCCAGCTTCGGCTCGCTCGCTTTCAGGCGCACCTGGACCTTCACGGTGCCGGCCGGGGGAGCGGGGATGCTGTCCGGCTGCCCGGCGTTCTCGTTGCCGATGGGCAGGAAACCGCGGTTGACGATGACTGTGGTGCCGTCGGTGGTCCGGAACGGGACCAGCACCTCGTAGCCGGGGCGGGACCCGGAGATCCGGTTGCGCACGATCGTCTGGTCCTCGGTGAGGTAGCTGCCCTCCAGTGTGACCGGTGTCCACTTGCCGTCGGCGGGAAGCTGTCCAAAGAGCGGCTTGGCCTGGGCGAAGGGAATGGGGGCCGCGTCGAAGTTGCGTTGCACATGGGAGATCTCGGTCAGCGCTTGTTCGCGCCTGTCCATCTGCCAGTTGCCCAAGAACGCGAAGGCGACGGCGACAAGGCAGACGAGCAGGAGCCAGCCGATCCAGCGGGTGCTGGCCAGGAATCGATACACGCTAGTTAGTTCTCCTTGGAAGTGGTGCCGTCGGGCTGTGCCGGTGCCTGGCCTATTTGGGTGGCAAGCGGCAGGCGCTGCTTGAACAGCAGGCGTTCGGAAAGGTAGTTTTCCAGCCAGTCGGCGTGCTCGGCGCAGGCCAGCCAGATCTTGCGGCGTTCCGGGGCATGGATCTTCGGGTTGTTCCACAGCAATTGGATGCTCGCGTCATTGCGGCAGCCCTTGCGGGAGCATTTGGCCGGCCCGGCGGGTTCCGGGGGAGTGCCGGAGCCGGAAAGGCTGTCGAGCAGGTTCATTTGCCGTCCTCGGTTTTCGGTTCGCCGGCGCCCTCTGGATCCGGGCCGTCTTGTGCTGAAGTTGCCGCGCCGGCTTCCGGCTCGTCGACAAACGACCCGTCGATCGTGACGGGCGCATCCTGGGGGTAGTGGTCAGGTTCGGTTTCCGCGGTCCATCGGCCGGGGTCGGCCTCGTGGGACGCCTGCGAATCCGGCTCGGGCGAAGCGGTGAGTGAACGGGGTTCGTCGCCGGCGAAAAATTCCGCGGGCGGTTCGCGCTTTGTCAGGTCGGCACCGCCGTTGGCGATCACCACAGCCACGTAGGGCAGCACGATCGCTCCGGCAAAGCACACCCACTGGATCCATCCGTGGGTGAAGAAGGCCGCAAGGAAGCAGAGCATACGCACCGACATGGAGATTGTGTATTTGAGCACACGGGAATTCTGCTCCACGGTGTGGGATTCACGTGCCTCGGTGATTCGATGCACCTGGGGCCCGTGCTCGTGATGATGGTGGCTGGAGTGTGGCTCGCTCATAGTTCTTCCGTCGATCCGTCCTTGTCATTGTCTCACCGACCAGTCTCGGGTTACGAATCGGGTGCCGCTCCGAGGCGCATCCCCCGCAACGATCGGCCAGCGCGGAGGATGCGACCGGGATCCTGCGGCCACAACCCCGAACCGCCGCGCGCTAGGATTGAAGCAGCAGAAATCACAAGCCCCTGATTACGTCTTTTGGAGGATCCATGTCCGAAATCCCATCCGCTCCCGCCCGCAGTGTTCTGGTCACCGGCGGCAACCGCGGCATCGGCCTGGCCATCGCCCGCGCATTCGAGGCCAACGGCGACAAGGTCGCCATCACCTACCGCAGCGGCGAGGTCCCGGAGGGACTGCTGGGCGTGAAGGCCGACGTCACCGATGCAGCATCCATCGATGCCGCCTTCACCGAGGTCGAGGCGGCCCACGGACCGGTCGAGGTGCTGATCGCCAACGCCGGCGTCACCCGCGACACCCTGCTGATGCGCATGAGCGAGGACGACTTCACCTCCGTCATCGACACGAACCTCACCGGTGCCTTCCGCGTGATCAAGCGCGCCTCCAAGGGCATGATCAAGATGCGCAAGGGCCGCGTTGTGCTGATTTCCTCCGTGGTGGGACTCTACGGTTCGCCGGGCCAGATCAACTATGCAGCTTCCAAGGCCGGCTTGGTGGGCATCGCCCGCTCGCTGACCCGCGAGCTGGGTTCCCGCGGCATCACGGCCAACGTCGTGGCCCCGGGCTTCATCAACACGGACATGACCGCCGAGCTGCCCGAGGCAACGCAGAAGAGCTACCTCGCCTCCATCCCGGCCAACCGTTTCGCCGAACCCGAGGAAGTTGCCAACGTCGTCCGCTGGGTTGCCAGCAACGAGGCTGCATACATTTCCGGCGCCGTGATCCCGGTTGACGGCGGACTGGGCATGGGCCACTAGGGCTTTCGCTTATTGCCGGATGCTGTGGCTTCCGCGGCCGCAACCGCGGAAGCCACAGCATCCAGATACTGAATACGGCGACCCCAGGGGTTGTTGCACGGATGGACCAAGTCCTCCGTTGCCCCCGTCGGTTCCCTTGGATGGGAACCCGCGTCCATTTTCTTGATTCCGCAGGATTTTTGAGGCTGCCCCGTCCGGTCCTCCGGGGGTACCGGACTCGATTCGTGTAGCGACCCCGAACGCAATTCTGCGCAGTCCGAACCCCGTTGGGTGTCGCGACATCTCCATGTTGTTGCACGGGTGGCCTTGAAGCCGCCAATCAGCCCTGCCGGATAGTTTCCGGTATTGCCTCGCTAAGATTCTCTGCGCATTTTTGCGCGCCCTCGAGCAATTCGGGGTTGAATGCGTTTTGCCCTCGATGCCGGGCCGACGCCTCCGCCTGCCCAGAGCGTGGCCCACAGACGTTCCCAGGATTTTCGGGCGCGAATGGGCCCCAGCGGGGAAGAACGGTCCGATGCCCGGGCGGTTCCGCACAGGCATCGGGGGAGGGCGCATGGCCATGCCCAGTACCAGGGGGCGTTGCCGCCCGATCAGATGTGTCGACGCTCCCTCGTTTCCCCGGACGCCAACATTGCCCGGATCGCGGTCGCTGCGGGCAAAAATCCGCCTTCGCACGCCGGTTCCGAATTCGATCTCAGCCGGAAATCCAGGGTGTGCATATCTGTGCTCCCATATTATATCTAGATAAATTTTTGACTTAGTCCGGAAAATCCCACACCGGTCAGGCAAAATCCTCACCACCAAAACAATCCACGACGTGCCGGCCCGGTGTCATCGTTGGGGGAGCCGGGCACGAGTCGCCGGCCGAGGCCTCGTCATTTCCGCGAGCCCTTGTGAGGTGCCAGTATGGGGATCTGCCGGGTGTGCCGGAAGCCTGGCCAAGGCAATAAACTGGAATGGATACCGGCATGGAACGGGTGCGGCCGCACTGCGTACTTGCCGGATAAGCAGCGAAAGAAGACCACGCCATGGAAAACCTGAAAACCCGCCTGCGCGAAGACATGAAGAACCACCTGAAGGCTGGAAACCGTGTCGAGCTGATGACTGTGCGGAACCTGCTTGGTGAAATCAACACGCGCGAAAAGGGCGGAAAGGCCCCCGTTGAGCTCGACGACGCCGCTGTAACTGCCTTGCTCCAGAAGGAAGCTGCACGCCGCCGCGAAACCGCCCAGACCTACACGGAGGCCGGGGCGTTGGACCGAGCCGCGTCGGAAAACGCGGAGGCGGAGATCATCGAGGCCTACCTGCCTGCCCCGCTGGATTCGGCCGCGGTGCAGGGCATCATCGATTCGGCGATCGCCTCCCTGCGCGCCGACGGCGTTGAGCTGTCGATGCGCTCGATGGGATCGGTCATGAAGCTGGTCAGCGCCGAAGTTGCCGGCCGCTTCGACGGCAAGGCCGTCAGCGAAATGGTGCGCGCAGCACTGGCCTAAGCACCGGGGCATCGCACGGCGGCAAATTTGGAGGTTTCCTACAAGCCATCCGCTGTGCAGCTGCTGGCAGGATTGAACCAGCAGAACGTACTTTTGTAAGAATTAACCAAACTTTCGGTGACAAGCCGGTTCCGTGTGCGCCAAGCGCAGGATTCCCGCTTCACCACTTTTAGGAGCAGAATTGACCGATCTTTCAGCCAAGGGCGCCATCGTCACGGGTTCCTCGCGCGGCATTGGCGCAGAAGTTGCCAAGATCCTTGCCGCCCAGGGTGCCGGCGTTGTCATCAACTACCGCCAGAAGGCACCGCGCGCCAACAAGATTGTCGCCGCCATCACCGAAGCAGGCGGCCGCGCAGTTGCGGTTGGTGCCGACCTCACCACTCCCGATGGCCCGGCAGCCTTGGTTGACGCTGCCATCGAGAACTTTGGTTCGCTCGATGTGCTGGTACTCAACGCATCCGGCGGCATGGAGTCCGGCCTGGGCGAGGACTACGCCCTGCGCCTGAACCGCGACGCCCAGGTTGCCATGTTGCAGGCGGCCACCGAGAAGATGGCTCCGGGGTCCCGTGTGGTCTTCGTGACCAGCCACCAGGCGCACTTCATCGACCAGGTCGAGACCATGGACGCCTACGAGCCGGTTGCCCGCTCCAAGCGTGCCGGCGAACTTGCATTGCGCGAATTCGTCCCCGCGCTTGAAGCCAAGGGCATCACCTTCGTGGTGGTTTCCGGCGACATGATCGAGGGCACCATCACCGCGACCCTGCTGGACCGTGCGGAGCCTGGCGCCATCGAGGCCCGCCGCGCCGCCGCCGGCAAGCTGTACTCCGTTGAGGAATTCGGTGCCGAGGTGGCGGCAATGGTCACCGCCGATGTTTCAACCGGCCACACCGAATACGTCGGTGGCGCAGGGGACTTCCTGAAGTAGTAGTCATCAAGCCAGACGCGTAGGTCCCCGCTTCCGAGACAGGAAGCGGGGACCTACACGTCTTAAGGTGCGGGCTGGGCACCTCGGCTATCGGCAGGGCAACGGGATTTCGGTGGCGGATGCGGTTGACGTGTATCCACGTCCGCCTGGTTGGGATTCGCACCATTCATCGACCACTGCCTCGGTGGCCACCCACGTGGCGGGTGTCGATGTGGCGCTGACGATGACGATGAAGAACGTTGCCCGCAGCCACGTCTTGCGGACCGTGGTGTTCCGCAGCATCCTGTAGAAGGCCATCGCCGCGGCGGCATACGCGATCGGGATAATCTGGAGCAGGAGAACAATTTTCCCCGCTCCGTACGGCTCATCGACCGCGGAAACACTGCGAGTATGAGCACCATGAAGGTGATGATGGTCGGCACCACCGCAAGCGCGCACACCGTTGATGCCAATCCGACGGCCGGGCGCGATCGATGGTCGCCGCGCCGCCGCGAGGCGGGTTTCGATTGAGGCTTTGTAGAGGTCATCGCCCATTCACGCTACCAGCGGCTCCCACGGCACCCGGGCAGTTGCGTTGCAGGTGACAGCGGGTTGCCGGGCGTCAAGCCGAGCTGGCCGCCGTGACGGCCTTCTCCCGGCGCCAACGCATGAAGAGGAAGAGCACCAGCATGCCGATGACGGCGCCGATCGTTGTCTCGGCGGCACGGTCCAGGACCAGCCCCCGCAGCGGCCCCGGGTTCGCCAGGTAGGTCATGGCCAGGATCAGCGGCGTGAAGAACACCAGGGAGAGCCCGTAATGCCGCATGATGTACAGCTCGGTGGGGAACTGGAGCGCTATGACCAGCAGTACCAGGAAAACAGGGTGGGTGAAAGCGCCGAGGGCCAGGGCGGCAACCACCAGGCCGGCATAGGTCCCGATGACGCGGTGGAATCCGCGTGCCATTCCCGCGGAAAGGCCCGCCGCTGACAGTGGAATGGCGGCGGAGGCCATGGCCCAGTACGGGTGGCCCCAGCCCATGGCCGTGGCGAGGGAGCCGGCCAATCCGACGGCAACCACGTACATCGCCCCGGTGGCCAAGTGCTCTGGCAGCGTCGGCATGAGGTGCGGCCTGGGTGTCCGGCGTTTGCCGGGGTGCCACGTGCGGACCCGGAACCAGCCGGCAAACCCGACGGCGATTGCGCAGACGGCGGAGAGGACTGCCACAAGTGCCGGAACCCAGGGAGTCGTGTCCAGCGGCGTGGCGGCACAGGCGCCGAAGGCAAAGACGCCAAAGAACGGGCCCACCGGGCGCAGCCGCATGCGGTCCGTGACCACCGAACCGACTCCTGCCACCAGCGTCTCGATGCCGACGAATGCCCAGTCGCCCACGTTCGCGGCCGAGGTCAGAACCCCGGCAAGCACGCAGGCGCACAGGAACGCCGCGGCGGAAACCTGGTGGAACAACCTCAATTGGTGCGGCTCGCCGCGCCCGTACATGCCGGTGAAGCAGCCGAACACCGCGTACATCACCAAGTCGTGGTGCCCGGTGGAGAGCAGGACCAGGGAAGGTATGGCCAGCCCGACGAACATCCGCAACGCACCGAGGTGCTCACCCCTGGCCGGGGGGATGTAGAAGAACGCCTTGGCTGCCGTGCCCCATTGCCTTGCATTCTTCCCGATCACTGAAAAACCCTATAACGCGGGCATCCCTCGGCGGGAATCCGATGACGGGAGCGGTCCCGGGCATTCGATTCCGCAGCGCCCGGTGAACCAACAAAGCGCCCCGGCCCTGCCCCGTACGGGGGAGGATCGGGACGCTTCGTCGAACCAAATCAGGTGCGTTGTGCTACGGCTTCTTGCCGCAGACGACCTTGTTCCACGGGGAGTAGGTCCACGACTTGGTCTCCCATTGTAGTAAGAACGCCGTAGTCCTCTGACGCAAAGTCGAGACCGGAGTTGAGCTATTTTCGTGCTTCCCAGGTGGTTCCAAGCCCTTGTTCCGGCTGTCGGAGCAGAGCAAGTCGCTGGTTGTACAGAATGTGGATCGCGTCGGCCCAAAACCGTCCAGACAGTCAGAAGTCACCACATGTTATGAACGTACGCAGTTACATTGTGTCAGGGGGAAACCTTCGGGACATGACTGGGCCTTGAGGTGGTTGGTGGCGGTGTCGGCCGTGGCCAAGGATTCCAGCCGTCAGGTCTGGGCCAGCATCTGGCGTGAGAGCGCCATGGCACTGATCTTCTTGAAGGCGGCATTAATGCCGATGACCGGTATCTTCTTCACGGCCGAATTGGATCTCGGAAGGGAACTGTTTGGGGGGCTTGCTTTCCTTGCCTGATGGATTCCCCCGCGAATTGAGCTCCGTTGCGGCCACGTCACGGAGCCACCCGCCCCAGCGCGAACCTACCAGATCACCGGGTCGATTCTGCAGCGTTCTGTGCGCCCTTGCGTCAGTGGAGGCGCAGCGTGTCATCGAGGATTCCCCAGCCCACCTCGATCTTGGCAAGACCAAGCACACGGCTGTCGCTACTCCCGGTTTGCCAACACCAATCGAATGCCCTTGAAGGCAACTGCGTGAAGAAGGGTCCGCTCCACGCCCTGGTGCGGGACTCATTCTCGGCGAAAACAAAGTACTTGCCTGGCCCGGCCCAACCGCTGAGAACCTTCGCGGTTCCGCCGGGTGCGATACCGTACCACCCCTTCTTCGCCCAGTCAGTGCCGCCCTCGCAACCGGGAGCGTGGTATGCGTAGGCAAGATAGAGCGTGTCTTGGGTTCCGTTCTGGAAGTAGAGTCACATCACAGGCCTCCTTGATCCGTGGGGCGTTGCGGCGGATCCGGTGGAACACGGAGTACGCCGCCAGATTCGTCGGCCGAGACCTCCTCATACATTTCCTCACCTGACAGCAAGTCCATTCCACCTGCCCTGCCTCGTACCTGGAACCTGTCAATGGTTCGCGCTTCCGGCAGGCTCTCGTTTGCCGCGCTAAGGCTCTCCTGCACCTGCTGCGGCTTCCAATTACTTCGGAGTTCACTCATCACGTCTCCATTCCTCTGCGAATCCGTAGGGCCAGTATCCGGACTACGCATCACTGCAGCGTTACCGAACAAAGCGTCACCGACACGTGAGAGATCTCTCCCCGATGTGGGCGTTAGTTGGGCATGGCAGTTTTTCTTCCGTTTCACATGTTGGTTCCAGACCGCTGGTCCTGGGGCTCTCCACCTTGGAAAGCCCTCTGATCCAAGAGCTTCTAGTCGAGCTTGTCCCGTCACGACTGGCGATTTCCAGTCACTCCAGCCAGCCAGACAAGGCTTCGTTCCAGGACATGTGTGGAGCACCCCAATGTTGTGGATTGACGAATGCATTTCCTGAGATCCACGAAGCGCTCTTCGATGACTCGCCATCTTATTGTGGTCATTGAGCGATTGCAGGTTTGAGATGTACGGCCCGAGCGGCAGACCCAATACCTGTTCGTATTTTTAAGGAGCCGAACTTGAGGCCTCGAACTTGTAATCGGGGATTTTGGTCTCCGACCACCAGACCCGCGATGGTGCAGCCGGAAACAGCGAGGCGCCCCCACCCGAAGGGGTGGAGGCGCCTCGCTCATGCTGTGAAAGCAAATGCTGCGTTGCGGCTACTTCTCGCAAACGACCTTGTTCCACGGCGAGTAGGTCCACGACTTGGTCTCGGCCGGCAGCGTCTTCTCGGCGGACGTGCGCGTGCGAGTCACGTTGATGGAGAAGCCCTGCTTGCCGCCGCTTTCCGGCTTGCAATTGGAGGCGGAGTTGCGCTCGGTGCCCGGGTTGGTGAAGTTGTACTTCGCCGAGGACTTTGAGGTCACGCTCCAGTACGGGGTGCTCCACAAACGCGTGTGGACCCGGCCGCCGCCGACCCAGGCCTCGACCATGACGGCGTAGGGGGTGTTATTCTTCCACGCCATGTCCACCTGGCCCTCCCAGAGGGTGGCCTCGCGGCCAGCGGGGTAGCGGTCGAACCAGCGGCTGTGCGGCTTGTGGGTGATGTCGTCGTAGCCGGCCAGGAAGCCCGCGTTGTACATCTGGGTCGAGATCTGCGACAGGCCGCCGCCGACTGCCTCGGTGGCGAAACCGTTGACCACGACGCCGGAACCGTAGTAACCGTTGGCGGCCGTGATCGGGCCCAGCGCCTTCTCCAGGGAGAAGGTCTCGCCCGGCTTCACGATGACGCCGTTGAGCCGGCGTGAACCTGCCAGCAGGTTCTTGGTGCGAATGGTGTCGGCCGCCGGGTACGGGGTGGAGAAGTGGACGATTTCCTTCTTCACGCCCAGGGCCTTGGCCTTCTCGGTGGTCAGCTCGGGCTCCACGGTGGTGAGCGAAATCTTTGCCGTGCGCTCCGGATCCTGGCTTGCGGCCAGGACCTTGTCCGCCAGGCCGTCGGGGTCGATCGACTTGCCGGTCCGCGACGGGATCACCTTCGGGGCGCCTCCGGCCAGCACGATCTGCGCGTCCTTGGCCGTGGACTTGAAACCGTCGGCGCCCTCGGCCGCCGCGGCAATGAGCTTGTCGGTGTCCAGGGACATGGTGACCTTGTCGCCCTCGTTCTTGAAGGACGTCACGGCCGCCAGCTGGGCGGGGGAGAGACTTGCCGTCGAGGTGCCGTCGGTCAGCTTGACCGGGCCGGCGACCAGCGGCTCGACGGTGTCGTCGAGCAGCTTCTCGAAGGTCTCCGTCGAGACCTTCGGCTCCTGCTTGTTGACGGGCAGCTCGACGGGGTCCACCGGCGCAAACCAGCTGGCACCGACGGTCTTGACTGCGGCGTCGAGGTCGACCTCGATGCCGGTCACGGGCTTGGTCAGCTCGGGCTTGGCGCCGTCGAAGGCCAGCTTGCCCTCGGCGGTCTCGGTGGCGAACTTGGGGGCGAGCTTGACCAGCGCTTCGCGGAGCTTGGCCTCATCGATGGTGGTCACGGGTTCCACGGACAGGGAGCCGGTGAGGCGTTCGACGATCGTGGCCGGGTTCATGTTGAATCCCGTCAGGCCCTCGAGCGTGGCATCGACGTCGATGGCTAACCCCGCCTTGGAAGGCTTGAGGTTTTCGGTCTTCTTGCCGACGGCCAGCGCGACGGGTTCGGTGGCCAGCGGCTTCAGCTTGCTCTCCAGGAGCTGGCGCGCGGCCTCCGGGGACAGTGAGCCGATGTTGACGCCGTGGACGGTGGTGTTCGCGGGAATCTGCGTGCCGGCGTACGCCGCGGCGCCGCCGTAAAGCCCGCAGGCCAGGAGCGCCGAGGCCCCGGCAATGTACCAACCGCGCCGGGACTTGCGTTGGCGACCGCGCTTCACGTTGTCCATTTCTTCACTGAGCAAAACGTCTGTTTCTCTTCCATCGATGGCACGGCTTGGTGCCGTATGTCAGGGTGCGGATGCACAACAAAGTGGTCAACCGCCGAATAAATCTTACCGGTGTACTCCAATCGCCGGAGTAAATATCGGGTGTTCGGGGCAAATCGTTATGCGATTCCCACGAGATTCCCAATGACGTCAAGGCGCGGGAGGTCGATCCGGGCGTCGGCGGCATCGCGTAGCGCCGGCTTTGCGTTGAACGCCACACCCAGCCCCGCGGCGCCGACCATGTCAAGGTCGTTCGCGCCGTCGCCCGCGGCAATGGTGTGCCCGAGCTCGATGCCGAGCTGTCCGGCCCAGGCACGCAACATGGTCTCCTTGTAGGCGCGGTCGACGACCTGGCCGTTGACGGTGCCGGTCAGCTTGCCGTCCTCTATGCCCAGGTCGTTGGCGCAGGCGAAGTCCAGGCCCAGCTCGGCGGCCAGCGGGTCCAGGATCTGGGCGAAGCCGCCGGAAACGACCGCAACGTGGTGGCCGGCCGCCTTGAACGAGGCGATGAGTTCGCGGGCGCCGTCGCTGAGCTCGATTATCGAACGCACTTGCTCGATCACCGCGACGTCCAGCCCGGCCAGCATCTTCACGCGGGTATGCAGCGACTGGGCGAAATCCAGGTCGCCGCGCATGGCGGCCTCCGTCACCTCGGTGACCTCGTCCTCGCAGCCCGCGTGCGCCGCGAGCAACTCGATGACCTCCTGCTTGATCAGCGTGGAGTCCACGTCCATGACCAGCAGCATCTTCGGTGCGCGCACCAGCTCGGACGGCACCACGGAAATGCTCAGTGCGCGGACCGCTGGGTCCTCGGAGCGCGCATTGTTTCCATCGAGCGGGTTTACCAGGGCGCGGAGCTGCCGGACGCTGCCGGTGACCTCCCAGCGGGAACCGCTGCGCCCGGGGTCTTCGAACGGCTCCTCACTGAGCACGCGGTGGCCCGCGGCGGCCAAGGTGGAGCGAAGCCTGGCCGGCTCGACCGGGTGCGGGGCAGCGGAATGGAACACAATGAAGGCAGTGGGATGCATGGTTCCCATTCTCCCGCGGCGGCGCATTCTGCCCAAAACCGCGGCCCAAATGTTGCAGCATGTGTGGAACCGGGCGTCGGTTGGGTCAAAAGCGGGTGGCTGGCCTAGTGTTTTACCCATGAATGAAGTGCTGGGCCTGGCCGACGTCTGCGTTGTACGCGGACGCAAAGACTTACTGACGGACATCAACTGGCAAGTTAAAGAGGGTGAGCGGTGGGTCGTACTCGGGCCCAACGGCGCCGGAAAAACCACGCTGCTGCAGATCGCCGGTGCGCGCATGCACCCCACGCGCGGTGTTGCCGGCGTGCTGGGCGAGGTGCTCGGAGCCGTCGACGTCTTCGAGCTGCGCCCTCGCATCGGCCTGTCCTCGGCTGCCCTCGCCAACCACATCCCGGAGCACGAGACGGTGCTCAATGTGGTGCTGACCGCCTCCTACGGCATGACCGGACGCTGGCGCGAGGACTATGAAAAGCTTGACGAACGCCGCGCGTTTGCCCTGCTGCACGACTGGGGCATGTCCACCATGATCAACCGCCCGTTTGTCACCCTCTCCGAGGGTGAACGCAAGCGCGTGCAGATTGCCCGCGCGTTGATGACCGACCCGGAACTGCTGCTGCTTGACGAGCCCGGCGCCGGCCTGGACCTTGCCGGCCGCGAGGACCTGGTGGCCCGCCTGAGCGAACTGGCAAACGACGAGGAAGCCCCCGCCATGGTGTTGGTCACCCACCACCTTGAAGAGGTCCCCCCGGGATTCACCCACGCCATGTTGCTGCGCGACGGGAAGCTGGTTGCCGCCGGCCCGATCGCCGAGACCCTCACCGAGGAAAACCTCTCCGAGACCTTCGCCGTGCCGCTGAGCCTGCGCGCCGAAAACGGCCGCTACAGCGCCGTCGCCAAGCACTAGGGCGCGGGGTCTGCGGTGGAGTACTGGCGTGAGATAGTCATCTTCTTCGCCGGCCTGTGGGCCGGCACCATCAACACCATCGTCGGCTCCGGCACCCTTGTCACCTTCCCGGTGCTGGTGGCCCTCGGGTTCCCCCCGGTGAACGCCGTGGTCTCAAACGCCATGGGCCTGGTGGCCGGCGGCTTCTCCGGGGCCTGGGGCTACCGGCGCGAGGCTGCCAGCGTGGGCAGCACGCTGCTCAAGCTCATGCCGGTCTCCCTGGCCGGCGGGTTGGTCGGCGCCTACCTGCTGCTGCATCTGCCGGAGGCGGTCTTCTCATACGTCGCCCCGGTGCTGATCGTGGTGGCGCTGTTGCTTGTCATCTTCCAGCCGCGGCTCTCCGCCTGGGCCAAGAAGCGGCAGGCCGTTTCCGTCGGGGTGGACCCGGACGAGGCGAACCGCGCGACGGTGTCCCCGCTGCTCTACGTGCTGGTGTTCCTGATCGGCATCTACGGCGGCTACTTCACCGCGGCGCAGGGCATCTTGCTGATGGCCGTGTTCGGGGTCTTCCTGCACGCCTCGCTGCAGCAGTCCAACGCGATCAAGGTGGTCCTGACCCTGGTGGTCAACCTGGTCGCCGCGGCCTCCTACCTGATCTTCGCGCCCGAACGCATCAGCTGGCCGGTCGTCATCCTGATCGCGGCGGGCTCGCTGATCGGCGGATTCATCGGGGCCAGGGTGGGGCGCAGGCTTTCCCCGGGCTGGCTACGGGCCGTGATCGTCATCCTGGGCCTGGTGGCGCTGGCCACCATGGTCGCCAAACTTTTCTCCGGAGCCTGACATGAGCCAGAAACCGCCCGCCGACATCTCCGCCCTGCGCGCGCAGCTGGGGGACAGGCTTGTCATCGTCCAGGACGCGGGCGACCCCCGCGTGTCCGACTACGTGGCGCTGTCCGACGCGGCGCTGCGCCAACGCACCGACCCCGAACACGGGCGCTACATCGCCGAAAGCTCAAAGGTGCTGCGCCGCGCGCTGGCCGCCGGGCACAAGCCGCGCTCGTTCTTCATGGCGAACAAGTGGCTGGAATCGCTCACCGACGTGTTCGAAGAACACCCGGAGGTGCCGATCTTCGCCGGCGAGGACGCCGTGCTAGAATCCATCACCGGGTTCCACCTGCACCGCGGCGCGCTGGCGGCCATGAACAGGCCCGAACCGCTGACCCTGGACCAGGTGTTGCCGGCGGCCAAGCGCGTGGCGATCCTCGAGGACATCGTCGACCACACCAACCTGGGCGCGATCTTCCGTTCCGCCGCCGCACTGGGCATCGACGCAGTGCTGATCACCCCGCGCTGCGCGGACCCGCTGTACCGCCGCTCCATCCGGGTGAGCATGGGCGCGGTGTTCCAGGTCCCCTGGGTACGCCTGGAATCCTGGCCGGACGACGTCGCGGAGTTGCGCGCCGCGGGCTTCGACATCGCGGCCATGGAACTGACATCGCATTCGCAGGGCATCGACGAGGTGGCCGCGATGCACAGCGAGAAACTCGCGCTGGTCCTCGGCACCGAGGGGGCCGGGGTGAGCCCCGCGGCGCTGGAAATGGCCGACCGCACGGTGATGATCCCGATGCGCCCGGGCGTCGACTCGCTGAATGTCGCCGCGGCCTCGGCCGTCGCTTTCTGGGAGCTGCGCAGCCGTTAGCCGCCGGCGGGCATCACCAGCGGATGTCGGAGGTGCTCGCCAAGGGTCTTATTTCCCCGAAGAAGGGGACTGCGAGAGCCGGCAGGGGTTCGGCGTCGTGCAGGGTCCGGGGGAAACGGAGCTGCGTGCGAGCCTCGAGCTCGGCCAAGGTGATCTGGTAGACCCGGAATTCGTCCAGGGCCAGAAGAGCCCTGAGCTGGACAAGGTCCTGTGTCAGCAGGAACGCCCGGGCCTTCAACACGCCGTTTTCCTGGAAGGCCAGGAGCTTCCAGTACTCCGAGGGCAGTGCCGTGCCACGGTAGATGCGGTCGTCCTCGCGAAAGACCGGCCCGCCGAAGACGCTGACCCTGAGTCTTTCAACCTCGACATCCGCATACAGGGCATTCTCCAGCCGGCCCCAAATGCCTTGCTGGCTGCTCTGGTTGAAGTCCTCCATCTGCGGGGTGATGTTGCTGTAGTAGAACGAGTCCTTGTTCGCCTGGCGTGCCTCCGCCTGGTCGCCCCAGAGCAGGTCGGCCCGGCGGGCAATGTGTCCGCGGTCCAGCCGGTTGTCGATGTAGAGTTCGTTGCCGGTCTGCGCGTCGGCAGGCAACCGCGGATCCTTGGAGAACTCGAGGTTACTGCGGCTGAGCATCTTGATGCTGCTCCCGTCGATGTTCCAGGCGACCCAGCGGGCGAACCGCCGCGACTTGCTCAGGGCCAGCGAAAAGTGGGTGTAGGGGATGGCTTCCGAACCTTCCCACTTGACCGCGTCACTTTCCATGCCGGGGTCCATGATCGGAAACCCGACCCAGGTGCCAAGGAAATCCGGTGCGTACCCGCTGCGCGGGATTGTTGCCTCGGATTCGTGCGAGTGTGCGGACATGCCAGCCAGAGCCCCTTTCGACGGTGGCGCCGTGTTGCACGGCATTCTGCCACCTCCTGCGGATGCGACCAGCATACCCAAGGGGCGACGCCTTCACGACGGGCAGGCGCAACGCCGAACAAGACGCTTCCGGGTGCGAAGGCTTCCTGGGTTCCGGTGTTTATCCAGCGGATGAGGTCGGGTGGAAAATTGCTTGGGCGCTCCGCTATACTGGAATGTCGGCTTCGTGACCTCACGGGCCGGTTTGACGCAAATTTTGGTCGCTGGCAAAATCCAGTGACGCGAACAAAGGTTTTTAGCATGAAGGCTGATATTCACCCGCAGTACAACACCATGGTGTTCAACGACCTCGCCTCGGGCGAGAAGTTCTTGACCCGTTCGACGGCCAAGAGCAACAAGACCATCGAGTGGGAAGACGGCAACACCTACCCGGTTATCGACGTCGAAATCTCCGCCGCTTCGCACCCGTTCTACACGGGCAAGCAGCGCATCATGGACTCCGCCGGACGCGTCGAGCGCTTCAACGCTCGCTTCAAGGGCTTCGGCGCCAAGAAGTAATTCTTCGCCTTCACGCCTGCAACGGGATCTTCCTTCGGGAAGGTCCCGTTGCTTTTTAACTACGTTTTCCCGGCCTGCCGAATCGAGCAGTTCCCGGGTTTCCTGCCGTTCGAGAAGGCCGGCAGGTCGGTGCCCGCCCGGGGATTCTCGGTGGTGCCCGGGATTTGGCCGGGCGTGCCGGATGGGGTAGGTCCAGGCGGTGCCGCGACTTGTGGCGATGAATTGGGCAAACCGACCGCAGGCCCATTCGTTGCCGCCGGCCCGGTCCGGAAGTACGATTGCGGCAGCAACTCCGGCACCGGGGCCCGTTCCATCCGCAGTCGTTCTCGCGCCGGCGGAGGTTCATAGAGGTCAACCATGTTCAATGCCGCAAATCCCCGCGTACCCGAGCCCGGCGAACAGCAGGCCAAGCCTTCCGGCAGGAAGCGCGTCACCGCAATTGATGCGGCGCGTTGCTTGGCCTTGATCGGCATGATGGGAATCCACGTGCTGCCCGAGGAACATTCCGGGGGCAATCCTTCCCTGACATGGGTCCTCTTTGCGGGCAGGGCATCCGCGCTCTTCGCCCTGCTGGCCGGGGTCTCGCTGGCGTTCAGCTCCGGCGGGACGCGCCCCCTTCGCGGGCGGCCGCTGAAGGCGGCCATGGCCGGGGTCGCCGCCCGCGCGCTTGTCATTATGGCCATCGGGATGCTGCTGGCATACGCCGGTCCCGACGTCGAGATCATCCTGGCCTACTACGGTGTCATGTTCCTGCTGGCGGTGCCGCTGCTGGGGCTCACCCCGCGGGTGCTGGCCGTCCTGTCGGCGGTCTTCGCGATCGGGGGCCCGATCCTGCTGCAGGCCGTGCGAAACGTGATACCCGCTCCGGAGGAGGACAACCTCACCTTCGGCACGTTGTTCACCGAACCGTTCTCGACCGTCGGGCAACTGCTGTTCACAGGCTTCTACCCGGCGGTGCCGTGGATGGCCTACATGTGCGCCGGCCTGGCTATCGGCAAGCTGGACCTGAGCTCACGCCGGATTGCGGCCTGGTTGGCCGCAGGCGGCGCGTGCCTTGCCGCGGCGGCCTGGGCGCTCTCGTGGCTGCTGATGATAGGCGTTCTGCAGCTGTCCCCGGGGGAGTCCGCCGGGTTGCTCGTAGCGGGCGAAGACCCGCCGGTCGACGAGGACGACTGGGCCTGGCTGGTGGCGGCCTCCCCGTACTCCTCCATGCCGCTGGAACTGCTGCACACCATCGGCACCAGCATGGTGGCCCTTGGCGTACTGATACTGGCCGGCAAGTACATCCACCAGATCATCGATGTGCTGGCCCCGGCCGGCAGCATGACACTGACTCTGTACTCCGGGCACCTGTTGTTCCTGGCCAGCGGAGTGCTGGGGGAGGAACCGTTCGCTTCCTTCGGGCTGCAGGTCGGCGCAGCGCTGCTCTTCGGCGTCCTCTGGCGCAACCTTGCCGGTCGCGGGCCGTTGGAGTCGGCTGTCTCCGCCGTCGCCACGCGTGCCAGGAACGCGGTGCTCGGCAAGGAAACCACCAAGGCGGGCAAACCGGACCCGGACAAACAGGACTCGGACAGGCCCGGGGCGGCAAGGCCGTCGGGGCCGTAGATGCTGACGCCGGATGCGAAGCGGGGAACCGTGCCCCGTGGACATAGGATTGAAACCATGGATTTGGGCTACACGCATCACGGTGAATACAAGGTTGTCGGCGGCAAGTTGGTGGTTGCCGACCTGAGGGTCGAGGACGGGGCCATCGCCGCAGCCTCGATCAACGGGGACTTTTTCCTGGAACCCGACGATGCCCTCGAGGATCTGAACGCGGCGCTCATCGGGCTGCCGCAGGACGTAGAGCATTCGGTGATCCGCGACGCCGTGAAGGCGGGGCTGCGCGCCGACGCAGTGATGTTCGGGTTCGATTCCGACGCCGTGGCACGCGTGGTCCGCCGCGCCCTGGGCCACGCCACCGCGTGGGCCGACCACCTGTGGGAGGTCATAGCCCCCTCGGTGTTGCCGATCGCCCAGAACGTCGCCCTCGACGAGGTGATAGCCCGGCAGGTTGCCGCCGGAACCCGCGGACCGACCCTGAGGTTCTGGGACTGGGCCGACTCGGGCGTTGTCATCGGTTCTTTCCAGTCGCTGCGCAACGAGGTCGACGCCGATGCGGCCGCAGCCTACGGCATCCAGGTGGTCCGAAGGATCAGCGGAGGCGGGGCCATGTTCATGGAGGCCGGGAACTGCATCACCTACTCGCTGTACCTGCCCGGCTCGCTGGTGGACGGCATGAGCTTCGCCGATTCCTACCCGTTCCTCGATGTCTGGGTCATGGAGGCGCTGGCATCCATCGGGGTCAAGGCGCACTACAAGCCGCTGAACGACATCGCCACGGACACCGGCAAGATCGGCGGGGCGGCACAGAAGCGCCTGGCCGGCGGCGTGGTGCTACACCACGTGACCATGAGCTACGACATCGACGCGGAAAAGATGCTGAAGGTGCTGCGTATCGGACGCGAGAAGATCTCCGACAAGGGCATCGCCTCGGCGGTCAAGCGCGTGGACCCGCTCAAGCGGCAGGCCGACATGGGCCGCATGGAACTCATCGAGACGATGCGCCGAACCTTTGCCGCCAAGTACGCGGCGGTGCCCGGCACGCTCGACGAGGCGACGCTGGCCGCCGCCAAGGATCTGGCCGAAACGAAGTTCACCACCGAGGAATGGACGGCACGCGTTCCGTAGGCGCAAGCCCTGCGGTGCCGGGCGTTGCCGGCCCGGCCCCCAAAAGTCTCGTAGACGAGTGTGGCCCTCCGGAACTGCCGGAGGGCCACACTCGTCTACTAAGGGCGCTTGTTGTGCCCGGGGGTCATGCGAACGCTGGCTCCAACTCCGCCCGGGGTGCCCCGGCCGCAATCCAGGACCCGATGACCGCCGTGGCAATCTCGGCCGAGCGCTCGGCGGCGTCGTCGACGTGCGTCAGGAAGTCCGCGTCGGACGCCGGCCCGCAGAGGTCGGAGATGCCGCGGATGGCCAGGAACGGGGCGTTGAATGCCCGGCAGGTCTGCGCGATGGCCGACGATTCCATGTCCGTCGCCAGGACCTGGTCGAACTGGCCCTTGATGATCGCCGCACGGTCAATGCCGACAAACGAGTAGCTGGAAACGATGAGTCCGTGGTGCACCGTGGCCACGATGCCGTATCCGGGCGCCCCGATTTTGCTGGCCTCCACCAAGGAATCCGGCACCGGGTAGGAGGCCGGCATGCCCGGCACCTGCCCGAGTTCGTAGCCGAAGGCGCGCGCATCGGCGTCCGCGTTGACGTTCACGGTGCCGATGACAACGTCGCCCACCCGCACGGAATTGCCAAGCCCGCCGGCGCTGCCGGCACTGACGACCAAGGGGGCCGGTGCATCCGCATCGTCCCTGTTCGCCTGCAGCAGTGCGGCCGTGGCCGCGCCCGAGGCGTTGACCAGGCCGATGCCGCTCTGGACGAAGATGGCGTTCAGGCCGTTGAGCCGGCCGCTGCGGTGGATCGCGTTGCCGACCCGAACCGGCTCGCTGACCTCCGCGGCACGCTGGAGGAACGGGGTGATTTCCTCTTCCATGGCCGCGATGACAATGACATCGACCGCGCTCATTCGGAGACCTGCTCCCAGACGGCGCGCTGCGCCAGGAATTCCCGGGCGGCATCCTGGGCGGCCTCGAGGGAGTGGTTTTCGCCCCAGCCGCATTGGACCTCGTTGGCCGCGGGGACCTCGGTGGCATCCAGCACGTCGGTGAGGGTGGCCTCGATCAGGTCCACGACGGCGGCAACGTCGGGCTCGCCCTGCAGAATGAGGTAGTAGCCGGTCTGGCAACCCATCGGGGAGAAGTCTACGACGGAGGATGAATGGTTGCGGGAGTGCTCGGCGAAGAGGTGCTCGAGTGAGTGGATTGCCTTCATCTCCAAATGGGCAACATTTGGCTGGGTGAACCGCACGTCATATTTGGTAATAACGTCTCCGTGCGGGAGTTCCTTGCGGTCGGCCACGCGCACATACGGTGCCGAGACCGTGCGGTGGTCAAGGTTGAAGGACTCTACGTTCATGCGTGAAGGGGTCATGATTGCGCTTTCATGCGTGGGAATCGAAGCCGGACAAACTCGTGGCAGGTTCTTTGCCACCTCAATGGTAGCTGGCGGCGCCTGTGAGCCGGGTGTGTGCGCGGCACTGCCGGGCTTCGCACGGTCGGTGCGCGCAGCGCGGCTCAATTGGCTCGAGGGTCGAGGGGACCGGTGCGGAATTTCACGCTATGGTGCCAGGCGGCTGTTGAATTGGTGGCGGTTGATTTTCTCAGTGATGTGCAGGTCGCAGGGTTCGACTGGTTCCCTGATGAGGTATCGCGGGTGGACCGGAGCACTTTCGTTGGCCCGACGATGCCGATCTATCGATAGCGGGCCGGCGAGGGACTGGTTCTGGTCTCCGTGGAGGGTGAGAGTCCCTGCGGTGCCGGCCCAACCCGGGCGCTCCGCGGCGACGGGATAAGTGTCTGTGACGTGCGGCCCCGCCAACGCCAGTGGCTTGACTCGAGGCATCACTCTCAGAGGTTGTGCGTGGGGCCGGGGGTGTCGTCGTCCTCCAACGGCTGCAGCTTGATGTCCTGCGGGTACAGGTCGGTCCCGGTGCGGTCCTCCAGGGTCAGGGTGGCGACCAGCGAGGCCGCCGCGAGCAGGAACAGGTACGTCGAGACGGCGAGGGTGGTGTTGAACGTGCCCACCAGCGCGGTGGCGATCGTGGGGGCGAAGGCCCCGCCGAGCACCGCACCGATCGCGTAGCTGATGGAGGCGCCGCTGAGCCGGATGCGGGCGGGGAACAGCTCGGCATACAGCGCCGGAAGCGGTCCGTAGGACAGGCCCATGACCGCGCCGAAGACCACCAGGGCGAGGACGACGAGGACCACCTCGCCGGTGTCGATGAGCAGGAAGAGCGGGTACAGCCAGGCGAGCATGCACACCCAACCGATGATGTACATCTTGCGCCGGCCGATGCGGTCCGAGAGCACCCCGGAGACCCAGGTGGAGACCAGCCAGGCCACCGAGCCGAGGGTGATGATGTTGAGGATGGTCCCGGCGTTCATCTCCAGGCGCGTGGTGGCGTAGCCCAGGATGAAGCCGCCGGTGAGCATGTAGCCGGCGGCGTTGTTGCCCATGAAGACGAGCGTGGCCTGGACGACCTTCGTGGGGTGCTCGCGGAAGAGGGTGGACAGCGGCGCGGTCTCGGTCTGTTTCGTGGCCTCCAGCTCGTGGAACACCGGGGACTCCTCGACCCGGGTGCGGATGTAGTGGCCGATCAGGATCAGCACGAAACTCAGGAGGAAAGGCACCCGCCAGCCCCAGGCCAGGAACTGCTCGTCGGTGAGTGCGGCGGCGAAGATTGCCGTGACCCCGGAAGCCAGAAGCATCCCGGCGGGAACGCCAAGCTGGGGGAAGGCCCCGAATTTGCCGCGGCGTTCGGCCGGGGCGTGTTCGACGGCCATCAGCGCCGCCCCGCCCCATTCGCCGCCGGCGGAGAATCCCTGGATGATGCGCAGGAGAACCAGCAGGATCGGGGCCCACACCCCGATGGTGGCGTAGGTGGGCAGGACGCCGATGAGGGTGGTGCCCAGGCCCATGAGGATCAGGGTGATGATCAGCACGATCCGGCGGCCGTACCGGTCGCCCACCCGGCCCATGATGACGGCCCCGAGGGGGCGGAACAGGAAGCTGATGCCCACGGTGGCGAATGAGACGATCGAGGCCATCGGCCCCTGCAGCGGGGAGAAGAACAACGGGGCCAGGACCAGGGCGGCGGCGTTGGCGTAGATGAAGTAGTCGTACCACTCCACCGTCGTGCCGATCATGGTGGCCCCTGCCACCCGGCGCTGTTGCGGGGTCATGCGGCCTGTGTCTGTCGGGCTGGTGTTCACGAGGATTCCTCCGTCCGGAATCGACGGGCCCGGTCGGGGCAGGCCAATCGTCGATGGCCACGGCCAAGAGGTGGCGGACGGGATGGTGGCCGGCCTCATGGCCCGCGACAACGCCAATTTTACGGCTTGCGGGCCGCCGAATGATAGGGGCGCGATGCCCCTCGGTGTCACGAAGACCATGAGCCCCATCCAGGGCCGGACGCCGGGGAACCCTCCCGGCCGGAGCCCGGCCACGATCCGGCCGGGAACCCGATCCTCCGACGGCGCATCCGGCAGGACTGCGGCCATGACCGAGATGCCTCGGCCGCCCGGGCCGCCCACTCTGGAACAGAAAAAGTCCGGCAGCGCATCGCCCGACCTCGTTGGCTTCGCCCTCGCGCATGTCGGTGGCCTGCACGGCAACCACAGGATCACCACCAGGAAATCAGAACCGAATGCCCTCGGCCGCGGTGTTGTACCGTTCCCGGATGGCCGGGCGGTGGTCGGGCTCGGGTGCGGCCAGACCGGGGTGCGGCCATTCGGGCCGGATGCCGGACAATGCCCAGGCGGCCTGGACCGCTGCGCCACGCGCAACATATTCACCGGGCGCCGGAACCTGGACCGGAACGTCGAAAACCTGCGCAGTGGCCGCCTGCACCGCCGGGCTTTGGGCGGCGCCGCCGATGAGCAAGAGCCGTTTGGCCGTAACCCCTTGGCGGAGGATCGCGTCCAGTCCGACGGCCAGAGAGCAGAGCATGCCCTCGACCGCGGCCCGGGCAACGTTTTCCCGGGTGGTCGAGGCCAGCGACAGTCCGTGGAAGCTTGCCGTCGCGTCGGGCAGGTTCGGTGTCCGCTCGCCCTCGAAGTAGGGGACCAGCACGACGCCGTCGCTGCCTGGTTCCGCGGCCAGCGCGAGTTCCGAGAAGCGCTCCAGGTCGATCCCCAGCAGGGAAGCGGTGGTTCCGAGGACCCGGGCGGCATTCAGCGTCACGGAGATGGGCAGGTAGGCGCCTGAGGCATCGGCGAAAACCGCAACGGTTCCCGTGTCATCGGCGCCAGGGGAATCAGTCACGGCGTAGACGGTGCCGCTGGTCCCGAGCGAGACCACCACGTCGCCCGACATGGCCCCCAGGCCGAGTGCGCCGGCGGCATTGTCTCCCGCTCCCGCGCCGAGTCGGATGCCGTCGAAGCCGCCGGCATGGGTCGGGTGGATGGTGCCAGTGGTTTCCGCGGGCCCCGCGACCCGGGGCAGGATGACGTGGCCGTCGTCCTGCCGGAAGCGACCGGGCGATGCCACGCGGGCGGCGCGGCCGAATGCGTGCCCGAACAATTCCACGTCGTAGTCTTCGAGCCGCGGCGACCAGTATCCGGTGCCGCTGGCATCCGAGCGGTCGGTGGTGAGTTCTTCCAGGTCCGGGCCCAGCGGGCCGTGGCCGGCGGGGCCGTAGCCGCGCAGCCGCCAGGCCAGCCAGTCGTGGGGGAGCGCCACCGCCGCAACCCGTCGGGCGATCCCCGGCTCGTTGTCCCTGACCCAGCGCAGCTTGGTGATGGTGAACGAGGCAACGGGCACCGAGCCGCAGCGGGCCGCCAGCTCGGCGGCGCCGAGCTCTGCGACAAGGTCGTTCGCGGCCGGGGCGGAGCGCGTGTCGTTCCAGAGCAGGGCCGGCCGCAACACGTTTCCGGAGGCGTCCAGCAGCACCATGCCGTGCTGTTGCCCGGCCACCGAAAGCGCCGAAACTCCCTCCAGCCCGCCGGCATCGGCAACGGCCTCCAGCAGGGCCTCCCACCACAGGGATGGGTCGATTTCCGTCCCGTCCGGGTGGGCGGCCTTGCCGGAGCGGACCAGGGCGCCGGTGCCCGAATCAAGCACCGCGACCTTGCAACTTTGGGTCGAGGAATCGATCCCGGCCACGAGCCCCACGGGTGCCTACCTTGCGCCGAGCAGGTGTTCGATGAACAGCTGCTGCAGCTTCACGAAGCCGAAGCCCTTGCCGCCCATGTAGGCGTCGGCATCGAATTCCTCGTAGGAGGACGTGTCGGCGATCAGTTCTGCGTGGCCCTCGCCCGGGTTCAGGGTGGGGACGTTGATTTCCTCGACCTTGGAGATTGCCAGGGCGGCCTTCACCTCCGGGTCGGCCCGGAACGCCGCCGCGCGTTCCTTCAGGAGCAGGTAGGTGCGCATGTTGGCGGCCGCGGAGTCCCAGACGCCGTCGAAGTCCTCGGTGCGGGAAGGCTTGTAGTCGAAGTGGCGCGGGCCGGCGTAGGCCTGGGAGCCGCCGGGGCCGCCGTTCTCCAGCAGGTCCACCAGGGAGAAGGCGTTTTGCAGGTCGCCGTGGCCGAAGACGAGGTCCTGGTCGAACTTCACGCCGCGCTGTCCGTTGAGGTCGATGTGGAAGAGCTTGCCGCGGTCCAGCGCCTGGGCGATCCCGTGGGTGAAGTTCAGGCCGGCCATTTGCTCGTGCCCGGTTTCCGGGTTGACACCGAACATTTCCGGTCGGTCCAGGGTCTCGATGAAGGCCAGGGCGTGACCGACCGTCGGGAGCAGGATGTCGCCGCGTGGTTCGTTGGGCTTGGGCTCGATCGCAAAGCGGAGGTCGTAGCCGTTGTCGGTGACATACCCGGCGAGCAGGTTCACCGCCTCGCGGTAGCGCGCCAGCGCGCCGCGGACGTCCTTGGCGGCGTCGTATTCGCTGCCCTCGCGCCCGCCCCACATGACAAAGGTTTCGGCGCCCAGCTCGGCGGCCAGATCGATGTTCTCCAGGACCTTTCGCAGGGCGAACCGGCGGACGTCGCGGTCGTTGCTGGTGAACCCGCCGTCCTTGAAGACGGGATGGCTGAACAGGTTTGTGGTGACCATTGGAACGACCATGCCTGTGGACTCTAGGGCACCCTTGAGACGCTTGATCTGCGTGCGGCGCGCGGTGGGGAAGGAGCCAAACGGGAACAGGTCGTCGTCGTGGAACGTGATTCCGTAGGCGCCGAGATCGGAAAGCCTGTTCACGGCCTCCACCACGTCCAGCGGCGGGCGCGTCGCGGAACCGAACTGGTCCTGCGCTTCCCAGCCGATGGTCCAGAGCCCGAAGGAGAATTTGTCGTCGCGGGTGGGTTCAAGCGCCATGGTGTTGCTCCTTGTATCTTCGGGTGTTCATTTTCCAATAAGTTCTGTGTCCAAACATATTAGAAAAGATGCCGATGTCAACCCCTTTTCGTGGCAGCAACCTTCAGACAAAAATTGTGCACGTTCAAGGGAAATTCAGCGGGGGACATGAGGGAGAGTTTATGTTGTGCAATTCGCAAAATGGTGAAGAGGGCATGCGTGAACAATGTCAGGCGGAGTGTTCAACGCGTGCGCAGGGAGAACCAGGTGGGTCAATGCAAGAGCCGGTGGCGGGCGCGGAACCGCCATTGGGGCGCCAGGCAGCCGGTAGTGCGTACTCCTGAACTGCATGTGTCGGCCGGCAAACCGATAGCCACCGGCCGCGGGCAGTGGTGCCGTCGACAGAATTTGAGGCTGCGAGTGGGGGTCAGAGGGTGAGTAATCGCAGCACGTGGATTACAGCCCTGATCCGAACAACTTTGCTCTAAACGTCACCAATCCCGTAGGGAGGAGGGACGCTGAGCTCATGTGCGCTAAGGTCCCACAACCGTGTCGATCTGAACCTTTGCACCCAGCGGTAGTGCTGCCACCTGAACCGGAGTGCGGACCGGGAACGGTCCACGCAAGTGACTAGCGTAGGCGGCCGGAGGGCCTCCGTTAATGGCACCAGCGGACGGCTTGCGCTGGTTCTCATGTAAGGGGGGATGCGCCGGTGGGGAGAAGCTCGCCGGAGCGGCAATTGTTGGATAGGTCCGGTCGCGGTATCGCGTCGGGCTCATCCCGAATCGTCTCTTGAAAGCCGTGCTCAACGCAAAGGGGCTGCCATACCCGACCTTGAATGCGATCTGTGCGGTTGTGAGATGGGGTTCGGCAAGTAGTTCACTGGCGAGTAGCATCCGCCAGTTCGTCAGGTAGGTCATGGGCGGTTCGCCCACTATGGCGCGGAACCGACTCGCGAGGGTTGCCCGGGACACGTTGAGACGCTGTGCGAGTGATTCAAGGCTCCAAGAATCTGCGGGCGATTCGTGGAAAAAAGTCAGTGCCTTGGCGACGATAGGGTCGTTGCCGCCGGCAAGCCAGCCTCGTGCGGTTTCTGGGTGGAGCCTGGCCCATGCGCGGATCGAGTGGACGAGAAGCACGTCGAGCAGCCGATCGATGACGCTGCCTTGCCCCGGTGCCTCGGTGGTAATTTCACCTTCGAGGAAACCGAGCAGGGACTGGCTGACGTTCCCGGACGGGACGATAGCCACTCGGGGCAAAGCGTTTGTGACGACCGCACCTACCTCGGTGTTGGTTTCGTAGGTGCCGATGAGCATCGTCGTTGCCCCGGAGGAGTCATTGCCCCAAGTTCGTATTCCGTGGGTCAGGCTCGGGTGGAGATCTTCCCCGGAAGGGGAAGTGCACCGTTGCCCGGGATGAATGACCACATCCGGGTCGCGTTCGGGATCATCGGACACGATGTAGGGGGCTGTGCCTCGGACGACAGCAATGTCGCCTTTGTTCAGTGGGAATCGGTCGTTGTCGGCTTCCAAGAATGCACTGCCCGTCATCATGGCCATGACAGTCAGGGGCGCTTGGTCCTGCACACGAATGGACCAACCGGGCGACATGACCATCCGGAGCGCAAAGGCGCTGCGCGCCCGGGGGCCGTCCAAGAGGCGAGTCAGTGGATCCATGCCATAAACCTAGACGACCACGTATGGATTTGCATCATAGAGATATTCATAGTGCGGGATTGATGCAGTTGACTGGTGTCATGACTAATACAGATGTGCTTGTACTTGGCGGTACTGGTCGCACGGGCCGCCGAATCGTTCGCCGTCTACACAACCGCGGCATCCAGACGCGGGTCGCTTCCAGACAGGGAAAGAATCCGTGGTCGTGGGAGGACCGCTCAACCTGGGACACCGCGCTCCACGGAGCTTCGGCTGCCTATGTTTGCTATTCGCCGGATCTGGCCTTTCCCGGCGTGGCGGAGCTAATCGGCGAGTTCGCCGAACAGGCGCGCAAGCTGGGCGTGAATCGCCTGGTGCTGCTCTCGGGCCGCGGGGAAAAGGGAGCTCTCGTGAGCGAAAGGGCCGTGCAGGATACGGTTGCGGAATGGACGATCATCCGATCCTCGTGGTTCGCCCAGAATTTCAGTGAGCATTTTCTGCTCGGTCCCGTCCTTCGGAGTCGACTCGTCCTGCCGGCGGGCGATGTGCTGGAACCTTTCATCGATCTTGACGATCTTGCCGAGGTCGCAAGCGCGGCGCTTGTCGAGCAAGGGCACGCGGGGGCCGTCTACGAAGTGACCGGGCCTCGGTTGTTGTCCATGCTAGATGTGGCGGACGAGATCTCAGCGGCGACCGGACGGCACATTGAATACGCCCCCAGCACGGCCGAGGAGTTCGTGGCCGACGTAGCCTTGGATGGCATCCCGCATCAGGATGCTCGACCCCTCGCTGAGCTATTCGAGTCGATCCTCGATGGGCGCAATGCCTCTGTCACCGACGATCTGGAAAGGGCTCTTGGCCGGCCCGGGACGGACTTCACCGAGTATGCCCGCCGCGTTGCCGCGCTCGGCATCTGGAGCCCACGTATCAAGGCAAGCGCATGAGCAACACGATCATAACCGCCCTGACGGCCGCTTCTGCTGTCTGCGCCGGCGTCGCGGGAGGGGTCTACTTTGCCTTTACGGTGATTGTCATGCCAGCACTTCGAACCCTGCCTGCAGCTGAATCAGTTACTGCGATGCAACGTATCAATGACAGTGCAGTTCGAAAGCCCTTTATGGCCGTTTTCTTCGGCGGTGCGGCAGCCTCCGCCGGCGTGCTTGTTGCGGACCTAACCACAGGTGGGACAGCTTCAAACCGCTTTGCCGGCGCAGCCTTGGCCCTCGTCTCGTTCGGCGTCACCGTCGCGCGCAACGTTCCCCTCAACAACACCATCGCCCGGGTAGCCCCTGACTCGCTGGAATCCGCAGCTCAATGGATGGCCTTTGACCGTAGCTGGAGCAGATCAAACCTTGTACGCGGATCGGCTGCGATAGCCGCAACGATCCTTCTCGTGGAGTCGCTTTCAAGATCGGCCTGATTTCCGCGGGGCAGGGGAACGGTAACCGATGCTTGCAAAGCCATGGCTGGACTGCTCGCCGGTTTCGCGCGCGTATCCACCAATTGCCAGTCCCCACAGCCCGGAAGAATGCATGGGTTGCCCGTGCCGTGGGCCGCTTCCCCTTCAACGCCCGGGCGCCCTCCACGAAACGGGAAGCCGCGCGACGGCGGAAATTGCCGAACTCATTGCGGTTGCCCGTTCAACCGTTCGCCGCGCCATCAAATGCTCCGACGACATCACCGGTTGGATCCGCATGATTTCACCGTCGACACCGGAGCAATCGCAGGGACTCCCCGGGCTCGGGATGCTGCTCGGGGAGTCCCTTTCCCTGAGGATTCCTAGGCAGACGCACCCGCGGTGGCCAGGATGCTGGCCGGGTCGGCCAGGAACGGCGCGAAGGCCAGTTGGGCCGCGCCCACCAGGAGCAGGTCGGCTCCCAGCTCGGCCCTTGCGAAGCGGACGTCTTCGCTCGGCCCCGCCAGCGCCCGGGATTTCACCAACCGGGCCATCCGCTGCGGATCGGCCGAGTACAGGGTGCCCAGGAATCCGCCAAAGATGATGAGTTCCGGGTTGAAGATGTTCACGGTTCCTCGCAGCGCGTCGGCGAGGAATTCCATCTGCCGGTGCACCACCTCGAGGACCTCGACATCGGGGCCCCCCGGACGGGAAACTTGCGCAAGGAGCGCGCTTTCCAGCTCCTCGAGCCCGGACTTTCCCAGTCCCAGAGTTGCCAGCAGCTGCTCCTGCCGCACTTCGGTTTCCAGGCAGCCATGGGCGCCGCAATGGCACGGCTTGCCCGCGGAGTTGACCAGGGTGTGGCCGAACTCGCCGGCGAAACCGCTGGCCCCCTTGAGGAGCTTGCCCTCGACGGCGATGCCGCCGCCGATGCCGCTGGCACCTCCATTGAGGTAGACATGGTCGCGGACCCCGCGGCCGGCACCGAAGAGGGATTCCGCCATGAGGCCCGTGGAAGCGTCGTTCGCCGCCGCCACCGGAAGCCCGAGCGCCGTGCCGAGCATTCCGGCAAGCGGCACGTTGTGCCAGGCAAGGTGCGGGGCCAGCACAACCACGCCGTCCTGTTCGCGGACCAAACCTGGAACGGCCAGCCCGACGCCGACCGTCCGGAAGGAACTTTGCAGTTCCCCGGCCATCCCCGCGACAACCGCCGCAACGATGTTGACGACCTCCTCCGGGGTCGGGACCCGGGCGGTGTCGTAGCGGATCCGCTTGAGCACCTTGCCGGACAGTGAGACCAGGCCGATGGTCACGGCGTCGACCTCCGGGTTGACCGCGATGGCCACGACGTCTTCGCGCGGGACGATGATGGGGCTGGGCCGCCCCGCGTGGTGGGTCGAACCCGGCTCTTGCTCCTCGACGAGCCCGAGCTCCACCAGCTCGGCCACGAGGCCGCCGACGGTGGAACGGTTCAGGCCCGTCGCCCTGGTGATTTCCGCACGGGACACCCGGCGTTGCGTATGCGCCATGCCCAGCACCGCGGCCAGGTTGCTTCGACGGACGTTGTCCAGATTGCTGCCCGTGCGCGCGGTTGGAGCCACTGCGGAATCGGAAACCGACACTCAGATCACCTCTCTGGACTCGCTTGAAACAACGCTTGCACTGTGTGGGCCGGCAGCTGCATCGTTCACACGTGCAGGCCGGGCGCAGAATCTTAACCGCATAGGGTGCCTAATTTTATTGCGCTTTGAAGGCCGAGTCGAACGCGGCCACCGGTGCGGCGAAGGCGTTACGTTTTACGAAGGCCAGCGCCTCCGGGGCGCCGAGCAGCCGGTCCATGCCCGCGTCCTCCCATTCGACGGAGATGGGCCCGTCGTAGCCGATCGAATTCAGCGCGCGGAAGCTTGCCTCCCAGGGAACGTCGCCGCGGCCGGTGGAGACGAAGTCCCAGCCCCGGTTCAGGTCCGCCCAGGCCAGGTGGGATCCCAGCACGCCGTTGCGGCCGTTGCCGAGGCGCAGCTTCACGTCCTTGCAGTCGACATGGATGATGCGGTCGGCGAACTCCAGGATGAAATCCACCGGGTCGAGCTGCTGCCACATGAAGTGGCTGGGGTCCCAGTTCAGGCAAAACGCCTTGCGGTGCCCGATGGCCTCCAGGGTGCGCTTGGTGGTCCAGTAGTCGTAGGCTATTTCGCTGGGGTGCACCTCGTGGGCGAAGCGCACGCCAACCTCGTCGAACACGTCGAGGATGGGATTCCAGCGGTCGGCAAAGTCCTGGTAGCCGGCGTCGATTGCGTCCTGGGAAACCGGCGGGAACATGGCCACGTACTTCCAGATGCTGGATCCGGTGAATCCAATGACGGTGTCCACGCCGAGTTTCGCCGCCAGGCGGGCCGTGTTTTTCATTTCCTCCGCCGCCCGGCGGCGCACGCCCTCCGGGTCCCCGTCGCCCCACACCGTATCCGAAAGGATCTCCCAGTGGCGCTGGTCGATGGGATCGTCGCAGACGGCCTGGCCCTTGAGGTGGTTGGAGATCGCGTAGACCTTCAGGTTGTATCTGGCGAGCAGGGCAAGCTTGTCGGCCACGTACTGGTCGTCGTCCCAGCGCCAGGGGTCCAGGTGGTCGCCCCAGCAGGCGATTTCCAGGCCGTCGTAGCCCCACCCGGAGGCGAGCGCGGCAACTTCTTCCAGCGGCAGGTCGGCCCACTGGCCGGTGAACAAGGTGATGGGGCGGGTCATTTCGGTCTCCTCGGTGGCAATGGGTGTGTTGTGGTGGATGGGTGTTGGCCGGGTCAGTTGGCGACGGCGGTCCAGACGCTGTTTGCGGCGGCGCTTCGTTCGACGGCGTCGAGCACTTGCTGGACCTGCAGGCCGTCGGCGAACGACGGCGTCGGCTGGGTGCCGGCGGCGACAGCCTGGATGAAGTCCCGGGCCTGGTGGGAAAAGCCGTGCTCGTAGCCCAGCATGTGCCCGGCCGGCCACCAGGCATCCACGTAGGGGTGCCCGGGTTCGGTGACAAGGATGGTGCTGAATCCCTGGGTTTGGCCAGGTGCGGTGGCGTCGAAGAACTGGAGTTCGTTGAGCCGTTCGAGGTCGAAGCCCAGCGCCCCCTTGGAGCCCGAGACTTCGATGCGCAGCGCGTTCTTGCGCCCGGTGCTGAAGCGGGTGGCCTCGAAGGACCCGAGGAAGCCGGAGGTGGTGTCCGTGGCGCCGAACCGGCCGGTGAATAGCGCCAGGTCATCGACGGTAACCGTGCCGCGCTCCCGCCCAGCGGTGCCCGAGAGCCCGCTGGATTCGGCAAGGACCGGGCGCTCGGCAATGATCGTCTCCATCGTGCCGCTGACCGAGGACAGGCTGGAACCGGTGATGTATTGGGCGAGGTCCACCGCGTGGGCCCCGATGTCTCCCAGCGCGCCCGAGCCGGCGCGGTTTTTCTGCAGGCGCCAGCTCAGCGGGCCGTCCTCGTCCATGAGCCAGTCCTGCAGGTAGCTGGCGCGGACCTGCCGGATCTCGCCCAGCCGTCCCTGGGCCACGAGGTCCCGGGCCAGCGTGGCGGCGGGCACCCGGCGGTAGGTGAAGCCCACCATGGCGTAGATTCCGCGCGCCGCGGCCCGCTCCGCCGCGGCGGCCATGGCCCGGGCTTCCTCCGCGGTGTTGGCCAGGGGCTTTTCGCACAGCACGTGTTTGCCCGCATCGAGCGCGGCAATGGCGATCTCCGCGTGGGAATCGCCGGGCGTTACGATGTCGACGATGTCGATGTCGTCCCGCAGGATTGCCTCGCGCCAATCGGTGGACACCTCTCCCCAGCCCCATTTTTGCGCGGCGGCCTCGGTGCGGCCGTGGTCCCGGCCGACCAGCAACGCCATTTCCGGGTGTGCCTGGAGCTCAAAGAACCGGGGAGCCACACGCCAGCCCTGCGAATGGGCGGCACCCATGAATCCGGCGCCGATCATGGCCACCCGCAAGCGGGGGGAGCTGTCAGTCATGTCTAACCTTTCTTGAAGATTACGGGGGGTGGTGCGGTGCCCGCGCCCCGCAGGATCGCGGGCACCGCGGGAAATGGATCAGGAATCGAAGGCGGCACCGATGTAGGTGTCGACATTTTCCTTGGTGACGACCGGGGCGTCAAGCACCACTCGGTTCGGGACGCCCTGGGTGACAAAGTCGGTCGCCGGCAGGCCCAGTGCGATCAGGCGTGCCATGGCGATTCCGTCGGCGGCCTGGGTGGAAGGGTAGATGACGGTTGCGCGCAGGACGCTGTCGCCGGCCTTGATCGATTCCATGGCGTTCTTGGAACCGGCCCCGCCGACCATGAAGAACTCGTTGCGGTTGGCGGCGGTGATGGCGGCCAGTACGCCGATGCCCTGGTCGTCGTCGTGGTTCCACACGGCGTCCAGCTTCGGGGCCGATGCGAGCAGCTGCGAGGTTGCGGCCTCGCCGCCCTGGACGGTGAAGTCGGCGGCAACGCGGTTGGAAACCGTCAGCCCGCAGTCGCCGAGCGCTTCCTTGAAGCCGCGGCTGCGGTCCTGGGTCAGCGGCAGGCTGTCGATGCCGGCGATCTCCGCGACGACGGCGTCCTTCTTGCCCCCCAGTTCGTTACAGATGTAGGTGCCGGCGCTGACGCCCATGCCGTAGTTGTCGCCCAGGACCGTGGTGCGGGCGGCAAAATTGCTGCTGAATTCGCGGTCGACATTGACCACGGGAATGCCGGCCTGCATGGCCTTGATGGCGACGTCGGTCAGGGCGGCACCGTCGGTGGGCAGCATGACGATGGCGTCGACCTTGTTGTTGATGAAGGTTTCAATCTGGCTGATCTGCAGGCTGGCGTCGTTGGTTCCCTCGGCGACCACGAGTTCGACGTCGCTGAATCCCTTGGCGGACTTGAGTGCCGCGCTGTTGATGGCGCCCATCCAGCCGTGGTCGGCTGCGGGGCCGGAGAACCCGATCGTGACCTTTTCGCCGGGCTTGGCCGCCTCCGGGCTTGCCGGTGTTCCGGCGTCGCTGCTGGCTCCGCCGCTGCCGCCGGCTGCGGGGTCGGTCTCTCCGGGCGTACATGCGGTGAGAAGTCCCGCAACGGCCAGCATCGCGCCCGAGGCGAGCAGTATCCGGTGACGTCGTGATCGTGTGTGGCGCATGTTGTTTCCTCCAAGTTGATAAAACGCAAGTGTTCTGTGCAAGTGCTTACGAGTCGCCGCGGCGGAGGTGCTCATCCGGCTGAGACCAACCAAATGGGTCTCGGTGTCCACTTTGACGTGTGAAGCAACATATCAGGCAAATTTTCAGTTTGCTAGGGATTCAGACGGAAAGTATCACGAGAATTACGACGGAATCCGCACGGAACAAACAAACCAGAATGTGCAGGTTTACGTGGAATTCTCTGGAAAACAACTGGTGCAAATTGGAGTTCTTGCTGTTATGTTGCCTCTATGACCAATGTAGTCAATGGCGGACCTCTGCTGACAGTTCGCTCACTCACCAAGGGATTCTCCGGCGTCCAGGCGCTCAAGGGCGTGGACCTTGAAGTGCTGCCCGGGGAAGTGCACTGCGTGCTCGGCCAGAACGGGGCAGGCAAGTCCACCCTCATCAAGACGCTCTCCGGGACGCACCAGCCCGACAGCGGGGAAATCCACTGGCATGGCGAGCCGATCTCGATCGCCAACCCCGTGGCGGCCCTGGGATTGGGCATCGCAACGATGTACCAAGAGCTGGACGTCGTCGACGGGCTGAGCGTCGCGGAGAACATCTTCCTGGGCCACGAACATGCCAAGGCCGGTGTCATCGACCGGCGGATGACCAACAGGCGTGCCAGGGAGCTGATGGCGAGGCTGGGCCACGGCAACATTTCCGCCACGGCAGAGGTCGGCACGCTCTCCGCGGCCAACAAGCAGATCGTGAGCATGGCCCGCGCCCTGTCGCACGACACCAAGCTGATCATCATGGACGAACCCTCGGCCGTCCTGGACAGCGACGAAGTCAAGAACCTGTTCCGGGTTGTCACCGACCTCAGCGCGGCCGGCATCGCAGTGATCTACATTTCACACAGGCTTGAAGAGATCCACCAAATCGGAGACCGCATCACGGTGCTCAAGGACGGGCGCACCGTCGCCACGAACCTTCCGGTGGACGCCACGCCCACCGCCGAGTTGATCAAGCTGATGACCGGCCGGGACGTGGCCAACGTGTTCCCCGCGGCCACCCCGCTGGAGGACGGCGCGCCCGTGGTATTGGACGTGAGGGAGCTGGCCCTGCCGGGGGTCTTCGAGGACGTCAACCTGCAGGTCCACGCGGGGGAGATTGTGGGCCTTGCCGGCCTGGTGGGATCCGGACGGTCGGAAATCCTCGAGACCATCTACGGGGCCCGGAAGTCCTCCAAAGGCTCCGTCACGGTTTCCGGGGTCGCGGTGAAGCCGGGGTCGGTCGGATCGGCGGTCGAGGCGGGCATGGGGCTCTCGCCCGAGGAACGCAAGAGCCAGGGCCTGATCCTCGACGAACCGATCTACCGCAATGTCACGCTTGCCAGCTTCGTCCGCTGGGCCAAGGGCGGACGGCTCAACGAGAAGGCGGAACGGGCGGTCGCCCGCGAGCAGCTCGTGTCGCTGGAACTGCGCCCCGCGGACCCCGACCGGGTCACGCGCACGCTTTCCGGCGGCAACCAACAGAAGATCCTGCTGGCGCGCTGGCTGGTCCACGGCACCAAGGTGCTCTTGCTGGACGAGCCGACCCGCGGCGTGGACGTCGGTGCCCGCGCCGAAATCTATGCCTTGGTGCGCCAACTCGCCGACGACGGAACGGCCGTCGTGGTGGTCTCCAGCGAAATCGACGAGGTGCTTGGTCTCTCCGACCGGGTGCTCGTGATAGCCGGAGGCCGTGTCCTCCACACCTCACCCGCAGACGCCATCGACGAGCACGGGGTGCTCGACATGGTCATGAAAGGATCCGCAGCATGAGCGAGAACGACAGCGCCGTCGAGACGGTCGACGCACCCCCTCCCGCCGCAGCCGGGGTTGCCGGCAGCCACGGCGGGCCGGCGAAACCCGGCAGCGTGTTTTCCCGCCTCTCCGGAGGGTCGATGACGCGCTCCATCGGCCTGGTCATCGCGCTGCTGGGCCTGGTGCTCATCGGCTTCCTCACCGCGGGCGACCGCTTTGTCAGCGTGGGCAACCTGCTGGTGATCCTGCGCCTGGCCTCGGTGATCGGCGTGATCAGCATCGGCATGACCTTCGTGATCACCGGCGGCGGCATCGACCTGTCGGTCGGCTCGGTCATGGGCCTGAGCACCGTGGTGGCCACGCTGTCCTGGGTGCAGGCCTTCGCCAAGGACTCCCACTGGATCGTGATGGTGCTGGTGGCGCTGCTGGTGGGGGTCGCGGCGGGGTTCATCAACGGGTTCGTGGTGGCCTACGGCGGCGTGGTGGCGTTCATAGCCACGATGGCCATGCTGGTGGGTGCCCGGGGGCTGGCCGAATTGCTGGCCAACCGCACCACCCAGATCGTCAACGTCAACGGGTTCAAGGCGGTGTTTGCCGGCAGCCTGCTCGGCATCCCGGTGCTGATCTGGATCTTCGCCCTGGTGGTGGCCGGCGGCTGGTTCCTGCTGAACCGCACCACCTTTGGCCGCCGCACCGTGGCCATTGGTGGCAACGTCGACGCCTCCCGACTGGCCGGCATCAACGTCAAGCGCCACACCATGTACCTGTACGCGCTGACCGGGCTGACGGCGGGCATCGCCGGGGTCATGATGCTCGGGCGCACCACCGCCGGCACCTCCACCCACGGCACGCTCATCGAGCTCGATGCGATCGCCGCCGTGGTGGTCGGCGGGACCCTGCTGGTGGGCGGCCGCGGCAGCATCATGGGCACCGTGCTCGGTGTGCTGATCTTCTCCACGCTGTCCAACGTGTTCACGCAGAACAACATGTCAACCTCGGTGCAGGCGATCGCCAAGGGCGCCATCATCGTCGGGGCCGTCATGCTGCAGCAGCGTTTTGCCAACCGCCCGACCAAGAAGGCGGTTCCCCCGGCGCCGGCTCCTGCGGGCGCCTAGCCCCGCGGCACCCGGTTCCCGCACCGCATGGCAACTGTCGGCATTCTCTTGGGGGAGCCGGCCGCTGCCATGCGGCTGTGGCCAGGACCTGCGGGCTAGCCTTGGCGCTCCAACTGCACGTGGATGACCTCGTCGCTGGGCTCGAATTCCGTGCACTGGTAGCCCGCGGCGTTCCAGTCGTTTTCGAAGAGGCGTTCCCCGGTGCCCAGAAGCACGGGGATCAGTGCCAGGTGCAGGGTGTCGATGAGGCCGCGGGCGATGTAGTCACGCACAGTGCCCACGCCCCCGGCCACCCGGACATCGGCCCCCGCCGCCGCCTGCGTGGCGCGCTCGAGGGCCACCAGCGGGCCGCCGGTCACAAAGTGGAACGTGGTCCCGCCGTCCATGGCCAGCGGTTCCCGGGCGTGGTGGGTCAGTACGAACACCTCATGGTGGTACGGGGGATTCTGGCCCCACCAGCCACGCCACGTGCGCGCGTCGTCGTCGGAATCCCAGGGGCCGCGGACGGGGCCGAACATGTTCCGGCCCATGATCGTTGCCCCGATGTTTTCATCGCCGTCGCGCAGCATCCCGTCATCCAGCCCGGTGCTGCCGTTGCTTTTACCGATCATCGACCTGCCGTAGGCGGTGTCGAAGATCCACCGGTGCAATGCGTTGCCGCCCACGCCGATCGGGTGCTCGAGGTTCTGGCGGGGACCGGCTCCAAAGCCGTCGAGTGAGATGCAAAAGTTGTGGACGCGTAGCTTGCTCATGGCGGGGCTCGATAGATGATGCTGGATTGGTCTGGACGAGCTCAGCATATGCCCGCGGACGCCGCGACCGGTAGTGCCCGGGGGCCGCGTTGACTCCGTAGGACTTTCAGCACACCGGAGTGGAGACGGTTCGCACCGATTTGGAGCGATGAAATGACCACGAATGAAATTCCCGGCTACGGCTACGGCTGCGCAGGGCGTTCCCCGGTCGCCGAGATCGATCTGGCGGAAATGAAAGCAAACGTATTGTTCACTGATGCTGACGTAGCGGCCTCGTCCCGGGCCGGGGGCGTGTTGGCGCACTAAATTGAGGCAATCCTCGACATCTGGTATGGCTTCGTTGGCGCCGATCCCCAACTTCTTGCCAATTCCTGGACTCCGGTCGGAGAACCGTTGCCCGACTATCTCAATCGGGTCAGGCCCAGATTTGGAGGGTGGATCCTTGATACTTGTCGGAGGCCGTGTGACATCCACTGGCTGGCATACGCCGAGGAGATCGGCCGCAGGTACCTGCCGCCCCACAAGGACGAGACCGACGGGATTACGACGGCTATTCCCTGTCGATCCGCACCTTCGATGATGCTGTTTGGCCTTCTTCGGGGCACGGAACCCGGATCTGCAATACGCCATCCCTATAGGATGCCCGAACCTCATCCTCATGGCAGCCAGCTGGCAGCGGAATACTCCGGGAAAATGACCCGTACCGGAACTCGGAGCGGTACCCGCTCTTCTCTTTGTGCTCCAGCTCCTCACGCCGTTCGACCTTAATGGTCAGGACGCCGTTGCTGATTGAGACATCGGCATCTTGGTCCGGATCTATGCCGGGCAGCTCAGCCCGGACAACCATTGCCTCGCCATCCCGGTATTCCTCCACCCTTGGCCACGGCGAATCCCAATCACCTTCAAAGAGCCGCCGAACGGGGTCCGGCAGCTCAAAGCGTCCAGTCTTTCCGAAACCAGCCATGACAACGCCTCCGCTCCTCATCGCCGGGCCTCCGGTGTCTCCAAGTGAGGCAGACGCGGTCGCGACCACATCGGGCCGGAAATCCCGACAATGCAAACAGCCTACTCCGCGATCCTGGCCTCCGGAAGATGCCGGCCAGACGAAGCTGCGGTGTTCGTCGAGGCAATTCTGGACGATGACGGCCTTCCGCGTACAGACCTCGTGGATCTCTTCGCAAACCACGGGTGTCCGAGGGCGAATCATACGAATCCATCGAGCAGGCTATGACTCCTGGCCGCCGCGCTCTCCACGGCCCTGGCTATGGATTGCAGCGTTCGTTGGCGCACCATTGTTTTCCGACAACAAAATCCAAGCTTTTCCCGGCGTTCTCCTCACCGGCAACTGATGAGGCTTGACATCGACCAATCACAGAACGCCAGCAGTTTCACGCCATCCAGACTTCTACTGAGATGAGCGAGGGGCACCATTTTTATGGGAAACACGACCGTACTTGAAACGACAGTGAATCGCAGGTTGCGAGGTGGACGGCCGGTCGGCGTTGTCCGGCACCACGATCTTCGCCCGTGATATCGCCCACGCCCGGCGGCAAGATATGGTCGACCGTGGCGAGCAGCTGTCGGACTACTTCACGGACCTTCCCGTGTACTAAACGGAGCCCGCGTCGTCCTTTCGATAGTCGTCGGCGAGAGCACCAACGAGATCCAGCTGAACGTTATCGCCAAGCAGCTGGTCGCGCGCAAACAGGAGCCAGTGCGGTACTTCACCTAGTTGTCGAGCCGGAATCGGGTGCTCCTCGATTTGGACTGTTCCTGATGGGCACAGTTACTCTGTCTCCCGGGCAACGTCCCCTTCGGTCTGCGGTGGGTTCGGGCCAAGGAGTTCCACGATTCCACCGATTTCCTCTCGGTTCGGGAAAACCTTGGGAGCAATGAAACCACAGATGCCGGACGCTACACACGCGGCACCCTGTATGGCGACTTTCATTGTGCGGGTTCCACTCTCGATATCCTGCGGATCCAATCATGGCTAGGCGCTGTAACCGGTTGCTCCCTCACCCGCGGTATCTCTGCACCAGTGGACAGACGTACGGGTCCCGGTTCTTCACCCCGATCTGGTTCAGGTATGTCACCACTGTGGTGGAGGCGTCGCACAGGGTCCTTTCGGTGTACGGGATGTCGTATTGGGAACAGTACTCGCGGACCAGCTTCCGCAATGCAGGAAGGCTGGGCCGTGGAGCCACCGGGAAAAGATAGTGCTCGATCTGGTATCGCAGGCCACCCATCAGGAACCGCACCAGCGGCCCGTCTTTGATGTTTCGGGACAAATTCACCTAGCCTGCGCAGAAAATCAATATTTACACCGGAGGGGACTGTTGGCATCCCGATGTGATTCAGTGCAAATACACCACCCAGCAGAGAAATTGACAGTATCTAACTGCTGGATATTTGGCTTCCGGGTGCGACGGTGGGGGATCAGCCTACGAACTCCCAATGGGGTCCGATCGTTGCGGAAATCTGTTCCAAATGTTGCAGCGGGGATGGCCTTTTTGAAGCAGGACCTGCTGCGTCCTATTTGATTCCGCAGAGGTCTTTTGCACTGCCGACCAGCGATGTTCCATTTCCAAAAACCTGGGACATGAGCACGTTCATCCGGTCGCGGCAAGGTCGACCTTGCGAGCGCTCTGCTGAGAACATGTAAAAATGTCAGTCGTCATCGATTCCTGTCATGGGCAGAAAGACTTGGGGGGACAAGTGATGCCGCACCCTACGTATTTCAGCATCTCCAGATATGGCCGGTCTTCCTTGTAACTGCTTGGAGAAGGCACCTAGATCGCTGAAACGATCCAGATCACCAAGGCAATGACCGCAAGAACGCCCACAATTGTCCAAATAAGGCTGCTTCCACGCATGTTGCTGACTTCCGTTCAATTCGTTGCTACTTCTCATCATCGGCTTGCGGGGCCTTCAATTCAAGGAATGCGCGAACGGAACGAAAGGTCTCCCAAACCTTGAATCCACGCCGGTGCCGCCATAGCGTGGGCCCATGGATTTATCGATACAGGTCACCCTCGATTGCACCGATCCGCACACGCAGGCCGCATGGTGGGCGCAGACGCTCGGCTGGACGGTTGAGCCGATCGAGCCGGGCTTCATCAGGAAAATGGTCGACGCCGGCCAGGCCTCCGAGGCCGACACCATGGACTTCAACGGGGAGCTTGTCTGGAGGATCGGCGCCGGGATCTGCCCGGTGGACCAGGTGGGGCAGATGCCGCGGCAACGCATGGTCTTCCAGCGGGCGCCCGAGCCCAAGACCGTGAAGAACCGCATGCATCTGGACCTGCACCCGGGCACGGACAAGGATGTGCAGCGCGAGCAATTGATCGCGCGCGGGGCCCGCTTCCTGTATGCGGGGAACCAGGGGCCGTTCACCTGGTACGCCATGGCCGACCCGGAGGACAACGAGTTCTGTATTTCCTGAGCCCGCCGGCGCCAAGAGGAGCCTGTCCGAACGCAGTCGGGGCGGCGGAACGAATCCCGCCACCCCGACATCGGTGCCTGTGACTAAGGCACCATGTGCTTAGTGCACGCGATGTTTGGTCCGCTCCGAATCTAGCGTGCGGACTCCAGCGCGTGCAATACATGGCCAACGCAGAGACGCTGGGCCGCCAGCGAACGCACCAGTGCGTCGCGCTCTTCCAGCAGGATCCGGCGCAGCGCCCGCGGGGCGGCCGGGTGCTCCTGAAGCCAAGAGTCGACTTCCAGCACCACGGGGTGGACCTTCGCGTCGCCAAGGTTCTGCGAGGCTGGGAAGAGCCCGCGGATCACGCGTGTGGCCAGGCCCATGGTCAGCGTTTCCCAGATGTCCTCGAGGGACGGCCAGTAGGCGGCGTAGTGTGCATCGAGCAGCTCGTGGCCGCCGAGCTGGAAGCCCGCGGCGGTTGCGCTGATCGCCTCGTTGGACAACGCCGCGCCGTTGGCGTCGTGGCCGGAGATGACCGCCCCGAATGCCGCGGCCTTCACCGCCGCGTCGGGGCGGGCCGCCAGCGCCAGCAGGCGGCCGGAGGTTGCAACGGCGGACGGATGTGCCGCCGCGTCCGCTTCCATGGCTGCACGCGCTGCCTCGTCGAGGCGTCCGGTGGCGGCCTTTGCCTGCCACAGGGCCCAGCGCAGGTCCTCGTCGACAACCAGGGAATCCCAGCGCGGTTCACCTGCCAGCAGCGAATCCACGACGTCGGTGGCCACGTGGCCGCGGGCCAGCTTCGCCAGCGCGCGGGCCATTGCGATCTGCGCGTCGCTGCCCGGATTTGCCCGGTCCAGCCAGGTGACAAGCGCGTCGGCAAGCGCCTGGCGTTCGTCGGCCCGCAATTCGGGTGGCAGGTATTGTCCGATTGCGGTGTTGGCCTGTTCAAGCAGGAAGGCGAAGACCGAGACCTCGGTGACCGATTCGGCGTGGGCGCGGACTGCGGCGAGGAAGTCCGTGGCCGCAAGCCTTGCATCGCGGACCATGTTCCACAGCGCGGCCCAGCAGCTGGCGCGCGCCAGCGGATCCCCGAGCGTGCCCAGGTGGCCCAGGAGCGTTTCCAGGGAGCGTTCATCGAACGCGACCATGGCGTAGGTGGCGTCGCCGTCGTTGGGCAGGATGAGATCCGGGCATCGTTCGCCGGCCAGGAAGTCGAGGGCGACCCCGGTTCCGGTGAGTTCCACCGCGTGGCTGGCGGTGCGGGTCAGCTCGCCGTCCACCAGGTCGAAGAGGCCGACGTTGAGCACGTGCGGGTGGGTGATCGGGGTGTTGGTCAGCGGGTCGATGCCGGACTGGGTGAGCCGCGCCGCGGTGACCAGCCCCTCTGATTCGGTGAGTTCGATGCCCAGCACCGGGACGCCGGCCGTCTTCAGCCAGGCATCGGCCCAGGAGTCCATGTTGCGTCCCGAGGCATCCTCGAGAACCGCAAGGAAATCCTTCAGCGAGGTGTTGGAGAATTCGTGGACGCGGAAGTACTTGCGCGAGGCGTCGCGGAACGCTTCGGCGCCGACGTAGGCGGCGAGCTGCTTGAGCACCGAGGCGCCCTTGGCGTAGGTAATGCCGTCGAAGTTCTGCTTGGCGGCTTCGAGGTCGGTGATGTCGGCGACGATCGGGTGCGTGGTGGGCAGCTGGTCCGCGACGTAGGCCCAGCCCTTGCGGCGGTTGGCGAAGGTGATCCAGGCGGTGGAGAACTCCGTGGCCTCGTCGTTGGCCAGGGTGCCGATGTAGTCGGCGAAGGACTCCTTGAGCCAGAGGTCATCCCACCAGCTCATGGTGACAAGGTCGCCGAACCACATGTGGGCCATCTCGTGCATGATGGTATTCGCGCGGGTCTCGTGCTGACCCTCGGTTGCGCGCGAGGTGAAGACGTAGCCCTCCGTGAACGTGACCAGGCCCGGGTTTTCCATGGCGCCAAGGTTGTACTCCGGCACGAACGCCGAATCGTATTTGCCCCACGGGTAGGGGTAGTCGAAGAGCTCGTGGAAGAAGTCGAGTCCGGTCTTGGTCAGGTCCAAGATGTTTTGCGCGTCGAAGTGCGTGGCGATCGAGGCGCGGCAGGTGGCGTTCAACGGGATGACCAGTTCGCTGCCGTCGGACAGCGTGCGGGAGTAGCTGTCGGTGGCCACGAAGTAGGGCCCGGCAAGCACCGCGGTGATGTAGGTGGAGATCGGCAGGGTCGGGGCGAAGTTGGTGGTCGCGGTGCCGTCCCCGTGCTCTTCGACACCGGAGGCCGACTGGTTGGAGGCTACGTGCCATTCCCGGGGCGCGCGCACCGTGAAGGTGAATGGGGCTTTCAGGTCCGGCTGCTCGAAGTTGGCGTAGACGCGGCGGGCGTCGGAGGGCTCGAACTGCGTGTAGCAATATGTCAGGCCGTCGGCCGGGTCGACGTAACGGTGCAGGCCCTCGCCGCTGCGCGAGTAGTAAGCCGTGCCGTCGACAACAAGCGTGTTGGGGGAGTCCTCACCCGGGAGCAGGTTTTCGAGGTAAATGCGGGAACCGGTCACGGCAGTTGCGGGGTCGACAGCCACGCCGTTGAGCGTAATGGAACGGATGGATTCGTGGATGAAGTCCACGAAGGTTTCGGTCGTTTCCTCGGCGGAGAACACGATCGTGGTGGTGGACCTGTAGCCGGTCACCGAGGCATCGCGGGCCTCCGAAAGGTCTAGTTTCACCTGATAGGAATGCACGTCAAGGGTCTGCGCGCGCCATGCCGCTTCATCGCGGGAGAGGTTTTCGTTCGGGCCGGAGATTCTCTGTAACTGATCCACCAGACCATTGAAACATGAAAGGAGCGCTTGACAATATTGCGAGGCAAAATTGTCGCAAATACGCCACCATGTTGCGTCGCGCGGTGTCATAGACGTGAAGCGGGGGACGCGAGGCGTGGTTCCAGGTAGCCGGGGGACAACGGTGAGAAACGTGGGGAACCGTGGTTGCGGCGTCCCTCTCGTCGTGATGTTGAGGTGGGAGTTTCCTTGACGGAGAGGGACCAGAGCTCAGTGGGGCAGGCTCCGGGAAAGGGCATGCCCGGCCGGTTGAGCGCGATGGCTTAGCGGGCCTTGGCTCCTGCCCTTCTCACGGGTTGTGCCAACCAGCCCTTGCGGTCTGCTGCTCATGGTGCGGCCGGAATTTTTCTGGTCGGGGAATCCCGATTCCAGTAGTCATTTCAGAAGGCGCCTCAAGACGCGTACATGCGTGCGAACTGTCGAATTCCGTTCGGGCCGGTCAAAAGCGTTTCAGGACCCGAATGGCGCGCGTTGAAGGTTACGAGGAGTGTTGGTTTCAAACCCCACGAACGGCGAGCGCGGAGCATGGACAATAGCGCGGGTGTGCTTCGGGCACCCCCTATCGGAGCGGGCTCAAGTAGGGAGTGCCCCTCAGCGCAAACTTGAAGGTGAGACGTGCTTAAACACGAGTTGGGAAACGTTTCGCTGCCGGCATTCCATTTGTGGTCCCTACTCCTCCCTACTCGCATCTTTACAGGCAGCCTGCGGGTAAGCAATGCTGAATACGCCGTGACTAGTCGACACGCGGCAAGGCGGCTTTGGGTGTCGGAGGCAGTACACAAATGAAGAAGGCGATGGCCCATGGATGAGATCCGGTTGCGCGTGAAAGACGCCATACGATCGAGTCAGCGCGGATTGAACCAGTCGTTAATCGCCCGCGAGATCGGCATGAGCACGGACGCCCTGAGTCGTTCGCTCAATGGACAGCGGAACTTCAATGCGGGGGAACTTGCGAGGCTCGCAAATGTACTGGAAGTTTCCCTGGGATGGTTGATCACCGGCGATCCGCGTCCCGATAGCTACGTGGACGAATCGATGGATCCAGTCCCTTGGCGTCGCGACCAAATTGCGGAAACGGTTGCATTTCCTGCGGGGGCGTATCGGGAAGTCGGACTTACCACTGGTTCGATTCCGCATTTGGATCCTGAAATAACGCCGGAATCGGCGGCTGGCATTGTCGCAAGAGACCTCAGTGAGCTTCTCGACTTTCCCTTCGTTCACGATCTCCCGGCTGCGATCGAAGGATGCTATGGCGTTGGTGTATTCGTGGCTGCAGAAGGACCAGACTTTGATGCCCGCGCCATGCGCAACAGAGACCTGACATACATTGTGGTGCGCGCTACCGGTGCCTGGTACCAAGCCAATTTGGTGCTTGCACGTGAACTCGGAGAATTGCTGAGTGGACGGCAATCAGTCATTGGCCAGCGAGGCCTAGAACCCGCCAACTGGCCAAACGAGTTTGCATTGGCCCTATTGATGCCCGCCGAGCGGTTGCTCAAGATCGACTGGGATCGACAGACTCCGCGAGAACTTGCAAATTTCCTCTGGGAGTCCGGAGTCTCGGCCAAGGCCCTGATGCGAAGGCTGGATGGACTTGGCATACGCAGGGGCCCGGCGCTGGTTCACGCCGACGAGGGGACATTGCAGCTTCTGGTCTGGCAAGATCCCGACTGCCTGAGCCATAACAGGGCAAGAGCTTATCGTTCCCCCCGGATTCCCTTTGACCTCTTCAGTGCACATCTAAAGGGAATGCGCGAAGGACGCGTCGACGGGACTTCGCTTGCCTGGATGTTGGATACTCCACTTGCGGAGCTGTGAGGCCTACCGACGGCTCGCACATAACGAACCGAGGCGTTGTCCTGTGAACTGCTTTCGGTCGACGCAAACACGAAGGATTCATCCGTGCGCCGCAATGATTTTGGCCTTGGATTTTGTTCGCGGCGCGGCAAATGACAGTAGGCAGCGACTTCCGTCAGGACAAAATGGCTTGGACTACGAGTAACCCTTGTATGCCAAGCCATTCCCGAAGTCGTGCCTCCAGCTGTGGTCTGGCCTCTGCGCGACTACTCAGGGAAATCGTCCTAGATCGCCGAAGCGATCCAGATCACCAGTGCTACGGCCACAAGAACGCCCACGATTGTCCAAACAAGGCTGCTTCCACGCATTTTACTTACTTCCGTTCTATTCGTTGTTCCTTCTCATCACCGGCCTGCGGAACCTCCAATTCAAGACGGGGGAATTTGCTTGCCTGGATGTTGGATACTCCGCTTGCGGAGCTGTGTTCCCTACCGGCGGTTCACACCTAGCGGAACCGGGGTTCTTGTTCCGTGATCTGGTTTTGGCCGACACAGTCTCGAAGGCTTCATCCGTGCGCCGCAGTGATGGTGGCCTGGCATTCCGGTGAGTGGATCGATGATGAAGAATTCTTCCTCGATGCCAAAAGTACGCATGACGAGCACCTACTTTCGCGTGGCGATTTCCGGTCCTACCGGTGCGACAGGGAAATCGGTTGGGCCAGTAATCGTTTGAAATCGACGTTCGTTGGAAGTGAAATCCGGCGGTTCGCCAGCCAAAAGATGTCATTAGGTGGCACCCGCCCGACATTCGGGAAGCTAGGAATGTTTGATTGATCCCGCATTGGCGGATCGAGTCAGCGTCATGATCCCCGTTCGCACGACGTGGGGATCCTTGGGCGGGTGGAGGGTCGTGAATCCGTAGAACGTCTCACATTCGCCACACCAGAATTCAAGTTCCCACATGGGCGATGCCAATCGAGCGGGGTCAACCACGATTCGGACATGTTCGAAGACCAAATATTCATCTGACTGACAGGGATCACAGTTGGGGCGTGATCCCATTTCGGAACCTACTGCGGTTGCTCCGTGAATTTGGAATAGAGACGATGGCGTGGACGGACGAACAATCGTCGTGAATCGCAAACTTGTCATGGCTTTGTCCCCGCTCCCAGATCTTGTTTTTGTCAGAAACTACGTATTCGAGTGGCCCCAGCAGCGCTCATTTCCATACTGGGGGTTGGCGCTGTCGGTGTTCAATAGACACCTCGCGAATGTGTCTCGTTTCGGCGAAAAGTATCGTTGCAGTGTTGGCAAAACCTCTACAGGGACTTTCCACTGGCACGCGCAGCGGCTACAGACGGGTGCCGGATGCGTACGGGTCGCAACCCGCCGACCTGCAACGCGATGCGCTCCTTTCCTCCGCGGTCGATACTTGAATCTCTGCGAAGAACACGCGTTGGGCAGGATGGCCGAAACCGGCAGCCGCCTGGTGGGTCGGCGGTTTCCCACGCTAAATGTCGCAGCTCCAAGCGCCTGAACTCGCGGTAGCCTGTAGGCGCGGGCCACGGGGGCCGCCGCCCCAGATGTGAACATTTAACGGTACGGTGACTTCGGTGATTCTGAAGCACCTGAAATCCAGTAATTGCATCTGGACAGCCTACGATTGGGCCAATGCTGTTCATGGCAGTCGAGGAAAGGTATGTCGAAGTGAGTGACCTGATTTGTGAAGTGCATTTCCCGCTCGTCATCAGTGAGGACGTGGTCTCCGGCGATCTGAACGAACGTTTCCCCTGGGTTGAGGTGGGAGAGGAATGGATCGAGGATCTTGAAGATCTTGACCCTCCTGGCGTCGCTGAATGGGACACAAGCGACGCGTGGTCGAGCGTTCCCGGCGGCGAAACGGACGAGTACGTTTACTACCTGACCGGAGATACCTCTGAGGAGATGTTGGCCGCAGCGAGGACTCTCGCGTCCCTGGAGGGCATGCCGGCAGGTGCGTATGCGATCCTGGGCGTGAGCGATCCGCTTGAATTGGGAGAGGGGCAGAAGGTCCAGCTTTCGTAAACGGATAATTCCTCTCGACTTTTCTGGCAGCGTGGCTACAACGTCGCTTCGCGGCCACGAATCCTAAGACCGGATACGAATCGTGCGCCAGATGCCAACGAGTAGGAACGCCTCTAAGGGTGGTATGCCCTCCTGACGGCACAGGGCCACTGTCCCAGAAGCGGAACTGTCTACGGGACTCTGCAAGGTGTTGGCGCCTTGGAAATTTGAGAGTTGGATGGCAACGCGGATGCGCCGCCGCTGGTCGCAAGCAGCACACTGTTGGTCGTCTGGATGAAGCGGTGTGGGTATGTTCTTGGGGGTCAAGTGGGCGCTGATCAGGCTAGTGATCCCCGCGATCCGGGGCTTGCTCGACGTCACAACAGCTTCGTCTTGGCTTCGGCACTTTCTGTTTGCTTGCGGTAGTTCCTCAACCTTGCGATTGAGATGCCTAGCCCCGTCGAGTGGAACTAATCGTGACAGCCCGCACCTTGCCATGTGCAATTGCTCGGAGCACGGTTGGGTTTCGGTAGGGACAGGTGTGGGAATCTACTGGCAACCGTGCGTATTCGTTCCGGCACCAATCCCTATTGGCCGGATTCCAAACGCGGACACGGCATCATGCTCAGCAGTCTTTGAAGCGACCAATCAGGCGGCCATTTCTTGAATATTGTCGCCTGAATAGGTCCGGCCCGGTCTTCCGCCAGACGGCGCTCCTTGCAAGTTGCCTCGAGGAGAGCGGTTTGAATTGATCGGCATGAAACAAATAGAGATTGCGTTTGACTTGGGCATAGACTCAAGCGCCATGAGTGATAGCCGAATTGCAATCGACTGGGAATCTGCACGCGCGAGCAACCGTGAGAACTGGGAAGACCGGGTTCCGCTGCACGAAACGGCGTACGCGATCAGTGACTTGGACGATCCGGACCATCTGACCGGAGTCATCCGAACCGACCTGACAGCACTCGCACCTTTTCTCCCAAACGGCACGGTCTCGGGTTTGGACGTGTGCCATCTCCAGTGCCATATCGGCACGGACACGCTGTCCCTGGCCCGGGCAGGGGCTCGGGTCACCGGCGTCGATTTCTCCCCCTCCGCCCTGGAATCTGCCGCCGGACTGGCAGGTCGTCTGGGCCTAGAAGCGACGTGGGTCGAGACCGACGTTCTCGAAGCCCGTGCCGCCGTAGAGAGCGACTTCGACCTCGTTTACACCAGCATAGGAACCATCACGTGGCTTCCCGACCTGGATCGTTGGGCCGCACAAGTAGCGGGGCTCTTACGGGCCGGAGGGACGTTTTACATGCGTGATGGGCACCCTGCCCTCTACGCCATTGATGAGCATGCCGACGGACTACAGCTTCGCTACCCATATTTTGGCAACGGCCAGGCCCAGGTATGGGACGACGAGTCCACCTACGCCGGGGACGGCAAAGTGGCTCATCCCCGAACGTTCCAGTGGGCCCACCCAATCTCCGAAATCCTCAACTCCCTCATCGGGGCGGGGCTGCAGATTCTTCGTCTCGACGAGGGTACGACGCTTCCATGGAAGTTCAGCCCCCGCATGATCGAAGTCCCGGACGGCTTCGCGTGGCCGGAATCCGAACGTGATCTTGTACCTTGCACATACACGATCATTGCCCGAAAAACGGGCAAGTAGACAAATCAGGCTGGTCGCAGCCCGGTACGTGGCCGAGCAAGGCACAATTGCCATCATCGCCACCCACGATGACCACGTCGAAGTCAGGGGCCGCACGAGCCTCCTCGTCGATAGGCTTGCCACGACCGGCCAACAATTGCACGGGCAATACAACTCCAAATCATGAAGCTTAAGTGGGACGAGGAGCTCGCCCGGGTCACGCGGATGGTTGCTTCATCGTGGGTTGACAGGTATCGCAAGTACTGCCGAGCAACCAAGAAAGCGATACAGGAAGAGACAAGAACGAACCCTGCCCCGATCACGATGGCTGTTTTGTACTCCTCACCGGTTGCAAGCATCAGAACGACGGCAGGAACGGCCGCCGCGGCTGTTGCTCCCCAGCATGCAGCCAGGGCTTGTTGATTTACGGACGGCAAAGGCACATGCCCGGAATGAATGAATAGCCCTAGGAAAGCTCCGGCCGCAGGGACAAGGGCAACCACACCAGCCACGGGCATACCGTAGATTACCGGGATCGTGCCGTAGCCCCGGCGACCCCAACCAGCCCACAATTCTGGATCGTTGGCGGCTTCAATGATCGAATACAAGCTCATGACACCTCCGGCGATTGCTCCAACTGCAACGCCGGCGACCATTCCGAGCAAGAACACCGGAGCGAACAGCGTTCCCAGCTTTTGTCCCGATGTATGTCGCATAGGTTCAGCGTAGGCGAAACGACAGTGCACTTAATCAATTGGAGGTGAACCGCAAATGCTCCAAACCAAGAGCGTTTGGTTCAAACGAAATGAAACCGCATAGCCCTATTCTTGTCTTCGCGGGTGACCCGAATCCCAGAATACGACGGGCCACCGGTCGTAGACGGTTTGCCGCCGTTCTTCGTCGCTGGATCAGGTCCGCTTGGGACCTTTACTGGATAAAGTGAACGGGCCGGGGGTTCAGTCGTTGAATACAGACCAGCAGATGTCGTTGCGGCGGGTTTGGTCTTCGAGGACGAGGTCGTAGAGACTGCCGGGAATCTGCCGGCGCTGCCAGTCGCGCTCAGCCCGGCCTGCCTCTTTTTCATTTCCCCGCGGCGCTGCGGCCTGAACCGCCTTGATGGCGTAGGCAGCGGCACCAAGGTCGTGCTCAGGAACATGAGCAACGCAGGCAGCTTGCCCGGCCGCGTATGCCGCAAAGCGCGCGGCGCCCCGCAGAGGGCGAGCGGCACCCATTGCGTGCCCGCCGATCGCACGGGTGTCCATCATCTTCGCTTGGCCGCGAGCCCAAGTCCGTGCCGCTTCAATTGCGTCACGAGGTCGGGTGTCCCGGCCATTCGCTTCCTCAAACAAGGGCAGCACATGTTCGGCGCAGGTGGCGGCCCACACGGCCAGAAGCCTGTGGTCGGTTTCGGTGAGCGTCCCACCACGGCGGATGCTCACGAGCCGAGGGTCATGAACAGCGGGAAGGATCATGCGGCTACCTTACGCCGACAGCACGTTGCGACGGCAACTTCGTGGGGGTGTCTGGGGCTGCGTCCGTAAGCCGAACCTCATCCGGGCGATGTCTCGATCGGCCAGTAGCCGCATTCATGCCTGGCCGCACGTGGAAGACTGACACGGTGACCATCGACATCAATGCCATGCTCCAGCGGGTCGTCGCTGAGGTGTTCGACCAGAACTTCACCGTGGAAGATGTGACTTCCGGAGACGACCCTTTTCGATACTCGGTCCGTGTGATCAGTGAACCCGAGCAAGACCGCACGGCAATCATTCGTGCCTCTTACACGTGGATGGACGGTTTCATCCCGGAACTGAACGTGCAGACCGGTGTGCTTGACGACGACGATGTGGAGCAGGAGAAGGAAGACGAGCTTCGGCGGCTCTGCCTCGTCATGCGTGCCTACCTCCGGGGCGAAGCACGTATCGATCAACGGAGGCGGTTGTTCCGCCGGGGCACTGTCCCCGTCGTGACTATCGAGGTGGATGGCCACGAGTGGCGTCTTGGCCGGAATGGTTGGACGGTGCGTTAGGGAATGGAGGTTCCCACGTTCCGTAGGACGAACCCCTTACTGCACAGTCTTTCGGCCCCGAGGCCTGGCAATACAGGCATGACTATGGAGTCAGTCTTTCTTCAGTTCCTCGGCGAGCATCACGAGGATTCCGCTGGGGCCTCGGAGGTACGTGAGTTTGTAGACGTCGGCGTAGGTCGCCACGCCGCGTAGTGGATAGCATCCGTGCTTCGCAGCTACCTCAAGGGCCTTGTCGATGTCGTCTACCGAAAAGGCTACGCGGTGCATTCCGATGTCGTTGGGACGAGTTGGGTTCGACTCGATCGCTTTGGGATGGATATATTCGAAGAGCTCAAGACGGCCATGACCGTCTGGGGTCTGGAGCATCGCGATGTTGGCGTGGTTGCCATCAAGTCCGACGGCGGTGTCGGTCCACTCGCCGCTGACCGTGTCACGGCCGATGACAGCAAGACCGAGATCGGTGAAAAAGGCGATTGTTGCTTCGAGGTCGCGAACGGCGATACCGACGTTCTCAAGTTTGATGGCCATGCGTTGAAAGCTACCAAGGCGGACAAATTAACTCCAGTAGCGAGGCACCACTACTATCCGCAAGACGTTCCCCGGACGGTGCAAACACAACCTAAATTCTGAGGATCAATATGCCATTTCTCGAAGTCGACTGCACTGGTGTCCGAAGTCCTCTGCACTGCGATCGTGCGTCCTCAAGCGGAACGCTCTGCGGGACACCGAAAGCAGGCGAAGTAGCCGGACAGCCCTCCAAGTTTTTTGGTGCCACGCGCTGCGCCGAACGCCGATATGGCTTCCGCGGATGTTCGCTCATGCCTTCGGGGCCTCTGGGCGACGGAAACATCAGATCGCCTGGCCCATACATGCCACAATCCCCCCAGCGATGAGGGGCCTCTCTGCCGACTGCTCCTCGATGAGAAGCGGCGGGCAGACGCGGGGGAGTGGGCCCTGCCGCAAACCTTTTTCGTGGTGGTGGACACTACCAGGTATGAACCAGCCACCGGGCAACGACCAGGACCTGTGGGACTGATGCCGAGGAGCTGGTCTTGATCGCCTTCATGGAGGCATCGCGCAAGCGCGGAACCATCAGGCTCGCACATGACTCGCCGCTGCCCGCCGACTCGAATTCGCGCATTCTCCCTCTCGGCGCCGGCGCCGGCGCTGCCCGCACGATCGGCATCGTGCTGCTGTTGTTCACCGTCGCCGCGGGGGCGCTGCTTATCGTGAGCATCTCGCGCGACTTCGCCCCCTACGCCAGGCTGACAGCGAGGTGCTTCAGCCACAACCCCGTCGTCACGCAATGGGTCGACGCATTAGCGCGCACCCACGACCGCGGTCGGATCGTCGCGCTGCAGATCGCGGTATCGCTCTGGAATCTTTCCCCCGCGCCGCTGATCCTGATGGCGGCCCTCACGCAGCACTCGCCCGACCGGGCTCTCTGGATCGCCGTCGGCATCGCCATAATCCTGCTCGTCGTCGCGGCAAGCCTGCTCGTCCTTCTGCCCACCACCTGGGCGCACACCGTCGCCGAGACACTGAACCGGGCCGGCAAGCGTTCCGCCGCTAAGGACGACGTCAACGATTCCTGACCGATCGCGGTCTGTCGGTACACGACGACGTGACCTGTGGTTTTCAATGCGAAATATCGCAGCTTCAAGTCTCAGGACTCCCGCTAGATTGTAAGCGCGGAACCCTGGCGACAATGGGGCCCCTGCCCCAGATAAGGAACGGCCTGCGGGACGGTTGGTAGTAGTAATCGGGTATCCAGAGAGAAGCTGGGATTGCTTTATAGCAGGTAGTGACCTATCCGTTGACGTTGCGCTAGGTTCTCATGGAACCTAGGACGCCAGTCGGTCGGTCTGTTGGTCCGTAGATGAAGAATGCCACCCCATTGCTGAGGCGACTCACTATCGGACTCTAATTGAATTTCCCAAAGTGCCCGGCAGCGTCGGACGGAATCCGCTCATGCCTCATTGACCTGACCAGAAGCACTATCCCAACGAGCAGAACAAAAAGGGCAAGGCCAAGTAGGGCTTGATCACTTGATGTAGCGGGGCAGCCCGCAGAACTGTCATCAATCTCGGGACAGCTCCTCCATGGCTGTAAAAACACCACGAAACTCCCTACCGCTCCTGTGAGAGTCAGCAAGAGTCCCACCGTCGCGTACGCGGCCTTCCTGGAAGTCTTCATGCTTCATTCAAGCACTGCTGTGGGCTTCAACGCTGAATGCCGCATTATTTGCAGGGCTCGATGTCGCAAACCCAATCTCCAGGACTCGCGGTGCCCACCGTCCCACAAGGTAAAGGGCAAAGCGATGAGCGACGCCGGGCGGGCTAAAATTCGATCGGACGGAATGCTCGCTGCCACCTGCAACTCAACACTGGTGGTGAACGCGAACACCTCGGCGTTCAGCATCCCGCTCCCGGCGATCTCTGCGGACACCGGAATCTCGGTGGCGACCCTGCAGTGGGCAGTGACCGGCTACGCTCTAGTCGGTGCGGCGGTGATCGTCACCTTCGGCTCGCTGGGAGATGTATTCGGTCGCAGGTGCGTCTTCCAGCTAGGGCTGCTGTTGTTCGTCGTGTCCTGCGTGATGATCGCCCTCGCCGGCTCAGGAGGAATGGTCATTGCCGGTCATGTCATCCAGGAGCAGCCGGATCGATTATCCTGGCCTGCGGGCTCAGCCTCCTGTCAGTCGCGAACTCGGGTGACGCCAAGCTTCGGGCCGTAACCTTGTGGGGCGCTGCCGCAGGTCCGTTGGCAGGGGCTTTTCTAGATCGACGCCGGCTTCGCGGTGCCGTGCATGGCAGCGTCGGCGATGACCGTTCGTGAGTCAAGAGACCCCGACCGGCTAAAGACGATCTAGTACGTGGGCACCGTGTTGATCGCCTTGACGCTGACACCCCTCATCCACGCGGTGACCCGGAGCAGCGACTGGGGGCTCTCAGCCGCTACTCCGGGCTGCTTCGCGATCTCGTTCGGAGCCGGATTCGCCTTCATCCGCGTCGAGGGGAGGGTAGCTGTCCCTCTCATGTACCTCGCCCTGCTGCGGAACCGCGTCCTGGCCGGTTCAACCATCGCCATCCTCATCGGTGCGGGAACGATTAACGCTCTCATGTACCTCTTGAGCCTGTATTTTCAGGACCCAACCACCTTGGGCCTGAGCCCGCTCGAGGCGGGACGGGCGACTCTTCCCGCGACCGTCGGGCTCGTGCTGGTGGCCCCGCTGGTCCCTCGATTAGCGGCGAAGTTCGGCGGCCGGCAGACGAACGCTCTCGGGTTTACCTTGACCACCGCAGGTTTTGTCATCGTGGGCTTCGTCGAAGCGTCGTGGGCCTATTCCGCGTTCCTGGTGTCGTTGGTCGCCAGCGCGGTCGGTATGGGCTTGTTCGCCGGCCCCGCCTCGGCCGCGGCAACCGCGGCGGTGCCGGAAAACCAAGTCGGGGGTGCCTCGGGTGCCTCCATCATTGCGCGGTGCGCCGGCGCCGCGGCGGCACCGCGCTGGCCGCCACCATCTACGGCAATGGGATCGGCACCCGGTCTGCTACCGCGGCCGCCGCCGCAGCCACTTCCTACACGCTGCCGACCTCAGCAACAGCGTGCCGAACCGGTCCGGGACAGGGTTGAGAGCGGGCGATCGACCCTGGAACCAATACACACCACTTATCCGGCGTCCGCCCCGGCTATGAACGATCCGCCCGGCTGCTGCAGGATTTCGGGCAGGACTTCACCGGAACGGTTCGTCAGCGGGTCCCGGGTCGAGGACATCGCCGCGATCATCCGGACGGCTGCTTCAGTGTTCTCCCACATCGACCGAGACTAGCTCATCGATCTGTAGCTGCCGCAATCACCCCGTCCGGGTGATTGCGGCAGCGCACCCCGGCTTCATATTTAGATCCATGACCCAACCGGCGAACGTTGAATGGAGACACTCATGACCTCGCAAACGCTAGATCGGGAAACGCCATGAGCACCGCAGACATCCCGGCTGACGGGACCTCTTCCATCCCCGCCGGACGAACACGAGTTACCGGCACCCAATGGATCTCCTGGATAGCACTGGCGATGATGACCACCAGTTCGGTCGCCAGTCTCCGCGCCGCACCGACGATGGCCGTTTACGGCTTGGCCTGCGTCTTCCTCTACCTGCTGCCGGCCGTCGTCTTCCTGCTGCCCACGTCGCTGGTCTCGGCGGAGCTCGCCTCAGGCTGGACCGGCGGCATCTACAAATGGGTCTCCGAGGGCATCTCCAAGCCGATGGGCTTCCTGGCGGTGTGGTGCCAGTTCGCTATGACGATCTTCTATTACCCGAGTCTGCTGGGGTTCGTAGCGAGCACGCTCGCCTATGTCATCAACCCCCAGCTCGCCAGCAGCGGAGTTTGGACGGCGGCAGTGATCATCGTCGTCTACTGGTCCGGTGTATGGGTCTCCTCGCGCGGCACCAAAGGGGTGGCCGGTCTCGCCAGCGGCGGGTTGATCATCGGGACTCTGATCCCGGGTATCGTCCTCGTAACACTCGGCGTCGTCTTCCTCGGCCAGGGCAACGAGTCCGCGGCACCCATGACCGCCGAAAACCTGTTGCCCGCTTGGGCGGGGCTCTCCAGCCTTGTGCTCATCGTCAACAACTTCCTTTCCTACTCCGGGATGGAGATGAATGCCGTCCATGTCTCGTCGCTGAAGAATCCGGGCAAGGAATTCCCGAAGTCGATGTTCCTGGCCATGGGCCTGGTCCTCGCGATCTTCATCTTTCCCGCGCTGGCCATCAGCTGGATCGTTCCCGCTGAGGAACTTTCCCTGACTGCCGGAGTCATGCAGGCCTTCGATGCCGTCTTTGCCAACTTCGGGTGGCAATGGCTGACTCCGATCGTCGGGATCATGCTGGTCGCCGCATCGCTCGGCGGCATGCTCACCTGGCTCGCCGGCCCCTCAAAGGGGCTCCTGCTGATATCACGACAGGAGGGCTACCTCCCGCCGTTCCTGCAGCGGCTCAACAAGAACGGTGTCCAGCAGAACATCCTGGTGGTTCAGGGGATCGTCACCACGGTGATCGGTCTGGCCTACGCGCTGATACCAGACGTCTCGAGTGCTTACTGGGTCTTCTCGGTCATCACGACACAGGTCTACCTGATCATGTACCTTTTGATGTTCGTGGCCGCGGTCAATCTGCGCCGCAAACATCCAGACCATCCGCGCGGCTTCCGGGCCCCGATGCTCGTCGGCATGTGCGGAGTCGGTTTCGCGGCGTCATTGGCCGCGCTGCTGGTCGGCTTTGTCCCGCCCTCCCAGTTCGCCTCCGGCAACCCAACGCTCTACTTCCTCATCGTCGGCGGAGGCGCTTTAGGCCTGGGCCTGCTTGTACCGTTCCTCTTCTACCGACTCCGCAAGCCCTCCTGGAAGCAGGACGAAGCACCGGAGGTGACCTCGTGACTACGCCTACGGAAAACCAATCCCCACGTGAACGCACATGGATCTACGTCAGTGCCTGCGTGATCCTCGCTGCCATGGTGTTGTGGGCAATTCTCGCGTTTAGCGCCGCCAGGGAGACAAATCGTGCCGAAGAAAAGGCCGACGAACTAATCGTGGCGCTTCATAAGGCCGGAGCTCACACCCCCGACAAGGATCAGATCGTTCGTGTCCTCGGCGATGACGGGGGCGCGACGTGCGCCAACCCGAACGAGGCGCTCAGCCGGGCGACCCTGCTGTCTCTTCTATCGAACGGGGCCACCGGGCCCGGCGCCCGGCCGGGGATCGCCGACAACCGCGCGGTTAAGGGGCAGCTGCTCATTATCGAGGTCTATTGCCCCGAGGAACTGGCCGAATTCAAGGTGTTCGTCGACAATCTCAAGACCGAGAACTTGACGGGGTCCTGAGCATGGATCCCCGAGAGCGTATAGCGCAGCTGATGCCCCAGGCACGCGAGGAGCTCGCCGACCTCGTCGCCCTGAAATCCGTGGCGGATCCTCGCCAGTTCCCCGCTGAAGAGTGTGAGCGCGCGGCGCAGTGGGTTCAGGAGAAGTTCGCGGAGATCGGATTCGCCGACGCCCGCCTTGAGAAGACCACGGACGGCAGCATGGCTGTCGTCGGCTCCCGGTCCTGCGGCGATCCGCAGGCACCCACCGTCCTCCTCTACGCCCACTACGACGTCCAGCCGCCGCTCGACGACGATGCCTGGCGGACGCCGCCGTTCGAGCTGACCGAGGTGAATGGCCGCTGGTACGGCCGCGGGGCCGCCGATTGCAAGGGCAACATCATCATGCACCTTGCGGCGCTGCGTGCCCTCGACGAGGACGTTCAAGTCAATCTCAAGCTGGTCGTCGAAGGCTCGGAGGAGCAGGGCACCGGCGGACTCGAGGCCTTCGTCGTCGACCATCCCGATCTGCTGCGTGCCGACGCGATCCTGGTTTGCGACACGGGCAACGCCTCAGTGGGCCACCCTGCGGCAACCGTCAGCCTGCGCGGCATGGTCAACGTCGTCGTCACCGTGGAGGCCCTCGTGTCGGAGGTCCACTCCGGAATGTTCGGCGGACCCGCCCCCGATGCCCTTGCCGCCCTGGTGGCTATCCTGTCCACCCTCCGTGACGAGCAGGGAAACACCACGATCACCGGCCTGGACGGCGGCCGCCGCTGGACGGGGGCGCCATATCCGCCCGAGCAGTTCCGGACGGACGCCGGCGTGCTCGACGGCGTCTCGCTCCTCGGCAACGGCAGCGTTTCGGACATGCTGTGGGCGCGGCCGGCGGTGACAATCCTCGGCATCGACTGCCCTCCCGTCGTCGGCTCAGCTGCCGCCGTCGTCCCGCGCGCGGCCGCCCGGCTGAACCTCCGCATTCCGCCCGGCATCTCACCCGAAATCGCTGAGCCGGCCCTGATCGCGCACCTGCGCGACGCCGCTCCGTGGGGGGTGCACGTCGCGGTGGAGGTCGAGGCGACCGGTTCCCCATTCGAGGCCGCCACTGAGGGTCCGGCATACCAGGCCATGGCGGCCGCCGCGCTGGAGGCCTACGGCAGGCCGATGGCAAGCCTCGGACAGGGCGGGTCCATCCCGCTATGCAACGTGTTTGAGAAAATCTACCCCGATGCCGAGATCATCCTGATCGGGGTCGAGGAGCCGCTCGCCCTCATCCACGCACCCAACGAAAGCGTAGCTCCGAGCGAGATCGAAGGGATGGCCTTGACCGAGGCCTTGTTCCTCGGGCGTTTCGCCACCTCGCGTCATTGACGTGTTCTCACCGGCATGGGCTTGGGCTTCCTTCGCGGAAGAAACCAGGGCCATCGGGCCGGTACCTGTCCCTGGACGAGCGGCTGCGGGTTGCCGGCCTTCACCTGTCGGGCTTCGGCGCACGGTCAATCGCTGCGCAGAAAGACCGGTCCGCCTCGACGATCGGCCGGGAGCTGAGCCGCAACGGTCCCGTGAAGAGTGCACGGGGCCGCGGGAAATATGTGCCGCATGCGGCCCAGAAGAAAGCCGAGTTGCGCGGGTGCCAGCCCACGTTGAGCGTGAAATGGAGCCCCGGACAGATCGGCGGCCACCTCACCGCAACGTTCCCGGACCGGGCCGAGATGCGGGTATGCCCCGAAACGATCTGCCAGGCGCTGTATGCGCAGGGACGCGGTCACTTGCATGCCGACCTGCACCAACACCTGCGAACAGGCCGTGCGGTCCGACGGCCGAGGCGATCCGCCGGCAAGTGTGCGGCGAAAATCCCGGACATGGTCCTGATCAGCGAGCGACCCCCGAGGTCGCTGACCGGGCCGTGCCGGGGCACTGGGAGAGTGATTTGGTGCTGGGGTCCAACTGCCGCTCGGCGATCGCCACGTTGGTGGAACGGTAAAGCAGATACACGCTGCTGGTCCACCTGCCCAACGACCACGGCGCCGTCGCCGTCCGGGAGGGTCTGGTGAAGACCCTCAACGCCTTGCCAACGCACCTGCGCAAATCACTGACCTGGGACCAGGGCACCGAGCTGGCCCGGCACCGGCAAATCACCCCGGCCACGAAAATGGACATCTATTTCTGCGACCCCCATTCGCCCTGGCAGTGCGGAACCAATGAAAACACCAACGGGCAGCTGCGCCAGTACTTTCCCAAGGGCACGGATTTGTCCGTGCCCTCACCGAAGCGGCTGCTGGAAGTCGCCACCGAGCTCAACGGCCGGCCCCGCAAGGTCCTGGGCGGAGTCACCCCCGCACAAGCCATGGAACGGCTACTATCGGAGCCAGGGAAACCCCTTGGTGCGACGACCGCCTGAATTCGCCGAACGTTGACCGGGACGATGGCGTTGCTGTCAAGGTCATCAATGCTCAGTCCATCAAGAAACAATATAATTCATGCCATGGTTTTGATTGAGATTGATGATCCACGTCAAAAAGACATCCGCCAATTGCTCGACGAACATCTGGTAGACATGCTCGCCACCTCGCCTGTGGAAAGTGTGCATGCTCTTGAGCATTCGGCGCTCTCAGGACAGGACGTGACTTTCTGGACGGCTCGCGAAGACGACGAGCTACTTAGCTGTGGCGCATTGAAGCAATTCGCCTCAGATCGTGGCGAGATCAAATCCATGCGAACTACGTCTGCGGCGCGGGGTCAGGGCATTGCTTCTCAGCTCTTAAGCCGGATAGTGGTAGAAGCTCGGCAACGTAGCTACAGGTTCCTCTACCTGGAAACGGGTAGTGATGAGTTCTTTGCCCCTGCTCGACGGCTCTATGGGCGCCATGGGTTCACCGAATGCCAGCCCTTCGGCAACTATGTGCTCGATCCGCACAGTGTCTTCATGCGACTGGACCTCTTGGACGGCAACCAATCTTAAGAACTCTGGTCGGGGTTGGTATCGATTCACAGGATGGGGAATAGGCTTGTGACTATCGGCCGCGTGTAGTTTATGCTCGCTGTCCTATTCCGGCGTTTGTTGCCCTATTTTGCATTGAGGGGCCAATTCCAGAGAACTACGACGGCCTAGGCGCGCAGTAGTATGTAACGGACTCAGCCCCCGAAAGGTGACCGTTTCTGGAAGGCTGCGGTTGGTGCCTGGCTATCATGGTGGAGTGAATAGCTCAGAAGTGGTGGTGACCGGTGGCGGGCGGGGGATCGGCCGAGCGATCAGTCTCAGACTGGCTCAAGCGGGCCGTGACGTCGTGATCGGGTTCCGGTCCGATGCGGATTCTGCCGAGTCCGTTGCTGAAGAGATCCGTGTTCTCGATCAGCGCGCGCTGTGCGTGCAGGTTGATACCGTCGACGAAGCCTCAGTGGCCGCGATGTTCGAGGCCGCCGAACGTTTTGGCAGGGTAACGGGCGTGGTCAACAACGCGGGCGCTGCGACTGCGGTGGGTCGACTCGAACGAAACGAGCTGGCAGCGATCCGCCGTGATATTGATGTCAACCTGTTTGGCGTCATCGCCTGTTGTAAGTACGCTCAAGCATCCCTGGCAAAGTCCGGGGGCGGGGCGATCGTCAACATCTCCTCCGCAGCAGGCACGCTCGGAAGCCCGTCCACCTACGTGCATTACGCGGCTGCTAAGGCGGGCGTGGACGCGCTGACCGTTGGTCTGTCGAAGGAGCTGGCGCCCGGAATTCGTGTGAATGCAGTTTCCCCGGGGACTATCTGGACGCAGTTCCATCAAGACCCTGATCGTCCCGCGCAGGTCGCCTCCGTCACCCCGTTGGGACGCGCCGGTGAGGCGGCCGAAATTGCCGGGGCGGCGGCTTAGCTGTTGTCGGCTGAGGCGAGTTATGTCACGGGAGCGAATCTGCGAGTCGCTGGAGGCCTCTGAGGCCTGCGGAATGCACCGCCGCGAAATGTGGCCGCGTTCCATTTACGCGCCGGAATTCGTCGCTTGCCTGTCCTGAACTAGACGGTTCAGTGGACTGCGACTGTGGCAACTACGCGGCCGAGTCGCTGCTCCGTAGAGGAACCTCCTGCGGGACGGCTGCTCGAAGTAGATCCCGTTATGGACGCCGTGCGAGCAGATCTAACAGTACTGCGCGAGATGCGGTGGCTTGAAGCACGCGTTGAACGTGTGCGCTCGCCCATCCGGGCTCAAAGGCGCGGGTACGCAGGAGCCAACGGTGAAATATGGGACCCAATAAGAGTTCTGCGGCCGCGTCCGGGTCATCGATGCTCTCCCGTCGAAGTCTGTTAGAAATGGCCTTGAGCTGAGGCGTCAAGAGCCGATCTCGAAATTGAGCAGCTAGCACCTCATCGGTCTGGATGTCGGCGGTGACGGCTCGCAGAAGGGGCTCCTGCGTTGAATCGGTCAACTCTGCGATCGTCGCAACGACGAGCGATTCCAGGTCCACCTCCAGATAGCCCGAGTTGGGCACGGCGACCATGCCGTCCTCGCTGAGGCTCCGAGCCAGGAGCGCATCGAACAGGATCACCCTGGTTGATGGCCATGTGCGGTACAGCGTTTGTTTACTCACTCCCGCGCGCGCTGCCACGCCTTCCATCGAGATGCTTCCGAGGCGGTCCTCCCGAGCAAGCGAGAGTACCGCGTCATAGACCAGTGTTCGAGTTCGCGGGCGCGCCATGCCCAAACACTATCAACAAAACGAGACGATGCGTCCATTTATTGATACGGTGGAAACATGACTTCACGCCAAACTTGGATGATTACCGGTGCGAATCGAGGGCTGGGTCGCGCTCTTACTCTCGCCGCACTCGAAGCAGGGCATGCTGTGGTCGCAACCGTGCGAGGCGCACACTCTCTACCGAAACACGAACGCCTCTTTGTACAGCAACTCGACGTTCGCGACCGGCTCGGTGCCTTCGCCGCTGTTGCACAGGCCGTGGCCAGATTTGGGCGGCTGGATGTGCTCGTGAACAATGCCGGGTACGGCCTCATCGGTGCGGTAGAAGAAGCAACCGAGGAAGAAGCGCGCGCCATCCTCGACACGGATCTTTTCGGTCCACTCTGGCTCAGCCAGGCCGCGATACCGGTCATGCGCGACCAGGGAAGTGGGCACATTGTTCAGATCTCGACAGTCGGAGCCGTGGGGACAATCCCGACACTGGGGCTCTACAACTCAGCGAAATGGGGCCTTGAGGGGTTCAGTGAGGCAATGGCTGCCGAGGTCGGTCGATTCGGTATCCGTGTGACCCTCGCCGAGCCTGGAGCGATAGACACGGACTGGGCGGGCGGGAGCATGCGATTCAGCTCTCCGCTTGCCGCCTACGACGGGCTACGGACCGAATTGTTCGGTACGGCAACCGTGCCTTGGCCGTCAGCGGAAGCCGCCGGGGGAACTTCCCCGGCGGATGTGGCGGCCGCGATTCTCGCGCATGTCGGGGAGGACGGCGATCCGCGGCTCCGGCTACTTATTGGTGACGACGCTCCGGGGCAAGTGGAGGCGGCGCTGAAACTCCGTCACGAGGATTACAAGCGGGACCACCGATTCCGCAGTCGCTAGATCAGAAGCTGTAGCAGTTGTCTTTTCTAAAGGCGACTGCACAAGCTGTCCAAAGTCCTCTGCACTGCGCTGGGGGCGTCCGCATGAGGAACGCTCTACAAGATGGCCTGAACCAGCCCGCTTGTCAGGTATCGAGTATTTGTTTATGTAATTTCTACCGTGACATGGTCAAGTAATGAATTTTACCTCCGCAGAGTGAAGGATAGGCTCTGCCAATGGAGAACAAGAAGAACGCGATGTCCCTGCTGGCTACCGTAATGCTGGCTACTTTTGCCTTATCGGGGTGCACGAGTGGGGACAAAGCACCTGTCCCGATGCCAGAACCGTCTAATACCGAGTCGAGCCAAGACAACGCGAAGATTTTCGAACAGCAGAAATCTAATGTTGAAGGCACTGCAACGTCGGGGTTAGTCCTGAAACAATTTAGCGGTACAGGACCCTCAACTATTCATGTCGGTAGCCTCCCAGAGGGATATAAGCAGGTGGGCACGACAGTGGCTTGCACCGGCGCTGGCGACTGGGAAGCCTCAATCGTTCAGACGGAACCTGCCTGGAGCAAGAGTGGATGCTCGCTAGAAGCAGTAGGTAGTGCCCTTTATTCGTTGGATGAACCCGCGAAGGATCATTCGGTAGAAGTCAAAGTCGAGGCAGATGCGCAAATCTGGATCACTATTTTCGCCACAAAATAGTGACCCAGCACGGTAGATGTTTCCTTCTGGGCATTGGTGCAAAAAGGGGATGCTCAACGCGATGGTGAATACGGGTCGAATGTCTAAGACTTCGCTGACATAACAAGTTGCTTAGACTAAGTGGTTTCTAGACGTGAAGATGAAACTCTGGCCCGCCTGTCGCCACATCGAACTCGAATCGCCGCAAACTGCTGTAACTTTGTCATTTTCCGAGGTCGACGGTACTAAGTGTCCAAAGTTCTCTGGATTACGCAAAAGCGCCCTTATAAGGGACCTTCACCGAGCACGAGACTCGATCACACCGGAAACGACCGTTTGCGGCGCGCACCCCGGCGGTGATAATTAGGTGGGATCGGGCGTCGATGAAGAATGGCGCCGACTATGGTCTGAGCATGGTCCGGTGAGACGCGCCGCGCGCATCGAGGGAGAGCAACGAGATGAGACCACTTAGATATTCCATCAACGTCACGCTCGACGGCTGCTGCCATCACGAGGCAGGCCTTCCTCCGGACGAGGAATCGATGGGCTATTGGACCGCGGAGATAGCGCGGGCGGATGCACTGTTATTCGGTCGGACGACCTACGCGATGATGGAGTCAGCGTGGCGGAAGCCAGCCACGGGTAAGTGGCCTGACTGGATGGATAAGTGGGAGATCCCGTTCGCTGAGACCATCGACCAGGCGAAGAAGTACGTCGTGTCGAGCACGCTGAGCGAGGTCGATTGGAACGCCGAGCTGGTGAAAGGAGAGTTGGGGCCAGCGGTTGAACGGCTCAAGCAGGCGCCAGGCGAAGGGCTCTTCGTGGGTGGAGTGACGCTCCCGCTGGCGTTGGCAGATCTGGGACTGATCGACGAGTACGTGTTCCTTGTGCAGCCTGTCCTCGCCGGACATGGGCCTTCGTTGCTCCACGGTTTGCGCGAGCGCATTCGGCTCGAGCTCGTGGATCGCCATGACTTCCGGTCGGGGGTGGTCGCCCTACGATTCCGGCCCCTGCGAGTGACGGCTCGACCAGAGTTGCCCTGACAGTCCTGACGTATTGGGGGACCATTGTGCCAACCCTCACCGAGCACGAGACTCGATCACACCGGAAACGACCGTTTCCGGCATGGAGCGGTCGCTATTGAAATTGACCGAACACGTTACTTCAATGATTCACTCGCCCCGGCCGTGCACCGGTCTAGCGTTCGCCGGGGGTACTCCAACCTCGTGGATAGTGTGGCCACTACAGGCCGTCTTAGTTACGTTGGCCCGCTCGATGCGAGACACGGTAAACCATCGCATTGCGTCGCGCCTTCGGCACCACCCAATTAGGTACCACTGGCCATTCGTGGAGGCGAACAGCACGGGCTCAACGTCGCGGGTGGTCGTGGTGCCGTCTATTGATATGTAGCGAATCCGAATCACCCGCTGCTCGGCCATCGCCTCCTCCAAGGCCGACTTTGTTGCGCGCGAAGATGAGGGAACCGCATTGACCCACACGCGGCGGGCTAGCTCGTCGGCCCTTACTCGCGTTCTGGGATCGAGAACATCCAGGATCTTCTGGATACCGGCTGCAGCCAGATCAGCGTAGGGAGCATCGGGTGCAGCAGACACGGCCGCCATGAGGGCCACAGCCTGCGCCGGAGACAGACTGACGGGTGGCAAGGATGCGCCGCTGGCCAATCCGTAGCCACCGCCCGGACCTGGACGAGACCATATTGGCACACCGCTGTTCTCCAGCGCATCAAGGTCTCTCTTGATGGTCCGCACGGACACCTCGAATTCTCTCGCCAACCCTTCGGCGGAGACCCCCCGCGCGCCGCTGCGGCGCAACATCTCGGATAGAGCATGCAGTCGTTCGGCTCGCTTCACGGCTCAGACCCAGACAAATTCATGACTTAAATAGTGTCATACCCTTGTCCTTAGTGCATGCGAGAGTTATGACATGACAACCGCTACTAGCAGTCCGACCATCATCCTCATCGCCGGCCACTGGCTAGGCGCTTGGGCGTGGGATGAAGTCCTTGAACACCTGAAAACCGACCATTCTCGTGCCATCGCCATGACACTGCCCGGTCTCGACGCGCACGATTCTGAACGTGCGGCGAAGACTCTCGACGACCAAGCAGAAGCGATCCTAGGTACCATTTCTCAACACGGAAATCAGCCCGCGATTCTCGTCGCCCACAGTGGGGCTAACGCCCCCGTCAGCCTCGTCCTTGACCGGCACCCTGAGCTTGTCCACCGGGTGGTGTGGGTCGACTCCGGCCCTGTGGTGGCGGGCAGTGTCTTCGCCCCCGACTTCCCGGATGAGTTGAATGAGTTGCCGCTGCCGTCATTCGATGTGCTCGCGCAGCAGGCGAGCCTCGAAGGCCTGAGCGCAGAGGTCCTCGAGCGTTTTCAGGCCCTTGCCGTCCCTGAGCCCGGCCCAGTGCTTCGTCAGCCCGTCGAGCTCACGAACGAGGCCCGCCGCAACGTCCCGACCACCCTGATGTGCTGCTCGATCTCGAGCGAACAGGTGATGGAGCTGGTCCTAGCAGGCCATCCCATGTTTGCCGAAGTCGCGAACCTCGAACACCTCGACGTCATGGACCTCCCCACGGGGCATTGGCCTATGTGGAGCCGTCCCCGCGACCTCGCCAAGGCCATTCACTCAGCGGCTTCTCGAACCAACTGAGCTGCAGGTAACGGGAGAGGGTCAGCTGAATGCGGCTGACCCTCTCCGTTTCTGAAGGGATTATGACACACCCAACGGCTGCTCTAGCGCCGCACCGCTGGTTAGAAACCGCTGGCCTTGCTACTCGGTGACGGATGGCCGTCGAATATGACAACCGAAAACGACCGTTTGAGAACTGGTCATTGAACTTCACTCGACCCCGGCGTGTCGCCGGGGTCGATGTTATTTTCCTCTAATGGCGACTGCACTGGGTATCCGAAGTCGCCTGCACTGCACTGCGCTGGGGCTTCCGCAGGAGGAACGGCTTGCGGGACATGAAACCAGAAATCGGCGGGCCTCGGAGCAAATGGGCTATTTCAATTCACGGCTGTGGCGTCGTTCTGACACGGGCGGGTCGAAACGGGTGTCCTGCAGTGTCCCTCCATCGTCTAGCCACCCACGATTGTTGTAGAAGTCGATGGCTCTTTTGTTGTCGGCCTCAACCCATAGAAAAGCCTTGCCGTAACCCAGAGCCACGAGGTTTTCCTCGGCGGCCGCGAACAGCGCTGAACCTGCGCCCTTGGCCCACCACTGTGGATGCACATTAATTGCGTAGAGCTGCCCCAGTGCGGAATCGGCGTCTCCGGTGGCGGGCCCGAGTATACAAAACCCAACGACCTGACTTTCTGCTTGCGCCACCAAGTGGGTTGTTCCTGGTTTGGGCTTTGCAATGTTTCGAGCCCAGCCCTTTGCAAAACTCTCACAGTCCATGGCGTCGAGGTACTCGTCGGTCATCACGCCCCGGTAGGCGGCTCTCCAAGCCGAGATTTGGATGTCGGCCAGGGTGCTCGCGTCGCCCTCCACTGGGTGACGGACAATGATAATTGCACCGGTCATACGTTGAAATGTACCAACCGAATAGGGCGCAGGAAGAACACGTGACGATCAGCGGAGAATCTACCTGCGGTCTACATTGACCTTAGGCAACGGCCGGTTTCCTGTGCCTCTGGCATCCGGCGATTCTGGAGGCCCGGTACGCTCGGATTTCCAATCTCCGCAAGGGGAACGCTCACTGGGACGGTCGCTGCGGCAAGCTTAAGTCGAGCCTTCACCTTTGGCTCCCCTCATAAGCAAGTCCGGAAGCAGGGGATCGCCCCCACCAACCATGGATTCATCGACCATCTGTCCAAGCCGCAATTGGCGAATGGACGGCAGAAGGAGCGGCAGCAACGCCGCGACAACGAGAATCCCCGACATGAGGCTCACCATCACGGTGTTGCTGACGTACCCGCTGAGCAACCCGAACAGTACATAACCAATCGGGACGGGAAGAAGCTGCCCAAAGGTACTGATCGAGGACAACCGTGACTGCAAACCCTCGGGAATTTGTTCCTGGAAGAATGCCGACCAGGACACGATCGAGATATCGAGGGCAATTCCCGCCAGGACGGCTGCGCCGACGATTACCCAGATCGGGGCAACAAAAGCCAGGGCCACTAGCGGCAGCGCCTGGGCTGCCAAGCAGAGAGATACTGTGATGCCGACTCGCCGGGGTCGAACCGCCACGGCGACCAGTGAGCCTCCGACCAGTCCGAAAGCAAAGCCACCGCTGATCAATCCCCACGCGAAGGCCCCGCCGAGTGATGAGTGGGAAACGACCGGTCCGCAGAGCTGGAATCCCACCAGCCACATGAGGACCGTGACGGTGGACTGCGCCACCATGATGACGTACCAACGCCGGGCACTGAATTCATTCCAGCCGGTTCGGAAGGCGGAAAGCCCGGAAGCCTTGCTTTTGAGCGGTTGGGGCAACCGGATCGAGGCGAGAAAGAATACCGACAGGAGAAAGGTGCAAGCGTTGAACGCCAGTGCCCAGCCCGGGCCGACCAAGGCGACCACCAGACCACCTAGAGCCGGGCCGAGCACCTTGGCGACGTTCAAGGGAAGGCGAAGCACCGCATTTGCGGCTACCCGTTGTTCCGGGGGAACCAGCTGGACGATTGATCCCTGGGATGCGGGCTGGAAAAAGGCCGATGCCACACCCAGGAGAAAGACGGAGGTGGCCAGCATCCATAGCTCGGCCTCACCGGTCAGAATCAGGATGGCCATGGCCACCTGAACGACGCCGGAAGCAGCGTTCGCAGCGACCATCACCCGGTCACGTCGGACCCTATCGCCCAGCACGCCTCCCACGAGAAGCAGGAGAACCTGGGGAGCGATGTTGAGGGCGAGGATGAATCCCAGCCATTCGACCCCGCCTCCTGCTTCGAGAGCCGCAAACGCGACAGCGATCGGGGCCGCAGCCGAACCGAGTGACGAAATTACCCGTCCTGTCCAGAAGCTTCGAAACTGCCGGTGACGCAGCACGGCCGAGGCTTCCTTGATGCTATTCATGGTTCAGCCGGCTCCCACTCGTGGCTTGGCGTCGTAGGTCACAGACTATGCCAGTGACCTGGGGCTGTGGATGGTCCTTGACACTCAAGACTGGAGTAAACCAAAACATGAACAATGCAGACTGTCATTATTCTGCGCGTCGTAAGCGGAACCCTCAGTGGGACGGCCGAAGCCAGATTACTGATCCTGACTGAAACTCGGTCAGCTGTTGTGTGCCACTACTGCGCTTCGGTTCCCGGAACTGGTTGACTGGGATGGCCCCACTGCCGTGTTCCATCCAGTACCTTGTTATGCGGCAGTTCCCGTTCGCTAAGTTGCACCAAGGATTGCAGTCCCCCGTTGGCCGGAGAATCGATGTGGGCCGAGTCCCCGGTCGCCGAGCGACACGGCGGCCCCGTAGTATGGGACTCATGCTTAGATCCGGTCCCGAGTCCATGATCCTGCTTGGCATTGGGCTTCCGATTGCACTAATTTTCGCCTACTTCATCGGTCAAATCACCCGCTGGCTGGTCCGTCGCCGCGTATCGGTGAGCACCTCAACCACCCTCGTCCTTGCCGTTATAGGCCTGTCCCTGGGGTTGGTGCTCAGCAGCCTGATCTTCCGCAATTCCGAACCGTGGAGCCTTGAAGTCTTGCTGCTCTCAATCGCGTGCACTGCAGCCCTGCTGACGCTATTCGCACTCGTGGCACGGCGCTTCCAACCACCCCAGCCGCGAATTTCGATTCTGGATGTCGCGCGCCGAGGTGAGTCGCAACTCGTCGAGTTCAAGTCTTCGGCCCGATGGAACATGCACACCCAGCAACGTGACGAGCGAATGGAGCTCGTCATTGCCAAATCGGTCGCGGCCTTTCTCAACGCCGACGGCGGGACTCTCCTCATAGGCGTCGCCGACGACGGGCGGATCATTGGTTTGGAACCGGACTTCAGCCTCGTCAAACGACCCGACACCGACCGCTACGAGCTGTGGCTGCGCGACCTGCTATCTTCCACACTTGGGCAGAACGCGGCAGCCTTGCCGATCATTGACTTTGCCCCTGTCGAGGTTGACGGTACCCCATCATTCGTCTGTAGGATCTCATGCCCAAATTCTCCCCGCCCGGTCTTCCTTGAGCCGGGGCGGAACGAGCGCTCCGAGTTCTGGGTGCGCAGCGGCAACTCCACCCGCCAACTGACTCTCGAGAACGCCACTGACTACATCATGGTCCAGTGGCCACTTGGTGTTGGCCGAACCATGGCGGCACAACTACGCTCATCCGTCCGGGGATCTCGCGCGGGGTGAACCGGCAGTGAGGACCATCGGTACAGGGGTTGGCGCTAAACGCGTGATCGTGGTCCCTGGTTGTGGGGCTTCGGGTGCGGGTGAGGTTGAAGACGCTCGTGGAGGTCGATCTCTTCGGGCACGTGTCGTTCAGAAGTCGACTGCACTGCGCTGAGACATCAGGGATCACCGGCCCTTGATGGATCCGGAGTCTTGGCCGAGGTGGCGGTAGAGCGTCGCGCGGCTCCACCCGACCAGGCGCGCCGCGTCTTCCGCGGTGCGTCCCTTCGCACGGGCGTCCTTGGCGATCGCGCGCTTGTCAGCGATCACCGTCGGATCGGAGAGCAGCCGGCCGAAACGGGTGCCGCTTTGCCGGGCCGCGGCGATCCCGGCGTTGACGCGTTCAACGATCAGCTCGCGCTCGTACTCGGCCAAGGAGGCCAGCAAGCTCAGCATCATCCGACCGGTCGAGGTCGCCGGGTCGATCCCGTCCGCAATGGATCGGACGTTCACGCCGCGTTCGCGCAGCAGGTTCACGGTGTTCAACACATCGATCAGGGAACGTCCCCGCCGGTCGACCCGCCAGACCACCACGGTGTCTCCGGCCTCGGCGTATTCAAGTAGCTTCTTTATCCCGGGCCGCTCGATCGCCGTCCGGCTTCCCGAGGTGACGTCGGCGAACACGTCGCGCTTCTGCACCCCGGCAGTGACCAGTGCGTCGAGCTGCAACTGCGCATCCTGGCTCGAGGTACTCACTCGCGTGTCTTGTCATTTTTCGACGTCGACTGCATTGGTTTCCAAAGTCCTATGCACTGCGCTGGGGCGTCCGTAAGCCGAACCCTCACTGGGACAGAATTGCCGCGGCCTGAGAATTCCCGCATAGGGATCGGCCATTGCGATCCTGCTTGGCCGTTCCATCCCTCCTGAGGTCGGCCCGTGCAGGCGTGTGGCCCAGGGTTCGAGGGGGCCTTCAGCTTCGGTTGCCGTATCGAAGCTTTCCACGGTCTGTCCCGAAGCCTTCCGGTGGGTTTCCTCAACGGCACCTGACGAGGTAGGCGGTTGACCACTGACGGAACACCGACCAAGAGCGTAAGCAGTCACCGGCTGCTGGCCCGTATCTCGTATGGGGGAGCGGAGCATTCTTCTAAGGTTTCTGACGTACTCCACCTGAACGCCGCAGAGTCGTTTGGAACCGTGGAACGCATTGGCTCGGCTAATCTTGGTTCCGTGTCAATGGACGCGTTGCGATCCGCCTGAACCACATCGGAGAGAGTAATGAACGAAGAGCAACTGCCAGAAGCCCACGAGAATTTCACACGCCATTTCACGGCACCATTCTACGAAGACGTGGCCGGAGAGTTCGCCCCGTTCGGATCCGGCGAGGGATGGGACACCCTCCACGATGCGGCCGAAAAACGCGCCGAGCTGACCAGTGGTTCCACGGTTGCGGATGTTTTGGAAATCGTCGAGGCCCCCGCAACCGGTGGATGGGGAGAATCCCCAACGGCGGAGGAATGGTACGAGGACGCTACTTTCGTCGCTGCAGCCGCCTTCACCCTGCTTCGCCTTACGGGGCAGATCGATGAAACCGGGCGCGTTCGGGCGTTGGAGGCATTGGACATCCTCATCGATTTCTTCGGGGATGAGCCCGAGCTGGAGCAGCAGAAAAAAGATCTGGAGCGCTGGCGCGGCTGACCCCGAGGTCTAGACGGTTGGTCCTGTAGCCGTAGAGGATCCCCGCCGCGACACCCGGTCACCAAAAATCTGACAGTTAAATACGGAATGAGGACAGTCGTTATAGCCAGCCCTCGGGGTTAACCCACTTGCCGTTGACGATGACCTCGAGGTGCAGATGCGGCCCCGTGGAGTTGCCCGTGCTGCCGGCAAGCGAGACGACTGCGCCGCGCTTGACCTTTTGCCCCACGGACACCTTGAGGGCCGAGTTGTGGTTGTAGCTGGTTTCCAGCCCGTTGCCGTGATCGATCTTGACGCGGTAGCCGGAGTGCCCGGCCCATTCGGACTGCACCACGGTGCCGGCGGCGCTGGCCTTGATGGGCGTTCCCATGGGAACGGCGTAGTCCAGGCCGTTGTGATTCATGAAGCCGGGTCCGGTCGGGTTCTTGCGGTGGCCGAAGCGCGACGTCAACCGTATGTTGTCAACCGGCTGTGCCAGGGCTCCGCCTGCGGCGAGACTGGTGGCTTTTCCTCCGGCAGCGGTCGTGGCGGTTGCCGGCTTGGCTTTCTTGGTGACTTTTCCGCCGGCAGCGGTCGTGACAGTTGCCGCCTTCTTTTCCTTAATGTACTTGCTGGTCACCGAGGCGCGATCGATCGTGATCTTGTCGTTGGCCGGGGCCCTGACATCTGCGACAGCGGTCTGGGCGACGCGCTGGGGCTCCGGGACAACTTCCTCCGCTTCCTGCGTGGGGGCGGCGGCGGCGAATGCCAGGCCAGACACGGCGGCGACGGCGGCGAGCTTGTGCGCCAACCCAAGTCGAGGGCGCTGGGTCCGGGGCGCGAACTTCAGGACGTTGTCCAGATCGTCGACTTCGGCAGGCATCGCCAGCGGCACGGGCTGTGCAACTGGTGCGGGAGGGATTTCGGTGGCGGCGATGGATGCCGTGGCCGGGGACGCCCCATAGCGCAGGTCTGCCACAAAGTGGCGGCCAGTGTACTGCGTGGCACTCGGAGCCTTGACGGAATCCGGGACCGTGCTCAGTGCGCGTCGACCGGAACGTCGGGATGCTTTTTCGCTGCTCAGTGCGGTGTCCACGATCTGCTCTACTGAACCGTTGGCAGGCAAAGCATCAACGGGTCCGGGCGCGCGGCGGCGCCCGGAATTGTGCTGCTGGGTCAAGTGTTTACCTCTCATGTATCGCCTGCGAAGTTAGCTGTCGGATTCGAGTCATGAGATCAACTCGGCCGAGCCCGCCAAGGCGGACTCAGCTTCACCCCAAGATCCATGGTCCAAGACCAGGAACGGTTGATTGGGTCCTCCGCCCCTACCGGGAATTCTTGCTCCGCGATCCGCCGGTAGGGTTGTGCGAACCGGATCGGGGCTGGGGTGCGTGAGTGCAACCTGACGCAAAACCCTACGGGGGCGTATGCAAAAGTTACAATTCCGTTATCAATCCATGCGGCGGACAAACACGCGGGCGCCGACTTCGGTCGGAAGCACCGCCACCCTTCGATCCACGCACCCTCACGACCAAGGATTCGCAGGCCCTTTCGAGGGTGACTAGGGCCCCGGGCGGATGCCGACCTCATCGAGCCGCACCAGCAGATCGGGTTCCATCTGGATGGTTTTGGCCGGGCGTTCCCCCTGGGACGGCACCTTAAACGTGATTAAGAATACGGTGCCCGGAGTCTGTTGCGGTGCGGATGCTCCTGCCCAAGTTGGTCGACGGGCCAAGATCGCCCACTGTGACTCACCACGCCCCCAACCGGTTGCGGGTAATGCGGCAGGTTCGTTGGGTAAAGACCCACAATGCCCTCCTGGGTTGGGTGTTCTTCCTCAACGGGATCCTGTGGCCGGGGCGCAGCCCTTGTTGATGGACAGGGCCATCGCGGGCCGGCCCATCAGCGTGGGGCCACAGGCACGCTCGCACCTCACGTAGCAGTTCACGTCCACGTGCGCGATGCACCCGTTAGGGCCCTCCTGTGGGCTCCAGGGTCCGTTATTATGACGTGGGGGTCGAAATTCGGCGTGGCAGGACTTCTCCGAAGATTGTCTCAGCGGTCCGATCTTCTTTGGGTGTCCCACAAGCCGTTCGGCATGCGCGACGGCGTCCCCGTGGCCGGCTTTCCCGGAAGTTGAACGAGCGATGCCTTTTGTCAGTCTATGTTGACACCCTGAAGGTGTCAGCCTAAACTGACGGCATGATGGAAGAAGATCTTACCCGGCGGCTTCGCGAGGCGGATCCCGCCACCGGACTTCGCGCGGTCGGCGCCCTGCGGCGACTTGCCGAACGCGTCGAGGCCACGCACGTCAAGGCGGCACGGGAAGCCGGCTGGTCCTGGGAGCAGATCGGAGACGCACTGGGCGTATCCCGGCAGTCGGTCCACGCGAAGTACGCAAAGAACGGCGCGAGCGATGTTTGAAAGATTTGCCCAGGACGCACGGACGGCGGTCGTCCACGCCGTCGCGGAAGCGCAGGGCCGAGGCGACCGCCGAATCGGGACGGACCACCTGCTCCTTGGCCTCCTGCACGACCCGGGAATCGCCGGAATGCTGGGCGCAAGTCTCGAGGCGGCCCGGGCCTCCTCCGAAGCCCTCGACTCAACCGCCCTCCGGGCCATCGGCGTTGATCTGCGAGGCGGGCAAGCGGGCTGGGCGCCCATCAGCGGAACGAAACGTACGCCGTTCAACTCGGGTGCCAAGGACCTGATGCGGGATGCCCTGGGCCGTGCGGTGAGCGAGCACTCTCGAAGCCTCGAAGCGCGACACCTCCTCGGTGCTGTCCTGGACCTCCACGCGCCGGATCCCGCCGCCGTCCTCCTGGCGGAGCTCAAGATCGACGTGCCGGCCGTTCGCTCGGCACTGGCAAACCCCGACGCGGCCTAGGGAACCAGTCCCAGCGTGAACCGCCGATCCACCTGTTGAAGTCGGTGCTGGTCGGGAACAACACGCAGTGCACCTGAGCGGCCCCGTGCCGGGAGTCGTGATGGCGAGAACCACCGATGTGAAGGGAACGCCGCCCGGCGGTTGCCTTCGCCTCCGTCGCTGCCGTTTCTTGGCGGGGGAGTGGCTCGATGGGGATCGGCAAATGGGTCGCCCTGGTCTGTGTCGGATTGGCGAGATGTAGTTTGCGAGACAATCTGCAGCGAGGAAACCGGTTCCGTCACCTCGCCTGGGATAGCCACGCTGTGGCGCCTTGGAAACCTTAGTTTTTCGAGACACCCAAGTCACCTCGGTGCATGGGCCGCTGGTCCGGCCGACGGGCGTGCTTCGGTGGCAGGTTTCTGTCACCGATCGATCGCAGCTATGCCGTTCTCATCGTGGCGTTCTCCGGAGGCCGGTTCTAGTGCATCCAAGCGTGTGAGCTGATCCGTGGTGAGTTCGAGGGAATCCGCCGCAGTGTTTTCCTCGACGCGTGAGACTCTGCGGGTCCCAGGGATCGGAGCGATGTCGTTTCCGCGAGACAGCAGCCATGCAAGTGCAGTTTGTGCGGGGGTTGAATCGCTGCCGGAAGTCGCCGAGGCGCTGGTTGTCGGTGCGGAACTCGGCATGGACTACTACATGCCGTTGTTCGTGCACGAAGCCGCAGGCATCAAGCCGGAGGAGGCCCACGCCGCAATCACCCGGTCCATCCGCGAGAGCCTGTCCGTCCGATACCTGCCCGACGAGATCGTCTTCATGCCCGGCATTCCGCATACCCGCACCGGAAAGAAGCTTGAGGTTCCCGTCAAGCGGCTTCTACAGGGGGCGCAGCTGGAAACGGTTGCGGATCTCGGGTCGGTGGATAACCCCGTGCTGATGGCAGCGTATGCCCGTTTTGCCCACGAACGGCATACGGTATCGCCCTAAGCGGTACTGCCGTCGGCCCGCGGCTTCCAAGGATGCCGCTGGCCGACAGCGGTCCGTAGCGGCCGGGGAGGGTTCGGCTCGGTGCGCCGGCACCGAAGTCGGCGCCAAGGTTGGAACAAGGGCGCCCTCAGGCCATCAGTGCGACGAAGCCCAGACCCAACGCGGCGACAACGGCCCACGAGCCGATCGCGGCGGCCAGGGCGCGGCCGGCGGTGGAAAAGAGGTGGCGCAGGTCGATGGCGAAACCGAGTCCGACAAGGGCCACGCCCAACAGTATTTCCTGCCCGGTTTTCGCGGCGTGCAGGACGGAATCCGGCATCCAGCCCGTGGACCGCAGCAGCACGCAGGCCATGAAGCCAAGCACAAAGATCGGAACCAGCGGCGGGCGTTCTCCCGCACCGGGCATCGAGCCATCGGTTGCGGCTGCCTGCCGGCGGCGGGCAGAAATCGAGCCGAGCACCGAGATCGGCGCGAGCATCAGCACGCGCACCAACTTGACGACCACGGCCGCGGCAAGCGCCGTGAATCCTGCGCCCTGGGCGGTGGCGACGACCTGGCCGACATCGTGCACCGAGGCGCCGACCCAGCGGCCGAAGTCCAGTTCGTTGAGGTTCAACCAGGTGTTCGCCAGCGGCAACACGGCGATCGCCAGCGTGCCGCAGAGGGTCACCAGGGCCACCGGGACGGGTGCGTCCCGGGCCGATCCGCGGGCCTGGCTCATCGCGCCGATGGCGCTGGCCCCGCAAATGGAAAACCCGCTGGCCAGCAGCACCGGCTGGTCCCCGGGCAGCTTCAGCGCCCGGGCCACCAAGTAGGTCCCGCCGAAGGACCCGGCCACCACCAGGGCGATCAGGCCCACGCCCTTCCAGCCCAGGTCCAGCACGTCGGCCAGGGCCAGCTGGAACCCCAGCAGCACGATCCCGGCGCGCATCAGGTGCTTGCCGCCCCAGCCCATGCCCGGTGCCAGACGGAACTTCGGCGCCGCGCGCAACGAGTTTCCGGCGACGGCCCCGAGCACCACGCAGAGCGTGAGCACGGGAACCCCCGGAACCAGCAGGTGCCCGGCGAAGGCGACGGTCACCAGGCCCGCGGCGGTCAGCAGCCCGGGGACAAGTTTCCTGTGCGTCCCGGGAAGCGCCACGTTGCGCAGGGCCCGGAGGCGTTTTACCACGGCGAGGGTTCGTAGTCCTTCAGGAAGCAGCCGTACAGGTCGATGCCGCGTTCGCCGTCGACGATCGGCTGGTAGACGCGCGCCGCGCCGTCGATCAGGTCAAGCGGCGCGTGCCAGCCTTCGGCCACCATGCGGACCTTGGAATCGTGCGGACGCTCGTCGGTGATCCACCCGGTGTCCACTGCGGACATGAGGATGCCGTCGGTCTTGAGCATTTCCTCGGCGCTGGTGCGCGTGAGCATGTTCAGCGAGGCCTTGGCCATGTTGGTGTGCGGGTGCCCGGCGCCCTTGTAGCGGCGGGAGAACTGCCCCTCCATGGCGGAGACGTTCACGATGTACTTGCGGTGCGCATCGGACGCGGCCAGCGCCGGGCGCAGGCGCGAGGCCAGCAGGAACGGCGCGGTGACGTTGCACAGCTGCACCTCGAGCATTTCCAGCGCGTCGACATCGCCCAGGATCTGCGTCCAGGAGTTCTCGGTGACGACGTCCGGGACTAGTCCGCCGGCGTCGATCGCGGTTCCCTCGGCGATGCGCTCCAGGCTCGCCGAGCCGGCCGTCATGGCCAGGTCGGCAACCGCCTGCGCGTCGTAGTTGGCGTGGGGCGTCGGGACCAGCAGCGCCGAATCCTCCAGGTGGAAGGCGCTGGCCAAGGCCTTGGGGTGCTCCGAGGGGGGATTGGCCTCGCCCCAGACTTCCGGGCCGCCGTGCGCGAACTCGAGCTCGGCCGGAAGCGGCTGCGACTCGGATTCGATCAGGTGCAGGTAGGAGTTCGAGGTGCGACGCACGGTCTGTGCGGCGTTGTTGATCAGGATGTCCAGCGGGCCCTCGGCCGCGACGCGGTCGGCCAGCGCGATGACCTGGGACGGGTCGCGCAAGTCGATGCCGACGATGCGCAGGCGGTGGATCCAGTCGGCGGAGTCCTCAAGCGCGGCAAAGCGGCGGGCAGCGTCGCGCGGGAAGCGCGTGGTGATGGTGGTGTGCGCCCCGTCGCGCAGCAGGCGCAGGGCGATGTGCATGCCGATCTTGGCGCGTCCGCCGGTGAGCAGCGCGCGCTTTCCGGTCAGGTCCGCGCGGGCGTCGCGGCGTTCGCGGCCGGCCGCTGCGCACTCCGGGCACAGGTAGTGGTGGAAGGCATCCACGGTGGTGTAGCGCTGCTTGCAGATATAGCAGCCGCGCGGCTTGATGTACTCGCCGGCGGTGTGCTCGTCGGTGGGCGTGCTCAGGTCCAGGCCGAGCGTCTCGTCGTCAAGGCGCTGCGGGGAACCGGTCGCGGTACGTTCAACGACGGCGCGGTCGGCCGCGTTGATGGCCGATCGCTTCTCGTTCTTGCGGTGGCGCTTGGCGGCCTTGAACATCTTGCCCGTTGCGCGGCGCACGGCCACGTGGCGCTCGTCCTCGGGTTCGAGGCGGTGCACCAGGCCCAGCACCTTGATGGCTGCCTCAAGCTCGGCTGCGGTAAAAAGTTCGTCGGTACCGGCCTGATCGGCCTCAGAAAAATTCTCAGTCATGTCGCCATCAAGTCTACCGGCAGGGGCAGACGGCGCATGAATGCGGTTGTTGGCCGCCGGAATGCGGATCACCCTCCAGCACCGGGACCCCGGAACTTCCGGCGCATGGTTTGCGATTGTGGGGGTCGGGAAGCCCGGCCCCCACAATCGATCCATTCCGGGAAGGACGAACTCGATCAGCGCTAGGCGGTCGGCGTGCCAGTCATCTGCCTCACCGTGGCGATTGTCGATTCAACCGCCTTGAGATACTCGGACTTCATGCCCTCTGCGTAGGCATCCTCCTCTGCAGACCCCGGCTCTACGTCCGGGATGACGAGCGCGAAGCTGAAGCGGAGCCTGAGGTCGTTGTCGTCGCCCTCGATCTCATTGGCGATCGTGCCAAGGACGCTGCCCGCAATGCGCGTAAAGACAACTCGTTTTGGTTCCTGCAGGGTGATTCTTTCGGTGGACGCCTGGCCGTTGACCACAATGTCGCGATCGAACACCGTGTCGCTGATGCGGTCGGTGACGGTGCACTCGCTCATGGCAGCCACGAAGGGAAGCGCATTGTTGGCCTTCATGACAAGGCCGTCCCAAAGCTGGGCCCTGGTGAGGGGAATGCTGTCGTTGTCGTTCACTGGCAGTACATGGGAAACGTAGATCATGGCTCCACCCTAGACTTCTCGAACCATTATGGACCAGTCGGTCCTGATAGTGCTATGGTGGTCTTTTGGACCGATCGTTCCGGAATTCGAGACTCTTCTGCGGGCGTCACGAAAAGGCGTCGGAACGAGCCGCGCGGAATGGTTCCGTGCGCGCTGCTTGCGGGGTATCGCCTACCCAAAAACGGGCGATCCTGCCTGCAATTGGTACGGTGGATTGTCCAAGACCGACCGGTCCACAACAACGAGGAGCAGCGCACATGGCACGCAAACCGGAGTTCGACCGGGACGCAGTTCTCGAGAACGCCATGGGGGCGTTCTGGGAGCACGGCTATGAGGCGACTTCCCTTGCCAAACTCCTGGCAGTCACCGGGCTGAGCAAAAGCAGCCTCTACGCCGCGTTCGGGGACAAGCACCAGCTATTTGTTGCTGCCTTCGACCTCTACAGGGATCGCCAGCTCGAGCATCTCACCAAGGTCCTGAACGCGCATTCGGCCCCGCAGGGAATCAGGGCGTTCTTCGAGGAAGTCATCGGGGTGGGGTTGGAAGCGTGCCAGCGCTTTGGGTGTATGAGTACCAACCAGGCCGCCGAATTGGCTCTGTCGGACGGTGTCGTGTCCAACCGAGTTGCCGAAGACCACCGAAGACTGGAGGATGCCTTTACCGAGCACCTCCGCGCCGGACAAGGCGCGGGGTCCGTCCCTACGGACGTCGATGCCCGGGTGGCGGCCAGCGCCTTGGTCACGGCACTCTCCGGCTTCCAGCTGACCGTACGTGCAGGCATGGATCGCACACGGCTGGAACGGTCCCTGGCTTATCTCATGGCCCCGCTTGAGGTTGCCGCAAACTGATCCTGTTTCGCTCGCAAGTGCACCGCCATTGAGCACACGACTACAAAGGAGCCCGCTCATGATCGAGTCACCGGCGCAAGTCGCCACTGGCTTCGCCGCGGCCTGGAATGCCGCCGACGCGGATGCCCTGGCGAGTCTCTTCGCGGAGGACGCCGATTTCGTCAACGTGGTGGGCCTCTGGTGGAAGACGCGTTCCCAGATCAAGCACAACCACGCCTACGGCTTCCGCCGGATATTCCCGCGGACCGTCATGACCCTGGACAAGGTCGCCGTCCGTGAGCTGGGACCCGACGTTGCCGTCGTGCATGCAGCGTGGAGCCTCTCCGGACAGATTGGTCCATCCGGAGATCCTGTGGGGGACCGTTCGGGGGTTCTGAGCTTTACCCTCAGTCGCAGCGCCGAAGAACATTGGCTTGCCGTCAGTGCCCAGAACACCGACCGTGTCCCCGGTGCCCAGACCTACGTCGCCGGCGATGGATCCCTCACCCCGGCAACCTACGCGCGCCCCTCTTGAGGGGGACATTCATCAATGAGAGCTGGCGGTCATCGAGCACGCTATCGATGAAGGTGGGCCGGCGACGGTAGCGAAAGACGCCTCGCCGCGCTCCGGCCATGGCTCAAGCCCCCACCGCGAGGTCTTCCCACCACGGTGAGACCCGAACGGAGAACCGATCCCCGCGTCGGGGTTCCGCAAAACGAATACCAGGAGAAAACATGAAGCACGAGGGCAAGGCACTTGCCGCCGACGAAACCGACACGAACCATCACCGGAGTCCCGGCGTTGCATCGGTACACACCCGAGCCATCCTCACGTGGTGCGCGATCTTCCCCATGGTCGCAATCGGGATGACGGCCATGGGCTCGTTTGCCCAGGAGTGGCACCCCGTCCTGCGCGCACTCGTCCTCACGCTGGTTGTCGTCCCGATGGCGGTCTACGTGGTCGTACCGAGGCTATTGCTCCTGCACGGCCGATTGAGCCGCGCTGCTCATGATCGAAAGCTGCGCCGTGAGGACCAGCGTGCGGTCCGCAAACTTCGACGGAGCGCACCCGGTTCGTAGCCGGATCAGGGGCGGATCCGCAATCTGGGCCCGGCTTTCAGCGGTCGCTGTGTGGATCCGGGCAAGCGATACATGGTAGGGCCGAGCTCGCCTGGTTTGTTTCCTTTTTCCGTATCCGCCATCCCAAGCGGTCGGAGGTACCGGTTCGGCTTCGCCACTGAACGGCCCCGTATTCCAACGGCCGCTCACCTCGCGGAACTCTCACGAACGATGTATTTCGAGAATGAATTGAATCGAGAATCCCCGAGGCCGGTTGCTCTTCGGCGTAGTTGCGGGTTTCAACGCTGAATGTCGCACTGTTTGCAGAGCTAGGTGTCGCATCTCGAAGCCCCAGAGATTGACTGTAGACTCGGGCCCCGGCGACGTGGAGCACTACCCCGGATAGGGAACCTTGAGCGGACAACCTCGCCATCGTGCTCGCGGGAATCGCGCTGGCCGGATACGGTTCTGCGACTCTGGTCCCAAGCCCAGCCAGCGCCGCTGCGAGGATCCCGGGGGTCACCGAAGACGCGGGCGTTACGATCGTCAGCTGGCTGATGCGGGGCGGGCTCCTCACCACTAGCCCGATCATCGTGACGGTACCAACGCATCCGAGCCGCGATGGGGACTGAGCGCTCTAGTCATAGTGGGGCCGCAGCCACGCTTTTCGCCGCATCGCTCAAGGGGAGCCGCACGGCGACAACGGATGCTGACCTCACCCAAAGATCTCACGATATTCATTGACCATGTCGCCCGGCCCGCCATCAATTTGGTTTGCCAGCTAGATCTTCGCGGGCCGGACGAACAGCATCAAGGGCCTCTCGAAACATGCGTCTACGTTCTGCAAGGGGGCGCTCCTGCGTAGCAAGTTCAACTTCGTTGAGCACAGCGAACACAGAACTCACCAGCGCGCGGAAAATAACTCGAGTGTCGGCATCCACCTGGTGCTCGACCTTCCATCGCGTCCAAAGGACTTCGCACAGTTCCTGCTGGGAGGCGTGAACTCGGGCGAAGTACTGGGCCAAGATCTGGGGCGCGGTCTCGGTGATCTTCCGAAAGAGTGCCGCACGTTTCGCAACTGATTCTTGATCGAGGTTCTCCAGTGCGCTCTCAAGGGCATGCCGCAGAGTCAACCAGGGCGCTTCGTCTGGGGGACGCGCCTCGATGGCCTCAGCGAGACCATGAGTGTCGACTTCGAATCTTAGAAAGAGAACCTCAGCCTTGGATGCAAAGTACCGAAAAAACGTTCGTTCCGAAATTCCAGCCTCACGAGCGATGTCCTCCACGGTGGTGGCGTCATAACCGCGCGAAACGAATAAATCCTCCGCTATCTCGCCAATTCGCTGGCGCATGGCCTGTCGCGAGACTTCTCTGAGGGTGCTTTTCGACATCGCAACAGTCTATCAACGTTTAGTGACATATGCTGTCAAGGGTGACAGCCAATGTCTAACTTGGCAGTCACTGACAAAAGGAGAAAATTATGCAACATTTCCACCCGCTAGTGAGGGATTTCTGGCAAGGACCATTCGACGGAAAACGTGTGCATCACAGCACTCATCTGAGCATCATTCTCAACGAGACCCTGGATGAATCCGAGCGGATCACCGTGCTTAAAACTGCAGGCGATGGTCGGACGGCCGTTGCGATGCGCCCCGAAGTTGCCGCTCAATTCTCGGAAGTGTTGGCGTCAACCGGGAAACTGGATGCGAATGCACTCCTTGCGCGCTTTGTTGAAGAAGGCATCATCCTTCATGGCGCCGACAACATCTACTACTTGTCTGAAGACTCCCGTGAACCGTTGTTCTCTGAACCCACGCCATCTGACATCCGCCAATTGAGCGAGCACGATGCAGCACAATTTGCGGAGTTTCAGGCAGGCGTCTCGGAACAAGATCTCGACGATGCACAAGTGGAACTCGATGACTGGGCCGTATTCGGTGTGATCGACGCAAATGGTCGTATCCTCAGCGCCGGCAGCATGTATCCCTGGCAGCAAGACAGCAAACTTGCCGACATCGGTGTTCTAACACTTGCCGAGGCACGTGGCCGGGGCCACGCCCGCCGTTTGGTGCGGGCCATGTGCAGGCACGCGCTCAACCAGGGGTACGAACCGCAGTACCGATGCCAGCTGGACAACGTTGCCTCGAATATCCTCGCCGGTGCATCGGGCCTCACCCTCTTCGGCCAATGGCAGATCGTGACCCCCGAGATTGAAACTGGTGGTTCGGAAGCCTCCTGACCGGGACGGTTACCAACGCCTCCGGGTCGCCATGGTGACTGAGTGCTCTAGTCAAGGTGGGCGTGGCGACCACGCTTTTCGCCCCAACGCTCAAGGGCAGCCGCACGGCGACAATGGATGCCGACCGGACCGTGAAGATCTCATAGTGGTCATTGACCATGTCGTCTGGTTTATCGACGATCCACAGCCTTCACGCGCCTGCACCGTACAAGTAATTGCGGGAAGTTCGACTTTCCTGTGACTCCGAAGGCGCAACGTAGAGGCCAGGAATGGGATGCGTTCCGCCAACGCCTCTCAACCGAGACACAGTTGGATGACTTCGTGCAAGCCTTGACGTGGCAAATTCTGATCACAAGAACCACTCTCACAATCTGACATTGTGGCCACTCAGTGGTACTCACGTCAACACCTCAGGAGAAATACCGCATGATCCATGCCGTCCGCCTTGCCACTTCTTCAGACCTTGATGCCGCAGCGTTGGTCCTCGCCGCAGCATTTGACACGTACCCATGGACACGATGGGCGATTCCGGCAGACGGATATGCTGAACGCCTTGAAGAAGTCCAGCGACTCTATCTCAACCACGCCCTCAACCACGGCATCGTAGTCGTGGATGAACAAATTCGCGCAGTCGCCGCGTTCCTTCCCCCAGATGCCCCGGCCCCCAACGAACACACGCAACAACGGGTAGGAGCGTTGCACGGACCACGCCTCGCGGCACTCATTGGATTGTCTCTGCCTCAGGTTCCAGCGGGTTCGTGGACGCTTGAAACGGTCGGCGTCAATCCTTCCCTTCAAGGAGCTGGCCTCGGGACAGCCGTTGTGGCAGCGGGTCTGGCAATAATAGACCGGCAAGGAGGCGCCGTCGCTCTCGAAACGTCGGACGCGCGAAACGTGTGCCTTTACCAACGTCTAGGGTTCACCACCGCCGCCACGACCACGGTCCCCGAGGGGCCCATCGTGTATTCGATGAACCGAGCCACGCAGTCTCAGTAGCCCCTTTACTTGAGGTTCGGTATCAACCTCGGGCAGCGTATCCGCAGAGAACGAACTTGCAGCGTATGAAGAGGACCTCATCAGGCAGCCTCAATCATTTGGTGCGCGCCAAAAGGCAGAACCCGATGATGTATGGAAATGCCAGAGGGATATCAGGATTGGCCGGGTGTGCAGCGGCCACACTTAGGCCTCACCGAAACGTACTGGGCGTTCTCGAAACTATAGCCATGTTGGTACATGGCGGAAAATCTTTCACCTGGAAACGGAAAGCACACATGGCACGTGTCAACATCAGCAAAAAGCACCCCGACGTATACAAAAAGGTGGCGGAACTCAGCAAAGCCGCCGAAGAGGCTGCACTGGCTGCAGGCCTCGGCCCAAGGCTCATCGAACTTGTCAAAATCCGAGTGTCTCAGATGAACGGTTGCGCATTCTGCTGCCGCCTGCATACACGGGACGCACTCAAATTTGGCGAAACGGCAGACAGGCTTGCGGTCCTTCCCGTGTGGTGGGAATCGCAATACTTTTCGAGCACCGAGCAGGCCGCACTGGGCCTCGCAGAGGAAGCCACTCGCCTGCCAGGCCGCACGGATAGGCAATGGGACAGCGACGCTCTCACGGAGGAACAGGTCTCAGCGGTGACCTGGATTGCGCTCGTTATGAACACGTGGAATCGCGTAGCGGTCCTCAGCGAGTATCGAGTCGCACCTTAAGGATGATCGGCGCCAAGAGCATGAATTTTGGTTCTCCCCACCAGTGGGGCAAGGTATCCGGAAATGCTGGCTCCCGATGGCTACAGCGAATTAGTCGCTGGCGAAGATCACGACGATCACGACGATGACACGGCAAAACCCGTTCGATGGACCCAACGGCTCCGTTAAACGCGGCGGTATCGAACCCAGTTGAGAGTTCCTCAGCAGGAAGCCTCGGTGGCGTAGAAAAATAACTTTGCCGCGATTAACTTGGGTGGAGAGAGCGGCTTGGTCGTACTTGTTGGAGTGGGGGGCATATCGACTTCTTTGGTGGAGATGCATAGGGGTGCGAGGCCATGTCCTACTACGCGCCGGAATCCTCCGGAAAGCCCGCAGGCCACGGTGACGGTTCCCCGGTCCAGCAGCGCTACGCGAGGAGCTGCAGATGGAGGATCGGGTAGGGGCGACCGTCACTGTCGAGCGGGCTCCGCCCGATCTCGCGGAAGCCGCGGCTGAGGTAGAAGCCGTGCGCGCCAGCGTTCTGCTCGTTCACGTCGACCATGGTCACGCCGTGATTGGCGATTGCCTCTGCGAGCAGTGCCGACCCTAGGCCACTGCCCCGTACCTCGTTCAATACGAACAACATCTCGAGGTTGCCCCCGGCGATGCCGGCAAATCCGAGCGGTCTTCCGTCGCGCTCGGCGACAATGAGGGTCACGGCGGGAAAGTAGGAGGGAGCGAGGGAGATCTCGATTCGTTCGAAGTCGGTTTTCTCGAGGAAGTCGTGCGTAGCCCGCACCGCACTGCGCCAGATCTCAACAAGCTCCGGGTATTCCGAGGGACCATTTGTTGGTCGAATAGTGAGTTCACTTGTATTTTTGGTCATGAATCGATGCTTGTGCAGCTGTCGGGGCCTGTCAATTCGTAAGTCGATGGATTCGGGCGCAGCTGGACCGAGCACCGTCCTTTGGTCCGGAGGTGGAGCTCCAGAGGCCCCTGCGAGCATCGAGTTCGACCGTGGTCTCGTCGTTTAGCCCAGAGAGTAGATCATGTCGGTCGAGCGTCTGAACCCGTAGAGAGCGCCGAATGGTGCGATCGAGACCGTTTCGGCTTCGACGAACCCCAGTCTCTCGTAGAGGGCCCTGGCACGCGGGTTCGAATCTACGACGCTCAGCCGCACCTCAGACAGCTCCCGATCATGGGCGAACTCGATCGCGCGCTCGAGAAGCATACGGCCGACACCCGCTCCTCGCATCGACGGCGCGACAGAGAGTCCGTCGAGCAGCAGTTCTTCCGGCCGCGAGCGGCGACCGAGTACCGCGATCAGCACCGCGCGCCAGGGCGCACTTGCCGAGGAGTACCACGCGCGCAGGTCCCGGTAGGAAAAGCCGACGGCGGAGCGGCCGTCGAGCGCATAACCGACGACGCCGATGACCCTGCCGTCGGCGACCGCGCAGAAGAAGCGATCGGAATTCAGCTGGCTCGCCAGGAACGGCACCCCGTGCTCCTTGCTGCCGAGCGCGGGTCGCAGCTTCCTCCCGAATGCGGACCAGTACAGGCCCGCTACCTCCGGGATACCGCCTTCGGGCACCCCGCCGACGATCTCCACATTCCGTTCGACACTCATGACTCGAGCCTAACCTTCCTCGGATAGCTGAGAATGATCGCTTGTTGAAATATGGATCCTTCGATCTCCGATGTTTCAGATGAACGGTTGCGCATTCTGCTGCCGCTTACACGCGGGACGCACTCAAGTTGGGCGAAGCGCCAGACCGGCTTGCGGTCCTTTCGGTGTGGTGGGAGGCGCAGTACTTTTCGAGCACGAGCAGGCGGCACTTAGCCTCCAAGCGGAAGCCGCTCGCGTGCCAGGCCGCACCGATAGGCAGTGGGACAGTGGGGCTCTCACGGACGAACTGGTCTCTTCAATGACAAGGGTTGCGCTCGTTGTGAACGCGCGGAATCGGGTAGCGGTTCTCGGAGAGTATCCAGTCACGTTCCAAGCTACACGTCAGCTTTGGGTCGGATCAGTTGTAGATCTAACGCTGCGCCGCGAGCTCGGGTAGACGTGCCGCGAGTGGTTTCCGTGGAGGGACGCGCAGTCACAGTGCAGGTGATTTTGGGCTTCCAATGCAGTCGCCTTTGGAAAATGACAAGCAGCGAGCACGTTCATCATCGGCAACTAGTTGCGACATTGGGCTTTGCAAGAAGTGCGACGTCTAGCGTTGAAAGCCCGAACCGTAGTGCTGCGTCCTGCCACAAGATATTGGTTCAGCTGTGGTGTCTGAAATGACGCGATTTATACCTGCGGGATGGGCCCGGAAGCCGCTGTATAGCTTTTAGGTCAAATGACCTAAGATCGTAATCATGGATGACAATCTCGAGCACCACCCCGATGGACCCGTACTGATTGTGGGCGGATACGGAATCGTAGGAACGGCCCTTACCCGGCTCGCAGCTCCTTCGTGGCCGCTTGTCCTCACAGGTCGGAATCCCGGGCGCGCTGCCGCGCTGGCCAACGAGCACAATGTCGATGTCAGGAAGTGGGACCTTGATGACCCCACGCCGTTCTTGTCCCCGGCCCGAGCCGTCATCAGCACAGTCAACGATCCCAATGACCGCGTCCTTCGTGCCGCTGTCAGCGCAGGAATCCCTTATGTGGACATCACCCGATGGACCAGCCGTCTCACCAAGGCCGTCACGCAGGCAACATTGCTGAATCCGACGGCACCGGTGTTGCTGTCATCAGGATGGATGGGAGGGGTCGTTAACATCGTTGCGGCATCATTGGCCGAGGAAATAGGTGGTGCGCAGCAGATTGACGTTGCCATCCGCTATGACAACAATGACAGCGCAGGTGCCGACTCCGTGGATTTCATCGATCGGCTGGGGCAGGACTTTGAAATCACGAAACATGGCAAGCCCCAGGTCGTTAGCCCCTTGAGCGACACACATTGGGTGGACATAGCCGGGCACCGCACCAAGGTTGCCCGGCTCGATACCCCGGAACAACTGACTTTCCCGATGACCCTCGGCGTGAAGACAGCTGCGACGCGTATCGGGTTCAGTTCCAATGCATCAACCACAGCCCTCTTGGCTGCGAAGTCGGTCGGACTCTTTCGCTGGGGTCGTGGAAGCCGGTGGACACCCTTGAGGCGATCGCTGCTGTACTCGCCGGGCAACGGCGGGTCGGCCCATGTCCGAGTCGACGTGCAGGGCAAGGGAGGCAAGCGCGCTGCGGTGATTTCAGACCCCGCCGGGCAAGCCCACTTGACAGCGCTCGGCGGGCTCCTTGGCATCCAAAATGTCCTCCGCCCGAACGCGCAACCGGGCGTCGGCTTCCCCGAGATCACAGCTCGTCTCGCCGAGGCCTGCGCTGAGCTCACAAGGCATGGTGTGACAATATTGAAATCATGACCGGAAACAAGGGCACCCTCAGGCAAACAGCGATCCTTGATGCTGTTGAGGAAGTACTCACGTCCAAAGGCAATGCCGGCTCGGCGATGCGGGATTTCGCGGCCGCTGCCGGGGTCCGCGTGGGGCACTTGCAGCACTATTTTCCCACCAGGGCTGACCTGATCCGGGCCGTTCTTGAACGCTCGCTCCAACGGTCACTTCAACGGCTGAACGATGTGGCCCGGTTCGGTGCCGCAGAGGGTCCGGGCTCGACCGAACCCCTAACCAGGGAACATTCGCATCGCTTGATTACCGCGCTCTTGGCGGAGCACTCGGACATTACCGGAATCCGTATGCACGTTGAGGTGTGGGCCATCGCTTCGTCGGATTCGCAGATCGCCTCGGCGGTCAGGTCCTTCTACGCCCGATATGCCGGACATGTGAGTGAGCTCGTGCATCATGCCAGGCCCGGGCTCCCGGACATGCATCGGGATGCAGTGGCCGGCACGATTGTCAGTCTCTTTGAAGGCGCTGCCGTGACGCGGTCAGACATCGGGGGACTCCGCACGGAGGACACCGATGCCGAGTTGATCCGTACGGCACAGTGGCTTATCCATGGTGCTTGAAACCGACTTGCCTGGCGCCGTCGGCGGGTTTCCGTATCATCCTCAATGGCCTCCTCCGAGCGGATCTGGCTCGAAGAAGCGGGCGTGAATGCGGTTTGGCCGATGATCGGTAAATCTAAAACGCTGTATGTGGACCGCGGTAACCCGCCGCCCATGAAGACACGAGCGGCGGGGTGCAGCGCCTACTTCGCGCAGTCATCTATGCCAGGGGCAACGAGTACTGCAAGAAAACTTTGTCGCGGACCCATCCGAGCGATTCATACACGGATTGGGCCTTCACGTTGGTCTTCGCCGTGGACAGGTCCAGCCTCGAGGCGCCGCTGGCGCGCCCGAACGCTTCGGCCTTGCTCAACAGCGCCCGGCCGACCCCGTGTTGCCTCGAAGCGGGCGCGACAAACAGGTCGTAGAGCACAAAGATCGGACTTGCCTCGACCGAACAAAACGTCGGGTAAAGCTGGGTAAACCCCACGACGTCCCCGGCCCTGGTGGACGCGATGAAGACGGTCGATTCGTCTGTCCCGATTCGGTCGGCAAGGTAGGCGCGGGCGAGCGGAAGATCCGGCGGGCAGTCATAGAACTGTCGGTACGCGTCGAAAAGCGGGGCAAGCGCATCGACATCCTCGGATGACGCTTGGCGGACGGCAACTTCAGCTGACATTTGCATGATTCTGGCGCTCTCCCTCGGGCTCGCGGCATTGGCCGTGTTTTGTGGAAATCAGGTGTAAGCACGACTGTACAGTTCAGGCTTTGTTGCCGGCGAGAAGAACATGCAACCTGGATCGCGAGTCCCAGCGGAACCAGCCAGTGCGCGGGACTTAGCAGCCTGACAAGCAGGGGTATGCCGGCCGCTGCCGACATACCCCATACCTGTACTGTGCCGAAGCGGAACCTATTTCTGGTCCAGCCCGACGGCGGTCACGGCGAGACCTTCGTGCGCCGACGCCGATGGTGCCCCGGCGGATTCATGTCGGGCTGCGGCGATCTCGTTGATGCGGCCACGTGAGAGGTACCAACCCAACATCAGCGCGGGGATGATCACGATGATCGAGGCCACGGTCCAGGTGCCCACCGGGGAATCAAAGGCCATCAGCACGATCACCGCCAGCAGGAACGCCAAGGTCAGGTAGCCGGTGTAGGGGGCGCCGATCATCCGGAACGCGGGACGGACGGCCGCGCCTCGCTTGGCCAGGCGGTAGAGCGCCAGCTGGCACAGAACGATCATGCCCCAGGACGCGATGATGCCCAGTGCCGCCATGTTCAGCACGATCTCAAAGGCCTGGGCCGGGACGATGGCGTTGAGGACCACGCCCAGGCCGGCGACGGCGGCGGTCAGTGCGATGCCGCCGTAGGGCACGCCGCGGCTGTTCAACTTGGCGGCAAAACTCGGCGCGGATCCGGCCAGGGCCATCGAGCGCAGGATCCGTCCGGTGGAATACAGGCCGGCGTTCAGCGAGGACATTGCGGCGGTGAGCACCACCAGGTTCATGATCGAGTCCATGCCATCGACACCGATGGAGCCGAAGAACGTGACGAACGGCGACTCGCCCGCCTTGTAGGCGGAGTAGGGCAGCAGCAGCGAAAGCAGCACCAGCGAGCCGACGTAGAAGACGGCGATGCGGATGATCACCGTGTTGATGGCCTTGGGCATGACCTTCTCGGGATTCTGCGTTTCCCCGGCCGCGGTGCCGATCAGCTCGATCGAGGCGTAGGCGAACACGACTCCCTGCATCACCACGACCACCGGCAGCAGCCCGTTGGGGAAGAGCCCGCCATTGTCGGCGATCAGGGAGAACCCGACCTCGTGCCCGGCCACGGGCGTTCCGAAGATGACGAAGTAGGTGCCCACCAGAAGGAACCCGACCAGCGCAACGACCTTGATCAGGGCGAACCAGAACTCCAGCTCGCCGAAGACCTTCACCGAGACGAGGTTCAGTCCCAGCACCAACAGCAGCGCGGCAAGCGCCCACACCCACTGCGGGACTGCCCCGATCCAGGGGACGTACTTGGCGAAGAAGTTCATGTACAGCGCGATGGCGGTGATGTCCACGATGGCGGTCATCGCCCAGTTGAGCCAGTAAAGCCACCCCGTCACGAACGCCGCCTTTTCCCCGAAGAACTCGCGGGCGTAGGAGACGAAGGAGCCGGAGGACGGGCGGTGGACGACCAATTCGCCCAGCGCGCGCAGAATCAGGAACGCGAAGAACCCACAGACCGCGTAGCTGAACATCAATGCCGGGCCTGCTCCCGCCAGGCGGCCCCCGGCACCCATGAACAGCCCCGTGCCGATGGCCCCGCCGATGGCGATCATCTGGATCTGGCGGGATTTCAATCCCTTGTGCATCCCGGCATCTTCGGCGGTCAATGCCGAATTCGGGGTGTCGGTAGCAACGGTGGTGCGGGGTTCTTGAACTTCATTGTTCATGCGCAGGTGCCTCTCGGGGAGTGTCTTGGGCGTGCTCAAGGGATGGAAATGCTGGAAACGGCGGGGGCTATTCGCTGAGGTTGGCCAGGCGCTCGGGACGCAGCAACTCGTTGAGCTGCTCCGCGGTGAGCAAGCCATGCTCGAGGACCAGCTCGGCCACACCGCGTCCGGTGGCAAGGGCCTCCAAAGCGATCTTGGTCGAGGCGGCGTAGCCCAGCTGGACGGTCAGCGCGGTAACCAGGCCGATGGAATTCTCGACCTGGGCCCGCAGCTTGTCCTCGTGGGCCGTGATGCCGACGATGCACTTGTCGGCCAGCGTGATGCACGCGGCCTCCAGGTGGCGCATCGACTTGGTCAGGCTGTGCACGATGATCGGCTCGAAGGCGTTCAGCTGCAGCTGCCCGGACTCGGCGGCCATCGTGATGGTCACGTCGTTGCCGATGACCTCGTAGGCCACCTGGTTCACGACCTCGGGGATCACCGGGTTGACCTTGCCGGGCATGATCGAGGAGCCGGACTGCACCGCGGGCAGGTCGATTTCGCCCAGCCCCGCCCGCGGGCCGGAGGAGAGCAGGCGCAGGTCGTTGCAGACCTTGGAGAGCTTGACCGCCACGCGCTTGAGCACCCCGGAGAGGTGCACGAAGGCGCCGACGTCGGCGGTGGCCTCGATCAGGTCGAAGGCCGTCTCCAGCTTGAGCCCGGAGATCGCGGCAAGGTGCGTGCACGCCAGCGCGGAGTAGCCCGGAGGCGCGTTCAGCTCTGTGCCGATGGCGGTGGCGCCCAGGTTGATCTCGTGGATGAGCAGCGTGGATTCGGCGAGCCGGGCGCGGTCCTCGCCGAGCGTGACGGCATAGGCGTTGAATTCCTGGCCGAGGGTCATCGGGACTGCGTCCTGCAGCTGGGTGCGACCCATCTTCACGACGGTGCGGAATTCCACGGCCTTGGCGGCGAAGGCCGCGCCGAGGTGTTCCATCGCCGAGACCAACGACTTGGCGCCGAAGATGGTGGCAACGCGCACCGCGGTCGGGTACACGTCGTTCGTCGACTGGCTGAGGTTCACGTGGTCGTTGGGGTGCAGGAACTGGTACTCGCCCTTGGCATGGCCCAGGATTTCCAGCGCCCGGTTGGCGATGACCTCGTTGGCGTTCATGTTCGAGGACGTGCCGGCACCGCCCTGGATCACGTCGACAACAAACTGGTCATGGAACTTGCCGCCGATGATCTCCCTGCACGCCGTGATGATGGCGTCCGCGCGCTGGGCGTCGAGCAAGCCCAGTTCCTGGTTTGCTTGGGCGGCGGCCTGCTTGACCATGGCCAGGGCCACCACCAGGTGCGAGTTGGTGGAGAGCGGCTGGCCGGTGATCGGGAAGTTTTCCACGGCGCGCAGGGTGTGGACGCCCCAGTAGGCTTCCGCGGGAATGTCCCTGTCGCCGATCAGGTCGTGTTCGCTGCGTACGGCCTGTGGAATTGCGGCCTGCAGAATGGCGGTGGTTTCAGACATGGTTCTCCTAGGGTGGCTGGGCTTGACGGGTTGTTTTTGGGCGCGCTCAAGCGCCGGTTTGCCCCGTGGGCGGGGATTGCGGCGGTGCGCCGGACTTTTGCGGCGCTAGGGCAGCGGCAGCCCGTAGAGGGCGCCGACCTGATGGCCACCGCCTAGGGCGGGCAGGTTGTTGAATGGTTCCAGTGAAGTCTTATCCACGCCCAGTGCCAGCAGGGCCGGGACGGCCGCGGGCATCCGCGCGCGGTCGCCTCCGTCGGAGATCTTCAGGGCAACGGCGGCGCCGTCGGCCAGCGCGATTAGCTGGATTCCCTCGAATCCGTCCTTGGCCAGCAGTCCGGGGACTGCGCCCATGAGCTCGGTGACGTCGCGTCCGAGTCCGGCAACCATCTCGGGGTGGGTGCGCATTGCGCTGGCCACCTGGTGCTCCGCGGTCCCCACGGGCGCGGTGACCAGTTTTTGGAAGGCCCGGGCCATGCCCGTCAGCGAGAGCGCGAAGACCTCGGTGCCGCAGCCGTCGGTGCTGATCAGGGTGGTGGGTTCGCCGGTGAGTTCGCCGATCACCTCGCGGATGAGCGTGGGCAGTGGGTGTGCGTGCTGCAGATAGTTATCCAGCGGCCAGCCGTTGAGCACGCAGGCGGCGAGCATGGCCGCGTGCTTGCCCGAGCAGTTCTGGGCCAGCCGGGTGGGCCCGTTGCCGTCTTGGATCCAGGCGTGACGTTCGGCCACTCCGTAGGGCAGGTCTGTCGAGTTGCCCAAGGCCCCGGGTTCCAGCCCGGCGTCGGCGAGGATCTTTTCCGCCTGGTCTTGGTGCTCGGCGGAGCCGGAGTGGCTGGCCGCGGCCAGGGCCAGCTGTGCGGGGGGCAGCTCCAGTCCCGCACGCACAAGGGCCACGGCGATCAACGGCTTCAGGGCCGACCGCGGATATGTCGGCGATTCGGGCTCGCCTCGGGTGAGCACGGTTTCGCCGTTCGGGGCCAGTGCCACGAGGGAGCCGAAGTGGACGCTTTCGATGGTTTCGCCGCGCGTCTGTACGGCGAGCGGGGCATGGGCGGGGAAGTTGCTCGGGTTCATGCTTTTTTGGCTCCAAGGATCAATGTCAGTGCCTCGTCCACTGCCGTCAGGTGCGCGGCCATGGCCCGTCCGGCCGCGTCGCTGTTGCCGGTCTCGATGGCTGCGAGGATTTCACGGTGTTCGGCGTGGGAGGGGTGCTGGCGGCCGGTGATGAGGTTGATGGTCTCGGATTGGTTGACCATGGCCTCGCGGATGTCGTTGACGACCCGCTCGAAGACCCCGTTGCCGCTGGCGCGGGCAATGGCGGCGTGGAAACTGGCATCCAGCGCGACCCAGATTTCGGGATCGTCCTCGTCCTCCATGGCCTCGAGGATTCCGTGCATTTCCTCAAGCTGTTCCGCGGTGGCGCGGGCCGCGGCCAGTTCGGCCCCGGGAACCTCGATGTGCGGGCGTGCCTCCATGAGACTGCGGGCAGAGAAGAGGCCGAGCTTCAGGTCGCCGCCGGCGCGGCTGGCTATGACAAAGGTTCCCTTGCCGGTCTTGGTTTCGGTAAGGCCAAGGGCTGCCGCGGAGCGCAACGCCTCGCGAATCACGGAGCGGCTCACCGAATACCGAGCGGCAAGTGCCGCCTCGGCGCCGAGTTTGCTGCCGACCGGCAACTCACCGGATTCGATGGAGTGGCGGATGGCGTTGAAGACGGCTTCGGCGGCACTCGTCCTCACGATCGAATGCGGTCCTACTGTCCGGCTGTCTGACAGGTTCATGGTTGTGACTATGTCACGCCTCACAAAACGCTGTCAATACGCCTGTGTTGCCCCTTCCCGGACCCGAGTGGTGCCGACGCAGCTGCACCGGGACTGTCTCGCGCAATGGGACAGGTCAGCGCTACATCGGTGAAGAGTCGCGGCGGAGAAAAGTCCGTCACGGCGCGGCGAGACTGGAAAAATGGCGTCGTGCGCCAGATCGGGGCAGGAGGGAGGCCTGCTGGCATTCCGGAAGCATGGAGTCCGTACGTGCCTGCGTGCCAGTTGCCTCGTTCAGCACCGGAACCGTCAAGTCCTCTTCGTGTTCCTGGGCGTGGGTCCTATGGCTGAAGCTGCTCACGGAGGGGCATTTCACGGAAGCCACGGCGCGTCCTTGCGGTCGCGCCGTGGCTACTCATTTGAACTCCCGTGAAGATTCGGGATCGATACCGCCGCAGTTATGTTTGTCGCCGCTGCGACTCAAGGACCGACGTTGGGTTTGCCAAGTCCTTGCGCATGGCTGGGCGCATCATAGGGCCCATGAATGCCCCGGCAACAACGGATAATCCGCGGGGTTCGCCGTTGTTGCACAGAGTCGTGAATGTCCCATCGCGGGCGTCGGACCACGTGTAGGTTGTCTGCATCGGGAACGGTCCTTGGTTTGTCCGCGTCGCGAGCCTTGCCTTCGGCACGATTTCGACGACCTCATACCTGTAGTCCAACGTCCGGCCCAGGAAAGCGGGCGCTGAACGCCACCCGGGAACCCACGACAGCAGCGGTGCGATCAGCCACGTGGCGGAGGCGATGTTTCCGTACCACTGCGAGGCATTGCCCGGGTTTACCGTATAGTCCGCGATGTCCCGCGCGCGGGACGCGTATGTGGATTTCAGTCTGGACGTCGACCACGCTGGTTCCCTTCGGACGCAGGCTCAGGCCTTGGTGACTTGCCTGCCGGTAAATGCAACGAGCCTGTCCAGGCTCTCGGCGGATTCCTCGACGAGGGTTTCCTCGGCGAAGGTCCGTCCGCGCATGCCCGGGGCGATGGTGTTCCGGGCCAGTCCCAAGACGTATTCGGAAAGTTCCGGCGAAACTTCAAGAACCCGTCCCGTCGCGGACGCGAAGTCCCAGGCATGGACCAGGAACTCAATGTTCAGGATGTTGGCCACGGTGCCAGCCGGCAATTCGGCGAATCCCATGTCGATGGTGCCATCCAGTCCGCGGGCGTTGAAGGCATCCAACGTTGCGGCTGCGGCATCGGCCACGCGGACTTCGGGTGATGCGCTGGCATCGTCGTCGATGTCGACGCCCAGGGCCTTGCCGATGCTGACTACGGATCCAACAAGATGCTCGACGAGAGCGGCCACGGTGAAATCCTCACAGGGCGTCTGCAGGCCCATGTCCGACGATTCCAAGGCGGCCAGGGTGCGCTGGGCAACGGCCAGTGTGGCTTCGGCGCTGATCAGTTCGTTGATCGGATCCGGGGCGGCAGCCCAGTCGTCGGCCCCGGCATCACCCTTGGTGGCCAGGGCTTCGAGGCGGCCCAGGTAGTGATTCCAGCCCTCGGTGTGGGCAGCGACTTGCTCGCCGGGGAGGCCCTCGTGGACTAGCCGGACAGTAGTGCCGCCTTCCACCGGTTCAAGGGTAATGGCGACGGTGGAAGGGTTGGCTTCCGCGGCCTCCGGCCCCTCCCAGCCCCACGTGAAAACGACGCGCTTGCCCGGCTCGATTTCCTTAAAGTTGCCAACCGCCGAATGCCCTGGCGCGATGGTCCACCGGTAGCTTCCGCCAACCCTCAGGTCCACGCGGGCGGCCACGGTTTGCCAGCGGCGGAGACGTTCGGGTTCGGTGATGAGTGCAAACGCGGTGTCCGGATCGACCGGAATGAAGACGGATATGTCAATGGTCATCGGAATTCTCCTTGGGATGGGGTGGTGATTGGGACGACTGGGCCGAGGCGGCGTCCGCCGCAAGCTGGTCCAGCTCGGTGTTCCAAAACGATTCCAGCGAGTCGCGAAGTCGGGCCATGCCATGCGGGTCCAAGCTGTAAAGCCGACGCCGGCCGTCCTTCCTGGCCTGGACCAATCCGACGTCAGCCAGCAGCCTTAGATGCTGGGAGATCGCGGATCGGCTGACAGGAAAGTTCTCCGCCAACTCGTTGACGCTCACTTCTCCGCGACCCAGCAGCTGCAACAAGCGTCGCCTGTTGGGTTCGGCTGCGGTTTCCAGGAGATCGAGCATGAAAATAGGTTAGCCACGACTAACGCATATTGCAATAGGCGCCCGGACTTGCCAGCCTCAGTAAATGCGAAGGTGCAGCCTTCGTGCCCTTCGAAGTACTTCCAGCACGCCCACTTGCTCATCTCGTCTGCCGGAGTTGCAACCGCCCAGCGGGTATCCGGCGGCGTTGTTCGGGCAGTCGAACCATGAGAACCGTCTCAGCCGTGTCCGTTGCATGGCGCACTTCCGAACCGTCGGATTCCTGCCGGGGGAGTGTAGTGGTTGGACGTTCTCACAAGCGGAAAATCGGGTGGTCAACGCGAGACGCCTAGAGACAAGGGAATGACGGGCATATGCTTGAAACCGTAGCGGTCAGGTGAAGTCGGCGGGTGCACCGCCGGAGGCCTGCCGCAGACTGGCAGGAGTAGCAGTCATGGACGACGAATCGGGCGTGCGGCAGCAGCTCTCGGAGCGCATCAAGGCCAGGCGAGCGAATATTTCGCGGTTCCTAAGTCGCACCCGGCCCCGGCGCAACCGCTTGGCCAATCTCAGCATCGTTGGCAGCGCCATCGCGGCGGTGATGACTGCCGGACCGGCGCTGGGCGGCCAGTCCTTCACCGCCAGCGTGCAAAGCCGCCTTGGCATCGAGGACAGCTCGACTGTTTGGCGGGTCTTGTGTCTTATCGCAATGCTGCTTTCGGTCGCGGCCGCCGTGGCCACGAATCTGAGCAACTCCCGTGACTTGAACGGTCGGGTCACCGCAGCGGAAACCTGCAACGCTGAGCTCGAAGGTCTGGAAACGATGCTGGAGTTCGGGCAGTTGCCACTTCAAGATGCCGTCAAGCTCTACCAGCAGTATGTCGCCAAGGTGCCCTTCGTGGACGAGGTGACAGTGCCCGGGTAAGTGTGCCGGCAGAATGAGTTCTATGAGCCGTCGGGAGCCCCGTCATGTGTGTTTCAACCAACGGGTGCGACAACGTTGTGACGGTCCCAGCATCCGGAACCGCTACTGATGCTGGGACCAATACCCGCCTGTGTTCGCGCGTAAAACTGTGAAAACGTGTCATCCGTGGTTGCGGCATTGGTTGCCAGGTTCGTATTTGGTCGCTAAGAAACCACTGGAACCCGTAAGTTCAGGCTTCCCCGTCCCGCACCTGGATCTCTTGGGGGAGGACCGTGAAATCTTTGAGGTGAGATATCCGGTTGCCCGTGTGGCACTACTCGGTGGGGTATCTTAGTTGGCGCTGCCAGCCCGGCTTCGGGTCTAAACGGTTTTCTCCTGCACCTTGGCCCGGTTCAACCATGCGGAATGATGCAAATATCAGCGGTCTTCTCGCTACCGAATTCGTAAACATTAGTGCGCCCCTGCGCCATTTGGTGTCCTAAGACTCGCGTGCGCCAATGGGGCTGACCTGTAGAATCCTCGATTAATCGGGAAGGTTTCCTGAGCCAGAAATGATACGGGGCAACGGAGTATCGCTCGGGACCACAGCACCGTCTGCCGAGGAAGCACAATTTTTGACGGGCTGAGATCCTCGAAGATTGGATTTTCAGCTGGTGCCCAGCGTGTTCCTGCTGACGACTTCCGAGAGCAGAGGGTGTCGAAAAGAATTCACATTTACACGCATGATTAGAATCGAGGAGAATCTCAACGAAGGAATAATGCATGCTAAAGCCCACCAAGGCGGCCACCGTAATCCTGGCCGCAGCCCTGGCCATCGGTGCCGTGTCCGTTCCAGCCACGGCCGCTGAAATCTCTACGGCCGTGCAGGTCAAAACCCTAAGCACGGCAAGCATTTCGAAAGTGACTTCCGGTTCCATCGACCTGTCCTGGCCCACAGTCAGTGGGGCTTGGAGCTACGAGGTCAGGTACTCTGATCGAACTGATTTTCAAAACGCCCGGGTGGAGGAAAAGTTCAACAGCCGGACGATTCGCGGTTTGGACAATGCAACCACCTATTACTTCCAATACCGGACCCTGACACGCGGGCCAGGCGCCAAGTCGGGCACTTATTCCTACAAGCGGTCTGCATGGTCCGAAACCACCAGTGCAACCACCAAGGCCCTGTTCCCGGGTAACTTCACAAGTGTGAAGGCAAGCGGGGGGACCGACAGCCTCAAGGTGCGATGGAACAAAACGTCCAACACGACCCACTACACGGTGACCGTGGCGGACGACGTCAACCTTACGAAGAACAAGCGGGTCTTCAGGAACATCAAGGGCACCAGCTACACCGTCAAGAACCTGTCCAACGGCTCCCGCTCGGGAATGCCCACTTTTGTCCAGGTTCAAGCCCACAACAAGGGTTTCGAGACGCGCACCGCCCGTCGATTCACCGCCTACGCGGCAGCCCCCAAGCTGTCCAGCGGCGAAACTGTCAAGGTCGCATCACAGAACCTGATGTGCGGAACCTGCATCGTTCCCGGAGCAAAGCGCGCGCACTGGAACACCCGGGTCAAGATTCATCTGGCCACCATCAAGGCCGAAAACCCAGATGTCATCCTGATCCAGGAGGGCCTCAACCAAAACCTCCCCGGATCCAAGACCAAAACCATGGAGGGTCTGGACAAAAAGTTGAAGGGTCAGGGGTACGCATTGGACCGCAAGCCCGAAAAGGCCGGCTCGAATCAGTACTCCAACCGTGTCGCCTACAAGAAAACCAAGTTCAAGGCCGTGAAGAAGGGTACCTTCAAGATCCCGAACGCCAAGGGCGAAGAACGGCGCGGAGCGGCCTGGGTGCTGCTCGAATCCAAGAAAACCGGAAAGCGGTTCTACGCGGTTTCGGTGCATGTCTCCCCGAAGCTGCCACAGACCGGCAAGGTCTCCATGGAGTCGAGCGCCAAGCTGATCAACGAAAAGCTGGCTTCGATTAACAAGAAGAAGTTGCCGATCGTGACCGGCGGCGACTTCAACTCGAGCTACTACGACGGGCCCAACAGCCCGCAGACCACCTTGGTTAAGGCCGGCTGGACCGACGCGGCCTCGAGTGCCAAGCGCACCAACTACATGCGTGCCACCACCAGCCAGGGAACTGGCTCCATGATGGCATCGACCTATGGCCGCATCGATTACATCATGACGAAATACATCAAGGGCACCGTCTCCTACAAAAACGTTGTGACCACCAAGAAAAACAAGATCGTTTCCTTGCACGGTTCAGACCACCACATGGTCGTGGCCAAGATCAGGATCAAATAGCATACGACCTTCAGGCCGGGCCTGTTCTTCCATTACGTGGAAGAACAGGCCGGGTTGCGTACGGGCCGGAATTCAAGTCCGACTGCGCCGGGTGGTCCTGTGATCTGTGGAGGCTCGTTGAACGCTTCTGCTGCCGCTTGGGACTAGTCGAAGCCGACGAATCACGTATTTTTTTACTTGCATTGTTTCCAGAACCTGAATTGGTGGCATCCCGAAACGGAACAGGCCCGAAAACGCATCCTCGGGTGCGGGTTCCTGGAATTCTTGGCCGAGTCCGGGCCGAGAGGCTTCTAGTTGAGCCGAAGGGTATCCCAGGTTCGGGCCCCGACGATCTTCTTGTGGTTTCCGGTACCGTCATGGCCGGCTTTTGCTCAGGTACCGGTGCCCGCCCTCGAAGGGGAATTCCTATGCCACAACGTCACCGTTGGCCTTGGCAACGACTCGTTGGCTGGCAAGCACCACGTAGGCGACGGTCAACAAAACCAACCCGGTGAATGCCAGCGCACAGTACAAGGCGAGCTGAAACGGCCCGCCACCAAAATCACTGAATGGTGCGGGGCCGGTGGTGAGCCATGCGTATCTTTCGGGCGTGCCATTTATGAATCCATAGAGGAAAAACGGGCTAATCAACAGCAACAGCCCCCAGCCTGCCAATAGTCCAGACACAAAACCCCTGAGAGTCAGCATTCAAAGTCCCCCTCATGTTGACGCCGCATCCAGCGGCTTGTGGCAACAATCTTGATTTCGCTTCGATATGGAGAACTGTAGCTGAAAGTCCCGCCGAGGCAAGCCGGAAATCGATGTGGTTTGCTCTGGGTCAGTCAATCCTGGAATTTTCGCGCAGTCGGCACAGACAAATACCCCGTGCCCAAGCGACCTGAAAGGTCGCTTGGGCACGGGGTATTCGGCCGTTGGGGCAAGCGGCGTTGCTAGACGCCCTGGGCGTTGTTCTTCTTCATGGCGGCCAGGCGGGCTTCGATCTCGGAAACCTCCGGTGCGGCGGCTTCGACGGCCGGCGTTGCCGGGGCTTCCTCGAGGATGTTGCTGCTGGCCTTTATGGCAGCCAGACGGGCTTCGATCTCGGTGCTTTCGCCAAGATCCTCGAGTGCAGCGAACTGCGAATCGAGCGAAGATGCGGCCAATTCGGCGGCTCCGAGAACCTTTGCCTCGTCGGCGCGGATCTTGGATTCGAAACGGCCGATTTCCGAGGTCGGGTCGCTCATGTCGAGCGCCTTGACCGCTTCCATCATCTGGCTCTGGGTCTTGGCGTTGCGGGCACGGGCAACCAACTCGTCGCGCTTGGAGATGAGCTCCTGGCGCTTGGTCTTCATGGTGTCCAGACCGGTCTTGAGCTTTTCAACAACCTGGCGCTGCGAGGTGATTGCGGGTTCCAGGTTTGCCGCAGTCTTTTCGCTGGCCATCTGGCGCTGGATGGCAACCGTTGCGAGCTGGTTGAACTTCTGGGCGTTTGCCGCGTCGCCGGCCGCAACAAATTCCTCGGCCTTGTTGGAGGCGGCAAGGGCCTTGTTGCCCCACTGCTGGGCATCCTGGACAGCCTTTTTGTAATCTTCTTCCTGCATGCGCAGGTTGCCGATCGTCTGGACCACCGCCGATTCTGCCTCGGCGATGTTGTTGCTGTAGTCGCGCACCGACTGATCCAGCATCTTTTGTGGGTCTTCAAGTGCGTCCAACGCCGCGTTGGCGTTCGACTTCCCGATCTTGAATATTCGGGAAAAAATTGAGTTCTTCGCCATGGGTGGTCCCTTTCGTGTGCCGCAGCTTTAACTCTATGCGACGCGGCGGTGCGACATTAAGCGGAATGACCGCGGGCGTTGCGCCCACGGCGAATAACCGCCGCCAGAGGTGCACCGCCAGGCAAGGACAGGGGCCGGGGCCGGGACTCGGCAGTTGATCCGCCAAGCCCCGGCCCCGTGACGTCCGACGCCGTGCGCTACTTCTTTCCGCCCTGGTGTGCGGCCTTCTTGGCCGCCTTTGCACGGGCGATCAACACCTTCTCATCCACCGGGGCATCGGCGCTGGCGCGTAGGCGGCGGTAGTACTCCAGGGCCTCGTCCTGGCGCTCGTTTTCCCCGCCGTTGGCGATGGCTGCACGCAGGTGCTCCGGGCCGTAGCCGAAGGCATCGACCAGGTCCTGGGCGTGAGGGCGCAGGCGATCCAGCAGGATGTTCACGTAGCCCGAGAGGGTGCGGGCCCGCTGCATGGACAAGCGCCCGTTCATCAGGTACCAGCCGAGGTTCTCCTCAATGAGGGTCAAGGCAAAGACATCGCGCAACCAGGTGAGCACCGTCCGGGTACCGGTGTCGGTGGTTTCGGCGAGGGCTCGGGTGAAGGCCTCCCAGCGCAGCAGCTCGCCGTGCGCCCGGGCTGCGGCGATGAGCTGGTCCTGGCGGGAGTTGAAGGCCGCGGCGCTCTTGGCCCGGTCCTTGGTGGAGACCCCGCGCAGCGCATCGGCGATTTCCCCGACCATGGCATTGACCCGGTCGGTGAGCAGGGCACGCTGGTTGGCCTCGTCCTTGAAGAAGTTCGCGCTCTTGCGCTCCGAGCCGGTGTCGGCGACGGCCTGGGCAACCGAACGCAGCCCCGAGCGGTTCAGCGCCACGTTTTCGGCGTGCTTGACCACGTAGCGGGCCAGCACGCCTGCGTTCAGATCGCGGAACTCCTGGCCGTAGTCGGTGAGCAGGCGCTTGCCCACCAGCTGCAGCAGGACGTTGTTGTCGCCCTCGAAGGTCACGTAGATGTCCAGGTCGGCACGGAGCTGGGTAAAGCGGTTCTCCGCGATGAAACCGGAGCCGCCGCAGGCCTCACGGCATTCCTGCAGCGTATCCAGTGCATCCCAGGTGCTCAGCGACTTCAGGGCCGCGGCAAATGTCTCAAGGTCCTGGCGGTCTTCGTCGGTTTCGGTGGCACCGGAGAAGACGCCGTCGAACTTTGCGAGCAGTTCCTCGTGGGCGAAGGATGCCGCGTAGGTGCGGGCCAGACGCGGGATGAGCCGGCGCTGGTGGCGCTGGTAGTCCATGAGCGTTTCCTCGACGGTGTCCGAGGAAGCGTTGAACTGGCGGCGCTGATTCGCGTAGGTCACGGCGATCTGCAGGGCGACCTTGGATGCGGCGGTGGCTGCCCCGTCAAGGGAGACACGGCCCTGGACCAGGGTGCCGAGCATGGTGAAGAAGCGGCGGCCGGGGGAGTGGATCGGGGAGGAGTAGGTGCCGTCCTCGGTGACGCTGCCGTAGCGGTTGAGCAGGTTGGCGCGCGGAATGCGCACGTTGGTGAAGTGCAGCCGGCCGTTGTCGATGCCGTTGAGACCGCCCTTGAGCCCGTCGTCCTGGCCGCCGATGCCGGGCGGGAAGCCGTTCTCGTCGCGGATGTCAACGTAGAAGGCGTGCACGCCGTGGTTGACGCCACGGGTGATCAGTTGGGCGAAGACGACTGCCGCCTTGCCGTGGACGCCAGCGTTGCCGAGGAATTCCTTCCAGGCGGCCTTGAACGGGGTGTTGATGACGAATTCCTGCGTGTCGGCATCGTAGGTGGCGGTGGTGCCGATGGAAGCAACGTCCGAACCGTGGCCGATTTCGGTCATGGCGAAGGCACCGGGGATCTCCAGACTCATGATGCCCGGCAGCCACTTGTCGTGGTGTTCCTGGGTTCCGAGGTGAAGCACCGCGCAGCCGAACAGCCCCCACTGGACTCCGGCCTTGATTTGCAGCGACGGGTCGGCAACGACGAGTTCCTCGAAGCTGGCGATGGATCCGCCGTGGTTGTCCTCGCCGCCAAGGTGCCTCGGGAAGGCCCGGTGCACCGCGCCCGAATCCACGAGCACCTTGAGCTGGCCGAAGACCCGTTCGCGGTGGTCGTCCATGCCGAGCCCCGGGGTTCCGCGCACGGCCTCGGTGCCGGCCAGCGCGCGCGACTTCTTGCGGATGTCAGCCCAGCGGCCAAGCAGCTGATCGCCGAGTGCTGCCACATCGATGGTGGCGTCGGCGGTGTCTAGGGTCATTTGTTCCTGGGTCACTGGCTTTCTTGCCTTTCGGTTGCGCTGCCCTCGCCATGCGGGGTAACTGTCGTCGGATCCGTGAGGTGTTTTCTTGGGTGTTTCGGTGGGTTTGTTTCTGGTGTTTCGTTTGGTGTCTGCCGCTTCGGGCAAGTCCTGGAGGAGGCTAGTGGCTTTCCGCGGAGGCCTGGTGGGCGACTCCGTGGGTCAGCCATCCGGTGATGCTTTGCGCCAGTTCCTCGATGGTCGGACGTTCGCTGGTCTCCGGGGCGCGCAGCCACAATTCACCGGCTGCGCGGACCATGCCGATCGAGGCGCGCGGCCAGAGCTCCAACGCGGGGCTGGCCAACTCGCCCGGAGCGATGCCCATGTAGGAATGCATGCGTTCACGCATCATCGAGGTCAATTCCTCGAAGAAATCGTTGAGCGCGCCCTCGCGCACCTTCCCGCCGGCGCCGGAGGGATCGGTGAGGACGTCGGTTGAGGGGCTCGCCGTGACAAAAAAATAGATGTTCGGCGAGTTTGCCGCCATCTGCAGGTAGGCGAGCATCATGGCGTGAAGCGCATCCCCGTTGTTGCTGGATTTGCGTCCGGCGGCGATCACCCCGGAGCGGAATTTCTTGATGACGTATTCACCGACGGCGTGGCGCAGCCCGTCCTTGTCGCCGAAGTATCGGTAGAACACGGACTTGCTGGTGTTGGCCTGAGCTGCGATGTCGTCCATCGAGGCGTTGGGCCCCAGCTCATGGATTGCGCGGCGGGCCAGCTTTATGAGCTCCAGGCGGCGGGCTGCGCGGTGCGCGTCCCAGCGTGCCGAGCGGCCATCGCCACTGGTTTCGAACTGTTGCGACGTTGTCGCGTCGGCGGGTTGGTTGTTCACGATACCCAGCGTATCAGGTACGCTGGGTATCAGTAATGCATCTCACATTTCTCCTCGAGGAGTTTTTACATGTCTGCACAGTCCGACACCCAGCTGGTCCGCCCGGCGGTCATCATCGGTGGCAACCGAATTCCCTTTGCACGCTCCAACGGCGCCTACTCGAAGGCGAGCAACCAGGACATGCTCACCGCGGCGATCGACGGACTGGTGGCCCGCTTCGGATTGCAGGGCCAGCGGGTGGGGGCCGTCGCAGGCGGCGCCGTGCTCAAGCACTCCAAGGACTTCAACCTGGTGCGTGAATGCGTGCTGGGAACCTCGCTTTCCCCCGAAACCCCCGCCTACGACGTTCAGATGGCCTGCGCCACGGGCATGGAAGCCATCGGCTCGCTGGCCAACAAGATCAAGCTTGGGCAGATCGACTCGGCAATCGGCGGCGGCGTCGACACGACCTCCGATGCGCCGATCGCCGTCTCCGAGGGCCTGCGCTCCATGCTGCTGGATCTCTCCCGGGCCCGCACCACCGGGGCCAAGCTCAAGGCCATGAGCAAGTTCCGTCCGAGCTTCCTGGCCCCCAACGCGCCGGGCACCGGCGAGCCGCGCACGGGCCTGTCGATGGGCAACCACCAGGCACTGACCACCAAGGCATGGGACATCAGCCGCGAGGCACAGGACGAGCTGGCCCTGGCCAGCCACAAGAACCTTGCCGCGGCCTACGACCGAAACTTCTTCGACGACCTGGTCACCCCGTTCGCCGGGGTCAGCCGCGACACCAACCTGCGTGCGGATTCGACGCTAGAAAAGCTCGCGAGCCTCAAGCCCGCCTTCGGCAAGAACCTAGGCGATGCGGCCACCATGACCGCGGGAAACTCGACCCCGCTGACCGACGGTGCCTCCGTGGTCCTGCTGGGCAGCGAAGACTACGCACGCGCCAACGACCTTCCGATGCTCGCGAACTTCGTGGACTTCGAGGCCGCCGCCGTGGACTTCGTGCACGGGGCCGAGGGCCTGCTCATGGCCCCGGCCTACGCGGTGGCCCGTTTGCTCAAGCGCAACAACCTCACCCTGCAGGACTTCGATTTCTACGAGATCCACGAGGCCTTCGCCGGAACCGTGCTCGCCACGCTTGCGGCCTGGGAGGATGCGGAATTCTGCAAGAACAAGCTCGGCCTGGACGAGCCGCTGGGCTCTATCGACCGCAGCAGGCTCAACGTCAACGGCTCCTCGCTGGCAGCCGGCCACCCGTTCGCCGCCACCGGCGGGCGCATCGTGGCCACGCTGGCGAAGATGCTCCATGAAAAGGGGTCCGGTCGCGGGCTCGCCTCCGTGTGCGCCGCCGGCGGGCAGGGTGTCGTTGCGATCCTGGAGGCGCGCTAACCATGGCCGACAAGTACCTTGAACTCGTCAACACCGGCTTCACCAAGAACCTCGCCAAGACCCTGGGCCTGCCGCGGCCCTCGATCCTGCGCCGCCACACCCCCGGGGCGCCGCTGGTGCCCGGCCCCGTGTTGCTGCTTGGAAACTCCCCGGCCTCGCAGGGACTCTCCGACACCATGCTCGGCTGGGGACTGGATGTGCGCAGGCACGCCGTGGGTGAAGGCAAGATCGGCGCGATCATCCTGATGCTCGACAACGTTGCCGAACCGGGTGAGCTCTCCGAACCGATGCTCGCCGCCGGGCACGCGCTGCGCCAGCTTGCCCCGGGCGGGCGTGTCGTTTCCTTCAGCCGCCCGGCCGGTGGCACCGACGCGCCGGCGCAGGCCGCGGCCCGCCAGGGCATCGACGGCGCGGTGCGTTCCCTGGGCCGCGAACTTCGCGGCGGGGCGACGGCCAACGGCGTGGTGCTCGGCGAGCGCGTCGACGCCACGGCTCCCTCCGCACTTGCCGCGTTGCGTTTCCTGCTGTCCGGGCGCAGCGCCTACGTCGACGGCCAATTCCTGCACGTGGATTCCACGGACGGCGAGCTCCCGGCGGACTTCGAGAAGCCGTTGGCCGGAAAGGTCGCCGTGGTGACGGGTGCAGCCCGCGGCATCGGCGCGGCCATCGCCAAGACCTTGCGGCGCGACGGCGCAACCGTTGTTGTCGTTGACGTTCCGGCGGCGGGGGATGCGCTGGCGAAGGTCGCCAACCAGGTTTCCGGGACCGCCCTGCAGCTGGATATCACCCGCGAGGACGCCGGTGCCGTGATCATCGAGCATGCGACGTCGAGGCACGGGAAGCTGGACATCGTGATCCACAATGCCGGCATCACCCGCGACAAGTTGCTGGCCAACATGGACGCAGCGAAGTGGAACTCGGTCATCGCCGTCAACCTTGAATCGCAGTTGCGGATGAACGAGGCGTTCCTGGCGGCGGGGCTTCCGGGCCTGCGGGTCGTGGCCCTGGCCTCGACCTCGGGCATTGCCGGGAACCGCGGGCAGACCAACTATGCGGCCTCCAAGGGCGGTGTCATCGGCATGGTGCGCGCCAGCGCGGCGGGCTTCGCCGCCCGGGGCGGCGGCATCAACGCGGTGGCCCCGGGTTTCATCGAGACGGACATGACGGCCAGGATCCCGGTGGCAACGCGCACCGTGGCGCGTATGCTCATGCCGTCGCTGATGCAGGGCGGATTGCCGCTGGATGTCGCCGAGGCCATCGGCTTCCTGGCATCGGACTCGGCCGCGGGCATCAACGGGTCCACGCTGCGAGTGTGCGGCCAGTCGCTGGTTGGTGCATGAGCATGCGCGAATCCCTGGAGCTAACGGAGGTCCCGTCGCTGGGTTCCCTCTATGCCAAGGCGCTGGCAATGCAGGCCAAGGGCCTGCTGCCGGGCAGCAAGCCCGCCCTGCTGGTTCTTCCCCCGGTTGAGCACCGGGTGGCCGGGCTGCGGGTGGATCGTGACCACTTGGTCGCCTACCAGCGGCTGATGGGCGACACCGTGCGCGAGGAACTGCCCAGTGTCTTTGTGCATGGGCTGGCCTTCCCCGTGGCCATGTCCGTGATGGTGCGCGGGGACTTCCCGCTTCCGCTGCTTGGCATGGTGCACCTGACCAACTCGGTGGAGCACTTGCGGCCAGTTTCCCCTGTGGCGGAGCTGAGCGTGCTCGCCTACCCGACGGGCCTGCGTGAGCACCGTGCGGGGACGCAGCTGGACCTTGTCGCGGAGGTCCGCGAAGGCTCGGAGCTTGTCTGGCGGGGGGTGTCAACCTACCTGGCCCGCGGCGTCTGGCTTGGGCCCAAGCCAGAGGGGGAACATGCCCCGCGGGATCCCTTTGTGCCGCCGATGCGCACCGGTTCCTGGGTGCTGCCGGCCGACACGGGGCGGGCCTATGCGGCCGTCATGGGCGACTACAACCCCATCCACCTCTCGGCTCCCACGGCCAAGGCGTTGGGCATGAAGCGGGCCATCGCCCACGGCATGTACCTTGCGGGCCGGGCGCTGGCCGGCGCTGCTCCGCACGGCGCGGGGTACTCGTGGACCATCGAGTTTTCCACCCCCGTGTTCCTGCCCTCAACCGTCGATGTCGCATTCGGCGACGAGGAGCGGACCACCATGTTCAGCGGATGGGGTGCGCGCAGCGGCAAGCCGCACTTTTCCGGGTCGGTCACCCGCACCTAGCACGGCCGATCCGCATCGGCCCGGGTGGCCGGTTTCATCGGGGGGACCGGACACCCGGGGCAAGGGCAGGTGGGGCCCATTGGCCATGTTGTATGTGGTCACGGACAAGGTGCCCGCACGGGAACGTGTCGACGAAATGGATGCGGCGCTCAAGGGTTCCTTTGGGGACGACGAAATGTTATTTGGCGTCGGCGTCTTGCCGTATGAAGCGGGGATGCGGCTCCGTATCATGGGGGACGACCCAACGATACTTGCCAAGACGAACACCATGGCCTGGGCGGTTGCCCAGCAATGCCAGGCCAACGCCGTGGCCCCCCTGATTCGAAAGAGTTGATGCCATGGCCTCCCCAACCCCCTGCGCGCGAGAGGTCATCCGGGTTTTCATCCCCGTCGTCCTGCTGCACGTCCTTGGCCTGGGGACGTTTTTCGTCGTGATCTATCCCCAACACATCCAATGGGGGTCATCGATTTTTGGTGTTGGGGTTGCCGTCACCGCCTACATCCTCGGCGTCAAGCATGCCTTTGACGCCGACCACATCGCCGCGATCGACAACACCACGCGCAAGCTGGTCGACATGAAAATGCCGGCTGCGGGCGTCGGGCTGTACTTTTCGCTGGGCCACTCCACCGTCGTCTTCCTCATGGCGGCGATGCTCGCGCTCGGTGTTTCCTGGGCGGTCGGGCTGGCCGCCGACGGCAACGGCATACGCACTGCACTTGGCGTTTTCGGCACGCTGGTCTCCGGCGTTTTCCTGATCCTGATTGGCCTGATCAACGCGGTGTCCTTCTTCGGCATCCTCAGGGTGTGGCGCCGGGCCCGGACGGGGACGTTGAACGAAAAGGAGCTCGAAAGGCAGCTGGACGGGCGCGGCTTCATCAACCGGCTGCTGCGGCCGCTGGTCAAGTCAGTTGACCGCCCCGCAAAGATGTACGGCGTCGGGTTCCTCTTTGGCCTCGGGTTCGACACCGCCAGCGAGATCGCCCTGCTGCTCCTGGCCGGAACCGGGGTCGCCGGCGGCCTGCCCTGGTACGCGGTGCTGTGCCTTCCGTTGATCTTCGCGGCCGGCATGAGCCTGTTTGACACGCTCGATTCCGCGGTCATGGTCAAGGCATACTCCTGGGCGGCCATCAACCCGGTTCGCAAGGTGTACTACAGCCTGACCGTCACCGGCATCTCGGTCATGGTGGCCGTGGTGATCGGCGGGGTGGAACTGATCGGCCTGCTCAATGAAAAGCTCGGCCTGAGCGATCCCTTCACCCTGTGGATTGCCGGATTCGACCTCGAAAGCATCGGGTACCTGGTGGTTGGCGTCCTTGCGGCGGCCTGGTTGGGCTCGACGGCTTTTTGGAAGTGGGGGCGTGTCGAGGAACGCTGGGCCCAGAAGCGCGAATCCGGCGAGGTTGTGGGCGAGCAGAGCTAGCAATGGACAGTGCGGTGGCAACGGTCCTCCAAGGCCTGTCGCAGATCTTCTTCCAGATGAACGTCCTGACGGGTCCGCTGATCGTGGCGGCCTTTGCGGTCCAGGACTGGCGCATGGCCGTTCTGGTTGGGCTTGGTCCTGATTCAGCTGTCACCTCGGCTGCGCCGGAGCGACCCTGTGGCTAGAGTGAGATTCCAAGCCACAGGCCCAACAAGGCCGCGGCGACGGCTGCGACCGCCAGCCCCAGGCCGTTGCCAAGGGCCGCGGCATACCTGCGGTCCCGAACCAGTTGCACGGTTTCGTAGCTGGCAGTGCTGAACGTGGTGTATCCGCCAAGGAATCCCGTGCCCAGGACGATCATGAGATCCGCCGGAAGAAGGGAGTCCATGGCCAAGCCCGTCAGGAATCCGAGGACCATCGAGCCTGAGACGTTGATAAGCGTCGTCGGCCAGGGATAACCGGCCGGCACCTTGGAGCGGATGATTCCGTCGGCCACATAGCGCACGGAAGCCCCGATGCCGCCGGCTAGGGCAAGGGCAAGAAACAGCCAGGGAGTCATTACTGGGCCTCCCGTGCGGCCTTGGCCGATCTGGATCCGGCGATGATGCCGGCCCACGTGGCACAGGCCCCCAGTACCACCGTCCCCATCACATAGAGCAGGGCCGTCCCGGGGCGCCCGTGGATGCCAAGCACGGCGGTGTCCACGGCAAGTGAACTGTAGGTGGTGAACCCGCCGCAAAAGCCCGTGCCCAGAAGCAATTTCAGGCGGCTTGCCCGGTCGCCGGAAATCCCGGGGCGGGTGAGAGCCTCGTAGAGGAATCCAAGCAGGAACGCGCCCAGGATGTTGACAATGGCAATGGCGACGGGAACACCGCCCACCTCGGGAACGAGCAGTGAAAACGTCTCGCGGGACGCGGCCCCGAAGGCTCCGCCGACGGCAACAACCGCCCACATCCGCCACTTCAGGTGGTTGGGGCGGTTCACGCCGTCCATCAGGCATCCCGCCTCGGCAGCGGCGATTCCGATCCGGGTGTACGGGCCGGGATGACCACCACTGGCCGGGTCTGCCGGTGCGCCAGGTGTGTCGCGACCGAGCGGTTGAAGAATTCCTGGATGCTGCCGCCGACGGAGTGTTCGTGCGTCCCGACCACGATCATGGAAGCGTCGATTCGTTCCGCGAGGCGCCCCAGGGCGGCGGATACCTCACCTGCCAGCACCAAGGTCCGCCAGCTGACGCCGGAGTCCTTCAAGATGTGTTCCAGCTCCAAGGCCAGTCTGGCGTCGAAGACTTCCCCGGCGTCGTCGGCAAGGTCGGGATCGATCGATGCGGAAGTCACGGATCCATCGGCGCCCTCCGACAGCGGCAGGCGGGCCTGGTCCACGAACGCGCACACCAATTCGGTGCCGAAGCGGAGGGCAAAATCTGCGGCCTGCTCCACGACGCGGGGAGGCTGCCCGGGCGCCACACCGACGATCACCGGACGTGGCGGATTCGGTTTCGGGATCATCTGTGGAGCCTATCCGTTCCTACGGGCATGTCCTATGCGGCTGGAGGAGACTGCAGTTCGCGCGGCCCCACGCTGGGGCTGCCGTGCCGGGCCCGGTCGTAGGAAATCATCGACGACGCGGCAGTCTGCTCCCACCCGTGGGCGGATGCGAAGGCCGCGGCCTGCGCGCCCAGGGTCCGGCGCAGGTCGGGGTCTTCGGCCAACCGGGCCAGCTCGCGTGCCCAGGACTCCGGCTCGGTGTCATCGATCAGGATTCCGGTGACACCGTCCTGCACCGCATAGGGCAGGCCGCCCACCCGGTGCGCGAGCACCGGAGTCCCGCAGGCCTGCGCCTCGAGTGCCACCAGACCGAACGATTCGCTGTAAGAAGGGACCGCAACAACGTCGGCGCACCGAAACGCGCGCGCCAGGTGCCCGGCGGGCATGGGCAGCGAGAACCGCACTAGATGCTCAACGGACTCGGCCTCGACGAGCTTTTGCAGGTTCAGCTCCTTGGCGCCGGACCTGGCACCGATCACCGAGAGCTTCACGTCCAGCTCGGGTCGTTCGCGGGCCAGGATGCCCAGGGCGCGTACCAGGATCTGCGGGCCCTTCAGCTTTTGGATTCGTCCCGCAAACACCACGCGCAAGGAATTAGGAGCACCGATGCGCTCCGCACACACGCCGGGATAGAACGCCTCGAGGTCGACGCCGGGCGCCACCACATCGATCCGGTCCGCCGCCGCGCCGTACAACTCGATAAGCTCGGCAACCTCGGCGGGTGTGTTGGCGGTGAGGCGGTCGGCCCGCGCGCAAATCTGCATTTCCCCGGCGATCCGTGCCCCCGATTCCTCGGTCTTGGCCGATGCCTTCTTGACCTTGCCCATGGTGTGCATGGTGTGCACCAACGGAACGCCCCAGGCCTCGCGCAGCCGAAGGCCCACGATCCCCGACATCCAGTAGTGTGAGTGGATTACATCGTAGGCGGGGAAGTCCGCCGCATAGTCGAGGATCGCCTCTGCGCATATCTCGAGGTGGCTGCCCAGCTCCTCCTTGGTGAGCTTGCCCGGAGGTCCACCCTGCACTTCGTGGCAGGTGATGCCGGGGGCCATGGCCGTGGCACGGGATTCGGTGGCGCCTCGGGTGAAGACATCGACGATTGCCCCGTCCTTGGCCAGGGCGAGGGCAAGGTGGCGGATGTACACGTTCATCCCACCCGCATCCCCGGCGCCAGGCTGCTCCAACGGGGAAGTGTGCAACGAGACCATCGCGATGCGCCGGGGGTGAATCGTTGAATCGAACATTGGTGTGCGCCGCCTACTGAATGTGAATGGGGGATTCGGGTGGTTGCGCCCATCCAGGAACGGGGGCCTGGGGCGGGTGCAACACTGCTAATCCTAATAACACCGGGGAGCGGAAAATGATGCCCGTTCCGGGTCATCAAAGCGAAAATTGTCCGAGCGGTATGACGCTCCCCACACTTTTTGCGCAATCTCGGTGATTTGTCCCGTAAGTGGCATGAAATTCCTTGTGAATACGGCATTTTTGGCCGCGAGAGCCACCGAATTGGAGTGTGCACCAAAGCCGTGCTAGAGTCTTATCTCGCCGCGAACAACGGAAGCAAAGCTCTTCGGAACTTTCCCGGTTCGATGGTCACCAGCGAGGGTGGCGGAATGGTAGACGCGCTAGCTTGAGGTGCTAGTCCACTTATGTGGGTGGGGGTTCAAGTCCCCTCCTTCGCACAGATCAACCCCTGATCAGATGTAAATCTGATCAGGGGTTTTCTAGTATTTGCGCGGTGGCACCCTTGGGTGGCCCTCGGTTTGCCCTCGTTGCGGGGTGAACGCAGGCGCGTCAAAACCGTGCTAGTATTTTATCTCGCTGCGAACAACGGAAATAAAGTTCTTCGGAAAATCATTCGGTTCGACAGTCACCAGCGAGGGTGGCGGAATGGTAGACGCGCTAGCTTGAGGTGCTAGTCCACTTATGTGGGTGGGGGTTCAAGTCCCCTCCTTCGCACAGATCAACCCCTGATCAGATGAGAATCTGATCAGGGGTTTTCTTGTATTAACCGCATTTCGCCACGCGTCTTGCTCTCGCTCTCCTAGCCTGAAACTGGATATGGTTGAAGTCGTTAGCCACCCCGTGAAAGGCAGATCCCACCATGTCAGCTGAAGAGAGCGCCTCCGCCCGAATCGCCGCCGAGGACGAAGTCGCGGGCATCTGCCAAGCGCTGATCCGCATCGACACCAGCAACTTCGGCGGCAACGAGGGGCCGGGGGAGCGCAGCGCGGCCGAATACGTCGCCGGGCTCATCTCTGAGGTGGGGCTGGAAACGACTCTGCTTGAATCCTCCCCGGGTCGCGCCAACGTAGTGGCCCGCATGGAAGGCGCGGACAAATCCCTGCCGGCATTGATCGTCCACGGCCACCTCGACGTGGTTCCGGCATTCAAGGACGAATGGTCGGTCGACCCGTTCGGTGCCGAAATCAAGGACGGCATGATCTGGGGACGTGGCGCCGTGGACATGAAAGACATGGACGCCATGATCCTTTCGGTGCTGCGCGAAATGCAGCGTGACGGCATCCGACCCCGCCGCGACCTGATCTTTGCGTTCTTCGCCGACGAAGAGGCCGGGGGCGACTACGGTGCCCGCTGGATGGTGGAAACCCACCCTGAACTCTTCGAAGGGGCCTCCGAGGCCATCAGCGAGGTCGGCGGCTTCTCCGCGACCATCGACGGCAAGCGGGCCTACCTGCTGCAAACGGCAGAGAAGGGCATCGCCTGGCTCAAGCTCACTGCCGCGGGCCGTGCCGGGCACGGTTCGCAGATCAACGACGCGAATGCCGTCACCCGGCTCGCCGCCGCGGTCAGCCGCATCGGCGAACACGACTGGCCGATCTCCTATACCGACACCACGCGAGCCTTCCTCGAAGGCGTCTCCTCCATGACCGGGATCGAATTCACCGACGACAACCCGGAAGTCCTGCTCAACGAATTGGGCAACGTGGCCAGGTTCGTCGGAGCGACCCTGCAAAACACCTCCAACCCCACCGCACTGTCCGCCGGGTATAAGCACAACGTGATTCCGGGGGGCGCCGAGGCCCTGATCGACGTCAGGACCCTGCCGGGCCAGCACGAGGAAGTCATCGCCAAGTTGCGCGAGCTTGCCGGCCCCGACGTACACCTGACCTCGGTCCACCAGGATCGCGCCCTGGAGGTTCCCTTCGCCGGAAACCTGGTTGACCAGATGGTTGCGGCCCTGGGCCGCGAGGATCCCGAGGCCGTGGTGCTTCCCTACATGCTCTCCGGCGGCACCGACAACAAGTCGCTTTCGCGGCTGGGCATCACCGGCTACGGGTTCGCCCCGCTGCGGCTGCCCGAGGAACTGGATTTCACCGGAATGTTCCACGGCGTCGACGAGCGTGTGCCCGTCGATTCGTTGAAGTTCGGGACCAGGGTCCTGCGCGACCTGCTGACCACCTACTAGGACCGACCGGCCGGGCCACACCGAATACCGACATGCGGTGAGGTTCCCGGCCGGTTTCGATTGAAAGCGAACATGACCCAGTTGAAAACCATTACCGACGTGCTCGACTCGCAGATGCTCGAGCGTTTCCGCGCCCGTGCCACGAACTACGATTCCGAGAACACCTTCTGCAACGACGACTTCAACGAGCTGAAGGAAGCCGGCTACCTCAAGGCGATGCTGCCGGTGGAGCTCGGCGGATTCGGCTGGGGCATGGAAACCATGACGGGCGCCCAGCGGCTGCTGGGTTCCTACGCTCCAGCCACCGCGTTGGCGGTGAACATGCACCTGGTGTGGACCGGTGTTGCCACGCTGCTTGCCGCACGCGGGGATGGCCGCCTGAAGATGGTGCTTGACTGGGTCGCCGCCGGGGAAGTAATGGCCTTTGGAGTGTCGGAGGCCGGGAACGACGAGGTGCTCTTCGACTCGGTCACGTCCGCAATTCGGGCGGAAGACGGTTCCTACGCCTACACCGGGGTCAAGGTCTTCACCTCCCTGGCTCCGGTTTGGACAAAGCTCGGGGTTTTCGGAAAGGACACCGGAGCCGAGGCCCCGACCCTGGTCCATGGTTTCCTGGACCGGGACACCCCGGGCATCGAAATCCCCGAGAACTGGAACACGCTGGGGATGCGGGCCACGCAGTCGAACACCACGATCCTCACCGGCGCCCGGGTCCCCGCCGAGCAGATCCACACCGTGCTGCCCGTGGGCCCGGTGGCGGACCCGCTAGTGTTCGGCATCTTTGCGTCTTTCCTGTCGCTGACGGCCTCCGTCTACGTGGGCCTGGCCGAACGCGGCATGCAACTGGCCGCGGCGAATCCCGCCAACCGGAAATCGCTCAAGAACGCGGGCCGCAGCTATGACCAGGACCCGGACATCCGTTGGCAGGTGGCCGAGGCCGGCATGATGGTGTTGCAGCTGGATGCGATGCTGCGGATGACCACCCGGGACCTGGATGACCTGATTGACCACGGTCCGGCTTGGTTCCCGCGGTTGGTCACCCTGCGCACGCAGGCGGGGGACACCGCCCGGGCGTGCGTTGAGGTCGCGGCAAAGGTCTCCGGCGGCGGCCAGTACTTCAGGGGCTCCGAACTCGAACGACTCTACCGCGACGCGCTTGCCAGCCTGTACCACCCCTCAAACGCCGAATCGGCGCACTCCACCGTCGCGTCTTGGCTGTTGGGTCCCGTGGAGTCCTAGGTCCCGCCTGCGAACGCTTCGGGCGAGCCGGCCGCGGCCCGTCTGGGGCAGTGAGTGATAGTGGTTGGGTTGTTGTCCTTGTCGGTCGGGACGAGAACCCAATCACGGCACCATTTCTAGGCGCGAATGTTCAGGGTCGGGTTCACGCGCATCACGCGTCGTCGCATCCAGTATTTTTGCCCGCCGCCCTGGTAGAGGCAGCTGCGCATGAGCTCCCATTTCCCGTACTCCGCATGTTCGCGCAGTACGCCGCGCACCAAGGACCGCTGCTCATGCGGAAGCGTGGTGATCACCAAATATTCATATCTCTGGTTTGCCGCGTCGGGTGAACCGGCAATGATTTGCTGCGGCGGAATTATCTTTTCGATCATGTCCCTGTCCATCGTGTGGCTGTGCCTGTAACGTCTAGCCCATGAGTACAGACCCGCGCGTTGCCCTCAGCGTTTTGATTAGCTGCCTTGAAGAGCACTTGGCCGCAGTGGCTTCCAAACGTGGTGCCGAGGATGCGACTCTCAGCTCCGCATTTCTGGCCGTGGCAGATGCCTTCGAGGAATATGAGGATGCACTCTATGAAGCCTACGAAGAATTCTTACCGTTGAGCGTAGTTGATGAAGACGACGATGACGAGGGTTTCAAGGAGTACGAATCCGGCCCCGAATCATTGCGCGAGTAAGACCCTTCATCAGACCGGATACACCGGCAAAAAGTAGTTCTCAGGTATTAACTTTGCCCGTCCATGGGACGCCGGTAAGACCCAATGTGCCTCGGTGAAGTAATGTCGGTACGTGAATTGGTTTGAAGCAGCCTTCTTGGGGCTGATACAAGGTCTGACAGAATTTCTCCCCATCTCCTCGAGCGCGCACCTGCGCATCGTCGGCGAATTGCTGCCGAATGCGGCGGATCCGGGGGCGGCGTTTACCGCCATCACCCAGCTCGGCACGGAGACGGCCGTCCTGGTGTTCTTCTGGAAAGACATCGTCCGCATCATCGGTGCCTGGTTCAACGCCCTGCGAGGAAAGGTCCCGCATAGCGACCCCGACGCAAAAATGGGTTGGCTGATCATTGTCGGCTCGCTGCCGATCGCGGTGCTTGGCCTGCTCTTCGAGGAACAGATCGACACGACCTTCCGCTCCCTGTGGATCGTTGCAACAACCCTGATCGTCTTCGGACTGATCCTTGCCGTCGCCGACCACTACGGCCGGCAGGACCGTGAACTCAGGGAGCTGACCCCCAAGCACGGCATCCTCTTCGGTTTCGCCCAGGCCATGGCCCTGATCCCCGGTGTTTCCCGATCCGGCGGCACCATCACAGCCGGCCTGCTCATGGGATACACCCGCGAGGCGGCCGCACGCTATTCCTTCCTGTTGGCCATTCCGGCGGTGTTCGCCTCGGGGCTCTACAAGCTCGTGAAGTCCCTCGACGAGCCGGGCGTCTACACCTTGCCGCAGACCGCCTTGGCAACCGTCATTGCGTTTTTTGTCGGTCTTGTCATTGTCGGCTGGTTCCTGAAGTACGTTTCCACCCACAGCTACCGGCTCTTTGTCTGGTACCGCATCGGCTTGGGCCTGGTCCTGTACCTGGCACTGGGATTCGGCCTCCTCAACGCCTGATTCCGGCGATCCCGCCGGAAGCCCAGCACCGGTGGAATAACTGAGCCCCGAACGGGCTTGTTGAAAGTAAGTACTCCCCATCCACTTGGGACAACGCCCAAGAGAAAGGACGCCCCGTGCTTGCATGGTCCGCGCCCACCATCCCGCATATCCCGGGAAACGCACCGATTCTTGAGGTTCACAACACCTCCAGCCGTTCACTTGTTGACACCGCCCCGGCGGAGAAGTCCAATGCTCCGGCGAGCATGTATGTCTGCGGCATCACCCCGTACGACGCAACGCACATGGGGCACGCAGCCACCTATGTTGCCTTCGACCTGTTGCAGCGCACCTGGCTCGATGCCGGACGCGAAGTCACCTACGTGCAAAACGTCACCGACATCGACGACCCGCTGCTCGAGCGCGCCGCGGCCACCGGCGTGGATTGGGTGGCCCTGGCCGAGGAGCAGACCGACCTGTTCCGTGCCGACATGGAAGCGCTCAACGTCATTCCGCCGCAGCACTACATCGGTGCCGTCGAATCGATCACCTGGCTGGTTCCGCTCATCGAAGAGCTGGTCACCAAGGACCTGGCCTACCGGGTGCCCGGCGAGAACGGCGACCCCGACGGGGACATCTACTTCGATGCCATCGCCGCGGCAAACAGCGCGTGGGAACTGGGCAGCGTCAGCGGCTACGACCGCGAAACCATGATGAGATTCTTCGCTGAACGCGGCGGGGACCCGAAGCGCGCTGGAAAGCGCGACGCCCTGGATCCGCTGCTGTGGCGCGTCGCCCGTGAAGGCGAACCGCGCTGGGACGGCGCGGGCCTCGGCGACGGCCGCCCCGGTTGGCACATCGAATGCTCGGTCATTGCCCGCCGCTTCCTGCCGGCGCCGTTCACGGTGCAGGGCGGCGGATCGGACCTGATCTTCCCGCACCACGAATTCTCCGCCGGCCATGCCGCCGCCTTGGACGGCAAGCCATTGGCGGAAGCCTACGTGCACACCGGCATGGTGGGCCTTGACGGCGAAAAGATGAGCAAGTCCCTGGGCAATCTGGTGCTGGTCTCCAAGCTGCGTGCCGCCGGCGTTGAGCCAGTGGCCATTCGCGCCGTCTTGCTGGGCCAGCACTACCGCTCGGACTGGTTCTGGACCGAGGAATTGCTCGTCGAGGGCCAGCACCGTGTTGAGCATTGGCGGAACCGCATTCCCGGCACCACGCTTTCCGAGGCCACCGCCGTGATCACCCGTATCCGTTCCAAGCTGGCCAACGACCTGAACGCACCAGCGGCCCTTGCCGTGCTCGATGCCTTCAGCGTCCAGGAACCCGCGGCCCCGGATGATTCCCAGGGTGCCGGCGGGAAACTGTTGGCCGATGCGCTGGACGCATTGCTGGGGCTCAAGCTCTTCTAGATTACGTTTCCGGCTTCCGGCCGGAAAACCCAAGGGGCGCGTTTCGCGTGCCGCCGCCGGACCCGCGGATCGCGGGAAGGTTGCGGTTCACGGAACGCGCCCCTTGCATTGCCACCATGCCCAGCTTCGTGAGTCGGCAACTATTTTGAATGGTGTACGCAACCGGTGAATGCATCGCCTGAGCCAATGCAGCAGCCCGTTGTGGTTGCGGTCGGTCAGCGAGCCATTCTTGACCGTTGAAGGACAGCTTGAAGGTTGATCAAGTCAGTTTCATTTTGTGTTTCTGGTAATTGGAGCGCGAAGGCCGGCCGCGCAGCGGCACACAACCAGCTGCTTCGTTTGGTGGCCAAATTGCAGCATCACGGGTAGACCAAACCGCCAGTCAACGGGAACTTCCAATTGGGATGTTCGTCGAGTGCGCCGTGGCCGCGAGTCCGGCACAGGCACCTCATCATTGGTGGGATGCACTGTCGCTACATGGTCATGATCCATGCGAACGGTTTCGAGCTGACTGATGACGCGATCCTGTGTCCCCACTGAGTATCGAGGCCACTCGGCACGGCAGGCAATCAAACATGGCTCAACGGCTCAACGGAACCGTCGGCACTCTGCCATCAATCGCGTGGTTCCCCAGCAGTTCTTTCCTTGCGGCTTCGAGGCCCGTGACGACAACGGTCCAGTCGGGGCGCTTGAATTCGGCCGACGTGACGCTTACTTCCTGCTGCTCTGCCAGCTCACCCGGGCGCGTCACCACTCGTTTGACGCTGCCCTGGACATATCCGAGACTGCGCGAGACTCCCAACGACGAGTGGTTCCAGACCGCCGCCGAGGATTCGGCGACTTCGGCGCCGAGGTGATCGAAGGCAAAAAGCAGCACAGCTGCACGCATTTCCTTCCCAAAACCCAGACCCTGGTAACGGCTCGAAAGCCATGAACCAGTCGTCACGGTCTTACGGATTGAAAAATCGCGGGCGCCGATGTCCTGCATGCCTATCGGGGTGCCTTCGTGACTCACAACCAGGTTCAACGTCCAGTTGTCCGGAGCAATACCGGAGCGGACGTGCCATTGGTGCCTGGCGGTGCTGCGCATGAGTTCTTCCTTGGGCGCATCGGTCCAAGGTGTGGAGAAGGGCATGGCGGCGGGGTCATGGATCCCGCTGAGCGCTGCTTCGATGATCCCGGGCAGATCCTCGTCCTGGACCAGCCGTAGTTCCAGTCGCGGGCTGCTGATTTTTAGGCCAAAAAGTGGCCATACATCCGTTAGTTCAAGCATTCTCCAAACCTATCCTTGTGTGCACTTCATGCAAAGCAGCAAGTCACATAGTTGTTGCTGCTGAGATGCATCCTGCACCGTATGGCCCCGCCATTGTGGGAATCCAGTGTCTGGCAGGCATGCATGCGGAAGGTCCGGACCTACCTGCCCTCCGGGCCACCGGGCTCATCGGGGGAGTCGGGGCGGCTGCGGCGCTTCAGGTAGCGCTCGAACTCCCGGGCGATTGCCTCGCCCGTGGCTTCGGGCAGTTCGGTTTCGTCCTGGGCCTGCTCGAGTTGGTGCACGTACGCCGCGATGTCGGTGTCGCCCTTGGCAAGTTCGTTGACCCCGCGTTCCCAAGCCAAGGCGTCCTCGGTGAGTTCTTCCAGGTCGATCGTCAACGGGAAGAACTCCTCGACCCTGTGCAGCAATGCGAGCTGGGCCTTTGGCGACGGCGCCTGGGCGACATAGTGCGGAACTGCCGACCAGATGCTCAGCGTGGGCAGTCCGGAGGCCTCGGCCACCTGTGCCAGCACCCCGAGTATGCCGGTGGGGCCCTCGTAACTGGATTCCTGGACGCCCAGCGCCTTGCGGACCGCGGGGTCGTCGCTGGTCACCGATGCCTGGATGGGGCGGGTGTGGGGGACATCGGCGAGCAGGGCGCCAAGGGCCATGACCGCCTGCACGTTTTCCTCCTCGGCCCGGGTGAGGATTTCGGAGATGAATGCCTTCCACCGGTAGGTCGGTTCCACCCCGCGCAGCAGCACCAGGTCGACGGGGCTGTCTTCAAGTTCCGCCCGGTACATATGTGTGGTTGGCCATTTGATGCTGCGTTTGCCGGAGGCTGTGCGGTGCGCCTGCGGTCTGGAGAATTGGTAGTCGTAGAAGTCGTCGTCGCTGATGCCGGGGATCTTCTTGGCACCGCTGGCACGGCGAATGAGTCTGAGGGCTTCGCTGGCTGCATCGCCGGCATCGTTCCAGCCCTCAAACGCCACGATCATGATGGCCGGGCGGACGGTCTCGTCCCAGGGGGCGGAGGCCACGAGGGACGAAAGTGTCACCGGATCGTTTATATCTTCGCTCACAACCACACACTAGCGCGCGAAGTCGTCAGCATGTGAACCCCAAGCCCATTAGAATTGGCTCATGCCAACCCAGAATCAGGCCGTTTTGCCCACGCCCACCCTAAACAGCCTTGTCCAGGGCGTGCTCTGGGACATGGACGGGACGCTATTGGACACCGAACCGTATTGGATGGGTGCCGAAAACGAGCTTGTCGCCGCCCACGGCGGATCCTGGACCCACGAGGACGCGCTGGGGTTGGTCGGCAGCGCGCTGCCCGACTCCGCCGCGGTGCTGCAGCGCGCCGGGGTTGACCTCGGTGCGCGCGAAATCATCGACTGGCTGAACGAGCGCGTGATGGCCGGGATCAACAACCACGTCGAATGGCGCCCCGGTGCCCTGGACCTTCTCGAGGAACTGCACGTCGCCGGCATCCCCTGCGGCCTGGTCACCATGTCCGAGTCGGCGATGGCCAGCCAGGTGCTCTCGATGCTCCCCAGGAAGTACTTCTCATTCCAGGTCACCGGTGACCAGGTGCGCAATGGCAAGCCGCACCCGGACCCGTACCTGCTAGGCCTCGAGAAACTTTCCGCGCTGGTACCGGACCTTGAGGCCCACCGGGTCATCGGCATCGAGGATTCGGCCCCGGGTATCGCATCGGCCGCATCGGCCGGCCTGACGGCGGTGCTGGTCCCTCACCTCAGCCAGGTCCCCGAATCGGACCTGTGGCACAGACTCGTCTCGCTGGAACAGGTCGAGCTCTCAACACTTTCGTCCCTGATCGGCATCGGAGCACACTAAATGACTGAAACACCAGCCAAGCGCGAAGGCATCCCGCTGGGATCCTTCTTTGGCGTTCCGGTGTCGCTGGCCTGGTCGTGGTTCCTGATCGCGGCGTTCATCGTCGTGGTCTTCGGTCCCCAGGTCGACCGGAGCATCCCCGGACTCGGCTACGGGGCCTTCGTCGTCGCCTTTGCCTACGCCGTGCTGCTGGCGCTCTCGGTGCTGGTGCACGAACTGGCCCACGCACTCACCGCCAAGGCCTTCGACTGGCCCGGGGCCCGGATCGTCCTGAACCTGTGGGGCGGGCACACCCAATTCTCGTCGTTCAATGCCACGCCGGGACGCTCGCTGGCCGTGGCCATGGCCGGACCGGCAGCAAACTTCGTGATTGCCGGAATCGGCTATGTGCTGCTGCAACTGGTCCAGCCCACCGGCGTCACCTTCCTGCTGTGGGACATCCTGGTCTGGGCGAACCTCCTGGTGGCGCTGTTCAACATCCTGCCGGGCCTGCCGCTGGACGGCGGACGCCTCGTCGAATCCGCGGTCTGGAAGGTCACGGGTTCGCAGGACCGCGGCACCGTTGCCGCCGGCTGGGCCGGACGCGTGATCGTGGTGCTGATCGTCGGCTACTTCGTGATCAGCCCGCTCACCCGCAACGAACCCCTTGATTTCCAGGTGCTGCTGGTGGCGATCCTGGTCGGCGGCTTCATGTGGGCCGGAGCATCCCAAATCATCGCCCACGCCAAACTGCGCCTGCGCCTGCCGCTGGTGTCCGTGCGTGCGCTGATGGAACCGGCCACCGCCCTGGCGCTGGAATCCACGCTTGCCGATGTTTCCGCGCGCATCGCCAGCCGCGGCGGACGCGTCATCCTGATCGACCAGGCGGGCACCCCGCAGGGGGTCATCGACGAATCCACCCTGGGCCAGATCGATCCGGTGTTGCTGGCCGGCAGCCCGGCGCTCTCCGCGGCGCGGGCCCTGAGCCCCGGCGCGGTGGTCAGCGCCAGCGCCGACGGCCGCGCCCTGATCGGCTACCTTGCAACACTCGAAGGCAGCGAATACGCGGTGATCGACGAGCAGAACCGCGTCATCGGGCTGCTTGACCAGGCGAACATCGTCGCCGCGATCACCGGAAAACCGCAGCAACCCCACGCGCACTAGGCGCCCAACAGCCGTGCCGCGCAGCCGTCCCGGAAGGGCAGGCCGGCGCAGGCCAACAAACGACAAGATCCCCAAGCACAAAGGACACCCACCAACACATGAGTGACATGCCAGCAGCGCCGCACGGCGCAATGAACCGCCGCGGCCCCTTCCGTCCCGGCGACCGGGTCCAGCTCACCGACCAGAAGCGCCGCATCAGCACCATCACCCTGACCCCGGGCGGGGAGTTCCACACCCACAAGGGCGTGCTCTTCCACGACGATTTGGTAGGCCTGCCCGAGGGCTCGATCGTCGAAAACACCAACGAGGTCCGCTACCAGGCCCTGCGCCCGCTGCTGAAGGACTTCGTGCTCTCGATGCCGCGCGGCGCCACCGTGGTCTACCCCAAGGACGCCGCCCAGATCATCCAGATGGGCGACATCTACCCGGGCGCACGCGTGGTGGAAGCCGGCGTGGGTTCCGGCGCCCTGTCGATGTCGCTGCTGCGCGCCGTGGGCGATGCCGGCTACCTGCACTCCTTCGAGCGCCGCGAGGAATTCGCCGAGATCGCCCGCGGCAACGTGGACACCGTTTTCGGCGGCCCGCACCCGGCCTGGCAGATCTCCATCGGCGACTTCCAGGAAAAGGTCCTGGAGACCGAGGAACCGGGCTCCGTGGACCGCGTGGTCCTTGACATGCTCTCCCCGTGGGAGTGCGTGGACGCCGTCTCCACCGTGCTGGCACCGGGCGGCGTGTGGGTCAACTACGTCGCCACCGTGACCCAGATGTCCCGCACCGTGGAGGCCATCCGCGCCACCGGCCTGTACACCGAGCCGGAGTCGTTCGAGACCATGGTCCGCGGCTGGCACGTCGAGGGCCTGGCCGTGCGCCCGGACCACCGCATGGTCGCGCACACCGCGTTCCTGATCACCTGCCGCCGGCTGGCCGACGGCGCCGTGGGCATCCCGGGCGCCAAGCGCGTCAAGGAGCACACCTACTCCGCCGCGGACCTGGAAACCTGGACCCGCTCCGAGAACCCTGAGGCCTGGCACCACGAGGCCCTGGGCGAACGCGGCGTCTCCGCCCGCAAGCTGCGCCGCGCCGCCAAGGACGCCAAATCGATGACCCAGCGCGGCTCGCTGCCGCAGGGCGAGGCCGGGCTTGACGAGGAAGAGCCCTCGGGCGAGTAGCCCCCGCCCCGCGTGGCCCGGCGGTCACAAACCGCCGGATCACGCGGGGGCATGCATAGTATGAGTGTGTAGTTGCGTGTGCCGGCGGGTGCCGGTGCACGCAGACCTCAGAGAATGCGAAACGGGTTGATGATGAGCGAAGATACAGATCGCACACGGTTAGAGGGCCAGGTCACGGCCGCCGAACGGCAATTGAACGTGCTGCGTGACAAGAACCGCCAACTCGACCGCCAACTGGCCTCGGCGGGTTCCAACAACTCGCGCCTGGTTGCCATGCTGGAACGCACCCGCGAGGAAATCATCAACCTCAAGGCCGGGCTGGAAAAAGACGGCGACACCCCGTTCAGCCACGGCACCATCGTCGAGAAGCACCCGCGCAGCCACCCGCAGGGCGGCGTGGCGATCTCCGCCACGGGCGTGCAGTCCGTCGACATCCTGCAGGGCGGGCGCAAGCTGCGCGTGGCCATCAGCCCACTGCTTGACTTCGACAAGCTCCACGTCGGCCAGGAAGTCCTGCTCAACGAATCCCTCGTGGTCGTCGCGGGCCTCGGCTACGAACAGGCCGGGGAACTGGTCACCGTCAAGGAAGTGCTGGAGGACCACCGGGTCGTGGCCATGGGACGGGCCGACGACCAACGCGTCATCCGCCTCTCCGACCAGTTGGTCAAGGAAATCGTCCGGGTGGGGGACGTTCTTTCGCTCGATTCGCGCACCGGCCTCGGCATGGAAAAGATCCACCTGAGCGACATGCAGTCCCTGGTGCTGGAGGAGGTGCCGGACATCTCCTACGCGGACATCGGCGGGCTCTCCGACCAGATCGAGGCGATCCGCGACGCCGTCGAGCTGCCCTTCCTGCACCCAGACCTCTACCGCGAGCACGGGCTCACGGCCCCCAAGGGCATCCTGCTCTACGGCCCCCCGGGCTGCGGCAAGACCCTGATCGCCAAGGCCGTGGCGCATTCGCTGGCCGAACGCACCAACGAGCGCAACGGCAATTCGGGATCCGCACGCAGCTTCTTCCTGAACATCAAGGGCCCCGAGCTGCTTGACAAGTACGTCGGCGAAACGGAACGCCACATACGGCTGATCTTCGCCCGCGCCCGGGAAAAGGCGGCCGGCGGCAGCCCCGTCGTCGTCTTCTTCGACGAGATGGATTCGCTCTTCCGCACCCGCGGCACCGGCGTGTCCTCGGACGTGGAAACGACGATCGTTCCGCAGCTGCTGGCCGAGATCGACGGCGTAGAGCGCCTGGACAACGTCATCGTCATCGGAGCCTCCAACCGCGAGGACATGATCGACCCGGCCATCCTGCGCCCCGGGCGCCTGGACGTGAAGATCAAGATCCGCCGCCCGGACGCCCAGGGCGCGGCGGAGATCTTCGCCAAGTACCTCACCGACGACTTGCCGCTGCACCCCGCGGACCTGGCCGAACACGGCAACGACGCCACGGCCTGCGTGCGCGCCATGATCCAGGCCACCGTCGATTCGATGTACTCCACCGGGGCCGAAAACCAGTTCCTGGAGGTGACCTACGCCAACGGGGAAACCGAGATCCTCTACTTCAAGGACTTCTCCTCCGGCGCCGTGATCCGCAACGTGGTGGACCGCGCCAAGAAGTCCGCCATCAAGGCGTTCCTGACCAACGGCGAGCGCGGCGTGCGCATGGAGTACCTGCTGGCCGCGGTCGTGGAGGAGTTCCAGGAGCACGAGGACATGCCCAACACCACCAACCCGGACGACTGGGCCCGGATCTCCGGGCGCAAGGGCGAACGCATCACCTTCATCCGCACCATCGTCGCGGACAAGAACGGGCGCGGAAAGTCCCTGCCCGCCGGTGCCGGCGAAGAGACGGGACAGTACCTGTGAGCGTGAACCGTGTCATGGGCCTGGAAACCGAATACGGCGTGCTGGCCCCGGCGATGCCCGGCGCCAACGCCACCATGCTCTCGGCCCAGGTCATCAACGCCTATGCGGCCTCCGTCCGCGCCGGGTACGGGCATCTGGCCGGCACCCGCTGGGACTATTCCGACGAGTCCCCGCTGAACGACGCCCGCGGCTTCACCCAGCCGCGCTCCCAGGCGGACCCCTCCCAGCTCACCGACGTGGAACCGGAGCTCGATGCCGAGCAGGTGGCGCTGGCCGGGGGAGACACGACCATCGGCTCCACGCTCTACGACGAGCCGGATGAGGGCCAAGAGGTCCTCATGAACATGGTGCTGGGCAACGGGGCGCGCCTCTACGTCGACCACGCGCACCCGGAGTACTCCTCCCCGGAGACCACGAACCCCTTCGACGCGGTGCTCTACGACCAGGCCGGGGACCACGTGGCGCTCACCGCCGCCCGGTGCATCGAGGCCACCAACGGGTTCGTGCCGGTGCACCTGTACAAGAACAACACTGACAACAAGTCGGTTTCCTACGGCGCGCACGAGAACTACCTCATGCCGCGCAGCGTCCCCTTCGACTCGATCGCCACGCACCTGATCCCGTTCTTCGTGAGCCGGCAGGTCATCTGCGCCTCCGGCCGGGTGGGCCGGGGCATGCTGGGCCAGTACGACGGCTTCCAGGTCTCCCAGCGCGCCGACTTCTTCGAGGCGCAGGTGGGCCTGGAAACCACCATTCGGCGCCCGATCATCAACACCCGCGACGAGCCGCACGCCCACTGGGAGAAGTACCGGCGGCTGCACGTGATCATCGGGGACGCGAACCTCGGACAGGTGTCCACGCTGCTTCGCACCGGCACCACCGCCCTGGTGCTGTCGATGATCGAGGCTGGCACAGCCCCGGAACCGGCGCTGCGCGAACCGGTTGCCGCCCTGCAGGCCATCAGCCACGACCCGACCCTGAAGGCCAGGGTCGAGCTGTCCGACGGGCGCCGGCTCACGGCGCTGGAGATCCAGCGCATCTACCTGGACGCCGCCGTCGAGCACTGTGCGCGCACCGGCGCCGACGACGATGCCACCGCCGAGATCCTGCGCCGCTGGGACAGCACGCTCACCACGCTGGGCAGCGACCTTTTCGCCGCGGCGGACACCGTGGACTGGGTGGCGAAGTACAAGCTGATGAGCGGCTATGCCGATCGCCACGGACTGGATTTCACGGACGCGAAGATCGCGCTCATGGATTTGCAGTGGGCGGACATCCGCCCGGAAAAGGGCCTGTACTACCGGCTGGCCGAACGCGGCCTGATGGAGACCCTCTACACCCCGGAGCAGATTGCCGCCGCGGCCTCAACCCCGCCGGAGGACACCCGGGCGTACTTCCGCGGCCGGGTGCTCAGCCAATACCCCGAGCACGTGGTGGCGGCCAGCTGGGACTCGGTGTCCTTCAGCGTTCCGGGGGCGCGCAAGTTGGAACGGATCTCCACCCTGGAACCGCTGCGCGGCACCAAGAAGCTGGTCGGCGGGCTGTTTGACGCGGAACTTTCGATCGGCGAGTTCATTGGGACGTTGAAGCGCTAAAGCGCCCTGGCAGTGACAAGATGGACGCATAAGTGAATTTCGGGCCGGCCGCCGCCACCGGCGTTCGGCCCCCGACCACGGTACGTGCCGGGCACGTGCCATCCGGACCAACGACAAAGGGGCAGGACCATGACGCAGGAAAGCTTTTCGGCACGACGCAGCGAAGACACCACCGAGCAGGAGCAGGAAACCGAGGCCGTCAAGGCCACCACGCAGGATGCCGGCGTGGATGACCTGCTCGACGAGATCGACGGAGTACTGGAACAAAACGCCGAGGAGTTTGTGCGCGGCTTCGTGCAAAAGGGCGGCCAGTGATCGAGCTCGGTCCGGGCCCGTCGTTCCTTGAACACCTGAACCGGGACCGGCCGGACCTGTTGCCGCACACCAGCGCCCCCGCGGCCGGGGTTCCGCACGCCACCACCATCGTCGCGCTCTCCTACGCCGAGGGCATCGTGATGGCGGGGGACCGGCGCGCCACCATGGGCAACGTGATTGCCAGCCGCCACATCGAGAAGGTCTTCGAGACCGACAGGTTCTCGGTGGTCGGCATCGCCGGGGCCGCCGGCCTGGCCATCGACATTGCCAAGCTCTTCCGGGTCGAGCTCGAGCACTACGAAAAGATCGAGGGGACCCGGCTGTCCCTGGAGGGCAAGGCCAACCGGCTGGCCTCGATGATCCGCTCCAACCTCGCCATGGCCATGCAGGGCATGAGCGTGGTGCCGCTGTTCGCGGGCTACGACACGGCCAAGGGGTCGGGCAGGCTCTTCTCCTTCGACATCACCGGCGGCCTCTACGAAGAGGTCGAGCACCACAGCATCGGCTCCGGCTCGGTTTTCGCCCGCGGCGCGCTGAAGAAGCTGTGGCAACCGTCCATGGACGCCGTCCGCGCCATCCGTGTCGCCGTCGAAGCCCTCTACGATGCGGCCGACGACGATTCGGCCACCGGCGGCCCGGACACGGTGCGCAAGTTGTGGCCGGTCGTTTACACCGTCACGGCGGAGGGTGCCACCCGTGTCGCCGAACCGGTGCTCGCGGCCGTGGCCCAGCAGATCATCGACGAACGAACCAGCCAGGGAATGGAGGCCTAGATGAGCGCCCAGTATTACGTTTCCCCCGAGCAGCTGATGAAGGACCGGGCGGATTTCGCCCGGAAGGGCATCGCCCGAGGCCGCGCCGTCATCGTGGCCTCCTGTGCCGAGGGCATCGCGCTCATCGCCGAGAACCCCTCCGGCTCGCTGCACAAGATCGGCGAGATCTATGACCGGATCGCCTTCGCCGCGGTGGGCAAGTACAACGAATTCGAATCCCTCCGCCAGGCGGGGGTGCGCTACGCCGACACCCGCGGATACTCCTACGCCCGCCAGGACGTCACGGGCCGCGGACTGGCCAGCGTGTACGCCCAGTCCCTCGGCGCGGTGTTCACGGCCGAAGCCAAACCCTTCGAGGTCGAGCTCGCCGTCCTCGAGCTGGGGGAGACCCAGGAAGATGACACGCTGTTCTCGTTGAACTTCGACGGTTCGATTGCCGAACAGCCCGGGCTGATCATCATGGGCGGCGACACCCCGGCACTTCGCGCTGCGTGGACCATCGTCTGGGGCGAGAACGTCCTGGCCGAGTCGAGCGCCGCCGACGTGATCCGTGCCGCGGCAGCCGTCCTGCCCGGCGTCGGCGAGGGCCCCGACGGGGCGGCCCTGCTGGAGGTTGCGGTGCTTGAGCGCATCAACTCCCGGGGCACCCACAGGCATTTCCACCGGCTGGACAAGCCAACCATTGCAGCGATATTGAGTTCAGGAGAATAACGGGTTCATGGACCGCAGGATTTTCGGCATAGAGACCGAGTACGGAATCAACTATTCGGATCCGACCGGGCGACCCCTCACCCCCGAGGAGTCGGCCCGTTATCTTTTCCGCCGCGTGGTGGCCTGGGGCCGCAGCTCCAACGTCTTCCTGACCAACGGGTCGCGGCTCTACCTGGACGTGGGGTCGCACCCCGAATATGCCACGGCCGAATGTGACGACTTGGCCCAGCTCATCGCCCACGACCGCGCGGGCGAATCAATCCTCAACGACTTGGTCTCCAGCGCCGAACGGCGCATGGCCGCCGATGGCTTCAACGGCAAGCTGTACCTCTTCAAGAACAACACCGACACCGCCGGGAATTCCTACGGCTGCCACGAGAACTTCCTGATTCCGCGCAGGCTCGAATTCGCGCGCCTGGCCGAAATCCTGATCCCCTTCCTGGTCACACGACAGCTGATCGCCGGTGCCGGAAAGATCGTCAACGTCGAGGGCGAGTCGCTCTACGCCTTCTCGCAACGCGCGGACCACGTCTGGGAGGGCGTTTCCTCGGCAACCACGCGTTCGCGCCCGATCATCAACACCCGCGACGAGCCGCACGCGGACGCCGAGTACTACCGGCGCCTGCACGTGATCGTGGGCGATTCAAACATGAGCGAAACCACGCAGCTGGTGAAGCTCGGCGCCACCGACCTGATGTTGCGGATCATCGAATCCGGCAAGATCATGACGGACCTGCGGCTGGAAAACCCGATCCGCAGCATCCGGGATATTTCACACGACTTCAACGGCCGGACCATCGTGAAGCTGGCCAACGGCCGGGAAATGACGGCGTTGGAACTGCAGCGCCAGTTCCTGGCGCTGGCGACCGAGTTCGTTGCCCGCGAGGGTGCACACCACGACCGGGTCCCGCAGGTCCTGGACCTGTGGGAGCGGACCCTGGGTGCGGTGGAGTCGGGGAACTTCTCCACGATCGACACAGAAATCGACTGGGCCATCAAGCACAAGCTCATTTCCTCCTACGCCACGCGCCACGGCCTGGGCCTCGATGCGCACCGCCTGGCCCAACTGGACCTGACCTACCATGACATCGACACCAAGCGCGGGCTCTTCCACCTGCTGCGCAACCGGGGCCAGGCGGCCAGCGTTGTCGACGCCAAGGACATCGCCTACGCGGTGGACAACCCGCCGCAAAGCACCCGGGCCAAATTGCGCGGCGACTTCGTGCGGGCGGCAAAGGACGCCGAATGCGATTTCACGGTTGACTGGGTGCACCTGAAGCTCAACGACCACCCCGGCCAAACCGTGCTGTGCAAGGACCCGTTCCTGAACGAGGATCCGCGGGTGGCGGCACTGATTCAGAGCATCTGAGCAAACTTTCGGCTCGAATCCACGGTTCGATAAGGAATTTCACAGAATCAGCGTTTAAGCTGAACAAATACTTTGACATCTACTCACCACCGTGTGTGGGTTTGCTTTGTCTCCATGCCCCAACTGAAAGTTGATTTCGTGCGCAAAGTTATGGCACTCGCCGCGGCGGCATCACTGCTGCTGCTTTCCGCCTGTGGTTCATCCACCCCGGCTTCCAGCGGTGACACCGCCCCCTTCTCATCTTTGAAGATCACCCCCGGGGCCAATGACACATCGGATCCCACCGTCACCTTCGACACCCCGCTGGTAGCCACCGAGGCCGCCGCGAAGGTCGTCATCGAGGGTGAGGGCGAGACGATCAAGGAAAACCAGAACGTCCAGTTCAAGTCGGTTGCCTACAACGCCGAAAACGGAAGCCTGCTGGGCTCAAGCTTTGCCCAGGCGCCATCCACCCTTCCCACCACGGACGAGCTCAAGCAGCAGTTGCCTGCGCTCTATGACACCTTCCTGGCGACCAAGGTCGGCTCCTGGATTGCGTTCGTCGAGCCTGCCGCGGATGCCGCGGGAAACCCAAGCGCATCGGCCTCGCCTTCCGCAGGTCCTGCATCGGCCAAGACCCTGGTGGTCCTCAAGGTCATGTCAGCCGGGGACATTCCGCCGGCTTCCGAGAAGCTCGGCCCGGACGAAGTCAAGAAGCTCAAGGACGCCGGCGCCCTGCCGACGTTTGAGATGAAGGACGGCAAGCCGGCCATTACCATCCCGAAGGACAAGGAAGAGCCGGCCGGCTTGGTCGTTGACGTGGTGAAGGAAGGCACCGGCAAGGTCGCCACCGAAACGTCCGATGTTTCGGCAAACTATACCGGCGTCCGCTGGGAAGACGGCAAGCAGTTCGATTCCAGCTATGACCGCGGCGCAGCTTCCGATTTCAACCTGTCACAGGTCATCAAGGGCTGGACCCAGGGCCTGACCGGCCTGAAGGCCGGAACCCAGGTTATGCTGACCATTCCGTCCGACCTGGCCTACGGCCCGGACGCCGCCGCCCAGGGACGCCCCGCCGGCACGCTGGTCTTCTTCGTTGAACTCAAGGAAGTAAAGTAGCTAAGACGCTACAAGCAATCAACCGAAAGGATTCAAGCATGTCATTTGGACAGCGTGAATACGACCGCACCAAGCCGGAAATTGAATTCCCGGGCACCGATGCCCCGACCGAGCTGAAGATCGAGGACATCGTCGTCGGCGACGGCGCCGAGGTTGTTCCCGGTTCGACCGTTTCCACCCACTACGTGGGCGTTGCCTGGTCGACCGGCGAAGAATTCGACTCCTCCTGGAACCGCGGCACCCCGCTGGACTTCCGTGCCGGTGTCGGCCAGGTCATCCAGGGCTGGGACCAGGGCCTGATCGGCATGAAGGTCGGCGGCCGTCGCCGCCTCGAGATCCCTTCGGAGCTTGCTTACGGTTCCCGCGGCGCCGGTGGAGCCATCGGCCCGAACGAAGCACTGATCTTCGTGGTGGACCTCGTAGCCGTACGCTAGGCACCTGCGGCTTCCGAGTCGCCCTTTGGCCGTGTTTGCCCTGTTCATCAGGGCAAACACGGCCAAAGTCCGTTTAACCGGCGTTGCATTGGCACGCGGTGACGGCCACGGGGTAATCTTGCGAACGTGGCTCAAATTAACTCCGGCGGTCCCTCCCGGGCCGAGAAGCTCGTCAGTCTCACCTATGCCCTGATCAATACGCCCCACGGCTATTCCAAGCGCCAGCTGCGCAAGATCGTCGATGACTACAAGGGGCTCTCCGAGGCTGCGTTCGACCGGAAGTTCGACAGGGACAAGAAAGACCTCAGGGACATGGGAATTCCCTTGAAGACCCTGGGTGAGGGCGGCGAGGAACGTTACCTGATCCCGCCCGAAAGCTACAGGTTGCCGGAAGTCCGGTTCACCACCGAAGAATCCGCTGTTCTCGGGCTGGCTGCCCAGCTTTGGAAAGACACCGACCTTGAATCTTTTGCCGCCCGCGCCACCGGGCGACTTGCCGTCGGAAGCCCCGATGCCGGCGAAGATGCGCGGTTCACCGAGTATGTTCCGCGCCTGCACGCCTCGGGTCCGTCCTTTGGCGCCTGCCTGAACGCCGTATGGTCGCAGGAGATCCTCGGCTTCGAGTACCTGGATGCCCAGGGGCAATCCAGCAAACGAACCGTGGATGCCTGGGGGATAGGCTCGCGCTTTGGCAACTGGTACCTGGTGGGATTCGACCACAACCGCCAGGGCGTCCGGATGTTCCGCCTTTCGCGGATCCTCAGCGACGTGACACCGGGCAAGGCCCATTCGTCGCGACCCGCCGGGTTCAAGATGGCCGAAGCCCTGGGCCGGCTGGATCCGCTCATCGCCGGGGAAACGGCGCGGGTTTCCCTCGTCAAGGAAACGGGCTGGTCCCTGCGCTCCCGCGCGAGCACCATCATCCCGGGTGAAGAGAGCGACGAAATCCATCTCCAATTCCACGACCTGGTGACGCTGGCGGCCGAGATCGCAAAACTCGGCCCGAACGCCAGGGTCCTTGAACCCGCCGGGCTCGCGGCGGCAGTGCAGCGAAAGCTTGCCGATGCCTTGGCGAAACAGCGGTTTCCGGTACCCCCATTCAAACTGAGCAAGCGCCGCAACGTTGGCCGGCCGCCATCCACCGACGCTGTTGCCCGCAACCTCGACATCATTTCCTACGTCGCCAAGCTGGGGTCGCCGACGGTCGCCCAGACGGCCAAGCATTTCGGGCTGAGCGAGAAGCAGCTGTTGGAGCACCTGCAGACGATCATGATGTGCGGCGTGCCCAATGGGCTCCCCGACGAATTGATCGATGTGGAATGGGAAACCGGTGCGATCAGCATCAACAACGCGGAGGCCCTCAACGCTCCGATCCGCTTGGGTCTTCAAGAGGCAGCTGCGATGCTCTCGGGGCTTGCGTCCCTGCGTCAGTTGCCCGATTTTGAGCACTCGGAGTCGATCCAGGGGGCGTTTGCCAAGTTGCAACAGGCAGCTGTCGGGTTCGAGGGGCTTGAATCGGTGCTGTCGATCGCGTTGCGCTCCACCGAGGAGAACGAGAACTACGCCGTCTTGCTCTGTGCGATCCGTGAAAGCCAGGTCGTCAACCTGAAGTACTACAGCGCCTCCAGCGACGCAGTCAGCGAGCGGCTCGTGGAGCCCATTCGCCTGGTGGAACATGCAGGTCGGCAATACCTGCGGGCCTGGAGCCAACGCAATGAACAGATCCGCAGTTTCCGTGTCGACCGCATCCAGGCAGCCGAAACAACGGGTGCAGCTTTCGAGTTGGATCCGCGCAAACACGAGGACACGGAGGACATCTTCTTCACTCCGGGTGCCGACGACGTGCAGGTGGTCCTTGGGTTCGGCAAACGCCTGGCCCTGGTTGCCGACGAGTATGCGCCGGAGCAATGGGCCAGGGTCGGCGATGAGTTGATTGCCGAAATCCGCATGTCCTCCACGGCCGTTCTTCCAGGTATGATCGCCTACCACGGCGGAGACCTGCGGGTGCTTGCTCCGGACAACGTGCGCGAAGAAGTCGAATCCTGGCTGCAGAACGCTTTGTCGATCTCGGAGGTGGCTTGAACATGTTGCCGTGGTGGTTTTGGGTATTGCTTTGGATAGTCCTTATTCTTGGAATGCTGCTTTTTCTGGTTCTTGCCGGCATCAGGCTTTTCCGCGGATTCATGAAACTAATGGATGAAGTGAGCGAGGCCGGCGACCGGATAGGAACGGCAATGGAGACACCTGCCGGGCCCATCGACTATGGAGTTTTGCCCGATCGAGGACCTAGCGGTGTTGCCGCGCTCTTCCAAGACCCCGAGGATGCACGCGCATCATTGGAAGCTGGAAAAGCCCGACGCGTCGAAGTTCGGCGCGCGCGCCGCGTGGAGCGTAAAGCTCTGCGCGGACAAGCGCAACGCGTGGCCGATCTCGACCTGTTCTGACGTAGAATTAAACTAATTGAAAGGTAGGTTCCCCATGTTCGGTGGACTGCAAGGATGGCACCTGGTCATCATCATTGTTTTGGCTTTGTTGCTCTTCGGTGCCCCGAAGCTTCCGGGTTTGGCTCGTTCCGTGGGACAGTCGCTGCGTATCTTCAAGTCGGAAGTGCGTCAGATGAAGGACGATGACAAGAATCCCTCTGCAGCGGATGAAACTGTTGAGGGAAAGATCGTTGATCCCGACCGTCGTGAGAACAACGCCTAATATTTCGTGAGCGACAAGGAAACTGCCCGGAAAAAGGGGCGGAAGGATAATCCTGAGGGCCGCATGGCCCTCAAGGCACACCTCGTGGAGGCGCGAAACCGCCTCTTCATTTCACTTATTGCCTTGGTGCTGGGCACCGTCGGCGGGTTCTTCCTGTACGACGACGTCCTTGCCCTTCTCGTAGCCCCGGTGCGCGAATACGGGGGAGAAGTCAACTTCACTTCGGTGATGGCCCCGTTCGACCTCATGCTCAAGACATCGCTGCTCTTGGGTCTGGTCTTCTCCGCTCCCGTCTGGATCTACCAGCTGTGGGCCTTTATCGTGCCCGGGTTGAAGAAGAAGGAACGTAACACCGCCCTCGCCTTTGCCGCGGCAGCAGCCCCGCTGTTTGTCATGGGTGTCGCAATGGCCTACTGGGTCCTGCCGCATGCCCTGAAGTTCCTCATCTCGTTGACGCCGGCAAACGCCCAGTCGTTGATCTCTAGCGATAACTACCTTCCGTTTGTCTTTCGGTTGCTGGTTGCCTTCGGCCTGGCCATGTTGGTTCCCGTGTTGATGGTCGGACTGAACATGATTGGCGTGCTGAAAGCCAAGACGATCATGAAGCACTGGCGCATCACGGTGTTCCTTATCGCGTTGGTGGCGGCGATGGCAGCACCCGGCGGCGACGCGATCACCATGTTCGCCCTCGCTGGACCGCTCTTCCTTACCTTCGCAGCGGCCACGCTGATTTGCCATCTAAACGATCGCAAACGCAACAAGAATCTCGCAGCCTTGGAAGCAGAGAATGCGGCAAATGCCGGACAGGGTTCATCCCTTCCTGAGGTGCCGGATCTTCCATAAGCCGTGCCCAAAGCAGCTCACCAGCGTGGGACCACTTAACACCATCTTGAAAGGGGTCGCAGCGTGAACACGCCGGCCGAGCGTTACGCCGCAGCCAAGGAACGGACAAAGGAAGCCGACACCGGCCTTCCGGAATTCCGAGCAACACTTGGCTTTGACCTAGACCCATTCCAGGAAGAAGCCTGCAGGGCTGTTGCCTCCGGCAGCGGCGTTCTTGTCGCCGCACCCACGGGTGCAGGCAAGACGGTGGTGGGGGAGTTCGCGATCTTTGAGGCCCTTCGATCCGGTCGAAAGGCTTTCTACACGACCCCTATCAAGGCGCTCAGCAACCAAAAATTCAGCGACCTTGTTTCCACCTACGGCCCGGAACGCGTCGGCCTTTTGACCGGCGACATGACGATCAACGGCGAAGCCGACGTTGTCGTCATGACCACCGAAGTCTTGCGGAACATGCTGTACGCGGATTCCGACACGCTCGAGGGCTTGGGCTATGTGGTCATGGACGAGGTTCACTACCTCGCCGACAAGTTCCGCGGGGCAGTGTGGGAAGAAGTGATCATCCACCTGCGCGACGACGTGCAGGTGATTTCGCTTTCTGCAACCGTCTCGAACGCCGAGGAATTCGGCGGCTGGCTGGACACGGTGCGCGGCGACACCCGGATCATCGTCTCTGAACACCGCCCGATCCCGCTCTTCCAGCATGTGATGGTCGGCGGGAAGCTCATGGACCTCTTCGCCGAGGACGTTGCGTTCGACCAGGTTGCCGAAACCCCTGAACGCTCCGCCGCAGTGAACCCGGAGTTGGGCAAACTCGCCCAGCGGGGATTCCCTGCCTCGCGTTCACGGTCGTTCCAGCGAGGCGGACGGCGCGGAGGCAACGGAAACGGCGGCCGCCAGCGAGAACAGATAAGCACCAAGGTCTCGCGGCCGGACATGATCATGGCCCTGGACCGGGCCGGATTGCTGCCCTCATTGGTCTTCATATTTTCGCGCAACGGCTGCGATGCCGCAGTTGCGCAGTGTGTTCGCTCCGGCCTTGCGCTGACCACCACGGCCGAGGCAACCGAGATCGAGCAGGCGATTGACCTCGTCGCGTACAAGCTGCCGACCGACGACCTGGAGATTCTCGGCTTTTGGCCTTGGCGCGAAGGTCTCATGCGCGGGTTCGCGGCCCACCATGCGGGCCTGCTTCCAATCTTCAAGGAAGTCGTCGAGGACCTGTTTGCCCGCGGTCTTGTCAAGGCGGTTTTCGCGACCGAAACACTGGCGCTCGGCGTCAACATGCCCGCCCGCTCCGTTGTCATGGAGAAACTCGAAAAGTTCAACGGCGAATCTCACGTTTCGATCACCGCCGGCGAATACACCCAGCTGACCGGTCGCGCCGGTCGCCGCGGCATCGACGTGGAGGGCCACGCGGTTGTGCTCTGGCAGAACGACACCGATCCCGCCGCCGTTGCCGGTCTGGCGTCAAAGCGAACCTACCCGCTGAACTCCAGCTTCCGTCCGACCTATAACATGTCATTGAACCTGACATCGCAGTTTGGACGTGAACGTGCCCGGGGCATTCTCGAAACGTCCTTCGCGCAGTTCCAGGCCGACCGCTCGGTCGTTGGCCTGGCCCGCCAGGTCCGCGCGCGCGAGGAATCGCTCGAGGGCTACAAGAAGGCCATGACCTGCCACCTCGGCGACTTCAGCGAGTATGCGGCATTGCGCAACGCGCTGTCCGAGGCGGAAAAGGAGGCGTCGAAAACGATCTCCCGCCAACGGCGTTCGGCAGCCAGCGAGTCGCTTGAGTCATTGATGCTTGGCGACATCATCGAGGTCCACGGCCCCCGCAAGCTGGGCCGCTGCGTGGTTGTGGAACTGGACACGGCTTGGAACGATCCGCGCCCCACGGTGCTCACCGAGGAAAAGCATATCCGGCGCATCGGGGTGCAGGACCTGGACGGCCCGGTCGAGATCATCTCGCAGATCCGCATCCCCAAGGGGTTCACGGGTCGAAGCCCCAAGGAGCGCAAGGACCTTGCGGCATCACTGCACAACGCGATCGCCGATTCCCGGCCGCCGCGCCGCGGCGCCGCGGGCTTCAATTTCTCCGGGAGCCAGGAGCAGGAGGAGAAGATTGCCGAGTTGCGCCGTGCCTTGAAGGCGCACCCGTGCCACGGCTGCTCCGAGCGCGAAGACCACGCACGATGGGGTGAGCGTTACACGAAGCTGCTGAAGGACACCAACAAGTTGCGCTCACAGATCAGCGGGCGCACCAACACCATCGCGAAGACCTTCGACCGGGTGGCATCGGTGCTCGAGCAGTTCGAGTACATGATTCCTGCGTCGAACGACAAGGACCAAGCCCAAATCACCGAGGCTGGCCAGCGCTTGCGTCGCATCTACGGCGAACGTGACCTCCTGACCTCTCTGGTCATGGAATCCGGGGTCCTGAATGAGATGAATGCGGAAGAATTGGCCGGATTCATTTCCGCCTTGGTCTTCCAGGCTCGCCGCGAGGACAACTCAGACGAGCCGCGAATGCCCAGCGCCAAGGTGCAGCTGGCCTGGGAATCCTCGATCAACCTGTGGTCCCGGCTCAGCGATGCGGAAGTGATTGCACGGCTTCCCGAAACGGTTGCCCCGGATTCCGGACTCATCTGGCCCATGTACAAATGGACCAAGGGCTCTGACCTGCGCGAGTGCCTGCGCGGCACCGACCTTGCGGCAGGGGACTTTGTGCGGTGGGCCAAGCAGGTCATCGACGTCCTTGACCAGCTGGCCAAGATCCCCGACTTGAACGCCGGCCTTGCGCGTTCCTGCAACCGTGCCGTCGACCGGATCCGGCGCGGCGTCGTGGCCTATTCGAACGTTGTCGACTAACCGACTTTGTCTTGCCGATTTCGGCTTTCAGCGCCCTGGCTTCCCGTGCGCGGTTCTAAAAGTAAAGGTAAATAATGTCTCTTGATTTGTATCGTAACGGATCCATTTACTCGCCCGCGGACCCTTTTGCGACGGCGATGCTCGTTGAAAACGGCACCGTGGCCTGGATCGGTTCCGAATCGGCGGCCGGTGCGTTGCTGGATGCGCGGATGACCGAGATCGACCTGCAAGGCGCACTTGTCGCCCCGGCTTTCGTCGATTCCCATGTACACCTCGGTGCACTCGGCGCCAACCTTGCCGGTCTGGACCTGGGCGGTGCATCGAACGCCGCGGACATCCTCGACCTGGTGTCCTCCGCCGCCGACACGGGAGACGGAATCATCCAGGGTTTCGGCTGGGATGAAACCAAGTTCGCCGATGCATCCCTTCCGACGCTCGAGGAGCTCGCACGCGCGGCACCGGGCCGCGAGGTCTACCTGTCCCGAATCGACGTCCACTCGGCGCTAGTCAGCCCGCAGGTTGCCCAGCGCCTCGGGCTCGTGGCAGGATCGGAATTCTCCGGCGCTTTGGTCCGTGGAAGCCTCCATGCCCGGGTGCGCACCGCCGTTTTCGCCTACGACGAATCGGTGAATGCGGCCCATCGTGAGCGCGCACTGGCGCATTTGGCCGCCACCGGCCACGGCACCGTTGTGGAAATGGCGGCCGAGCATATTTCAGGGCGCCGGGACCTGCAGTCCCTATTGGCAGCAAGCGAAGAGGAAACAGCCGCGAGCCCCAAGCTCTACGCCTATTGGGCGCAGGCCGTGACCGAGGAATCGGAAGCCCGCGAGTTGTTGGATTCCTTTGGATCCCCGGCCCTGGTCGGACTCGGGGGCGACTTGAACATCGACGGTTCCATCGGTTCACGCACCGCCCTGCTGCGTTCCGATTACGCGGATGCCCCGGGAAGCCGCGGTTCCTCGTACTTGTCCGTCGAGCAGATCAGTGCGCATGTGAGCGCCTGCTCGCTTGCCGGGATCCAGGCCTCGTTCCACGTGATTGGGGATGCCGGGTTGGACGCGGCCCTTGAGGGCTTTGCCAAGGCCGCGGAAACCGTCGGCCTTGCAGCGGTCCAGGCCGGCCGCCACCGCCTGGAGCACGTCGAAATGGTCGATGAGCAGGCACGTGCCAAAATGCTCAACTTCTCCCTGACGGCTTCGTTGCAACCGCAATTCGATGCCTTGTGGGGCGGCCCGGGTGGACTTTACGAACAACGCCTGGGAACCGAGCGGGCCACCGGAATGAATGCCATCGGCAAGTTCCTTTCCGCCGGAGTGCCGGTGACGGTGGGTTCAGACGCCCCCGTGACCCCGACCAACCCCTGGGCAACCATCAAGGCCTGCCTTGAACTCAACGATTCCCAAGCGCGGATTTCCGCGAAGGCCGCCTTCATGGCCCACACCCGGTCCGGGTTCCGCGCACTGGGGGAGTCGAACCCCCTGGCGGGCCAGTTGGTGACCGGCGCCGAGGCGACGTTCGCGATCTGGAACGCCTCGGAACTCACCGTCCAGACCCCCGATGTCAGGGTTTCCTCCTGGAGCACCGATGCCCGGGCAGGAACGCCAATGCTGCCGGTGCTGGAAGACGAGATGCCGACGTGCCTTCGCACCGTCCGCTCCGGACGGGTTCTCTTCGACGCAATGGGCGTTTAGCGGACGCAGGATGGCAGTAGCCGCAAATTCACCCATAAACAGCATCTGACCTCATACTCTTTGTAGGATTGCGGCCGGAATGCGGTTGACAGTGTGGCCGGTGGCGGTAGGCTGTAATCATTGTCCGGTTTTAAGGTCGGGCATGCTGGTTTTCCGGCGCGCGTTGACGGGTTGGCCCCCGGAGCACTAGATAACACCTTGGCGTTTGTCGTCAAGGAATGGACCGAAGCTCCGGGGGCAAACCTGTATCTTACGGCCGATCTCCGGCCAGGGTCTTGGGCATCACACGATGCCGAGCGTCCCGGGTTCCGAAACCACGCGTATAATTGTGCCTTGACCTCAACTAGATCCTGACATTCATGGTCCTGACACTTAAACCTGTTCGGAACAATCCCGGTGAAGCACTTTGCTCCCGGCTCCATGTGGATCACCTCTTCAGCAGAAAGGGACTTTCGCGTGCGCGTAGTCACGATCATTCCGACCTACAACGAGCTTGAATCGTTGCCGATCACCGTGGGTCGCCTACGTGCCGCAGTCCCTGACTCGGATGTTTTGATCGTCGATGACAACAGCCCCGACGGCACCGGAGACCTGGCCGACAAGATGGCCAGCGAAGACAGCGCCATCCACGTCATGCACCGTACCGGCAAGGAAGGGCTGGGGGCCGCATACCTTGCGGGCTTCCGCTGGGCCCTTGATGCCGGCTACGACGTGCTCGTTGAAATGGACGCCGACGGCTCCCACAAGCCCGAGCAGCTGCCGCTGCTGTTGGCCGAAATCCCCAAGGGCGCCGACCTTGTCATTGGCTCGCGCTGGGTCAAGGGCGGGTCCGTCGTCAACTGGCCGCTGCACCGCAAGGCGATTTCCCGCGTGGGCAGCTTCTACTCCCGCATGATGCTCGGCGTAAATCTTCGCGACATCACCGCAGGCTACCGTGCGTTCCGCCGCGAAACCCTCGAGGAGCTCGATTTCAACGCTGTCGAGTCCGTTGGCTACGGTTTCCAGGTCGACATGACCTTCCGCGTGGCGCAGATGGGCAAGAACATCGTCGAGGTTCCCATCACCTTCGTCGAGCGCGAACTCGGCGTCTCGAAGATGAGCGGCAACATCGTTGTCGAGGCAATGCTCAACGTCACCAAGTGGGGACTTGGCGCACGCTGGAAGAAGCTGACCGGCGGCAAGAAGTAGGCGCGCGGCTCAGCCACATGCGTTAAAAGACTGAGGGGCCGGTGGATTTCCACCGGCCCCTCAGTCTTTAGTGCTGTTGTTGCTTAGGACTTGGCTGCTGCCTGGGCTGCGCCACGGGTGGCACGCAACTTGTCCAAGCGATCCTGAAGGATCGTTTCAAGTTCTTCCGGGGTGCGACGCTCGAGGAGCATGTCCCAGTGAGTACGAACCGGCTTTTCGGTCGATTCCTCTTCCTGCTTCTCACCATTGACCAGCGTTGCTTCCTTGCCGGTCTTGGAGGTCCAGGTCTGCGGGATCTCTGCCTCGGCGGCAAAGATCACAAACACCTGTTCGCCGTCCTCGCAACGGTATTCAACGCGCTGGCGCGCTGCTGGCTCGACGCCAGCCTCAGTTTCCATGCTCTGTGCGCCAAGGCGCATTCCACGCAGGCTGCGATCGCTCATGTTGTCTCCCTACTGCGATTACAAACGGGTTCGGCTACCGATTTCAACGTCCCGGTTCAGCAAAAAATTCCCGCGGGGCGCAAGTCTCGAAGTTTCTATTATACGGCCCCGACAAGGCTTCGGGCGGGCCCCCTCGTTTGTGAGGTCGCCCGCCCGAAAACCCGGCCGTTCAGGGCCCGTCGATTACATCAACGTGCTGCCGCCGGCCTGCGGCTTGTCGTCGTCGTGGGCGGCGAAGTTGCCCAGGGCCCCGCCGATGCCCTTCAGGGCCTCGCCCACTTCGCTTGGGATGATCCACAGCTTGTTTGACGATCCCTCGGCGAGCTTGGGCAGCGTCTGCAGGTACTGGTAGGCCAGCAGCTTCTGGTCCGGCTTGCCCGCGTGGATCGCATCGAAGACCTTCTGGATGGCCTGTGCTTCACCGTCGGCCCGCAAGATTGCGGCCTTGGCGTCGCCTTCGGCCTTCAGGATAGAGGCCTGGCGCTGGCCTTCGGCGGTCAGGATCGCCGACTGCTTGGTGCCCTCGGCGGTCAAGATGGCTGCTCGGCGGTCACGCTCGGCGCGCATCTGCTTTTCCATCGAGTCCTGGATCGACAGGGGCGGGTCGATGGCCTTGAGCTCGACACGGGAGACTCGGATGCCCCACTTGCCGGTGGCCTCGTCCAGCACCCCGCGAAGCTGTCCGTTGATCTGGTCGCGGCTGGTCAACGCCTCTTCTAGGTTCAAACCGCCCACAACGTTGCGAAGCGTGGTGGTGGTCAGCTGCTCGACGGCCTGGATGTAGTTCGCGATCTCGTAGGTCGCCGCGCGGGGCTCAGTGATCTGGAAGTACACGACGGTGTCGATCGAGACCACCAGGTTGTCCTCGGTGATCACCGGCTGCGGAGGGAAGCTGACGACCTGTTCGCGCAGGTCCAAGATCGGGAGCAGGCGATCCACGAACGGGATCAATAGGGTCAACCCGGGTAGAAGGGTGCGGTGGTATTTGCCCAATCGCTCCACGATCCCGGCCCGTGCCTGCGGAATGATCCGCACGGCGCGCAAAAGCACGATGATCACGAAGACTGCCAGTACAACCAGGACGACCGTTAGGCCAAGACCCGATGTTTGCATCTCTTCTCACTTTCGTTGGGGCACCCGGAAACGGGCGCCAATAAACCTAGTAGGTGCGGGCGGCGCAGGACCTAGTCCAGCCCGGTCATGCGGGTTCGCCGGGTGATGTAGGCGGTGGCTCCCTCGATGCGCACCACCGAACCGTAGGTTCCCGGTTGCAGCGCAACCTCATCATCCGTGCGGACCGACCAGGTTTCCCCGCCGATTTTTGCGCGGCCGTTCATCCGGTTTGTCGGTTCCAGCACCAGCGCGTCCTCGCCGATAAGGCGATCTACATTGGTGCGAAGGGCTTCCGGGTCCTTGCGCAGGTGTCTGATGGCAATCGGTCTGACCAGCACGATCATGGCCAGTGCCGTGATGCAGAAGACTACGACCTGCAACCAGAATGGTCCGCCGAGCAACGCGACGGCTACACCGCCGAGCGCCCCAACGCCCAGCATGATGAAGTACAGATCAAGGGAGATCATCTCGATGATGGCCAGCAACAGGAATAGCGCCAGCCAAACCACCCAGGCATTTGATACTGCCCACTCAATCATTTTTTCCCCTCAAGGCGTGATGCGTTGGATCCACACCAACTCGTGCTTCCATTTTGCCCGACGGGGTACCCAAATCGAATCAGCACAAGGGAGTATGTTCTGCCTTGCGCGTCATCATTGAGGGCGTGTTGCCAACCTATTTCGGCGGCCCGCGGGCGAGTCCTGGCGTGAGTCGCACAGCTCGATCTCGGACGGGGAGTGGGAGTGGGAGATGTTTTTGGACCCACCGCGCGAACCCACCGAACGGGACCCCGCCCCGCCGCCACGCTGCGCTGGCGGGGCGTGGCCTCGGCAACACCCTTCTGGCAGCGTGCCCTAGCGTTGAGAGGTAGTGTCGATCGTCGTGGAGTTTGCTGTGTCTGCCATGGAGAAGAAGCCTTCCCGAGAGGGCGGGCGCGTCCTGCCGCTCGTGCTTTTCGTGGTCTACCTCGTCCTGCTGGCCTGGATGGTGCTGTTGAAGCTCGAGGTCCCGTACGCCGGAGGGGGCGCACTGCGCCAGATCAAGCTCGTCCCGTTCGCACCCAGTGCCGGGGCCGGTGCCAGCGACCCCCTCGAGGTCGTGGCGAACACCGTGCTCCTCGTGTCGTTCGGCCTCTACCTCGGCCTCCTCGCGCCGTCCTGGCCGTGGTGGAGGGCCGCGGGCGCGTTCGCCGGTGCGAGCCTGGTCTTGGAGGTTTCACAACACGTCCTGGCCATCGGGATCTCCGACGTCACCGACCTGCTTGTCAACACCGCCGGAGGACTGGCCGGATTCGGCCTGCTCACCCTGGCACGCCGCGGCCTCCAAGCGAGGACCGCCACGGTCATGACGCGGGTATGTTCGATAGGGACCGTGTTCGCCCTGCTTGCGATCGCGGTCTTCGTCGCTTCGCCCATACGGTACGGGCCACCTCGGGACCTCCCCGGCCTTTCCACGCCTGACCGGAATGCCGGGACACCGGCGAGAGAGCATGCCCCGGCCCCATGAGGCAGCCTGCGAGCCACATCCACGGGCCTAAACACGCCATGTTGATCCGGCCGCAGAGGGGCGGCGGGAATCAGCGGCGCCTGAACTCTTGGACCCTGAAGGCCGCAGAGAGTTCGATGGCCCCGGGATGCGCGTCGATCCGTTCGCGAAGGATTGCGGGATCCAGGTGGTGCCCGGCCGGGCCCATCATCGCCAAGTCAAAGGCCTGATCGGGGGAGAGCGCCAACGGCATGCGGATTTCCCGAGTGTCCTCCAAGGCAAACGATTCACCCATGGATGCGATGACGCCTGCCGCCTTGTCGCCAGCGATCCCCAGCAGGCCCAGCAGCTGCGCGCCGTCGGCCAGGTGCTCGGGCAGGGGAGTGACAACCAAGGCCACGCCGCCCGGGCGAAGTACCCGTGCGAATTCCTTCCCGTTGTGCGGGGAGAAGACGTTGATCAGCGCGTCAAAGGAAGCATCCGCCATCGGCAGCTCGCGCCACAGGTCCCAGACCAATGCCAGGGTGCCCGGCAGCTTTGCGGCCCGTCGCATGGCGAACTTGGAGATGTCCATGGCAATGGCCGTGGCCGATTCCGGCAGACCGTGAAGAACCTGGCCGAGGTAGTAACCGGTGCCGGCGCCCGCATCCAGGATGCGTGGCGCGGGGTTTCCGTCAACCGCGGCGGCCACCGACTCGGCGAGGGCGGCGGCCAACGGCCCGTAGTGGCCCGCCTCAAGGAAGGCCGCCCGGGCGGCAACCATGGCGGAGCCGTCCTCGCGAAAGGCGGTTCCCTTGCCGGTGAGAAGATTGAAGTATCCCTGCTTGGCCGCATCGAAGGCGTGCAGGTCGGGGCAGGAAAGTTGGGTTGGCCGGCCCGGCCGGGTGCGCAATCGCAGCTCGAGTCGGCAGACGGGACAGACCAGTCCCACATCCAGGTTTGTCGGCTGCTCCACGTGCTTCCTTCATCTTAAAAGTTTTGGATAGGCTAGCGCGGTGAAACCAGTGCAACTAGAACTACTCACTACTGTATCGGCGCCAAGCCTCAGCCCCGATTCCACCCGTGCCGTGGTTGCTGCCTCGCGGCCGAGTTTCGCCAGCGATACCTACGTTGGCCAGCTGTGGGAAACCCGCGTGGACGGCTCCGTGCCGCCACGGCGCCTCACCCGCGGGGAATCGGATCGACAGCCCCGGTACTCTCCCGACGGCCTGAGTATTGCCTTCCTGCGCTCCGACGCCAAGGGCAAGGCGCAGCTTGCGGTGGTTGAGGCCGACGGCGGCGAGCCGCAGGTGCTCACCGACCGGCCCATGGGAGTCAGCGGTTTCACCTGGTCTCCCGACTCGCTGGCCATCGCCTTCACCTCCCGCACCGCCGAACCCGGACGCTACGGCTCGATCGAAGGGGTCGGGGCCGGAGATGAGGCGCCCCGGCGCATCACCACCTTCAATTACCGCGGCGACGGCGTGGGTTTCGGGAAGGACAAGGTCCAGGGCCTGTTCTGCATTGAGGTCCCCGGGCCGGATGCAGAACCGTTCGTCAAACCGCGGGGCAGGGCTGCGCACGGTGTGAGTCCGCTGCCCACTGGCCGGCCTGCCGTCCGTGAGCTTGCCGTGGCCGCCCAGGACATCGGCGAGCCCTTCTACGGCCCCGACGGCGCCTGGATCTACTTCACCTCCGCACTGCACGAAAACCAGGATTCGGATCTGCGATCGATGATCCACCGGGTTCCGTCCGGAGCGCGGCAGCCGGTCGAACCGGAGCTTGTGCTGGGCGCCCCGGCGGGGGAATGGGCCTACCGTTCGGCATGCTGGAGCCTGGACGGATCGGCGCTTTTTGCCCTGGCCCAGCATGTGGGGGAATCCGGGACCGACTTCCTGGCCAAGCACACGGTGGTGGTTTCGGTGCCGGCAGCCGGGCTACCCGCCGCAAGCGCCCCCGCCCCTGAAGAAGCCAGACAGGTTGACTACACGGAATCCGAGTCCCTGGTCCCGTACGGCAGCGAATCGGTGCTGGCCTGTGCCCGCGTGCGCGGCACCGGCGAACTCCACCGGATCGGCGCCGACGGCACGGTGGACGTGCTCAGCGCCGGGCCGCGATTCATCCACGGTGCCGCCGCCAGCGGCGGGACGATCGTTGTCTCCCATATTTCCGAGGATTCGCCGGGGGAGTGCTCCGTGCTGGAAACCGGCGGAGTGCGCCGGCTGACCGATTTCGCGGCACCCTTGCGGGAACAAACAGGAGTGAGCCTGCCGCGGGAAGCCACCTTCACCGCCCCCGACGGATACCCGGTGCACGGCTGGATCCATCTGCCGTCCGGGCCCGGCCCGCACCCGGTGCTGCTGAACATCCACGGAGGCCCGTTCTCGCAATACGGGCCAGGCTATTTCGACGAGGCACAGGTTTACACGGCCGCCGGATACGCGGTGCTGCAGTGCAACCCGCGGGGCAGCTCCAGCTACGGGCGTGAGCACGGGCTGGCGATCCGGCATGCCATGGGCACCGTCGACCTGCTTGACGTGATGGCCTTCCTCGACGGTGCCTGCGCGGCAAACCCGGAACTGGACGCCACCAGGGCCGGCGTCCTGGGCGGCTCCTACGGGGGATACCTGACGGCCTGGGCGATCGCCCACGAGCACCGCTTCGCGGCGGCGATGGTGGAGCGCGGATTCCTGGACCCGACCTCGTTTGTCGGAACCTCGGACATCGGCTGGTTCTTTGCCGACGCCTACACCGGGTCCGATCCGGCACACGTGGCCGGCCAATCTCCCATGGCCAGGCTGGACCGGGTGCGCACCCCGACCCTCGTCATGCATTCGGAAGGCGACTACCGGTGTCCGCTCGAACAGGCCCAGCGCTACTTCGTGGGCCTCAAGCAGCGCGGCGTCCCCACCGAGTTCGTGCTCTTTCCGGGCGAAAGCCACGGGCTGAGCCGTGGCGGTTCCCCGTGGCACCGGCGCCAGCGTTTTGAAACAATCCTCGAGTGGTTCAACCGCTATTTGCCGGTGGACGCCATCCCGGCGGCCGATGCAGCGGGATAGGACAAGACGCGATGCGGTGAAACCCGTTCATTGATAACAATTCTTGCCGGGCCATTGATCGACCACCCGAATTCGGGAAGGCTTTGGGCAAACGGAGGGAATTGAAATGACGGCCAAACACAAGGCGTGCCTTCTCATGGGCGCAATCGCGGCCGCCGTTCTTGCCGGATGCCCCGGTGTCCCGGACCTGCGTCCGGGACACCGGGGGACTGCCTCAACCCGCACCACGGCCTATGCCGCCGACGAGTTTCGGGACATTTACCGGATGAATGCTGCGCTCGAAGTCAATCCCGCAAGGTCCCTCGCGGACCTGTACGAGCGATCCGAACTGATCGTGCTGGGTTCCGTCATCGATGCCGAGGCCGGGCCGTCCTATCCGGTTCGCCTGGATGACGGAACGACTGATGCGAACGGAACAACGATCCTCACCGTCGGGGTTGACGAGGTACTTGCCGGGGCCGCGGCGAATCAGGTCAAGGTGTGGATCTCGAGCACGAGCCGATCGGCCAACGACGCCTCGGCGGCCCTGATGCCTGCGGATCAATTGGTTTGGTATCTGCGCCCCAGCGAGGAGCCGGGAATCATGTACGCGACGGCGCGTGACGGCATCATCGGCAGCACCGCCGAAGGCAAGCTCACGACGGTGCTGGGCGGGCTCGGGGATGAGCTGTTCCCGGCGTCGATCACCACAGTCGAAGAACTCGCCGACTCGGTCGCGGCGTTCAAGAAGAAATCGGCAGGTTAGCCGGAGACACCTGGCCCACGGTCGGAGGGCCAAGACGCCCTGCAACCGTGAGGCTCCCGGTGCCGTCAGATGCTCAAAAGTTCAGCCCGATGCGTGCTTCCTCGATACCGGGGTTCGCCCAGCGAATGAACTCGTGGCTGGCGCACAGCGAACGGGTCAGCGCCTTGTCGATGTACACGGTTCCATCCAGGTGGTCTGTTTCATGCTGGAAGATCCGGGCCTGCCAACCGCTGAATGAGCGATTGTGGGCGAGGCCGTCTGCATCCATGTAGGCGGTGTCGATATCGGCCGGGCGATCGACGACTGCCTGGTAGCCGTTGAAGGAGAGGCATCCCTCGTAGAAGGCAGCCGTTCGCTTGCCGCGGGCTACATAGGTCGGGTTCAGGACCTCGAAGTACTCCAACGGCATGCGTTCGCGCACCGCTGCGACGTCATCGTTGGTGGGGTACATGTCCTCGAGCACGGCGATTCGCAAAGGAATGCCGAGTTGCGGGGCTGCAAGGCCCACCCCGGGTGCGTCGTGCATGACGGTTTTCATGGTGTCCAGGAACTCGCGAAGCAGTGTTGCATCCAGCTGGCCGGTGAATTCCTGCGCCGGCATGCGAAGCACTGGGTGGCCGAGCTGGACTATGGGCGGAATCGTGCCCGACACGTGAATCTCCACGAGTCGGGTGACTTCTTCGCGGATCCAATCGGGGGAGAGGAAGTCATCTTCGTTGCATTCCGGGTTCTGGCTCATGCGTTCACACCTTCAGCTAGTGGTTCTTTGGCTTCTTTGCCAGGGACAAAAGGCCGCAGTGCGTTAAGCCTGCTTTCCAGCCGTGATGCATCGAGCTCGGGCAGCAACGACAACGAATCGGCAAAGTTGCCGTCCATCAAAAGATCGAGGCGGATACCGTGATCGTAGAGAACATCGATGGCGTTGGCCAAACGGCGCAGGCCGAAGGGCGTCATTTCGGCGGAACCCGGTACACCGGAAACAATCCAGTGGCCGTAGTCCTTGGCCAATTCGAGGTAATCCAGCGTGGACGTCAGCGATTCGCAGAGATCGCGGAAATCAAACCAGATCTGGCCGTTGGCAACCCGCAGGGCCCGGATTTCATGGCTAGTCGGTTTGAGCCGTGCCGATTCCGTGGCATCCGGCACGGTGATGCCGAGCGCGTGCAATTCCGATTCCGATGGCGAGATGGCCAGCGTGCCCTTGGCGAAGCCCCGCCTGTCGGCCTCATCCTTGGCAATCGAGCGGTAATCCAGCCTTGCGTCGAGTTCGTGGACGTTCATCTGTTCACGAATGGCGTCGATGGTTGGCAGGATCAAGTGGTGGTAATACTCGTCGGCGAGCAGTTCCTCCGGCGGATAGTTTGAGGTGGTGATCAGCAGGATCCGCCGGCCCATGATGAATTTGAACATCCGGGCCAGCAACATTGCATCACCGGGGTCATTGCAGTGGAATTCGTCGAAGCAGAGCACCTCGACGTCGCCCAACATCGATTCGATCGCCTGCTCTATGGCGCTTGTGCGCGCCGCAACGCGGTCCATGCGGCCACGGGAAGACCCAAGTGAACCGGGTTCGTCAACCTGTGCCAATGCAATCTCCGTGGCCTTGTGCGCCGAGGAATGCAGTTCGCGGAAGAAATCGTGGAAGTGGACGCGTCGCTTCCTTGATGTGGGCAAGGCGTCATAGAACGCACCGAGAATCCAGGTTTTGCCGCGGCCTGGAGGACCCCAGAGATAAACGTGTTTTCCGGCGGGGGACAGGTGCCCCGGGCCAAGGTGCATGGCCACGTTGCCGCTCAGCAATCGCACTGCGGCTTGTTGTTGCTTGTCAAGATCCAGGCGTTCGACCGTCGCGCGCTCATGGATGACTCGCTGAATGTCGTCGTGCAATCCGTCCGATGTTCCGGACAGCGTGGAAGCCTGGGCGTCCGAATATTGATGTGGCATACCAACGAGTTTCCCTGAATAACTATGCAACCACCAAAACGTCGCCGAATGCAGTCAAAATATAGTTATGTCAACCAAAAGTTATCTTCCGGAGGGTGGTGATGGGCGAGTGTTTGGTCGTGAATTTTTGAGAGTTGACTCCATGAAATCTGCGGCCGAAATCGACAGCTCCGGGCGACCCTCGTTCGATCTCGGATTCCTGCGTGTCGGCAGCTCCGGCCGGGCGCGTGCGGTGGCCGCAGGCGGCCAGCCGGAGCGGGCGGTGAAAATCGAAAAAATGCCGGGGGATTCGGGCATGTTGGCCGGATGAGTGTCATGGTCAAAAATCTGATATTTGCCCACTTCCGGACGGTGATTCATTGCGCCGATAATCTACATTATGTCAGGTAATAGAAGGACTATCCGCAAAACGTGCAGATAATCCCCTTCTGATACGTCTGACAACGGCGTCGCAATAGGCTTGTTGACTTGGCGGTTGCCAGATCACCGGCAACCATGTCGATCCGGTGGTGCCGCGAGTTTGCTCGGCCCCCAGAACATTGCTTGACCAGCTATTTCCGACCGACCCATTGCAGTTCTTGCATTCCGTCTGCAATATTTGCATTCATGGAGACCGCGCCGTGAGCGAAGAAATGGGCCGGCTGCTCTGGCTTCCCGCCAAGGCTTCGCCGCCAGATCCAGACGAGTTCTTGAGTGAAGCGTTGGAGGGCTGGAAGCGCCAACAGCTGGCCCAGAACCTTGGCTTGGGCACGATTCGGCGGCGGTCGCGTTCGGTGCTTCGGATGACATCATTTGTTGGGAAGGCCCCCTGGGAATGGCTTCCCGGCGATGCGGATGATTTCTTTTCACACCTCCGAGGCGTCCAGAACCTTTCCCACAACACGGTCCGCGCCTACCAGGCCGATGTAAAGCTGTTTCTCGATTTTGCCGGAGACTCCGCCTATGACTGGAATGCTCGGTGCGGTCAGTTGTTCGGAACGGTGTTCTCCCAGGTCCTGAGCGAACTCAACCGAGCTACTCATGCCCAGGAAACCGGCGAGGCCTCCAAGCGGCCGTTCAGCATGCAGGAGTTGCAGGATTTCTTCGACCTGGCAGACCTGGAACCCGAGCGGATCCTCAATTCGGGGCGCAAGGGAGCGCTGGCAGCCTGGCGGGATGCGGTGATGTTCAAAACGATCTATGCCTGGGGATTGCGCCACAACGAGGCCCGCCACCTGATTCTCGCCGATTTCTCCCGCAACGTTCGCGCCCCATCCTTCGGTGAATGGGGCGTGCTTCGCGTTCGACAAGGCAAGGCCATGAAGGGCTCCGCCCCGAAGCAACGGACCGTGCTGACCGTCTTCGACTGGGCATCCGAGATGTTGGACCATTGGGAACGGGTAGGCCGCCCCCGGTTTGGGCTCCACCGATCCACTCCCCTGTTCCCTACCAATACGGGAAGACAGCTTGACCAGGCCTACCTGCGCCGCCGCTTCCACGCGCTCATAGGGGAGCTCGGGTTCGCGCCCGGTCTCGACATCCATTCATTCCGCCGTTCCTACGCCACGAACCTCCAAATCGACTCTGGCTACGACGTGAGCTTCGTCCAGCTGCAGCTTGGCCACGAGCACGCATCGACCACCTCGATCTACACAATTGCCTCACCGGACTACCGCGCCCGCGAACTGACCAGGGTCCTGACCGGCACCCTCGTCCGCAGCGGCGCCCTCCTCCCAGACCCCGACCGGAAGGAATCCCCATGAGACGCCAGGTCGACTACCAGTGGCGTGTTCGCGAACTGATGGCACGGAGCGGGATGCGCAACAGTCGCGACCTCGTTGAACCGCTTCGGGAACGGGGCATCACGCTCTCGGAATCACAGATCTATCGCCTGGTGGCCCAAGAACCCGAACGGATCGCCTTCAAGGTCCTTGTCGCACTCGCGGACATCTTCCGGGTCGAAGTCAATGAACTAGTTACCTATAGCGCAACGGACACCCGGGCCCTGCGGCCGAAAAAGGCCGTGGGAAGCGCCTCGGAGGTTCCCCTCGCGGAGGCCTATCGGCCGATTCGCGCCCGCATTAAGCGGCCCGGGAATGACGATGAATGAACTTCGCGGCCGCGGCCGCCCCAGAAGTAGCGGCACGCACCGTTGCGACCGATGCAGGAACCTGGTTGCCAGGATTCGCGTCCACTGGCCGGACGGGGCTGTCTGCGGCGCGTGCTTCTCTTCCGCGGTCAACGCGTCAGGAGCCTGCGCGCATTGCCGCGAATTTAGGCTCCTGCCCGGCCGCTCGCCTATCGGGGAAGAGATCTGCCGTGACTGCGCCGGCATTACGACAAACCTCACCTGCAGCAAATGCGGTCGCGAGGCAGAACGGCGCCGAGGCGGCCATTGCGCCGCCTGCATCGTCACCGAAGACCTCACCGGCATCCTCAAACCCAATGAACCGCCCGACCTCCGGCTCCACCGCCTCATTCGCGAACTGGCCAGCACCGACCGGCCCCGCAGCATCATCACCTGGATGCGTCTACCCGAGGCACAGGCACTTTTGAATTCGATCGGGGCCCGTACGCTCGAGCTCAGCCACGAGTCATTCGACGCGCTACCGCCGGCACACTCCGTGGAACATCTGCGCGAAATGCTCGTGCATCACCACATCCTGCCCGGCCGTGGCGATATTCGGCTTTTCAGGTTTGAAGCGTGGCTGGACACGCGACTCGGCAGCTTCGAAGACCGCCCGCGGATCCACCAGCCCCTGGAAGTTTTCGGTCGGTGGCACCACCTGCGTCGGCTTAGAACGATGCCACCGCAGACAAACATGGATTACGCCACGCGTTCCGCCAAGCAGGAAATCACCGAGGCCGGCAAATTCATGGTCTGGCTCGATACCGAACACGGCCTACACATCGACAAGATTCGCCAGGAACACATTGACCTCTACTGGTCCGAAGGGCCCTCTACCCGCAAACACATTCGCAACTTGCTCCAGCAACGGAAGCTCACCGGGAAAGGGCGCGCACTCAAGGCCAAGGCCCGCCAGGCCGTGGCCTCACCAATGTCCAGCACGACGAGCAGGCTCAACGCCATCCGCACAGTCATAGAAGCCGACGAGGTCTACCTGGGAACCCGAATCGCTGCGATCATCTTCCTGCTCTATGGCACACCCATCGGCAAGCTCGCCTCACTGCAGAGCAACCAGATCCACGCCGACGCCAACGGCATGACCATCGCCCTTGGCAGCCAGCCAGCCACAATCCCAGAACCACTGATCCCCCTCTTCACAGATCACCTGCGCCACGGCGCAAACAGCAGATCCATGAACAAGGAATCACCCTGGCTGTTCCCGTCCACCATGGCAGGCCAGCACATCAGCGGGAACGCTCTATGGAATCGACTCAAGATCTTCGATCTCCAGCCGCTCGCCACGCGAAACACCACCCTGTTCGACCTGTCCAAGGAACTTGACCCGGCAAGTCTCTCCGCATTGCTCGGCTACACCAGCATGACGATGACCAAGCACGCGGCGCATGCGGGCATGCAAATGGGCAGCTACCCCGCAACGATGCCAACCCGCGGAGAATTTGGGCCCGAAATTACGTGATGCAAACCCCGGCCACACCGTCGTTTCACTGCCCGCCCCTCTCGCGAGACGAAGCGAGAAAGAGCGCCGGGCAACGTATCTGGTCGGACGAGGTCCTGACACCAACCATTTGGCGATGGTGGTCCTAGCTGATCCCTCTGAGCTGCGCTACGAAATCGGCCAGCAACTGCAGCAGACCTGGCTGGAAACGGCACTCGGTTGGGCGCAACAGGCACCGAGCAGAGGTAACGCGCGGCCGGCGACAGACCATCGTTGGGATCTCATCCACAAGCCGGATGGCAGGTTGATTCTGGAAACAGAATAGAACGACTTCCTGCCCTCTCCCCTACCCGAACGTCGTAGGCAATGGCGAGACAACTGGTCCAGGCTCACTAGGCTCGGGTCACGCCAAACAACGATATTCCAGATATGCAGTCCAACTTCGCTGAGATGGGACGGCGAGGGAATCGGCGAGCCCGCCCGGGGCAAGGGTAGATTTCCTGCATTCAATGGCTCAGTGATGGATTCCTAAGGGGCGGAAACTGTCGAATAGTCCCAAGGACGATAAGCCTGTTATCCAGTGACGGTTTGAAGGGCCCTCCCCAGTAGCCTCTGCACCGACCCCGGTTGTCCTGTCTCATCTAAAGCGGACCAATCTCACTGCACATGGACCAATAGCAAGATCTGTCTCATTGCAGATGGACTTTCCGGCTAATCTGACTCACTACAGTCGGACCATTGCTGCCGGTTCCCGCAAAATGTCTTCGGCATTCGGCATTCGGCATTCGGCATTCGGCATCCAAAGCACGCACCGAGCTGACGGGCTCCCGGGTCGGAGACGCCTGATCCGTGCTGTGTCGGCCGATGCGGGATTTGCGGGTCTTGCCCGAAATATCATCCGTCCGAGATGACGCCGGGTGAGGTGGACCGGAGCATAATTTGAGTTGACGGTTTCTCGGGAGGTTGCCATGTGGAAGTGTGGAGAAGCCGATGTCAACGTGAATCGCGAAGCACCGGCCCGCACGCCGCCGCAAGTGTCACTGGATTGATGCTGGAGGGGCAAGCCTTGACGTGGCGGTTGCGAACGCGGCCGTGCCTGCCCCGGCCGCACCAGGCGGGATTGAGGCCTGGATCCACGCAGTGTTCATCCCGACGTTGACCGCCATCGCAAGCCGGTACGCAATGGTGACCGGCGGCCACCCTTCAGTGGCCGCACCAAGTTTCGCGAGAAATGCCCGAACCGGTTGCCCGGGGCCGCATTCTCCCGTGTGAGAGCGCCTGATGCGCGGAGTCCGGATCGGCCAACCAGTGCCGCGGACCCGCGACGGACCCGCGATTAGTCGACCGCGGACTCCGAAGGCCAGAGTGGGTTTTTCCACTAGGAGGCATAGACATGTATGAGAGCAAAGGGCGGAACCATCGCCCGGTGACCGAGGGCGATGGTGAACGTGCGGACATCGCTGGCGCGTCAGGAACAGAAATCAACCGTCGTTTGGTCTTGGGTTCGGGCCTGGCCATGGCCGCCACGGCGGGCCTGTTGGGGGCCGGTGTCGCTCATCCGGCACGCGCCGCCTCCGAAGGCCAGGCCGGCGCGCTCCAGGAAGTCACCGGCTATGCCCTGTACCTCTTGCCGCAGGACCACAAATGGCACACGGGCGGAATCTTCGACACCGGCCAGGTGCAGGAGTGGCATTACTGGACCGGCTTCTTCACCGATGACGAGACCGGGGAAGAGTTCGGCGTTTTTTACAACATCACGAACAACCCGAGTGCTCCCGGGGGGCCCTCGCTGTGGGAGCAAGGCGTCAGCTTCTCGTTCGGGGACTTCGCCAAGCAGGAGTTGGTCTGGTCGCACCAGCTGACTGCCGTTGGCTCATTGCAGGCGACACGGCCGCGGGGCTCGACCTCGCCGCACGACTTCCAGTACAACGCCACGGGCGAGAACCTGGAATTCACGACGGTGTACCGTGCCGAGCCTGACACGTGGCGCTTCAGCTTCACGGGTGTTGCCGCAAGCAACGGGAACCCGGCCATCGCCATGGACATGGTGAACACGCCCCAGTCGCCGTACGGCTACATGCCGGTCGGGCTTGCCGGCTTTGAGAATCAGAACATCCCCTGGAACGGGCAGAAGCTGGATCCCACCACCCTGTACTCACTGTCCTACTACTACACAGGCCCGATATCGAAGAGTAAGGGCACCGTCACCATCGGCGGCAAGACCCGCCATCTCACCGGCACCACCTGGTTTGAGCACCAGTGGGGGAACTACAACTCCGGGCAGGAGCCGTGGACGACTGCGTATACCTGGGGGGCGCTGACATTCGACGACGGCAACGTCTTCACCTGGCGCCAGTGGTACGGCGCGCCCAACGGATCGGCTCCCCTCCAACCGATCCTGGAGATCGGCCGCAACTCGTTCGGGACGCCCAATGACACACCGGGCGGCGGCCTTGCCTTCCACGTGGGGAACAACGCGGAGTGGAAAGCGTTGAAGACCTGGAAGTCACCGGTGAGCGGGCGCAACATCGCCACCCAGGTGCAGCTGACCAGCGCCTTCGGGACCTGGTACCTCACCAACGTCTTCGACAACTACGAGATGCCCTGGGGCTACCCGCCCTATGGGACCACTCCGTATAGCTTTGTCGAAGCCGCGATGTGGGTCCACACGGGCTCGGTCGACGGGCCGGTTGTCGGCCACGCTTTCCCGGAGCAGGGCAACCAGATCACCCAGTACCAGGCGGCAGTTCCCGGGTAGCGACTGCGGCGGCCCGGCTCGTCGCGGCGTCCTTGCCGCGCCCCGGGACGCCAAGCGGGGATCACCCGGAGCCCCGTACGTGCATTATGCGGCCTTGGAGCTGTTTCCGGACGGATTCGAAGTTTTGGTCCGGCTGTGGTGAGACAACAGCAGCAAGTTTGTCTCACCACAGCCGGACCAAAATACGGATTCCGTGCTTTTCGTGGTTCAGCTTAGATGGGATGGGACATCCGTCAACGGTGAAGCGTGCGCGCGTCATTGCCGTTGCAGGTGGAGCGCGCACGGGCAGCTGGCTGTGCGCGAGGTTGCCTGTCGGGCGGTCCGCCGTCGAAGACGCTTTGGGAAGCGCGGCTATCCGGGATCTTTGGTGGAATGCGATGAAGCAGTGTTGCGTCTGTGTTGGTTTTCGAGCGCGAGCAGCTTCTGCATCTGAACTTCAATTCATGGGCGACAAATCTGAAGCTCTGATTGCGGATGGGCTGCAGGGACCTGCCTGGCTGCCGTGGTGACATGACCGCCCTTGGCTTACGTTCAAGGCGTGACTCGCAATTGCTTTGCAAGGTCCAGCGGCGGCTCAGTGATGTCCGTTGGCGTTTGGCTCGATGAGCGCATCACGGTGCATCACCAGGGAGTCTTCTCCAATTTCGCAAAGTGTAGTAGCACTCCCCCACCCGCCGGCCACAAAATTGCACTGGCATTTCAGTAAGAAGCGTCCCTTCTGCTGCGACATTGCAAGGATGTCGTCGAATATTGACGGTTCGGGCCAGGTTTGCCAAGCGAGTAACGAATCACGCGGATTGGCAGCGAGAGTGCGCGTCGGAGGGTCGGCTGGCCCGTGTTCATCGAGCAACGAGCAGGGTTGCGGCGTCAAAGTGTTACCGCGATTGTTGTGGCTTTCGCCATGGCATCACTATAGTAAGCATCGTCCACCTGAACGCTGTTCAATTGGACGGTGTTCAAGTAGATGCCGTTCAGGATTGAAACGTAACAAGGAAATCTCCAATGACCAATCCTCGTACCCTCTCAAACCGTACCGGCAGTCGGCGGCTCGACGCCACAAGCCTCGCACGGGTCGCCGTATTCGCGGCCATTGTCGCCGTGCTCGGCCTGCCGGGCGGATTCACCGTCGCCGGCGGCGTCCCGATCACCGTCCAGACGCTCGGCGTGATGCTCGCTGGCGCCATTCTCGGACCATGGCTTGGCGCCCTCTCGATGACCGTGCTGATGGCGCTGGTCGCGATTGGCCTGCCCCTCCTCGCAGGCGGCCGCGGTGGCATCGGCGTGTTCTTCGGGCCTTCGGCGGGCTACCTCCTTGGCTGGATCGTCGCTGCGTTTGTCATCGGCTTGATTGTGCATGCGGGAGGGCGCAAGCCGGTGCTGTGGCGGACGGCCGTCGGCGTGCTCACCGGCGGCATCCTGGTGATCTACGCCGTCGGGATCCCCGTGCAGAGCATGGTGACGCGCCTGCCGCTCGGCGAGACGGTGTTGATGAGTCTCGCATTCGTACCTGGCGACCTGATCAAGGTCGTGACCGCGACGATCATCGTGATGACGTTGGTCCGGGCATATCCGCGCGCCTTCCGCCGCGTGTGGGCCTCGAAGACGGCCCCGGTCATGGAGCGGGTCTAGTGATCATTCCGGTCAGCGGTGGGGAGCCCGGCCTGCTCGAGCATCTCCAGCAGATCCGCGAGGCGGGTGACGTCCCCCTTGTCGGTGATCCCCGGTGGTCGACGGCGCACTGGGGCGCCATGGTCGAGGCCGCCACGAAGGCGGAGCTTCCCGACGGAACCGCCTGGGCGACCCTCACCTCCGGCAGCAGCGGCGCGCCGCGGATCGTGTTGCGCAGCGCCGAATCCTGGGACGACTCGTTTGCCGCCGTCAGCAGGTTCCTGGACGCCGGGCACGGGGAAAACGTGGCACTGCCCGCCCCGCCGGCTTCCTCGCTCACCTTATTTTCGCTGGCCCACTCGCTTTCGGGCGGGCCGCGCCCGATGCTGCGGGTCACCCCTGATGCCGATGCCTTGCACGGCACCCCGCAGGCTCTTCGGGCCGTACTCGACGCGGGCGCTCCACCGCGGTTGCGCGCTGCATTGATCGGCGGGTCCCACCTGGATCCGGCGCTGCGCCGGCGTGCCGAGGCCGCCGGCATCCGCGTGACCGCCTACTACGGTGCCGCCGAGCTGTCCTTCGTGGCCTGCGACGAAGGCGACGGCTTGCGGCCGTTCCCCGGGGTCGACCTGGAGATCCGGGATGGCGAGCTGTGGGTGCGCTCCACCTTCATCGCGTCCGGCTATGCCGGCGCCCCCGGTCCGCTGCGCCGGGACGGCGAGTGGGCGACGGTCGGCGACCGTGCGGAACTTGTCGACGGCCGCCTGCGACTGCTGGGACGGGCCGACGACGCGATCCTGAGCGCTTCGGCGACCATCGTTCCCGAGGAGGTCGAGGCCGTGCTGCGCTCGATTCCCGGCGTCCGCGACGCGATCGTGTTCGGGCTGCCGAGCGGACCAATCGGCGCCCTGGTTTCCGCGTTGTTGGAGTTGGATGACGATGCGCCGGTTGATGTCCGACCGCTTGCCGCAGCCCAGTTGGCTCCTGCGCATCGACCGCGACGCTGGTTCGCCGGCGAGATCCCGCGGACCGCGTCGGGCAAGCCCGCGCGGGCCGAAGCCGTGCGTTTGGTCCAGTCCGGGGAGGTGCAGTCCCTTGCAGTCTGACCGCGATCCAGTGATCATCGCAGCCCGGCGCAGCCCGATCGGCACGCGGGGCCGTGCCCTGGCACAATTGCGTGTCGAGGAGCTGGCGGCGCCCGTGATCCGGGCAGCCCTGGCCGACGCCGCAGCCGCGAACGGCGCCCCTGTCACCGTGGCCGATGTGCTGCTCGGGAACTGCATGGGTCCCGGAGGAAACCCGGGCCGCATCGCCGCGCTGGCGGCCGGGCTCGGCCACGAGGTTCCCGGCGTGACGGTGGATCGGCAATGCGGGAGCGGCTTGGCGGCCGTGCTCGATGCCGCGGCCGCATTCCGCGCCGGTGACGATCGCATGCGCGTCGCCGGCGGCGTGGAGAGCGCCTCCACGGCGCCGGTGCGTTCGGTGGACGGCATTGCCTATGACCGGGCACCGTTCGCCCCGGCGGGCTTCAGCGACCCGGAAATGACCCGGGCCGCCGAGGATCTCGCCGTGCACGATGGCATTTCGCGTGCCCGCCAGGACGCCCATGCCGCCCGCAGCCACGCCCGCGCACGGGCGGCACGGTCCGCCGGCCGGTTCGATGCCGAGCTGGTCCCGCTGGCAGGGCTCCAACATGACGACGCGGTCGGCGGCGCGGAGCGACTGCTCCCCCGGCTGCCCGCACTCTTTCCCGGAGGCTCGCTCACCGCGGGCACCGCCACGCGCATCGGGGACGGTGCCGCCGCCCTGGTGCTTGCCCCGGCCGGGACCGCTCCCGGGCTCGCGATCCGGGCGTCCGCCGTTCTCGGCTGCGATCCGGCGCTCCCGGGCATCGGGGCCGCCGGTGCAATCCAGGCGGCCCTGCGCTCGGCCGGATTGGACCTTGCGGACATCGCGGCGCTGGAGATCGTGGAGGCGTTCGCCGCGCAAAGCCTCGCCGTGCTCGACCGGCTCGGGATCGCGGACGACGACCCGCGGCTGTCCGCCGACGGCGGCGCGCTGGCGCTGGGCCACCCTTGGGGTGCCAGCGGTGCGATCGCCGTGGTGCGCCTCTTCAGCCGCCTCGTGCGCGCGGGCGCGCCGGCAGGGACCCGCGGTCTTGCCGCCGCGTCGATCGGCGGCGGCATGGGAATCGCCGCAGTGCTGGAGGTTGTCCGATGAGCTCGAACGGAATCCACCTCAACAACGTCGGGGTGCGCCTCGGTGATACGGACGTGCTGCAGGATCTCTCCCTCGATCTCGACGCGCGCACCGTGGCCGTCATCGGGGAGAACGGTTCGGGCAAATCCACGTTCGCCCGGTTGATCGGCGGACTCATTGCCAGGACCTCGGGCGAGCTGAGCATCCTGGGGATCGACCCGGCCAGCCGGGCCGCCGAGTTGCGCCGCCGCATCGCCATCGTGTTCAGCAACCCGGACGCGCAGATCATCATGCCAACGGTCGCCGAGGACGTCGCCTTCTCGCTGCGCGCCGACCGGCTCCGCCCGGCCGAGCTCGAGGAACGGGTGGCCGCGGCGATGGAACGGTTCGGCATCACCGAACTGGCCGAGCGCCCGTCCCACGACCTCTCCGGCGGCCAGAAACAGATGCTCGCGCTGTGCGGCGCTTTCGTGCGCAGCCCGGAGCTGGTGATCGCGGACGAGCCGACCGCCTACCTGGACGCGCGCAACGCCAGGAGGGTCGCCGACCACCTGTTCGAGGACAATGGGCACCGACTGGTGCTCGTCACCCACGACCTCGGGCTGGCCGCGCGTTGCGAACAGGCCGTGCTTTTCGCCGGCGGACGCATGGTGGCAGTCGGGGAACCGGATGCGATCATCGCCAGGTACGAGGCGGTGTTGCGATGCTGACGCTCTACCGTCCGGGGTACGGCTGGCTGCATCGCATGCCCGCCGGACCGAAGCTGCTGATGATCCTGTTCGTGGTGCTCGCCGTGTCGCTGCTGCCATCGCACTGGTGGTCGGCGGCCGCCGCCGCTGCGGTGGCCGTCCTGGGCTACGCGGTGGCCGGCCTCGGCCCGGGACTGTGCGGGATCCGGGAACTGGGCCGCCAGGTCTTCGCGGTCCGCTGGGTCATCGTGATCACCGTCGTCAGCCAGCTGGTCTTCATGGGCCCGGAGCCCGCGGTCGCCAACGCCGCCCGGGTCACGGCCGCCATAGTGCTCGCCGCACTGCTGGCGCTCACCACGCGAGTGACCGCGCTGCTGGACGCCATCGAGCGCGGGCTGCGCCCCCTGGAGCGGCTGGGCCTTGACCCGCAGCGGATCGCGTTGCTGCTCACGGTGACGATCAGCACCATCCCGGTGCTCGGCCGCCGGGCGAACGAGGTTCGCGATGCGCAGCGGGCGCGTGGGGCACGGAACAACCCGCGCACCTTCGTCGTCCCGTTCCTCATCGTGGCGCTCAAACACGCGGACGAGCTCGGCGATGCGCTTACCGCCAGGGGCGTGCGATGAACCCCGGCCGGCCGAACGTGCTCGGTCCCGTCGTCGATGGCCAGACGCGCTGCTTCCACTATCGAACCCCGCTCGACGTGATCGCGATCAAGTTCGCGTGCTGCCGCCAGTTCTACCCGTGCCATCTCTGCCACGAAGAGGCCGCCGACCACGTTGCGGCGCAATGGCCTGTCGATTCCCGCGACGAGCCGGCCGTGCTCTGCGGGGTATGCGGGCACCTCTTGGCGATCGCCGAATATCTAGATATCGACTCCTGCCCGAGTTGCGCTGCGGCGTTCAACCCGGGATGCAAGCTGCACACGGAGCTCTACTTTCAGGATTGAAGCCCTGATGCAGGATCTGCTGTCGATCCGGGTACCTCGCACTGCAGACATGCCCCATTCTTCATTCCCCCGTTGAATGCCGTTGGCGTTTCGCATCAACCGGTACAGCAGGTGGCGCTCCGTGCCGACGTATCCAAAACGTTCCGTTGGCGCGGTTCACTCGAGCGACACCCTTGACTGGCTGAAGGGGCGACAACGTTGTGGAGCCAACTGAAAGCTGGATTCAAGGGGTTTGGCTCAGCTCAGGTGAGACGGGACGGTGGATGACCAGGCCCGGATCGCCTGGTCCAACCGCACTGACGTCGCAGCGCCGATCGCATCCGGGTCCGCTGACTCTCGACCTGCCGTGCGCTGGTGGCTACTGTGAAACGCAGTGAAGTCCATCAGAGCCAGCTCGTCAACGCACGAGTAGCGGCGGCGACAGGTCGCCGATCACACGAAGGAGCACACCATGGGAATCCTCTCCGTCGACCTCTTCATGACCTTGGACGGCGTCTACCAGGCGCCGGGCGGCCCCGATGAGGACCGCGAGGGCGGCTTCGAATTCGGCGGCTGGCAGGGGGCATATTTCGACAACGAGTCCGGCGAAGCGATCGGCGCCGGCATCGACCACATGGACGCTCTGTTGCTCGGACGCAAGACCTACGACATCTTCGCGTCGTACTGGCCCGTCCAGGGCGACGACGATCCCATCGCAGTGAAGTTCAACGCCCTGCCGAAGTTCGTCGTGTCGCGCTCACTGTCCGACCCGGCATGGCGGGGCACCACGGCGCTGTCGGATGTTGCGGAGGTGGCCGCGTTGAAGGACCGGTTCAACGACATCCACGTCATCGGCAGCGGCGACCTCACGCGGTCGCTGCTCAAGGCCGGCCTCGCCGACCGGTTGAATTTCTTCCTCTACCCGCTCACGCTCGGATCGGGAAAGCGGTTGTTCAATGATGGAGCCGGCGTGCCCGCGGCGTTCCGGTTTGCGCAGCCGCCAAGGGCATTTCCGAGCGGCGCCATCCTACTTTCGTATGAGCGTGCCGGCGATCCGGTCACAGGCGTCGATATCAGCCAGCTTTAGCGACATTCTCGGACTTGCCGACGGCCCCGCTACTCCCCCGTTCAAGAGCGTTTGCACATTGGTTTCGCATGTGAAAAGACTGTTCGGATGTCCCGGTCAGGACTCCCCCGATGGTCATGGCTATTCTTGGTTATGTGGCTGGCTTGCATTGATTCATTTGGGACGAGCGGTAGAAACATAGGCGACTGCTCGAGTTTCCTGCTCCGATGCGTTGGTAGCTTCGTTGGACATGTGTTCGCGAACGAATGGAGTCGAAGCCGTTGATTGAGCAACCCGCACCGAGCAATAAATTTGGCAAGCTGGTCCTGTGGGACTTGGACCATACGTTGCTTCATCCCGCGTGTTTTGGCCGGGCGGCCATGGAGTCAGCGTTCAAGCAGCTCTTCTCAACGGACGCTCCCGACAGCATTCCGTTCGCAGGGCGTACAGACCGCGCAATACTTGGCGACTTCATCAGGCAAGGTGCGCCGGGACAAGAGAACTGCCAGGGAAGCTGCAAGACCTCGCAGCTTCCCTGGCCGAGGAGCGACGCGACATATTTGCGGAACACGGTGGTTGTGCCTTGCCGGGGGCGCTTAAAGCGTTGGAAACCCTCAGCGCCGAGGGAACAATTCTGCAATCGGTACTCTCCGGAAACCTGTAATGAATCGGCCAGATCAAAGTGGACTGCATCGGCGCCGCGGGACTTCTCGATCTCGATGTAGCGGCGTTCGGCGATCACCATACGGTACGTGCAGATTTGGTTCAGACCGCTGTGGCCGCGGCCATGGCCAAGTACGGTCATGCATTCGAAGGCAAGGACGTCGTCCTGATCGGCGATACGCCATTGGATGTTGAAGCGGCGCTCGCCGCCGGGGCGACTCCAATTGGAATCGCGAATGGCAGCTATAGTGTGGCCGAACTAGCAGCCGCCGGGGTAACCATCGTTCTGCCTGACTTGTGTGATTCGGAGGCAGTGCTGGTCGGCATCCTTGGCCTCTAGCTGGATCAACGACCTTCCCTGCCTTGGAACCTGGCTAGTTCGATTGAGGTCAGACGGTCCACTTGTTCACCATGAGTGGGTAAGGCTAGAGGAACAGCTTGAACCCCACGTGAGAAGGTGCGAAACCCAGCCGCTCGTAGAATCGATGCGCATCTTCACGGGTATTATCGCTCGTCAACTGAACTAATGAAGCACCTCGCCGCCGACCTTCCGCGATGGCCCACTCCATCATCACCGTTCCCAAGCCATTGCCCCGCAATCTCTCATCGACCCGGACTGCCTCCACCAGCAGGCGTGTCGCACCCATGCGAGCAAGGCCGGGAATGACGGTCAACTGCATGGTGGCCACAACAGTTTCCGCGTTGTCGGCCACGACAACCAACAATTGCGCCGGATCCGAGTCGATGGCATGGAAGGCGTCAAGGTAGGGGGTGCGGTCCTCGGCCGCAGCCGAGTTTTCGGCCTTCCGCAGCACGTCGTTGACCATAAGTTCAACAATGTGGGCGACGTCCGCTTCAACGGCTCTGCGCAGATAGAAGTTTTGGCCGGACAAAGTGAAGGTTTCCGAGGTCATGGATTCATCCTTGCACGCATGCGGGGGCATCGACGGACATGCAAGGTCGAAAAGTGTCGGGGCAGGTTTACCTTGTGGGACCTCACGCACTCCTCTTTCGGGCTATTTTGGGTTCGTCCTGTCGATCGTTTATGGTCCCTTCGCCGTCCTCCTGTTGACCCTCGGCAAAACCGACATTCGCGAGTTCACTGGCCCCCAGTGGTTACTGCACGCGATCGCCTTGATCATGGCCGGCATTCTGGCCGAGTTCCTGACCAATTACTTTCAACCCGCGCAAAGATCGCACACCGCCCGGTGATGCTTCCCGTTGCGGGTTCCAGCCGCCATGAAGACGGCTCTATTGCCGCAATATTCTCGCGTGCAAACGGCTGCGGAGCATGGCACTCGGTGCTGCGAGAGTGCTCGCCGAAGCGGTGCGACAACGAACGCTCGTGGCCGTCCGCGCTGCCGAACCAATTAGTGTCGTGAGTCCTCTTCACTCAATGTCTGGGCGGCGTGGAACCAACATTTAGGACGGTGTCCAAAACCTGGCCTGGTGATGGCGGGCCACCTGCGGCGGGCCGAGGACCGTGATGCAGCGGAAGACTGGTTGACAGCCTTGAAGCGTGCTTTTCTGGATTCAACGAATGTCGCCGGAGGCCAATTGAAACGCCATCATCAACGCAAGTATGTTCTCCAGGTTGCGGCCTTCGCGTTCGCGATCGCTGCCGCCCTGTTCCTACTGCTGGTCCCTGGATATAGCGAGGTTTCACAGTCAAACGACGGGCCAGAGCAGGTCAGGACTTCGACCCTGCTCGAGACCATAGGACCGGGGGTCTTATTGCCGCTGCTGGTCTCTGTCTCCCTGACCGGGTTACCTCTCCTTCTCAGGGGGCGCCCACAGAGATACGCATCGATCGCGGCCGCCATTGCTCTGAGCATCTTCGCCGTCCTGGGTTCCCTAAGCATCGGCTGGTTCTTCCTGCCGGCCACAATTGTCGCGTTCATTGCACTCTTTTCTCCGTCGGAGAAGCCCAATGCGCCGAGGACCCATCCGGAACTGAGCCATTGATCCACCTGCTGGCCCGGGCGATTGGACAATGGCAGCGCTTGACCGTGGATCTCACTCAACTGGTACGTCCCGCACTCCCCTATCTGGTTGTTCCGCCTTCACCCATCAGAGCGTCAGAAAGGGACCCATGGCGACACCGAGATTGAGGGGCGGGACTATCCGGGAGGCTCCTGCAGGCTGTCCCGAATGTGAATCGTCGGCAACAGCAATCGCTTTGTCCGTGAGCAATCGGTACGATCCCGAGCAGCGAGAGGGCCCGCCAATCCTTCATAGATTCAATATCGGGGCCGGACAGCCCAGGCTTCGTCGCCGATATTGAATGCGGCATGCAAGGATGAAGCCTGATGAATGCAATCACTCATTTCGGCGTGTACGGCCTTTGGAAACAGGATGATCAATTTGTCCTGATTCGTAAGTCGCGTGGGCCCTACTCCGGCCTCCTTGATCTGCCTGGAGGGTCACCCGAAATCAACGAAACCGAAAATCAGACGCTGGCGCGCGAGTTGGAAGAGGAATGCGGTGTGTTGCTGGATTCAATCCATCGGCAAGAACGCTTCGCCATTCGTGTCGACCGTTCCAGCAACGGAGCCGCAATTGATCTCACGCACAGTGGGCTCATAAAGTCAGTGAACGTAATAGGACGCGTCAAGCACCTTGGCGCTTTTGAGGACGTAAGTTCTGTTGAACTATTCGACAGAAGCCGTCACTCCACGGAAGAGTTCACTCCCCTCGTCCGTGAATCGCTGCATCTGTTCCCCGAATTCGGGTTCGCTTAGACCGCTTCCTGCGGACAAGGCCAAGTTCCTTCGACCATCGACAGCTTCCTCTTGGCCCGAAGAGAGTCCCGGACAAGCCCATCCGATACGGAACCTTCCATGAAAACCAAATGGAACACCCGATGCGGGGCAACGCAGGCGGTCCTCGCTCATTATGATGGGATCAAGCCTAAAAGATCAGTTTGAAACCCCACATGAGGCCATACAGGAAGGAATAGCGGAATGCTCCAGCTCGGATCTCCCGGGCGGTAAGGAGAATTAGTCATGGATACAGGAGCAGAGCTGTTTGGCAAGCTCAGCGCGTGGTGCAAGGACCACCGTCACGGTGTGCGCAACCGTCAGCAGTGGAAGAACATGGCCTATGGTGCAGCCGAGGATATTCACCAAGAACTGATCGCGATGGGGTTTAGTCCGCTCAGTAGAGACCATCTGCGCAGGATCGCCGCTAACGCTGACGAGTGGTGGTGGAAACAGAACTCACGCAGCGCATATGGGCGAGCACATTCCCGCCACGGCAAAGGCAACCCAGTGAAGCCCACTGTGTTGGATACGGGCATTGACTAGGCTAGAAATCTGCGTGATTAGGACGCCAGTACTCCCCCGGGGCTTCAGCGCAGCGTGCAGTTGCCAGCCAACTTGGGAAAATTCATGGAGCCTACAACTTCACAGCCCTTCAGACAGTTGAAAACCGCAATCGGTTCAATGCGGGAGCAATGCGATCCGAGCTTGCCCGGAAGTGTGAGCTGAGCCAGAACGTGACCGGTAAGATTCTTCGTCACGAAGAACTGGGCGCCGCGGCTCAAGCAGGGCAGGAACTTATAGGCACGCGTTCACAACCGTACGAATACACGGGCCAGAACACGCACCACGGAAATATTGAGAGTAACGTCCCGAGGGTGAGTTCATGCTGACGGTCCTCGCTGCCATCGCCAAAAGGAACGACGTCTACGTCTGCGCCCCAATGTTGACGCCTGGGCATCTACGAACGAAGTAGTCATTGACCGGTTCGTGGACCCCGTAGAGTGCAAAGTCGACCGGTGAATTGGAGGATGAAGTGCGTGCGATTATTTTGGGTGGAACCGGGGCCATCGGCGGTGCGACAGCGGAGCTGCTTGCCAAGTCGGGATGGGATGTGGACGTGACTGGTCGCGATCCGTCCCGAATGCCGATTGAGTTGTCCGAGTCCGGCGTGCGTTTTCATCAAATTGAACGTAATGACACCCGAGGCGTGGAACGTCTTGCGGGGAACGGCGCGGACCTGATGGTCGATCTTGTGGCCTACTCGGCTCCGGATGTTCGGGCGCTCCTTCCGGCGATGGCCTCGATGGGTAGCCTGGTCTTGGTGTCGAGCCGAGCCGTTTACGTCGATGATTCCGGCCGGCACATCAACGGCGACGAGCCACTGCAGTTCACCGGACCGGTCAACGAATTAGCACCCACTCTGCCACCTGCCGCGGACCACGTGGATCCCTTCACCCGGGAAGGTTATGCCCCTTGCAAGGTCGCCGCCGAGAATGCGGCGCTCAATTCAGGGCTCCCGGTCACGGTGATCAGGCCCTCGAAGGTCCACGGCAGGTGGGCACGCAACGCGCGCACCACTGGCGTTGTCGAGTCGATGCTCCGAGGTGATACGAGAATCGAGCTCGCAAATGCCCAGACGATCGACCACCTCACGGCGGCGTCGAATGCCTCAGCCCTGATCGAGACCGTCGCGAATCGTCCCGGCCGCCGCATACTCAACACCGCAGATCCCGACGCCCCCACTGCCGAGGAAATCGTGGGCACCATCGCCGCCGAACTCTCATGGAGCGGACGGATCGAACGTGTCCCTGGTGGGTCCGAACGGGGACGTCACCCGTGGCAAACACCAATGACTTTGGACATAACTTCCGCAATCGAGCTTGGATACCAACCTGTCGGGAGCGGCATCGAGCTCCTCGCCGAAGAAGTCCGATGGGTGTTGTCCCGGATATCCGAGCGGTAACGGTTGCCCAATAAGATCCGCTATCCAGTCACCTAGGTGGTTCAAGTACGGTGTTTTCGAGGCGTGACCGAAGAATAGGCACGCCGGGACCTTGGAGGTGCTGAAGGTACGGAACGCGTCCGGCCATCGTCATCACCAAGGCAAGAGTCGGCCCAGAAACCAGCGGTCCCTCACCCGCTGTGAAAATTCCGTCGTCGGCCCTCAGCTGGAGGCCGGCAGCTTGGGTGCGACTGGCAACCGCAAAGTTACGGTGCGCGTAGAACTCCGCGACGGGAGTCAACGCCTCAACGCTTGGAGTGCGGGAAAGCCCCAGCGGGTGGCGAATGTCTTGGGCGTGCACGACAATCTCCCCCAGATAGGCCGGGGTGTGGGAGGACGGCGCGATGCTGCTGTTGATGACGGCTCGAAACCGCTCCAGGGTCTCGGCCGAAGTGTTTCCGAGATGATCCTGGAGCCGGCGCTGGTTGTGCACATCCGGACGGAATCGCGCGCCGAGCATGCTGCGCAGCCACTGCCACTGGTTCAGGCTCGCCGCGGCAGTGAGATGCGCAACGACTTGCTCGACATCCCATTGCCCACATAGCGTCTCGTGATGCCACTGCTCCAAGCTGAGGCCCGACAAGTCCTCCGCCAGTGCAGCCCGCTCGGCATGCATGAGAGTCCAAAAACTGTCTTCCGAAGATTTTGCCATAACGCCTGTTTCCCCTATTCCGATACGGTGGCTCCAATCCTACGACGCTCTTGTGGACACTTTCAGGCAACACAAATCATCTGCCGGGCGCAGCTGGCATTGGGAATGAACTTGTTTTGACAGAGCCTTCCGCCGCGATACGCGGGAGAACCTGGAAACCGGCGTGTACTCGGCTATCTGGTGCGCACCCCGAAGAGAATGCCGCTGTCATTGAACACGACGGTGTTGTCGGGGGTGATCCATGCCGGGAGCTCGCTGCTTCCTTCGCCGTCCGCTTCGACCTTCTGGATTCTCTTGGTGGTCAGATCCACCAAGACTTTGGCTTGATCGTCGCCCATGGTCCCGTAGGCACGGGTGCCATCTTGGTTGGAGACACCGAGCAAAACCCGTTCTGTACCCTTGCTCCCCTCGAAGTCCACGAGCTTCCCGGTCCGCTTGTTGTATGCGGAATCCTTCATGATCAGGAAATCCCCGTCGACCGAGTTCCGGACGCCCTTGATTGTGAACCCTTCTTCTTTGTTGTCTTCGCGGCGTGTTTGGGTGATCTTGCGGGTTTCCAGATCCACCAGGTAGCTGCCGTGGTGGGGCTTCAGCGAGGCAAAGTAGTAGTCAAAGGAGATGTAGTTGCCGTTGACGGCCAGGACTTCCATGTCGCCGAGCGGGTACTTTTCAAGATGGTCAATGGTCCTGACCACGTCCCAACCACCGGGCACCTTTAGCTCGTGTTCTCCGCTACCTTCCTGGCCCTGTACGACCGGCTCGCCCTTGCTCAGGGCAATAACATTCAGGGGGCCTATCCAATCCTCAGGGAGCCTTTTGGCCTCAGTAATGCCGGCAGGCGTGGCAAAGTATGTTTCCGGTTCACCATCGTTGTCAGTGTCGCCCCAAAGCGGCACCATCTGACCGATGCTCCTGTTGGCGGTTGGATCATCATCATCGAACCCCACACTGGTCTTCTTTTGCTCAAAGTCAATGACTTTTGCGGGGTTGTCGAGTTCGATGAACGAGACTTTGGCATCGGATACATCCTCCGGAGCAGGGGCCTTGTCGCTCGCCTAACCCATCTGGGTCACTGCCAAGAAGTCTTTGCCCTCATGCCGGATGATGCCTTGGGTGATCGGGTAATCATTCTCCGGCTCGCCAGCCTTGGCGATGCGTCCGACAGTGCCTTCGCCGACGGTCGAGCCGTCGTCGAGATTGAACACCGTGACCTTGATGTTGGCCGACTTGTCCTGGCCTTCCACGGAAACAGCCTTGTTGCCCGCGAATAGCGTTTCTCCCCGAGTCTGAAGCGCCCATGTTTGCCCGGCTTCAATGAAGGGTTTCAGGTCGGACGTCACCTTGGCGGCAAAAACCGGGCTCTGGTTGGCTGCAACCGGCTGGGCGGCCACACCAGATGCACCACCAGGATTCGCGGGCGTGCACGACGTGAGCAGTAACGCCAGTGAGACAACTGCTAGTGGAGCTGCGTTGATGAGCCTATTGATTTTCACAGTTTCTCCAAGTTGGCAAGTCGCGTTTGGATAACTCTACCGAATGAACGAATCCTTGAAACGTGAAAGATCCTGTGCCGCAAAGGAGCCGACATTAAACGATCGACTTCACTGGATCGAAGGCGCGAAAGAATGCTGTCTGGAAAAGGTTCCTTTCAAAGGTGAGTTCCGCGGGAATTGTGGCTTCTCGTTTGGGGCTCACTGGCCACCGTTGGCCTACCCAAATGAATATGCAAGAATCTCATCCAAGCCGCTGATCGTCGGCCGAGGACTCGACTTAGGAGCACCACAGATGGGCGCATGGGATGTATCGGTATTTTGCAACGATGACGCCGCGGATTTTTCGTACGAGTTCGATGACGCCAACACCACTGCCGAGGTTGCGACGGTCATCGAAAACGCACTGGACACGGTCCTTCGCTCGGATCCAGAAGTGGAAGCAACCGACGGCGCAGCGGGGTTGGCGGCAGCTGCACTTGTTGTTGCCTGGAATGAACCGGCGATGCTTGAAAACGATGCAGACTATGCGCCGCAGCCTTGGCCACGAACGACCGAACCCTTGCCTGAACATTTGACGGCGAAAGCCGCGAGCGTGCTAGACCGCATGAAGAATGCGGAAGGAAATGAACTGGCTGAATTGTGGGCCGAATCGGGGCAATCTGCCGAGTTTACGGTTGAAATCTCGCGCTGGCGCGCACGTTTCTCATGAGCAAAAGACTTTGGTTCGACTCCTTCGGGAGACTTGTGGTTTTAAACGCCAATTATCGTAGACCCAAGATCCAGAACTCGAGGTAACCTACAAGCCCAATCCCATTGGCGGCACGGGGACCACTTCCTCGGATGACGGGAACGCCGGGTGGGACGGTTTTCGCTGGACCAAATGTCCTTGATTCTTTCGTTTGCCGTGGTGAAGAAACATCAGGCAAATCGTAAGCACGAAGGCCAGGAACGCAAAAAGTCCCAGTGCTATCAAGGTATTTCTGTGCCCCAGGTTCTGGATGAGCACCGAACCTACGATCGGGGCTGCCGCTTGGGCGAGCAAGGACGGCAAGGCGATGTGGCCCATAATTCGCGCGTATTGTTTGTGGCCGAAAAGCGCCAATGGTACGGTCCCGTTGGTGATGGAACTCAACCCGATCCCGACCCCGTAGACAACGACGAGGATCGCCGGCGCCAAAATCCCCATGCCAAGGAAACCGATGGACACTGCCATGGCCAAAGTCGCGGTCAGCAGCGTCCACAATGGGTGGCGCTTTCGCCCGATGAACAATTCAATGAACCGGGCACCCACTTGGGAGGGGCCGATGGCTGCAGCGAGAACGACGGCGGTCGTGCTGGCGATGCCGATGCCCGCAAGCATAGAGAACATGTGGACCGACATCAACGCGGCAATGGAGGTGCTCAGGGCGGAGATGGTCGCGACCAAGACGATCAACAACCATCTGGGGCCCGAGACTCCAGATGCCGCAGGGTCGGTACCTCCGGATCCGCCACCGGGCGCTGGCGCACATGGTTGTCGCGGAACCGTGAGCGCATAAAGGGGGGCAGTGATCACCAGGTGCGCCCCCGCATAGACGAGGGCCGTCCCCCGCCACCCGACCTCGTTCACCAAAAAGGTGCTTAGCGGCCAGCAGATGGTGCTGGCGAACCCTCCAAACAGCGTCAGAAGGGTGATGGCCGAGCGCGCCGAGGAACCATAAGTGTGCCCCAGCACCGCGAACGCCCCGCTGTAGAGGCCGCCACTCATGCCCGATCCGAGGATCACCCACGCGCCAAGGTACCACCACTGGTTGGGGGCCAAGCCGATCATGGCCAGGCCCAATGCGAGTAACAGTGCACTGGCAATCAGGACGGTGCGCCCGTGGTTGCCGGCCACGAGCCGGCCTACTCGAGGTGAGCCGAGACCTGCAATGGCGAGCCCCACCGATACGCCAGCCACGATCAGGGAGCTGTGCCATCCGGTATCTGTGGCGATGGGGCCGGCCAGCGCCGCTAGCAGGTAAAAGGTCGATCCCCAGGATAGGACCTGCCCTATTCCCATGCCGGTGATGACGTAGCAGCGCTTGGTCGTGAATCGTTGGTTGAGTGCCACGGTTAAACCGGCTGGGCGGCGTTGCTGACCGTCTTCGCCGCGGTGCCTTCGCCTGCGGCGAAGACGCCGCGAAGGGAAATCTTGGACGTGCAACCCTGGGCGCCAATGGTGCCCGAGGCGGTGTATCCGGCGGGGCCGCAGCGAATGATGACGTTGAGGATCGATTTGGTCTTGCCGGAGCTCACGGGAGGCCTTTCAAAACGGGTGGGGAACGACGAGTCCGGTGATCCGCATGTTCTCTTCGGTCAGCGCCTTGAAACGAAGTGCCAACGCCTCGGCGTCAGTGACAATCGGGGATTCCGGACTGCTTGACGGGACGCAGCACGAAGCGTCCGTTTCATTGGCGGAAATCTCTGCGGATTGGTCACTGGTTTCCTGGGCAACTGGAGTAGACATGCGTCTTCCCTCGTCTTCTTTGCACTCCCCGACGGGAGATTGACAATTGTCGATATATGCAAGAATACTCAATGCATCGATGTTCGTCGATGTATTGAAATTGAATCTGGAGTGAACTTGAAGTGACACTTACCGTCGTACCCGAAGACACTGGGCACATCACCGCCAAGCTATCCACCCTTGACCGCTACCTGGCCGTCTGGATCCTGGCGGCCATGGCCCTCGGGCTCGGACTCGGGCGACTCATTCCGGGACTCGGCCAGGCCCTGGATTCCCTCAAGGTCGCCGGCGTCTCCCTCCCCATCGCCCTGGGCCTGCTGGTGATGATGTACCCGGTGCTGGCCAAGGTCCGCTACAACGAAACCCGACGCGTCATCGGCGACAAGAAACTCATGATCACCTCCCTGGTGATCAACTGGGTGCTCGCGCCGGCGTTCATGTTCGTGCTGGCCTGGGTCTTCCTGGCGGACCTGCCCGAATACCGCACCGGGCTGATCATCGTCGGGCTTGCCCGCTGCATCGCCATGGTCTTCATCTGGAACGACCTGGCCTGCGGGGACCGCGAAGCGGCGGCCGTGCTGGTCGCCATCAACTCCGTCTTCCAGGTCTTCGCCTTCGGCGCGCTGGGCTGGTTCTACCTCCAAGTGCTGCCGGGCTGGCTCGGGTTGCCGACCACCAGCGCCGAATTCTCCGTCTGGTCCATCACCCTCTCGGTGCTGGTGTTCCTCGGCATCCCGCTCATCGCGGGTTTCCTCACCCGGACCCTCGGCGAAAAGGCCAAGGGCCGCGACTGGTATGAAAACAAGTTCCTGCCCAAGATCGGCCCCTGGGCCCTCTACGGCCTGCTGTTCACCATCGTGGTGCTTTTCGCCCTGCAGGGCGATGCCATCATCGCCAAGCCGCTGGACGTCGCCCGCATCGCCCTGCCGCTGCTGGTCTACTTCACCGTGGTCTTCGGCGCATCCATGCTCATCGGCCGGTCGCTGGGCATGGGATACGCACGCACCACCACCCTGGCCTTCACCGCCGCCGGCAACAACTTCGAACTGGCCATCGCGGTCGCCATCGCCACCTTCGGCGTCACCAGCGGCCAGGCCCTGGCCGGCGTCGTCGGGCCCCTCATCGAGGTCCCCGTCCTCGTGGCGCTGGTCTATGTCGCACTCTGGTCCCGCAAGTTCTTCACCACCACCCCGTCCCTCACCACCCAGAAGGTCTCCGCATGAACACCACCGCTTCCAAGCCCTCCGTCCTGTTCGTCTGCGTCCACAACGCCGGCCGCTCCCAAATGGCAGCAGCCTTCCTGTCCAACCTCTCGGCCGGGCAGATCGAGGTCCGCTCCGCGGGCTCGGCCCCCGCGGACACGGTGAACCCCGCCGCCGTCGCCGCGATGAACGAGGTGGGCATCGACATGTCCACCGAGGTCCCGAAGATCCTGACCACCGAGGCCGTCAAGGAATCCGACGTGGTGATCACCATGGGCTGCGGCGACACCTGCCCGATCTTCCCGGGCAAGCGCTACGAGGACTGGAAGCTCGATGACCCGGCGGGCCAGGGCGTCGAGGCCGTGCGCCCGATCCGCGACGAAATCCGCTCCCGCATCGAGACCCTCATCTCCGAACTGCTACCCGCCACCAAGTAACACCCCCTTCGAATCCCAGGAGTAGAAGACCATGAACCAGACATACCCCGTAGTCGTCATCGGCGCCGGACCCATCGGCCTGGCCGCCGCGGCACACCTGATCGAACGCCACCAGGACGTCCGCGTGCTCGAGGCCGGAGCCACGGCAGGTGCCGCCATGTCCGCGTGGGGACACATCAAGCTCTTCTCCACCTGGCGCTACAACATCGACGCCGCATCCCGAAGGCTCCTGGAAACGCTGACCGACACCTATGCCGGGGACTGGGAAGCGCCCCGGGAAACCCGCCTCCCCACGGGTTCCGACATGGTCGCCGAATACCTGGCACCCCTGGCTTCCCACCCGGCGCTGGCCCCCCGGATCAGCTACGGGCACCGGGTCGCCAAGGTCACCCGCATCCAGCCCGACGGCAGGGGCGTGGACAAGACCAGCTCAAAGAATCGCGAGGATTCCCTCTTCCTGGTCCGCACCGAAACCGCAGCGGGAACCGAGGACGTGCTGGCCAGCGCCGTCATCGACGCCTCCGGAACCTGGAACATGCCCAACCCGGTGGGACGCTCGGGCCTCGAGGCCATCGGCGAGGCCGAGGCCCGCGCGGCAGGTTTCATCACCTCTCCCCTGCCCGATCCCCTGGGTGCGGATCAGGATTCCTTCGCCGGGAAAACCGTCCTCGTGCTGGGCGCCGGGCACTCGGCGGCCAACACGCTGATCAGCCTCGGCCGCCTGCGCCAGCAGCACCCGGACACCACCGTGCTCTGGGGCCTGCGCGGGGCGGCGAACCCGGTCCGCCTTTACGGCGGCGGGGCGGCCGACGAGCTGCCGGCCCGCGGGCAGCTGGGCACGTCCCTGCGCCGCTTCGTCGAAAACGGGGACATCACCATCCTCGAAAACGTCTCCGTCACCGCCCTGGAAACGGGCGACCGGTTGACCGTGGTCCTGGCAGACGGCCGCAGCCTCGTCGTTGACCTGGTGGTCCCGGCCACGGGCTTCCGCCCCGACCTGGCAATCCTCTCGGAACTCCGTTTGGACATGGACCAGATCGTGGAGGCCCCGCGCGAACTCGGCCCGCTCATCGATCCCGAGTTCCACAGCTGCGGCACGGTCACCGCCCACGGCGAACGCATCCTGGCCCACCCGGAGACCGACTTCTACATCGTCGGCATGAAGAGCTACGGCCGTGCCCCGACCTTCCTCATGGCCACCGGCTACGAGCAGGTCCGCTCCATCGCGGCCTCCCTGGCCGGGGACCGCGCGGCCGCCGACGTTGTCGAACTGGAACTGCCCGAAACCGGGGTCTGCTCCACCGACCTGGGCGGGTCCTGCGACCTGCCGGCCGCCGGCGAACCCGCAGCCAGCTGCGGCACCCCGGAACCCGAGGCCGAGTCCGAGTCCTGCTGCGGCACCCCCGAGCCGGCCACCATCGGGTTCGCCACCGGAACCCTGCACGGCCACGCGGAACTGGCCAGCGGGAAATAGATCATTAATCGGAAAAGAGAATGCGAGGGTCGATCCGCAAACGGTCGTTTTCAACGCAAACAAAATTGACCTTCAGGATTGTCATTTTCTGAAGGCAACTGCACTGTACTTTCACAACTTCAGGAGGAACGGCTAACAGGCGCTATATGGTCGTTCCCCGGAAGCAGGTCAGCACCTTCATCGACCTTAGATTCATCGATGATGCGCCCAAGCTTCAATTGGCGGACGGAAGGCAGAAGGAGCGGCAACAATTCACCGACCAGGCCAGCGCTTACCAGGAGGATCGCCGGACGGCGGCTCAAGCACTCAAAGCCGAATCGGTCCGAAGCCGCGAGGTACTGGCCGCGCCATGCGGCGCCCTAGCCGTCCTATAGGAAAAGCCGCGTCGTACTGGAACAAAACCGACACATCAAAGTTTCAGGATTTCAAGGAGTGGGCCGGCGACGGACCCTGAAGGCATGCATCGCCGGGTGCCAACCCGGGACCGGGTTTCTCACGGACGGATGAATCACCGTGATATCCGGGCAGTAGCCATGCGAACGCTTAGCATTACGGTGAATCAGCCAAACCGAGGGCCCACCGGCACCCAGCTGGCATGGCGTTGTCGTCGGCCCAGAGGTGGGTGGCTCCCTGGCCGGGGCCCCGGCCATCAGGTGCATGGAACCGTCGGAGCTGGAGCTCGCCATGGGTCCTACGACTATCAGTGGATGACGGTTCCGGTGCCTTGGATTCGTCCGTTGACATCGATCTGCAGCCGGCATTGCTGCAGTGGCGCCTCCAGTGCGCCGGAGAGGTCCTGCAGGGTGGAAGTGTCGATGCGGTGGATGATTTCCTGGATGTCCGCCCTGTCATTGACCGTCACCTTCAAGGTCAGGTCTGGGGACATGGCCGTTCCGCGCAGCAGTGCCGCGGAAGTGGCGACCCCGGGCAGTGTGTTGATCTGGCGTTCGACGGCAGCCGTCAGGACGGACGGATCACAGACGGTGAATCCGGCCCCGCCATCGTCTTGGAAGCGGTAGGCACCCGCTGGGTTCTTCCTTGGGACCTGGGCGATGATCCACAGCAGCCCCAGGACACCGATTATGGTTCCGCAGACCAGCATGATGGGCGCCACCCACGGAGACGCCAAGAATGCATCGAGGTCACCAGTGAGCACGGGTTGCCCCGAGGGAGCGGTGCCCAGCAAGGTATGCAGTTCTCCGGTGGCTTGCAGAAGCAGTGCGGTGCCGGCGACCAGGATGAGGACGCCGAGAATTGCCAGCCAGATCCGGTTCAGCGTTCCTGCGGTCTGTCTCATTGGAAACTTCCTTCAGGGTGGGCGGGTGCGTGGTCTCAGGTTCTGGACTGTACCGCTGCGGTAACCTGCGGAACCGGATCGAGTCCGGTTTCTTTCAGGCGGGCCCGGACAGCGTCGGTGACCCGGGTTCGCAGGTCCCCCGGATCATGCAGGAACGTCTTCACACTCAGGTGGACACTCGTGGTGGTGGCTGTCGCGACGGCCGAGTCGACGCCATCGATCTGCACGCATCGGGCCTTGGCCAGGTGGGCGACGGCGCGGCGGGTCATCACTGTTTCTCGCTCCTGCACCGGTGACGTCCCCTCGCCGGCGCCGGCGCCCGCAACATCGACGGTGAGGGCACTAAACCTCCCGGGAATAAAGGCACACAGCAGTAGGATCACGCCCACGACGATGGCGGCGAACCCGAGCCCCTCGACGGAGGGGTCGTTCCATGCCAGCGCGTTCAGCCAGCGGCTCGTGATCCTTGCAGCAGGGTGGACCACGAGCCGCTGGCCAGCCGGCTGATGGCTAACCACGCCAAGGAGATGCCGACTGCCAGAAGCAGGGTTCCGGCGATCAGAGCCGGGACGGCACGGCTGGGTCGGTGCCGCAGGCTCGTTGAACGTTGGTTGTGCCGGTTCATAGCAGCTTCCTGCGCCCGTTGGTGCCGGTGGTCAGCCAGGAGATCCTGATGTCGACCTGCCGGACTTCAACCCCGGTCAACTCCGTGATTCTGGTCCTGATTCGTTGGCGCAACGCCTCGGTGGCCTGGCGCAGCGGCACCGGATACAGCATCCCGACCTCGACACGTATGGTTGCGATGTTCCCGGCGAGTTCCACGGACGCCTTGGGCCGGGCCGACAGGTCCGCATGGCCTCCGATGCCCAGGAACCCGCCGGAGGAACCGCCCGCGGATGATTCGTCGCTGGCGATTTGTCCGGCGATCTTTTCGATCACCTTGTCCGCCAGGAACGTTTGCCCCCGCGAGCCCATCTCGTCGAGGTCCGCACCCCGCCGACCCGCCCCGGGCAACGGCAGCGCGTGGGATCCTTGCGGATTCATCGGCTCGTTGCCTTACCGAACAGGGCCTGCATGTCCAGTTTTCCCTCGGCGGCCCGACCGACCAGCAGGCCGATGAATCCGAGGATCACGGTTGCCAGCAACGCCAGCCAGCCGCCGAAGCCCAAAACGATTCCCAGCACCAGGCCTATGCTCAGGCACCAACGTGTAGTAGACATAACCATCCTTTTCCTCATCGTCCCGGTACCCCCCATGGGGGTGGGTACCGGGCAGGGCGCTTACTGGAGTTCGGGCTTCTGGTCCTGGTGGTCTTGCTGGTCGTCCTCGGGCAGGTGAACATCGGTGACGTTGATGTTCACCTCCAGCACTTCCAGCCCGGTGGCGCGCTCAACAGACTGGATAATGTTGCGGCGGATCCCCTGGCTGAGCTCCACCACGGAGAACCCATACTCGATGACGATGGAGACGTCGATGGCCGTCTGGCGTTCGCCCTTTTCTACGCTGACGCCGCCGCTGACATTGGTCTGGGAACCGGGAATGCGTTCGGTCAGGGCGCTGAACGCCCGGCGCGCCGCACTTCCCATGGCATACACGCCGGGAACTTCTCGGGTGGCCACGCCAGCCAGCTTCTGCACGACGGTTTCCTCGATGGTGGTGTCCCCGCGTTCGGTGTGCAATGCGTCCATCATCTTCGTTTGCTCCTGTGGTGCGCGCCGCCCCTGCTCCTCCGCGGTGGCCATGACGCCGCTGGAGCTTCCGGGAATCTTGGGTGCATCTGTCATGGAAAACATCTCCTCGTGGGATGAGTGATCGTGCTTACAAAGTTAAAGACGAAACATACCGGCCATCGTCACGCGGTGGGAAGAATTTGTTTTGGAATGTTTGCCTAGAATCACTTCGGACCAGTTCCGGCCGATGCACGCCTATGGCATATTTGGGGCAAGCGCCGGTACCCTGCCGGGCGGGACGGACGGGTTCGTGGAGGAACGCAGAGAATACGTCGAACCGGAATTGGATGATGAAGGAAGCATCGTCGCCCGTGCACAGGACGGGGACTTGGCAGCCTTCGAGCATCTCGTGTTGGCCTACCAGGACCGGTTGTTCCGGCTGGCCTACCGGCTGCTCAATGACCGCGGCGAAGCCGAAGACGTCGTCCAAGAGGCCCTGACGGCCAGCTGGCGCGGGCTGCCAATGCTCCGGGACGTCCAGGCCTTCGGCGGCTGGGTCTACCGGTTGGCCACCAACAGGTGCCTGGACCTGTTGCGCAAGCGTTCCGCACATCCCGAAACCCCCACCGACCCGGATGGCCTCCGGGCGGCCACGAACAGCTGGTCGACTGCCGAGCAGGCGGGGACCGACCCTGTCTACGAAGCAGAACGAACAACCCGCGACGAAAGGCTGGCGGCAGTCCTGCACACCCTGCCCCCGGAGCAACGCGCCTGCTGGTTGCTGCGAGAAATGCATGGACGCAGCTACGCCGAAATAGGTGCCACACTGAAGATGGATCCGACAGTGGTCCGTGGCAGGCTTGCCAGGGCACGGCACCAGATAGCGGAGAGGATGAGCGAATGGCGGTAGAAGAAGCCCCCAGACTGGGTTGCAGACGCAGCATCGACCGGATCTGGGCCACCATCGGCCTCCCCCCCACTCCGCATGAAAAGACCTGTGAACTATGCCAATCGGCCCGGGCCCGGCTGGAAGAACTCAGCGAGGCAACCCGTTCGCTGCGGGAAAACGACTTGCACAACCCGGCAATGAAACCGCGCCTTGGCATCACGAAGGCCATCATGGATGTGGCCCGGGCAGAGGTCCGCCGCATCGCCAGGATCCTTCTTCACACCTCAAGGGAGGGGAACACGGAGGTCAGTGAGCAAGCTTTGGCATCCGTCATCCGAATCGCAGCCGCGGAGATCCCCGGGGTCCACGCACGACGCTGCCACATCGACATACGCCCAGCCAACAACGATCCCTCCTGCGACATCGCCTCGCCCGGATCAACCGGCACCGCACACCACCCAGGCCCGCACCTCATTGTCACTCTTCGCGTGGCCGCCGCAACCGGCATCAATATCCCACGCACCGTTGATGCGTTGCGGCAACGCATCGGCACGGCAATCCCGGCCTGCGTCGGGATCGGCACGGGAACGATCAATATCACTGTGGAGGATCTCTACGATGTCTGAACAACCCATCCCGGGCCAGATCGTCACCGGCAAGCTGATCGCCTCCCTGGCAGCCCGGACGGCACTGGAAACCCCGGGTGTGCTCAGGACCGAGCCCACCGTCCAAGGGCTCCTGACCCGGCTCGGTCCCGCCGTCATCCGGAAATTCAGTGGTGCCGGAGGCCCTGACGGGGTTTTCCGTGATGACGGGGTTACCGTCACACTCAGTGGTGGCACGGCGCGGGTCCATCTCGACATTGCCACCGACATCGCCTACACGGCTCTGAATGTCGCAGAAGCTGTCCGGGAACGCATCCGGGAGACCATTCGCCACACGGGATTGGTGCCCGGCGAGGTCGAGATCAGCATCCTTGCCATAGAATGCGACCGCGGTACAACCACCGAGTAGCCGGAGCACCCTCCATTGCACCAAGCCATTCGGTCGCGCAGCACACTGATACGTATGGGAAAGCAACACGATCTCTCTACCTTGAACACTCGAGTGGGACACCACGGACTTGATTGGTATTCACTCTTTCAGAGGGCACTCCGTCGGCATGCGCATCGATCTGCACGTCCCGCCGGCCGATCAACACCAGCGTGGGAATCCACACCTTTGCAAGCGAGTCGCACGTGGATTCGGCCCACAACTCACGGGCAAACGGCAGATTCGCGGGCGCCTCGAAACTGGCCAAGAGCATCCTTACGCTCTCGGGCAATCCCGGGTCTAGGTCCATTGGCTCTCCGACCGCATAGCGCGCGGCGGCATCCTCGACCTTCGACATCAATTCGGACCCACCGGGGACCTTGGCGAGCTGGACTGCCAACTGGGACAGCAACACATCCCGTTTCGGTCGGCCGGGAGGAGCTGCCAGCACGATCCCGGCGAAGGGGATGTCCTGCGTGGCTGTGGCGTAGTGGAGCACATGGAGTGCACCCTCGCTGTTGCCGAGACCGACGATTCGTGAGGAGTCGACGAAGTCCGCCCCGGCGAGCACCCGAACGGCCGCAACCAGCTCATCCAGATGAGATTGCATGCTCATCGTTCCGCTGAGCATGGTGACGTTTTCCATCGCATGGGGCCGGATGCCCACTTGTCATAGCGGAGCGAAGCGATGCCGACACGGGCAAACGCGTCCGCGAAAAGCCGCCCGCTGCCATTGCCGCCGGGAAGCAACGGCGAACACCAGGCCGAAGAAGAGACGACGGCCCGACGGACGGTACTGGTTACCGGAGGTTCCCGATTGCCGGACACTGCATCCTCCAGCTCCTCGTAAAGGGATGTCTCGTGCGCACGAGAGTACGATCCCTCGGGCGAGAGCCCGACGTCCGGCCGGTGCTCACGGCCGCCTGAATGGTGGGTGGCGACTCCTTGGACTTCGTGGCGGCCGACCTCACCGGAGGCGCTGCGTGGGCCGAAGCCGTTTCCAGCTGTGATTTCGTGTTGCATGTGGCCTCCCACGTTCAGGTGGAAAACGTCGAAGATGAGGACGACGTCATTGTTCCTGCCCGGGAAAGCACCCTGCGACCCGCTACCCTCAGCCCGCGATGGCGGTGTCAAGCGGGTCGTACTCACTTCCGCGTTCCATGCTGTCGCCTATGGCTACGCAGGAACGGATCACGAGTTCAACGATGAGGATTTGACGGTTCTCGATGGCCCCGGCGCTCCCCCGTACTCCAAGAGCAAGACCCTTGCCGAGCGTGCCGCATGGGATTTCATGCCCGCCGAGCGCGGAGGAATGGAACTCGCCACCATCCTTCCCGTTGCCGTCATGGGACCGGTGATGGGCAGCAACATTTCCGGATCGAACCGCATCATCCAACGCCTCCTTGAGGCGGAAATGCCGGGATATCCGAACCTGTGGATCCCGATTGTCGACGTCCGCGACGTGGCGAGTGCGCATGAGCTGGCTATGACAACGCCCGAGGCGGCCGGCCAGCGTTTCCTTCTCTCCATCGGACCGGCGATCCCCATAAATCAGATCGGCTCGATTCTGAAGGAAAGCCTCGGAGAGGTAGCCAAAAAACGTCCTGACCGGTCCATTCCTGATTTGGTGGTGCGAGTCGCTTCCATCTTCAACAAAGAGTTCCGCGCCCTCCATCCGGATCTGGGCTTCGCCAGGAAGATGACCCGCGATAATGCCAACCGCATACTGGAGTGGCAGCCCCGAAGGCCCAGGGAAGCAATTGTTGCTGCCGCCGAGATCCTTGTCGAGAAGGGACTAGTCAAGGTTTGACGAGGCGACGGAAGGACGCAGCATGGATCTGGAGACTGTTCACCACATGCCATCGGAGAGTCCGATCTTCCCTATCTGGGCCGATGCAAGCCAGGCCCTGGCCACAGAGGCTCCATGTCCTCGAACCGGCAGCGGCAACTGGCAACCCCGAAGCCCGATCAACGGTGCAGCCGGAGCCCGGAGGATTTCTTCCGGGCCTTGGAATACTTCTTCACCGCGGTACGGGCGATGTCTTTTTCAATGCGCTGTACCCGGCGGTAAGCGCGGACTGTTCCCTCGGGCAATCCGGGCTCCGAGACCAGCTCGTCTAGGAAGGCACGAACCATGACACTGTCCTGGTGGTCCCCCAGAATACTTTGGAGCCGGTGAGTCTTACGGGAGATCTTGCGCGCGCGCTTTCCGTGGATTTCCGTGACGGATTCCGCGGCGTGCCGCAGTCGTTTGGCGTCCTTGCGGACCTGGTGGAGCGCGGTGTCGCGGGTGCCTCCGGCCTTGGCGCGCACAGCGGCCTTGTGCGAACGGTCCAGGCGCTTGGCCGTCTTGTTGACCAATCCGGCAGCCTCCTTGTGGGCGGGCTTGGAGGCCCTGGCTTTGGTCGGTGGATGGTCGCGGAACTGCTCGAGGTCGTCGAGGAGCCGGTAGTAGCGATCGGATTCAAGGGCCTTCAGCAGCTCCCTGTAGTCGACGTTGTATGCAGTGCCGAGTTCTCGCTCGATGGGTTCGGAAACCGGCCCGGCCCTAAGCGGCTTGGGCAATTCGCCGATGTGCCGGCGGAGCCGTTCGCGCATAACCTCGACGTCGCGTGGACGGCCCAGCATCCGGGTGAGCCATTTCAGTTCGTCTCCGAGCCTACGGACTTCCATTGCAGTGAGGAGGCTCGCGTAGGTCGAAAGGACCGAGCGTATCCGCCGGGTCGCCGATCTCATCTGATGGATGGATTCCGGTTCCCCCAACCGCACACATGGGTCCTCGGAGAGAAGTTCGCCGATTTGTACATCCAGGTATGCGGCCACGACGTCGAACGCGGGCCCCTTCTTGCGCGGCCGTCCGGTGCCTGTGGAACGTTCGGTCGGGTAGGCGCCACCGAGCGCGCGGGCCAGTTCGGAGCCAGGGCTGGAACGGACCGCACCCGTTGCGGTCAGCGTTTCCTCGGCCGCAACGAGCAGGTCCGTGCCGCCGTGGACGAGCATCAACTTCCATTCGCGCCATTCCATGCCCGGGCCCGGCGGGTGCGTCGATTCGGCATGGATCCGGTCGTCGGCGAAGTCGGCAAGGTGCTCCCCTCCGGGTCCGTAGAGCCGGCAAGTGCTGCGCAAGGTGCCCAGACGTGCGATGGGCAAGAGGTCTTCGCCGCGGGTGTAGGCGAGCACATGCGTGAGTAGTTCCCGCGGCACTGCATCCGGCTGGCCCAGCGGAGCGTTGAGTTCCTGTCCTTGGGCGGACCCGTGGGGGATGCTGAGTTGCCACCCGTGGTCGATTCCGCCGGTGCGGCGCCGAAGGGTGATGCGCCTGGTTGCCAAGGCAAGGGTTTCCGTGTCGAAATAGACGGCGTCGAGCCGGGAATCGACCGGGGCTTCCACCCGTTCCACGCCCTGGATATCCGGAAGCTCCGGAAAAGGTGTCGATGCGCCGGCGTCGTAGGAGTGTTCCGTTCGAGGGTATCCGGTGGGCTGCATGGTGTTCAGGACCCCGTCCCGGTCACGCCTGGCAACGTCGCGGACGAATGGGGCAGGGTGCTGAGGTGGCTCTGGATCTTGTTCACGCTTGGCGTCCTTTCCCGGAACTGCAGGGGCATTGGGTGGCACATGTAGGCAAGTCCCGGGGTACGGTCGTCGGTTGCCTCCACCCCGATTCTAGGACCCGGAGAACGCCCCTGCCAGAGCTGTACATTGACGCCAATGTACAGCTCTGGCAGGGCCGTGCGTGCCCGATCATCGAACCTCGTGCGAGGCGGAGTCTGCGTGCCGAATTCGTGCATCCGTGGCGCGGCCCGGTGCCGGTGCCATTGCCTCAACTGAAGCCGTACCAAGTCGGGCAGCGTTTTGCATATAGCACGGGTTCATGGCCAGGACAGCTGGAGAAAAGCTCGGATTGTTGATCCTTCCGCTTTTCCTGTTGGAGATACTCGCCGGAGTTCTGGCAGGCGCTGGTGTCGGTGCCGTCCTTGGTTTTGTTCTTGGCCATTTCGATGGCCGCAACTCCCGACGTTTCGAGGGGCGGGAGTCCAGTGGGCTGGGCCTTGATCCCGACACGGGGATCGGTTGAGTTGCAGGATTCTTCTCGCTTAGCCTCGGACTAAGCCGTAGGCAAGGCCCGCGGCGCGCTGGCCACACGCTACGATAATCTCTCCCTGACCTAACGATTTACCGCCGCCCTCCACATCATGCTCAACTGCAGCGCGGCCATCGAGGAGTACGAACCTAGGAGACACCCGTTAGGGTTTGTGAGTCGATGACGATCCGCATTGCTTGCCTGACAGTTCCATGTATGCCGCCGCACCGCCACCCATTTGGCACGGCGGTGCGGCGGTGGGTCAGCTTTCGTTGGGCGGTTCTCGTTTGACAACGCCTGACGCTGCTGCGCAGCTGAATGCAGCGTGTCAGCCCTGCACCAGAACGATGGCGACCGCTAGGGCGAGCAGTACCGCGGCGACTGATTCAAGCGTGACCGCTCGCCTGAGGAACCGCGCTTTGTTTCCATTCTCGTCCCGAGCCTTGGCAATGATGTCGACGAGAACTCTCGCGATCTCCGACTCGCCCTTTTCTGCCGGGGCGCCCATTGCCTCCTGGGTCGCGGCCGCACGCAACGATTCGATGGTGACCTCCTGGTACGTCTCAGGGCGGGCAGCGATGATCGCCAAGACGGCGGCACCCATGAACGCGACGAGTGTGGCGCCGAGCACCAGGCGGGCCAGATCGGGCAGTTCATGCCCCGCAGCTTTGGTCACGAGCGCAGCAAGCGCGAAGAGTAGCGTGGCCAAGGCCCCGGATGACGTAATAACACCGATGGCACGGGCCTCCAATGAAGACTTCGTGCTGCGCTCCTCCGCGAGCTGGTCTTGCACCAGCTTCATCACAGCAGCCGCTGAAGTTGAAGCTGCCTTTGTTGTGTCCGCGCCCGGGCCTGGGACAGGCTCGGGCGCCGTTTGAGAGGTCATCATCTACCACCGTTTTCGTGAGCGCTCAAGACCTCCAGAGTCACCGCTTCATCCGTCACGTGGGACACCCGTGCGCCCACTTCGTCAGAGCTGCTGCTTATCACGGCGATTTCGTCCGCCACCTTGAAGGACAGCTGATCTTCAGCTTCCTCGCTCATCGAGATCAAGACAAACTCTCCAACTGCAATTTCGTTGCTGAGGCGGCCAGGGACGATCTTGATGACGTCCCCTACCTTTAGTCCGGGGAACTCGTTGACGTTCACATAGCCCAAGTTCATTCCGAAAGGACTGTCGTTTTCCGTCATTTCATGTCCCCTTCACGCACCAGTGGATGAGAGTCATTTTTGTCAGTATCCGTTCTCTGCGCGAGCTGGGCAAGGCCTCGTGCTTACTCACAGTCAATGATCGCGACAACTCTGCCCGCCCTTGTGGTCAGAGTTGTCGCGAGCAAAAACAAATGAGGCACGTACTTCATTTCGTGGGCATTAACAGTGAGCCAACACGTAAGGTAGGCGCCGGGATGGCGGCTGAGTATGATCAGGTCCATCGCTGCGCCTGCCAGCCCGGAAGGCTTGAGGGCACCACCACCGCCCGTGCCCTCAAGCCTTCCGGGCAACGTCGTCCGCACGGACGCCTTCATCTGTCCAGCTGTTGGCTTGAGGGTCAGAATGTGACTGGGACATTTTTGGATTTTGACGGAGACGGCCGTGCCGAAATCCCCATCAGCAGCCAGTGGGGCATCGGACTAATGGGCACGCGGTCGGCGCGCTGACCGCCACGCAGCCCAACGGCACCAGCTTCGGTGGCTGGCTGGGCTCTGGCTCTGGCTCTAGAGAGTAATTCCAAGGGGTGACACTGCAGGCGGGGGTCCAGAATCGGCGTATCTACCCTACGTCATACTTTTGGAGGTTGACGTGGACGCCATCTGGACACCCTTGCCACGGCATTCTATGCTGCAGCGGATGACTTGTTGAAGGCCCATCCGGAACGGGTTCCGTACCGTCCGCGTATCGGGATCAGCCCGCGTATTTCGGACGCCGAGCCGATGACGCTGGCGTTGATGCAGGCACTGTTGGGCTTCGTGTCCGAGGCCCGCTGGCTGCGCCATGCCCGGGAGCATTTCGGGGGAATATTTCCCTACCTGCCCGGCCAGGCGGGATACAACAACCGCCTGCGGAGGCTTTATCCGACGATGACCTGGCTCATGGGCACCCTGGTGCGGCCACCGATGTCGGTGCGGATGATGTGTGGTTGGTTGATTCAGCCCCGGTCGAATGCGGGCACTCCCGCGAGACCGCGCGGCATTCGGAGTTGGCCGGCTGGGCGGAGTACGGCTATTGCGCCTCGCATTCGCGTTGGTTCTGGGAGGCTGCGCCAGCACCTGGTCTGTCCCCTGCAGGGGCTGCCGGTTGCCGTCGATCAGGGCGTGGATCTCGGTGGTCAAACCGCCCCGGGGCCGGCCCACGGCATGGTCCGCGGGCTCAGTCGGCAGATTCTTGTCATCCGGCAGGTCACCATGTGGGGGGGGCACAGTGGAATCCACCGACACCTCACAATTGATCGGGCCCTTCGCCTCCGCATGGCCCAGCAGGGTCGCCAGGACCGAATCCCGAGTGCCGTCACCGGCGTAGCGCCGGTGACGCTTCCTCGCGGTCTTCGACGAACCTAAGTGATCGGGCGGATCGCACCACGGGATCCTGGTCCGGTAGCAGTGGTTGATGCCCTCAGTCATCAACCGGTGGTCATTGAAGGGAACGGTATAACGGGATTTCACCCGCCAGTCCGTCCCAACCCGGTTGCCCGGGATTAAGAGACACGCCCTGGTTGCTGTTACTGCCCTGTTCCTGAGGGACGCAAACTTGCCGGCAGTGGTGGCGGTCGGCGTTGTTTTCTCCCTTGCTTCCTCCTTTGGAACCTACATGGTTGCTGCCAAGTTCCTCCGGCACAAGGCAGCCAAGGAAGCCAGCGAGGCTGCCCTCGATCAGTCCGAAGGAAACGACTGTGGCATCGACTTGCGCAAGTTCCACGCAATAGGTATTGGTCCCGTGTATGGGATTCGCGGGACTAGACCTATTGCTTAAACGGACGCTCCGGTCCGGGCGCGGTGGCTACCTGGCTGCCCGCTCCGGAAGCAGCGCCCGGGCATCGGCATACCCGTCGGCGACAAGCGTCGTCGGGACACCGTAAACCCGCACTGCACGCGCGGCGTCTTCCCAGGCCGGCCAGCCGGGATCCCCCGTGGCTATGAAGGACACGGCGCTGCCGTGGACCTCGTCGGCCAGCGCCTGCGGCGGATCGGTCCCCGCGAGCGGTGCAATGTGCTCGGCACCGAGGCAGTCGAACATGAACGGAACGTCCAGGCAGTGGCATGCGTTGCCCATGGTGGGCGAGTTCCAGGCAAAGCGGTACAGCCAGGTCGGGGCCTGCGAGCCCTCGCGCAGTTCGGCGAGGTTCAGGGCCGGTGCCCGGAACATGTGGTCGGTGACGTACTGTCCCACGAGGTCCGCGGTGCCCAAATCCGGGTGGTCCGCCACATAAGCGTCGATGACCTCGGGTTCGGCGCCCACCGCACCCAGCACGCCCGCGGCCGGAACGCCGGACAGCGCCTCCCCCGCGCCGGCGAGGACCATGCCGAACTCGTTGTCGGTGGTGCCGAGGATCAGTTTCTTGTCCGCGCCGATGCCGGCGGCAAGCGCCTCGGTCGTCGGCATCGGGATGAGATCGCCGTCGACGACGGGCCCGAGGGTGAGGCCGTCGCCAAGCATGGCAGCGAGCCCGGCGATTGGGTCGGCTTCCCCGTCGCCGCCGCCGATGGTCGATACCTGGCCCTGCAGCGCCAGGATCTCGGCTTCCGTCAGCGCGGACAGTCCGGCCACGGTCGGGGCGACACCGCCGAGTTCGGCCAGCTTCCGGCCCAACGCCTCCGCGGCGGCCATCGTGGTGCCGGTGGGCGGGCCGGAGAGTGAAATCACTCGGTTGAACAGCGGCTGGGCGCGCGGGCAGCCCAGCAGGGTCAGCACCGCACCGCCCCCGGCCGACTGGCCGGAGATCGTCACCTTCGACGGGTCCCCGCCGAAGGCCGCGATGTTGTACTTCACCCATTCAAGGGCCAGCAACCAGTCCAGGACGCCGCGGTTGCGCGGGGCGTCCTGGATCCAGCCGAACCCGTCGAATCCCAGGCGGTAGGACACGGTGACGGTGACGACGCCGTCGCGGTTGAACGCTGCGCCGTCGTACCAGGGGCTGGCGGGCGAGCCCGCGACGTAGCCGCCGCCGTGGATCCAGACCAGCACCGGCAGCCCGGCCCCGTTGGCCGCAACGGGGCTCGGGGTGAACACGTTCACGTTCAGCGTGGAATCGCCGGGGATCGACGGCTCCGGAATGAGCGTCACCTCGGCCAGCGGCTTGCGCTGCGGCGTTGCGCCGTACCTGTCGGCGGGGCGAACCCCGGACCAGGGCCGGTGTGGCACGGGGGCGGCGAAGCGGAGGTCGCCGACCGGCGGCTCGGCAAAGGGAATGCCCAGGAAGGCCGCGGCGCCATCCCTCCAGGTGCCGCGGACGGCGCCGGACCGGGTGGCGACGACGGGCTGTTGTGGGTTCTCGGTCATGTCCGGTGCTCCTAGCGAACGCTCTTGATGGGAACCAGGACAAACGCTGCCACGACGACAGAGACCATCCCGAAGATGAACAGCGCGGGGTATCCGCCCAGCGAGCCGATGAGGATGCCGGCAATCGCCGGGCTCAGTGCCTGAGGGATGTTGGTGGCCACGTTGAGGATGCCCAGGTCCTTGCCGGCCGCGGAGCCGCCGCCGGGCAGGACCTCGGTCATCAGGGCGGTATCGCACGCCATGTACAGGCCGAAGCCGAAGCCGTTCACGGCGCTCATGATGATCATGCCCGTCATGTTCGGCATCACGAGCGGGAAGACCAGCCCGATGAGCATGAACACGGTGGCCGCGTAGATGAAGATCTTGCGCTTGCCGATCTTGTCGCTCCACCAGCCGCCAAGTGCGATCGACACGAGGGTGGTGGCCATGCCGGAAAGTGCCAGCAGGCCGATGGAACCGTTGGCCTCCGCCAGGCTCAGGCCGATGTAGTCGGTGAGGATGAACAGCTGGAAGGCGAAGATCACGAAGTAGCCGAGGATGAAGAAGAAGCGGGCGGCGAAGGCCCACGCGAAGTCGGGGTTCTTCTTGGGGTTGATCCAGAAGCCGGCGAAGAACTCCTTCCAGCTGAACCGCGTGCGCGGCATGTCCTTGCTGGAGAAGTCGCGGTTGAAGACCACAAACAGGAGCGTGGCCAGCAGGACGGCCACGCCGAAGATGGTGTAGCCCAGGCCCACGTTGCTGGCTAGCTGCCCCGCCACCACGACGCCGACGGTGCTCCCGGCCATGGTGCCGATTCCCACCATGGCGGAGGCGACGCCGCGGCGGGAGGTCGGGAAGCGGTCGGGCACGATCGCGGTCATGGGGCCCTGCAGCGCATTGAGCGAGACCTGGATGACGGCCCAGAAAACGGCGATCCACAGGATGGACTGCAGTCCGGAAAGCCCCATCAGGAACACGGCGCCGGACGCGGCGCCGATGATCATCCAGGGTGCACGCTTGCCCATCCGGCTGCGGGTGCGGTCGCTGAATGCGCCGACCAGGGGCTGGGCGAAGAGCGTGAAGATGAAGGACACGGTGCTGACGATAGCCAGGTTGGAGACCTTGTTGGCCTCGTCGATGGCAGCAACCTGGTTGGGCAACAACACGGAGATGAGGCCGCTGTAGGTGGCAAAGAGCACCATCGAGGTGATGGCCAGGGATGGCAGCAGCGAGCGGCTGGTCGGCGGCCGCGCGGATGGATCGCCGGTTTGGGCCGCGGCGTCAGGCAGGACGGTCTGGCCGGAGGGGCCTGCGTCGAAGGAAGGAGCTGGAGTGGACACGATATTCCTCATCATTGAGTTTCCCGGGATCAAGCTTCCGGCCGTCGGGGGTTGACGGTGCTAATTGATGAGTATGCGTCCCCCGGATCAATAGTTCAAGGGTTGAACTATATGGAAATCCGGAGCGGATCCAGCAGCAGCCTGTCCCGGGCGCTCCAAACCGCGCCCAGCAGCGCTGCATCCCCGTCCAGCCGGCCCGCCACCACGACGGTCGCCATCCGCGCCGCATCGGGCCACGTCGGGGGCCGGATGTCGGCAAAACGCCGCGCCACGGAGTCCGCCAGTCGCGCCCAGTAGCCGCCCAGGACAATGGCCTGCGGGTCGATCGACATGGCCAGGATCTGCAGGGCGCGGGCGATCCACCCGGCCGCGCCGTCCCAGGCCGCCAGGGCCAGGGGCTCGCCGGCCAGGACCCGGTCGGTGAGCTCGTCCAGCGCCGCTTCGAGCCCCCCTGCGACCAGCAGCGGCCCGAGGCCCGCCGCGTGCAGGACGGCGTCCGGCCCGGCAACCGTCACCAGGCAGCCGCGCTGGCCGCAGCCGCAGGGCTCGCCGTCGGGCACGAGCGGCACGTGCCCGAACGCCCCGGCCAGCCGGTGGGCGCCCTCGACGACCGTGCCGTTGAGGATGATCGCCCCGCCGATGCCCGAGTTGCTCTTCAGGTAGATCATATCCAGGGTGTCTTTGAGCCGGACGAGTTCGGCCGACGCCGCCAGCGGGGCGTCGGGCAGCAGCGCCGCGTCCGGGGGCATGCGGGGCTCGCGCTGCCGGAGCCCGCCCAGCACGTCGACCGCTCCCCAGCCCAGATCCGTGTCCGCGATGACCACGGGAGGCTCGCCGCCCACCGGCGCGAAAACGACGACCGTCATGTCCGCCAACCGCCGGCCCAGGTCCTGGCACGCATCAAGGGTCCGCCCCAGGACGGAGGCCATGACGTCCAGGACGGGTTCGGGTTGCCCCATGGGCCGGCCGTGCTGCTCGGCAATGCGCAGCAGCGGTTCGCCCGTGATCGTGGTGAGGAATCCGGTGACCCTGTCGGCGTCGAGCTGGAGGGCCAGGATCGCCACGTGGTCCGCGGCCAGGCTGAGCAGCGTCAGCGGCCTGCCCTTGCCGCGGGCGTTCTCTGGGGAGGCCTCGTGGATGATCGCGGCGTCAAGCAACACGGCGGCCAGCGCGGTCACCGAACCACGGGTCAGGCCGGTGCCATCGGCGATTTGGCTGCGGGAGCTGGGTCCGTTTTCCAGCAGGTAGCGGGCCACGATGCTCAGGTTGTGCCGACGCACGTCCCCACTGACAAGTGTCCCTGCGGCCTCCGCGGTGGCGGAGGAACTTCGAAGTGCCATGGCCCGAGTTTAGCCACAGGAGCGCCGAAACCTACTCCCCGGATGACGGGGGCGGGGCCACGATGTCGATGAGTGAAACCAAATAGTCGATGTGGCCTGCCATGTCGATCCCCGGCTCCAGCATCCACTGCACCTGCAGGCCGTCGGCTACCGCAATGATGATTGCCGCCAATTTCTCCGCATCGCGGTCCGCGGCGAGGAGCCCGGCGGACTGCCGTTCCCGCAGCGTCTCGGCAAGGGTGACGCGGAAATCCCGGTATCGCCCCACGAAGAAATCATGGGCGGGATGGGCGGGGTCGCTGGCCGCGGCGGAGAGCGTTGCGTACAGCTGGACCAGCCCGGGCACCTCGGCGTTGTGTCGCATGACACCGCTGATTGTCTTGAACGGATCTCCGCCAACTTCATGCTGCGCGGCGAAGTCGTGTTCGTCGCGCTTCTTCAGAATGGCCGCCAGCAGGTCTTCCTTGGAGTCGAAGTAGTGCATCAACCCCGGCAGGCTCAGGCCACAGGACCGGGCAACCTCCCGCAGCGACGTGCCGCGGTATCCTTCCCGGGAAAAGATCGCCAGGGCCGTACGCAGAATTTCCTCGCGCTTGGCGACGCCTTTGGGATATGGGCCTTTCGGGGACATGCCCCCGATCATACAACACTGCGCCTTGGAGCCCTCCCCTTGTGCAACAAAACAGCTCAATGTATGTTTTTGCTAATCGCGCCCATGCGGCGCCCATCCGAAAGGACACGAGCCCATGAGGGTTTCACGCTCCGGGGACTCCCCGGCACCGCACCGCCAGGCAAACGACCGCCCCGCACTCGACGGCGCTGCCGCGGATGCCTGGGGCCCCCTGGCGACCAGGTCGCTGGGCTAGTGACAGCCATGGAAGGGGCGCCCCACGAAACGCCCTCGGGGCGGGTCCGCCGCGACGCCTCGGTGCGCATTTTGGACAACGGGCGCAGGAGATGGCAATGGCTTGCCAGTATGCTTTCCGTTGCCTTTGTCGTCATGATGCTGCTCGCACTGCTGCCGGCACCCGCGGCCCCGTTCTTCCAAGGCTTCGATGAGTGGTGGCACGCGCTCGTGGCCGGGCCCCCGGACTACCAACCCTCCGGCGCCGTCGCATGGCTCAATGCATTCGGCGGCCCGCCGGGCCTGGTAATGCTGCCCCTGCTCATCATTGGACTGCTCCTTGCCCGGCGGCGGTGGGCGGTCCTCTTCACCGTCCTGGTCTACATCGTGCCGATGCTCTTCGCGCAGCTGTTCAAGAACGTGGTGGACCGGCCCCGCCCGGAGAACCCGTTGGTGATGGTGGACCACGGATCGTTTCCCTCCGGACACGTCACCCTGACGGCGGCGCTCATGGTCATGTTCATCGCGCTGCTCTCCCCCGCGGTGCGGCGCTACTGGTCGCCGGTGGCCGTGGCCTTTGTGTTGGTCATGATTTGGAGCCGCACGTTCCTGGCGGCCCACTGGCTGAGCGACACCGTGGCCGGTGCCGTGCTGGGCGCCGGGGTGGCGCTGATGCTGTGGTGGCTGTGCGCTCCCCTGCTCGCCCGCGACGACGCCCGCCGCAACCAGCGCAAACTTGCAACGACTGTCCAGATGGCCAAACTCTCCAACACAAAGGAACCAACCCCATGATCGATCCCCCGGCAACCAGCCCCGTTGATCCGGCCTTCCGCAACGCAGGCCTGCCCGTCACCAAGCGGGTCGAGAACCTGTTGTCCCAGATGACGCTGGAGGAAAAGGCGGGCCTGTTCTTCCACACCATGATCACCATCGGCGAGGACGGGGAACTGGCGGACGCCGATCCGGTCTTCGGCATCCCCTCCACCTCGGATCTGGTCGAAGGCCGCGGCATGACCCACTTCAACGTGTTCGGCGCCGCCGCCAGTGCCACCCAGATGGCGCTCTGGCACAACAAGTTGCAGGAGTTGGCCGGGGCCACCCGTCTGGGAATTCCCGTCACGCTGTCCACCGACCCGCGGCACTCGTTCACGGAAAACCCCGGCACCGCGATGCTGGCGGGGCCGTTCTCCCAGTGGCCGGAACCCCTCGGCCTGGCGGCGATCGGTGACGCCGACCTGGTTGAGCGCTTCGGCGACATCGCCCGGCAGGAATACACAGCCGTCGGGCTGCGCGTTGCGCTGCACCCGCAGATCGACCTGGCCACCGAACCGCGCTGGGCTCGCCAGGTGGCGACCTTCGGCGAGGACGCGGAACTGACCGGGAAGCTGGCGGCCGCCTACATCCGCGGCTTCCAGGGAGAGTCCCTAGGCCCGGATTCCGTGGCCACCATGACCAAGCACTTCCCCGGAGGCGGCCCCCAGAAGGACGGGGAAGACCCACACTTCGCCTACGGCCGCGAACAGGTCTACCCCGGGAACAACTTCGAGCACCACCTACTGCCGTTCGAGGCCGCGTTCGACGCGGGCAGCAGCCAGATCATGCCCTACTACGGCATGCCCGTGGGCACCGAGTACGACGAGGTCGGCTTCGGCTTCAACAAGTCCGTGATCACCGGCCTGCTGCGCGAGCGCTACACGTTCGACGGCGTCGTCTGCACCGACTGGGGCCTGCTCAGCGACGCGGTCATCGCCGGTGAGCCCTTCCCCGCCCGGGCCTGGGGCGTGGAACACCTCTCCACCCGGGAGCGCATGCTGGCCGTGCTCAACGCCGGGGCCGACCAGTTCGGCGGCGAAGCCATCCCGGAGCTCTTGGTCGACCTGGTCCGCAGCGGGAAAATCAGCGAGGAGCGGATCGACGTGTCCGCCCGGCGGCTGCTGCGCGAGAAGTTTGTGCTCGGGCTGTTCGACTCCCCGCTGGTCGACGTCGAGCGGGCCGAGGCAATCGTCGGCAACACGGAGTTCCGGGCCGCGGGCGAGGCCGCCCAGCGCGCATCGTTCACTCTGCTGGCCAACGGGACCGATGCCGCCGGGGCACCGATCCTGCCCTTGTCCCGCGGCATCAAGGTCTACCTGCAGGGCGTCTCCGCGGAGGCGGCGGCGGGCTACGGAAAGGTGGTCGATTCCCCGGAGGAGGCCGACGTCGCCATCGTGCGCCTGCAGGCGCCGTACGAGCAGCGGGAAACCATGTTCGAGAACTTCTTCCACGCCGGCTCCCTCGACTACCCGGCGGAGCAGCTTGAAGGCCTGGTCGCACTGTGCGGCATGGTGCCGACGGTGATCGACGTGTTCCTGGACCGACCGGCGATTCTCACTCCGCTGGTCGGCGAGGCAGCTGCCATCACCGCCAACTTCGGCGCCGGCAGCCACGCATTGCTCGACGTGCTCTTTGGCGTGGCCGACCCGCGGGGCAGGCTGCCCATGGACCTGCCGCGCTCCATGGACGCCGTGCAGGCAAGCCTTCCGGACGTGCCGTTTGACACCGCCGACCCCCTGTTCAGGTTCGGCCACGGCCTGGGCTTCAGCACCGGGTCCTAGCAGGACACCCGGCGCCGGCGACTTCCGTTTCGATGCCGGCCCGCTCGCGTCCCCGTCAACACCTCCGGGGACGCGAGCGGGCCGCATGCCAAAGGCGGCGGACACCAACGTGAAACCCCGCTTACTCGGCGCAGCACCGAACACCGGGCAAGCGCTAAAGCAGGAGCGCCGATGCCGCGTAGTCCAAAAGCCCAGGCATCCCGACGTCAGCATGTACCCGCCGCAGGCGTTGGGCTCCCGTGCCGTTCTCGAACAGTCCGGCCAACCCGCGTTCGACGAATGACAAGTCTCCGTGGCGGGAAAGCACCGGTTCAATTCTCGCCATGAGGACACCCACGATTTCTTCGGCAGGGCGGCTCTCCCCGTCGCCCGGGTCGATCAACTCGCCGCCCAGCCCGTCGCGGGCGGCTTTCCACAGGGCGATATCCAGCATCTCGGGATCCGCCACGCCATCGGGTTGGGCAGGATCCTCGAGTTCGGCACCGACCACGGCACGAATCAACAACGCAATCAGCACCGAATCCTTGGCTTCAAGTTGGGTGTCCGAGGCCCGCACCTCGATGGTCGGGTAGGTGTCGGAAAGCCGGGCGGCCCATGCGATGTGGCCGCAGTCAAGAACGACATCGGTGGCGAGCATTCGCTTAAGCCGCAGGTCGTAGTCGTTGATACCGGCGAAGCACGGCGGGATTCCCTGCACCGACCACCGGCGGTAGTGGATGGTCCGCCAGCTGGCGAAGCCGCTGTCGCGCCCCCGCCACATCGGGGAATTCCCGCCGATAGCGGTGAACAGCGGCAGCCACGGACGCAGGGAATTCAGAACCCTCACCCCGGCTGCCCGGTCCGGCACCTCGACATGCACATGCAGTCCATTGACATATTGGTCATCGACGATCCCCGCGGCACGGGCCGCCATGTCTCGGTAGCGCGGAGTGTCGGCCACCGTGGCAGGATGCTCGGGGACCACGGGTGCGGTGCCGATCCCCACCGCCCGGAACCCCAGCGACTCGGCTCCCGTTGCCAATGCCCGCCGATACCCCTGCAGTGACTCCAAGGCCTGCTTCGCGTTGGTGCAGATGGGCGTGGCACTCTCAGTCTGGCAGGAGAGCAGCTCCCTGCTGGTGCTGCTTCCACCGCCTTCGATGTTCATAAGGGCCGCAACGGCACTCTCGTCCGGGACTGCGGGCAGGCCCGTTTGGGCGTCCACGAGGAGGAACTCCTCTTCTATGCCGAATCTACGCACGTCGTATTCTCCTCAAGACGATCCTTCCTTTGCCGCAGCGCTTCGCAGCGGCATTTCGGGTGGCTGCCGCCGAGTGTCCTCGAACGACGTTGCCGGCCAATGACTCCAAGCGAGGGACGTTCCCTAGCCCGTTGGTGCGACCCGCCACAATTTACGGTTTTTGGCCCAGCCCCTTCTTGGCGGCGTAAAAGGCGACCTTCGCAATCATGACCAGTACGCCGATTCCTGCCATCATCTGGATGGCCACGAGCACTCGGGTCAATTGCGTCACGGGCACAATGTCGCCGAAGCCGACGGTGGCGAAAGTGCTGGACGTGAAGTAGAGGGCGTCCACCCTGTCCAGGCGCTCGCTAAACGACGACGGATCCGTCGTAGACAAGGACAAATACAGCAAGGCGAATAGGAGCAGGAACGCTACCACGCATTCCACCACCGCCTCCACCGCTCGGACCTGCGGAACGCCGGCGGCAACCACGATGCGGACCTGCAGTCCCAGCACCACCAGAAACACCAAACTCACCACGGTTAGCCGGACCCATGCTGCAAGGGGATCGACTTCATTGAACCCGTCGACGGGTATCAGGAAATACAGCAGCATCCCTGCCGTCAGTACGAGGACTAGCCTCACGACCGCTAGGAGCGTGACTTGGATCCTTCGGGTCCTATCCAGATCTTTGAAATCGATCTGGGCCTTCCGTCGTGCCATGATTTGTCCTCACTCTCCGGAGTCGTGTCGCGTCCTGACGCTGTGGTCCGTGGAACGGGCGGCCTCCAAGATACGGTCTTGGAGGCCGGTGTTGGACGAACCGGTTTTCGCGGGTGGTTTTTGGTTTACGGTGTCGGCTCCGTATCGGGTGCCAGCCCGCTACATGCTGCACCTGTCAGGTCAACGCCCCTTCCTTGATGAGTTCGTATTCCTCGGACGTGATGCTCCCTGCGTCGAGCAAGGCACGCGCCTTCGTTATCGCGTCGCCGGGGCTCTCCCCCGCGGCTGGGTGGACATGATGGGCCTGTGTATACCGCTGGTTTCTCTCCGCCATGCCGGCGCCGCGTGCGATCAGGTATGCGAGGCTGCCAACGATCGGCAGGAACACCAACCCGATAATCCACAATGCCTTGAACCAGCCATTGAGCATCTTGTCCCTGAAGAGGTCTCCCACGATCCAAAAGAGGACGCCAACGAACGCGATAACCAGGTAAAACCAGAACGTAAACCAAAGCAGGTCCCAAAAATTCTCCCAGAAGTCCATTCTCGTTCCTTCAAATCAGGTGCCCATGGAGCGGTGCATAGCGGTCGGTCATCGGAGGCTGTCCCCGTGCAGGTGGAACATCCGATTCCCGCTCAGAGGCACGTCGGCGGGCTGCCGGCAACCGGTGAAGCTAACACTTCAGTTCACTTCGCAGCGAGTCAAGGGCAGTGCCAACGTCGTTTGCCTCGGTCCGCAGGGAGTCAATCGCGACCGGCACCTTGGTGTCGTCAGGCACCGACTCGACGGCGGAACGGAACTCGCCCAGGCTGGACTCGAGTTCGTTCATGCGATCCTGTGCCACATTCTCGGCTTCCGCCAACAGTGAGTCATAGGCGTCGCTGACCTTGTCACGCGCCGTTTGAAGTTCTTCGATGGTCGCTTCCGGAGTCAGTGCGTTCCTGAACTCCACCAGTGCCGACGACATGTTGTTTGCAGCTGTGCAGGCTTGCGAAACATTCTCCTCCGGGCTTGTGGAGGTGCAACCGCCCAGGGCAAGACCGATTGCTGCAGCGCCGAGTACCGTGGCGCCAAAAAAGGTTGGATGCTTGCGTCTCATGACCCTCCTCTCGGGAACCGCAATTCGGGGAGCAGCATTGCCGATCCCCGAATTGTGGTATATCCCACTATGCGACGTGATCCGGCTTGGCGCGCCACACATATTGGATGACTTTTGCCGCACCACGGAAAACTTCGTGCAAGCCTGCTTGCACGTGTTCCGCCCGGCAGCCTGCGTCTTTGCCAAATTCGCGACGTCGCGACCGGCGGCCACGACGTCGCGGTTTTCGTTCGGTTTCGGCCGCCGCCCCTCGACCCCGGCAGCGCGGCGGCGGCCACCCGCTGCCGCGCTTTATCACCCGACACAGGTGATTCACTGAAAGTCGTTCCGTGCTGTGATAGTTGTTGGAAAGGATTACTCATGTGCCGCTGGCTTGCATACTCTGGTTCCCCCGTGAACCTTCAGGACCTTTTGTACGGACCCGAGCACTCGCTCGTGGTGCAAAGCAAACACTCCACCATGGGCGCCGAAACGACGAATGGCGACGGCTTCGGTGTCGGTTGGTATTCGGCCTCGCCCCGCCCCGGCGTGTTCCACAGCGCGGAGCCCGCCTGGAACGATCGGAACCTGCGGGAGCTTTCTGCCCAGGCCCATTCAGGCCGCGTTTTTGCCCACATCCGCGCTTCCACCGGTTCCGCGGTCCAGCAGACAAATTGCCATCCCTTCCGGCACGATCGTTGGTTGTGGATGCACAACGGGCTCATAACCGACTTCTCGCGGGTGAAACGCGATCTGACCCTGGCTGTAGACCCGGAATTGTTCCCTCAAATCGAGGGTTCCACGGATTCGGAGTTGTTCTTCTACTTGGCCCTGACCTTTGGCCTGGCTCGGGATCCGCTTGCAGCGGTTGCCTCGGCTGTCGGTTTCATTGAACAGACAGGGCACCAGCACGGAATCGAGTACCCCATCCAGATGACGGTGGCGACCACCGATGGGGAATCGACGTGGGCCTTCCGCTATTCCAGCGCGGGCAAGTCACGTTCGTTGTACTGCAGCACGGACATTACGGCGCTTCGCACCCTGCATCCTGCCAATGAACTGCTGGGAAAACTCTCGGATGACGCGCGTTTGGTGGTTTCCGAGCCGCTGGGATCCATGGAGGGTGCTTGGCACGAGGTTCCCGAGTCTTCAAGCCTGCTGGTGCACGGCGCGACGATCGAGCTTGCGCCTTTTTCCCCCATCGTGAACTGACTACCCTTGCGGTGTTGTTCCGCCCGCGAGCCGCCCCGCTTCACGGAAAGCTTTACCAGGGTGAAACAACCCGGTCCGGGGCTCCTCGATTGACTCCGGTTGATGGAATTTCTGGTTCCTGTGCAGCACGGGTTTTGCCGTGGGCGCTCAATGTCGAACCGATTCCCACGGGTGTGCTGCGGCAGCACGCCGTCGCGACGATCTCTTCTTGTGATGATCAACACCCATGGCCGGTCGGTCCTGGCCTCCATGGCATCAGGTTCCGGATGATTCACGGCAAGACTCCCCCGGATGCCGTCCATATCCCTGTAGGCCTACTTGCTCCTGAGAAGGTGATGCCCGACAGGAATCTCACCTATGCCGGGTGACGCGCCGGTTGGCAGTACCGGCGGATACTTCGAGACACAAGAACACGGGAACCAGTAGCGAAGCTTCCCGTATCTGTTGTTCAAAGGAGAACCCAATGCAACACAGACTATCCAGAACGGCGGGCCCCCTGGCCCTTGCTGCGGCAGCACTATTGCTTGCCCTGGCCGGATGCGCACCGCAACCCCCCGCAGAATCGGCCTCACCGGTCCCCACTGACATGGCCTCACCGGTCCCCACGGAAATGGTTTCACCGGTCCCCACGGAAACGGTCTCACCGGTCTGTTCGTCTGCCGACGCCTTGGCTGCGTCGCTTGACGAGTTCCACAACACGTTGACCCCGGATGCCACGCTCGAGCAGGTCGGTGCGGCACGGGACAAAGTGGTCATGTCCTACGACGCCCTCGTTGCTGAGGTGAAAGACGTCGCCCAAGAACGGGTCGCTGAACTAAAAACCCAGGTTGACCGGTTGAAGGCAACGGTGGAAAGCGTGAAGGAAGGCGCGAAGGTCTCGGACGCCATCGAGGAACTGGAGAACCAAGCCGACGCAGTCGACACGTCGCTGAACAGCCTTGAGAGCCAACTCAAGTGCTAGACACGTTGGCCGGCCCGGAAGGCTTCAAAGCCTTTCGGGCCGGCCAACGCGCTCTTTCCCGAGATGCAGGACTTCGTGGTCGGTTCTCCGCCAGTGAGACCATCACAGGCAAACCCACGGCGGGCGATCGGCAATGACCTGGATGCCACCCTTCGGGAACGCGCCTTCGAATAAGGAGTAAAAATGGACTTCTGGACTGGTTTCTGGGACTTTTTTTGGTTCCTGTTCTGGATTTACGCCTTCATGGCGGTTCTGCTCATGCTCTTCTCGGTCGTCTCGGATCTCTTCAGGGACAAGGCCCTCAACGGCTGGCTCAAAGCAGTTTGGCTTGTTTGTCTTGTCTTCGTCCCGTTGATTTCAATCCTTGTGTACCTCATCGCGCGCGGGGATGGCATGGCGGCGCGGAACCAACGGCAATACATCGCCCGCCAAGAAGCCCAATCGGAATACATCCGATCAGCTGCCGGTGGCGCGAGCCCCAGCGACGAGATCACCAAGGCTCGCGCCTTGCTGGACTCGGGGACCATCACCACCGAGGAATACACCCTCCTCAAGGAAAGAGCCCTGGGTGGCTAGGCGGAACGGCGACGGCGACCGGAAAGCCCGCAATGCAGAACAAGGTGCTGTGGCGTGATGTCTTCAGAAGAAATGGAACCAGTCACTAGCACGCCGGCCCGGGCCCAAGTCGTCGTGGCCGTCGGCATGTGCGTCGCAATCTGGTGGCCTTCGTTCACCTTGGGTGCATGGGGAAGGCTGTTCTTCGATCAAGTCCTGTCCGTTTGGGCCGCCGCAACAGCGGCATTGCTGGTCGTCATATTCCGTCGCGACGGGGGGCGTTATCGCACGCGCAGGGTGGTCGCTTTGCTGGTGCCCTCCCTGTGGCTGGTGCTCGCCATTGCCGGCACGAACGACGGAGGCACACTTGACGTGCTGACGGATATCCTTGGCAGCACCGTTGCCGTCGTGGGTATTCCGGCAACGATGTGGGTGTTGTCTCGCATCATTTGGCCCGAGCTGGGTTCTGGGCTGACGATGGGGCGCCGTGTCCTTGTCCTCGCTTCGGTGCTCTTCATTGCGGTTTCCGCCTATTTGCTCGGTGTGAACAACGCGGCATTCATGACGTGTGAAGATTTCACGGTAAGTGGCAATTCAGAACCCGCGGGGTGCGCATCAGAGCCCCGGGACCAAGACCGAAGTCGTGGATCGGCACCGGCACCAGTGGTTCCTGCACAAACCGTGCTCGACCCGATTTGGGGTGGCCCACATGCTTGAGGACGTCACCTCGCTTCTTGTGATCAGTGCGGTCGCGGTTGCCGCCCCGGCGCTTGCCCGCCTTGCCGGGAAAGTCGCGCCCATCCCCATCGTGGTGTTCGAGATCCTTTTGGGAATAGCCGTGGGACCCAGCATCCTGGGGTGGGCCACGGCGAACGACCACGTCGAGCTGCTGTCCGAGTTTGGCTTGGCCATGCTGTTCTTCATGGCGGGAAACGAGATCGACTTCTCCCAAATCAGCGGGCGTCCTCTCCGGCGGGCATCCATCGGTTGGGTGGGCTCGCTGGTCTTGGGCATTGGCATCGGACTCCTCCTCTTTCCGTCGATGGAAGCGGGATTCATCGTGGGAATCGCGCTCACCACGACCGCGCTGGGAACGATCATGCCGGTGCTTCGCGACGCCGGACAGCTCACAACCAAATTTGGCACCTCGGCCATCGCAGTGGGAGCCCTCGGCGAGTTCGGGCCGCTACTGGCGATCTCCCTGTTCCTCAGCGGACGACGGCCGGCTGAAGCCCTTGTGGTTGTCATCGTGTTCGCCGTGATCACTGTCGGGGCGATCCTCGTGGCCAGCCGTCGGCGGCACGCACGATTGCATCGACTGGTCACAGCCACGTTGCACACCAGCGGGCAGTTCGCCGTGCGAATCGCGCTGTTTGTCGTCATCGCGCTTGTCACTTTGAGCATCGCCATGGGGCTCGACATGCTTCTGGGTGCATTCGCCGCCGGTGTGTTGAGCCGCGTCGTGCTCCGTGGCGCGAGCAAGGGGGATCGCCACCTTGTCGAGTCCAAGCTCGAAGCCGTGGCCTTCGGTTTCCTGGTGCCGATCTTCTTCGTCACCACCGGAGTCACCTTCGACCTCGCCGCCTTGGTGAGTTCAACCACCGCGCTCCTTTTGGTGCCGGCGTTCCTCGTGGCACTGCTCGTGGTACGCGGAATACCCGGAGCGTTTGCGGCTCCGCACGGCGCCGCGGTGCGTCAACGCGTCTCCCTTGGGCTCTTCAGCGCGACCGGCCTGCCGCTGATCGTGGCGATCACGGGGATCGGCGTCACGGAGGGTGTCCTGTCGGCGGCGACGGCGGCGGCCCTCGTCGGTGCAGGCATGTTGTCGTGCCTGCTCTTCCCCCTCACGGCCCTCAGCCTTTTGCCCGGCGTTTCTCCCCGGGTCAAACCGAAGGCAAGCATGGATGGCGAAGCCTGAGCGCACAGCAGAGGGTTCTTCCGCAATCGGCCCAGGGCGGCGTTCCGCGGCGGAATGTGCAACAACTCGATCCGGGTCGAGTGTCCCGAAGGGTTGTAGGCGCCCAGTTCCGCGCCTACCGTGGAGCTTGTGAGGGAAACACCGGTTTCAACCGGGCCGTCCGGCTCGCATGCGAAGACCCGTCCACCCGAATACCAGCTTGGAACGTTGCGGCGTCGGCGGCTGGAAGAAGCCGTGTCTTTCGCCGACGGCTCCCACAGAACGACCGTGCTCTCCGCGCCCGCCGGCTACGGAAAAACAACGTTGCTGGGCGATTGGTCGCGCGGTACCGATGTGGCCTGCGCGTGGCTGTCCCTCGAATTGTCCGATGACGATCCCGGTGACCTGTACCGCTGGGTCGTCATAGCGCTACAGCAGGCTGCGGCGAACCTTCGCGGACCGGGGCGCGACGCGCTGTTGCTTCTTGAGCCGAACCCGGGCAAGGATCCGCCGGAGGACTACCGCGGCGTCGTCCGGGCGCTGGAGCGGCTTTCCGAACCCATGGCGCTGGTCATCGACGACCTCCACCTGGCTGGCCCCGCCCTGGACGGCGGACTTCTTGGAACACTGGTCAGGTCCGGGCCTCCCCAGCTGCATCTGGTGCTTTCCTCGTGCGGAGACCCTGCGTTGTCCCTCGCCGCACAACGGCTACGCGGCACGGTCACCGACATAGGGCCCGATGCGCTCGCATTCACGCTGGAGGAGACCTGCGAGCTGCTGTCGGTACACGGATTTGACGGGGCTTTGGAAGGCGCCGGGCTCTGGAAGGCGACGGCGGGATGGCCCATTGCCATTACGGAGGGCCTGGTCCTGCGGGAGGGACGCGCGGCCCCTGTGGACGCGTTCCTGCCGGAGCCTCGGCGGGCCTTTTTGGACTACGTCGCCGAGGAGGTGCTGGCCCGGTATCCCGGTCCGCTGGCCGACTTCATTCTTCGCGCCACCACGGGCGACTCGATCAGCGGCCCGCTGGCCATCGAGCTGAACGGCAACTCCGATGGCGCCATGTGGCTGGCGCATTGCCTGCGCAATGGCATCTTCCTTCAGGAGGAACGCGGCCGCGGCCCCGAAGTCCTGTACCGTTGGCAGCCGCTCTTCGCGGCGACGTGCCGCGCCATCCTGTCCCATCGGGACCCCCTTCTCGTCCAGGCCCTGCACAGCTCCGCGGCCCGGTACTACCAAGACGTGGATGTCTTCACCTGCGTCTCCGAAGCCCTGCTCGGAAACGAACCCAAAACGGCAGTGAAGTCGATGGGGAAACATTGGCTGGAGGTATTGCTGGGCGGTGGGTCGGCGTCCCTTGAACAGCTTTGCCTCAAATTGCCGTTTCCCTGGAGCGAGGATCCGGAAATACTACTGATCCGGTCATGCTGCCGCGGCGTCGCGGGCGACCTGTCCTCGTCGGTGGCATTGCTCCGCCGTGCGCTGGATGGAATCGGCGCCCTCGGCGGCCGGCGCCGCAACCGATTCGAAACCAACCGCACGCTGTTCGAACTGTTCATCCTCGGCAGCGGGGCCCCCGGAACGGCGGTGCTCCGGGGCCGGCAACTTGTAGACCGTGCCACGGAATACCCCTCAACCGCGCTGGCCAACGGACTATTCTTGCTGGGCAGGGCCGAGGCACGATCCCCCTCTGCGGGACGGGCATCGACCGAGCTATTGCAAGCGGCCACCGCGTTGGGCAGGGCCAACGGCCTCACGACTGTCGAGCTGTGCGCTGGCGCAGAGCTCGTCTTGGCGCTCTCGCTTAACGGCGACTTCGCCGTCGCCGAAGAACAAGGCGCGGCGTTGCTCGACCAGGCCGAGGCCTTCTCATGGCCTTGTAGGGAACGCCTTGCCCCGGTAAAGGTCGCGCGGGGCGTGGCGGGATACTGGCAAGATGACTTGGCCCGCGCCGACGCCGAACTTTCCGAGGCGCTTGAAGTCGGCAGCGATCCGTTTCCGGCCGACTCGCTGACCATCGTTTACCGTGTGCTGGTCGACTGCGCCACCGGTGACTCCGCCGGGATCGCAGCGTCGGCGGCGGCACTCGAAGCGTTCGATGCCCGGCAACGCGACGACTCGCAATGGCCGGCCCTGAGGGTGGTCGCCACGGCCAAATTGCGTGAGGCGGAAGGCAACATGGAAGGAGTCGCAACAATCATTCGCCCCCTGACCAAGGGCGGCGTCTCCCCGCTGGCCGACGTCCTGATCGCCGAACTGCTCAGGGCCGTTGGCGAACCCGGCCGTGCGATGGCGTGCTTGGGAGCCCTCGCGGACGAATCCAACCCACCATATGTCCAAGCCAGTGGTGCTCTGACAGAGGCGCTCATCGCCCATTCGGCCGGAGAATCTGAAGTTGCCCACGAGCGACTCGAATACGCAGTCCAGTGCTCCGAACCAGAGTCCATCCTGCGACCCTTCGTCGAACGGCGCCCGGACCTACTCCCGCTGCTGGTCCAGCATTTGGTGTGGGGAACCGACCACGATGCATTCATCGCAGCCATCTTGGCGAAGCATCCGTCTGAGCAGGTTCAGCGCAGTCAGCGTTACTTTGGGACGCTGTCGGAACGTGAACGAGAAGTACTGGTCTATATGAGATCCATGTTGACTGCTGCAGAAATCGCCGACTCCCTGTTCGTTTCTGTCAACACGCTCAAGACACACCAAAGATCGATCTATCGCAAGCTCGGCGTCACGAGCCGCAGGTCGGCCATCCGCATGGCTCTGGAGCAAGGGCTGATCTGAATTCGCATGGACGGAATACATCCAAGGCTCGTACCGGTCTGCCGCCCGGGATTGGCACACCAACGCCGACCCATGTGGAGCCGCAGACTGGACAGAGGCTGTCGTTTTCAGAAGTCGTCCGCACTAACCTTAGATATGGTCAAGAGCCGCCAGTACGGATTGTGCCGGCCGTGACAACCGAGGAACATCGGATTATTGCCGAGCGGGGCCTGCAGCGCCTGCCGGATGACGAGTGGGCACGTTTGCGGCGGCAGGATGCTGTCATTGGCCCGTTGGCGGCGATGGATATCGTTGGCCATCCGGCAGCAGACGATGCCACTGGGCAACTTGAGTTGTCCCGCGGCATCGGCATCACCATGCCCCTGGGTTTCACCCACCTCGCCGCCACCACCCCACCGGAACGGATCGGACGCACCATGGGGTCGGCGGAACTCGGCCGGGAGGCCGGCGACGCGGGCGGACCGCTGATCTTCGGGGCCGTCGCCACGACCGTTGGCCTCGCCGCCGGGCTCGGGACCCTCACGTTCCTCATCGCCGTCATCGCCGTGGTGTGCGCGGTCTTCCTGCGACACGACACCCGCCTGTAGGTTTATTGCCCTTGTAGCTACAGGGATCCTGGTCGAACCGGGTCCGGCGGACATCCACCAAGGGGCCGGGACCGATGCATACGGCCGACTGGCTGTACCGGACACACGAACAACTGCAGACCACGGTGTCCAACTTTGCGGCCCTTGGCGCTGGAAACCACGGTCCTGGAGCTTCAAAGCTTTTTGCAGGGTTCGGCCGGGACAATCGTTCCACGGCTGAAACTGGGATTCCATGTCGGCGTGGGGTTTGCGAAGGCGGTACCCAGGGCCCACGGGGAAAGCCGAACGACCCGATTTTCGGGTTCCCCCGCCCGGGAAATTCGGGTCGAGCGCCGCACCACCATGGCGGCGCCAACGAGGATCCCGGGTTCCCCAAGCCCGGGCCCTCGTTGGCGTTCCCGGACCGTTCGGCCTACGGACGCCCCGGCGCATTGCATAGGCCTTCGGACACCAGTGCGGTTGACTTCGAAAAACGACACCCCTCACACGCCTCCCGGGTGTCCGGCGCCACCCTCTGGAGAGGGTGGCATCACTGGCCGTCGACCGAGCCCGGAATGCGGGACTGTCCTGGGCCGTGCTGGCCCTGCGGGTCTCGGGTGGCCGTTTACACGGCAAGTCGTATTTGTTATCTCCAGCGCCAACTCCCTACCCTGGTTCCTTGTGTGTGTCTTCGGCGTGGCCGCTGTCGGTTTCGATTGGCCCCTGCCTGCGGGCCAGCTGGTCCTGGAGCATCCCTATCTGGGTCGTGAGGCGGGCAAGCTCCCCGCTACTGGATGTTTCGGCTGCTTCCGTCCGTCGATCGGTTGCGGCGGCCACACTTTCCACGAGCCAGGAGGATAGTGTCGCGGTGACCATGCCCAAGGCGGCGAACCCGCCGATCATCAGCGCGACCGCAGCCCACCGGCCGGGAGCGGTGACGGGGTAATAGTCGCCATAGCCGATCGTCGTGGTGGTGACCACCGCCCACCACAATGAGTCGCGCATCGTGGTGATGTTCGCGTTCGGGGCGCTTCTTTCGAAACTGAGGACGCTCAGGGCGACGGTGTAGATCAGCAGGATTGCGGAGACAAGGACGTAGGCCATGACGCGCGTTCTGATGGCAGTGCCCGGGGCCCGGTCCATTACTTGGCGCAGCTTGAGTGGGCGCAGGAGCCGCAATGGCCGCGCTACCGGGACCACCACCATGAGCAGATCCAGGGGGTGGCGGATGAACCACCGGCCCGGCCGGGGGGCAAGGAGCAACTTCACGATGTAGTCGACGGCGAAAATAGACCAGGTTGACCAAATGGCAATTGCCAGGGCGGCGGCGTAGGGGGCCGGCGGTTCGACAATGACCAGGATGGAGTAGGCCGCCAGGAAGAGGAAAGCCGCACCGAGGAGGGGCCACTCGGTATACTTTTGCCACGTCTCTTGAGTCATGACTGAATCCTAGGACTTTGCCCCCGGGATGTCCCCACGCCGTGGGTGCCCGGTCCTTGTGACAGGGGCCGACTCTGCCGGTCCGCCGATCAGCAGGCGCCTCTCCCCCGGAAAAGGCAGGGCCGTCAACAAGCCGCCCACAACGCTAGTGGACGATCTGGTTGGGTCAGTATTAGCTGTGCTTTTGGTTCGGATTGGCGGCTCTTGTGGCCTCGGGCGACACCGCTGGAAACAGGAACCGCTGCGCCAACCAGATGCGTAGTCATGATGTTGATGAACAATTCGTCAGGCCCCGCGGGCTCATGTTGCCCGCTGAGCGCTCCGGCCAGCGTTGGTTACTTTCCGGGCTGAACGGCCTCGGACAGATACTGCGCGCGATCCTTTGCCTCTAGCGTGCTACGCCCGGCACCGGCGGCTGAGGTCAGCTCATTTTGCACAATAGCGGAAGTGACGGCCGTCGTCATAGCCACCGCATGACGTCGTGGTAGCGAGCATCCGCCAAGCACACCTCACCCACCGCGCCCACGCCTTCCGGGACTTCTGTCTCCAACGGCTGGTCAGCCCGGGTCTCTCCACTGAGTGACAAAAAAAGCGGCACGCCATGTCGTCACCGCAAGTGCAGAAGACTCTGGACATTCAGTGCAGGCGACTTCTGACCCTTCTATGCTTCGAGTCAAGGCATAAGCGTTTGAAGTTTCCTGAAGAGTCGCCGGGCAATGGATCGCTTGAGGCACCGGCGGATCTCCTTGATGCCTTTACCCTCGGCGGTCCGCCGCTGCCCGTAGTCCTTCGTCGTGGCGTCGAACTGCATCCGCGTCGAGGAAGCGTCGCAGGGTTCCGGGTCTCGGCAGGGGCGGCTCCGACTCCTGATATGGGGTTTCATTCCCGAAGGATGATGACTGCGGGCATCCCAAACGTGTGGAATGAAACTAACCTACCTGCGGCCATCAGCGAGGCAGGAATGCACCCCCTCAGCGGCTCGCTTCTCTGCGGCCATCTCCATGCATGGGAGGGGCACCGGGTTCATGGCAGTCGATCGAAAGGAACGCACCATGGGAAACTCCAATATTCATCCTGATGCCGTGATTGTCGGCGGCGGGTTCGCCGGGGTGACGGCCGCTCGCGAGTTGTCGCTGCGCGGGCGAAGCACTGTGCTGGTCGAGGCGCGCGACCGGCTGGGCGGCCGGACCTACACGGCGGACCACGACGGGCACGCGATGGAACTCGGCGGCACCTGGGTCCACCCCGCGCAGCCGAACGTATGGGCCGAAATCAACCGCTACGGTCTCGAGACCGAACCGCTTCCCGCCCCGGAAGGGCTGCGGCAGGCGATCGTGTCCGGCGGCCGCATCGTGGACCTGTCGGACGACGAGGTCGCACAGGGAGTCGCGGCGCTCGACCAGTTCTGCGCACCGGGCAAGACGCTGTTCCCGGAGCCGTACGGAGAAACGTGGGGTCCGGATCCTCAGGGCTACGGCGATCGATCGATGCGCGAGCACCTCGAGACCTTGCAGCTGTCCCCCCAGGTGCGCGACTGGGTGGAGACGATGTGCTGCCTGGTCGCGTTGGGCCCGCTCGACCAGGCAGCCGCCTCCGAGTTCTTCCGGACCTACGCCTTGTCGGGGTGGAGCGTGGAGCAGGCCATGGCAGCGCTGACGGCAACGAAACTTGTGAAAGGGACGCGGGAGCTGATCGGTTCCATCGCGGAGCAGGCACGGCTTGCCGACATCCGCCTCAGCACGCCCGTGCTGAGGGTCGCGCAGGCCGACGGGGAGGTGCGCGTCGAGCTTGCCAATGGAGACACCATCAGTGCGCCGGTGGGCCTCATCGCGCTCCCGATGAATGTCCTCAACTCCGTGGAGTTCGATCCTCCCCTGTCCGAGATCAAGCGGACCGCGTCGACCGAACGCCACGCCGGCGCCGGCATGAAGTCCTATGTGCGGGTGAAGGGCGACATCGGCAACGTCAGCGTGATGGCTCCCGAAGCCCACGCGCTGAACTGGGCGGTGACCTACCGCCACGGCGCGGAGGGAAGCTGGCTGGTCGCGTTCGCCGCCAACCCGGACAAGTTGCCCATGGCCGGGTTCGACGATGTGGCCGGCATGCAGGAAGCCCTGCAGCCGCTGCTGCCGGGCGTTGAGGTGGAAGAAATTTTCGGGTGGGACTGGGTAAACGATCCGCTCGCGCTCGGCACCTGGTGCATCTACAGGCCCGGGCAGCTGGCGCAGATCCTGCCGGACCTGCGCACCACGGAAGGCCGGCTGTTCTTTGCCGGTGCCGACTCGGCGATCGCGTGGCGCTCCTTCATCGATGGAGCGATCGAGAGCGGATACCGTGCGGCGCGCGACATCGACGAGTACCTGGGCGCAGGCAAGGGCTAGGCACGAGCCACTGCCGGTCCGCTTCGTCGAACCATCACAAAACAAACATTGGCCGAGCAACCGCGGGCCACCATCTTATCTGGAGGAATCATGGCAAACACCACCGAATACCGGAGCTCCACCGTGGCCGCAGGGTCATGGGAACCGCTCATCCTCGAGGGCCGGGAGACCGGCGAGGTCCACTGGCTCCGCGGGGAGGGAGAAGCCGCTCCAGTGGCGGGGCTGTGGCGGATCGGCCCCGACAACGGCGCGGAGTTCCCCTACTACGTGCACGGCTCCGACACCTTCCACGTGATCGAGGGCGAGGCCGAGCTCGAAACCCCCGACGGCGAGAGGATCAAGCTCGTCCCCGGGGGCATCTACTCGTTCCCGGACGGGTTCACGGCCACCTGGCGGACGCGGTCTCCGTTTGTGAAATTCTTCGTCATGGCCTGAAAGCAACCGGCCCGCAAGTCGGGCCGGTTGCACCCCGATACCTTTGTAGTAATTCCGGAATGATTCCGTTACCCCGACATCAATGATCCAGGGGTAACGGGGCAGTGCCCGTATTTCGCGGATGACATGTACGTCTGCCATGCTGCGGACCCGACGATGATCGTTGACATGGTGCTGTTCTTGTCGTCGTTTACATTCCGGGTACCCACCAACAGGAAGCTCTGCGGAGTGACGGTAATAAACCCCGCCCCAACTCCTTGACACCCCTAGGGGCGGGGTCTATTACTGGGGGTGTCCGCTACATCCCTTTTCGTCCAAGGAACAATCATGGGATCCACGCCCTACGGAGTTGTGCACTTCTTCCCGGGAGGCACCAAGGAGCAATACGACGTTTCACTTGCCGCGGTCCACCCGGCAGACGGGAGCCTGCCGGAGGGCCAGATCTTCCACGCTGGTGGTTCTTCCGCCGGCGGTTGGACAATCATGGCCGTCCACGAATCGAAGGAGAGCTGGGAGAAGTTCCGCGACGGCACACTCCTTCCCCGCTTGCAGGAAGGCATCGAGGGCGGATTCACGTCGCCGCCCGAAGAGACCGTCATCGATCTGTACAAGGTCATGCCCTAGCGAAGCGTGAGGCCGCTGCCAACTTGATTGGCAGCGGCTTTCTTGCGCACTGTGGCATAAGTGGAGAAGGAGACGGCCATGCCCGAGATCCCGAATTACTTCGAAATCGGTACGCCCGACCCGGAGGAGGCCCAACGGTTCTACGGCTCGCTCTTTGACTGGACGTTCGGCGAGCCCTCGCCGGCCGGGTACAGCATGGTGAACGGCGACAAGGGCGGACTGTGGGACACCACGCCGATGGGTGGCGGCTCCTGGGCGGTTTTCTATGTGCAGGTCGACGACGTCAGGGCGGCCATTGCCCGGGCCCAGTCGCTCGGCGCAAGCGTTGCACTCCCCCACGTCGACAACGGGTCCATCGAGTTCGCCCGCCTGCTTGACCCGCGGGGCAACCGCTTCGGCGTGTGGCGCCCGAAGCAATCGGACTAACCCGACGGACACCTGTCCTATTTGTCAGGCCTGAAACCGAACCCGAGCAGACCATCCGGCTTCGTTCGTGCGCTCGGGGAAGCGGCGCTCGCCGATATGCCGCTGGCGCCCGGTACCCATCACTTGAGCACCATGTCCGCCTCGGGCAAAGCGTCGGTGGACATGGTGATAGGACGGGCACTCGGACTCGTTGGACTGCGCCACTCGACTCTTGATAAAACCGGACCCACAGGACAGTGTGGGTTGAGGCGCAATGCGGGGCAAGCCAACGAGGGAAGCAGCAAATCCCCCACAAGGGAGGGACAAAAATGTGCCGCCTATTCGGGATGCATGCGGGCCAACACCCAGCCAAGGCCTCGTTCTGGCTGCTGAAGGCTCCCAACAGCCTGCAACGCCAGAGCCACTACGAGCCCGACGGCACGGGAATCGGTTCGTTCGCCCCGGACGGCAGCCCGTTCATCAGCAAACAACCGATCTCGGCGTGGCATGATTCCGAATTCGCCTTCGAAGCCAAGCACCTCGAGAGCAGCACGTTTCTCGCCCATGTCCGCTACGCAAGCACCGGCGGACACACTCCCCAGAACACCCATCCGTTTGTGCAGGACGGCCGCCTTTTCGCCCACAACGGCGTGCTGGGCGGCCTCGAGGAACTTGACAGGCATTTGGCCCTGCGCGGGACTTCGGAATTGCTCCTGGGCCAAACCGATAGCGAGCGAGTGTTCGCCTTGACCACCGCGGAAACACGCCGGGCCGGGGGCGACGTAGCCGCGGGGATCACCGCCGCACTTGCCTGGATCTCGGACAGCCTTCCCGTCTACAGCTTGAATTTCATCCTGACCACGGCCACCGATCTCTGGGCGGTGCGCTATCCCCGAACGCACGAGCTCTACGTTCTGGAGCGACGCATCGAACACAACTTGCCCCGCGAACCGCTGGTCATGCATAGCAACCGGATCCATGCACACAGCCCTGCGCTGGCCGCACGCTCGTCCGTCATCGTGGCCACGGAGATGATGAATGCGGATCCCGGCTGGCGCCTGATGGAGTCCGGCGAACTGCTACACATCGATAGGGGGCTCGGTGTGGAATCCACGTTCCCCCTGCCCGAAAACCCTCTTCGACTGGTGACACTGGAGCAGCTGGACCCCAAGTCCGCAGCCTCCCAGCATCCACAGCGCCTTGCCGGGTCGTCCTGAACAAGGATCGAGAATCCATGGGGTCATTCACGCGACCAACAACCCGATTCGAACATTTCTTCGAATCGGGTTGTTGGCAAATGGGCGAAGCCGTTGAGACTCACCCACTTCTTTAAGGAGACCGATGACTGTGCAGCTTGAGAATATGGATTCATGACCATCACTGCCGACCCGTGGACTTCGGCCCCCTCGTCGCCAGGCGTCCGGGTGAAGCTCGTGCAAGTGCCACGGGACGTACTCGATGCCCTTGCCGACGGCGACCTCGCCAAAGCCAGATCCCTGACGGACCTTGGCCTGACGCCGTACCTGACAACCGCCGAATGCCGAGGCGTCTGGCACAGGCGCCGTGGGCAAATCGCCATGGATCCCACAGAAGCGCCCTGGGTTACCCGGCTTGTCGTTGACGCAGGAACGGGGACGGTCGTTGGACGAGCGGGATTCCACGGCAAACCGGACGCGACGGGCATGGTCGAAATCGGCTACTCGATAGACCCCCTGTTCCGCCGAAGGGGCTACGCACGGTATTCCCTGTTGGCGTTGATCGATGCCGCCAGACACGATCCCCGGGTGAACACGGTGCGGGCAAGCATCCGCCCGGACAATACCCCGTCGCGCAACCTGGTCGATCAGTACGGTTTCCGCGTAGTCGGAGAACAATGGGATGAAGAAGACGGATTGGAAACCGTGCTTGAGCTCAACGTTGGATAGACGCCCCCGAACCATCCACCACTGGCCGGAGACGCCAATCGCCGGTTTCCACCGGTTCGGGCGCGTATAAAGAGGAGAAATCCGTCGATCTCGAACCCGGGATTAACGCGAAAGGTATCGCACCAACCTTTGCGCACAGGCGCAGCGCAGTAGTCTCGCAGCTGTCACTGACAGCGGTTACGGGAACCCCCTCATGGATCCTTGTGGATGTCCTGGTCGACTTGCTTGGGGCAAGAGATCATCCGGGGCACAAATTCCTCCGACGGTATCCCCGAGGGCGCACTGGACCGCTTGGCAAGTAGCACTTCGAATTCGGGATTCACGCGCTCGCCGAACGGCCAATGGGGCCCAGATCGGCACGCGCCAGGCAATACGCCGTCTGGCACCGGTTACTACTGGCCATAGAATAGCTATATGACCTCTCGCAAGACCTGGATCGCCTATTTCGCGATCGATGTGGTTCTCGTTCTGCTCTTTGCCTTGAGCGGGCGTCAGTCACATGAACATTCATTGACCGTGTTGGGCGTCCTGCAGACTGCCTCACCCTTCCTCATCGCACTGACGATTCTGAGCCTGCTCTCGCGTCCGTGGATCAACCATTCACGCCTCTGGCCCACCGGCGTCCTTGTGTGGATCGGAACCGTTTCACTGGGGCTGGCGCTCCGAGTGCTCTTTGGGGCCACCGCGGCGGTTCCCTTCATCGTCGTCACCACAATCGCCCTTGGCGTTTTCTTGATGGGTCGACGGGTCATCACCACTCTTGTTGCGCGCCGCCAAGTGCGCTCCGCCAAGTCCTGAACTAGGCTCGGCCTAAGCTTCGGACCGACACTCATTTAATTACTGGAGGTAACACCGTGGTCACTGCATTCGTGATGATCCAAACAGCTTCTGACAGCATTCCCGAGTGCGCAGAGAAGATCTCAGATATCGAGGGTATTTCCGAGGTCTACTCGGTGGCCGGCGACTGGGATCTCATTGCCATCGCGCGAGTGCGTCACCACGAGGATCTGGCCGAAGTCATTGCCAACCGACTCTCAAAGGTCCCTGGAATCAAGGGCACACAGACCCACATAGCTTTCCGGGCGTATTCGAGCCACGACCTCGATGCGGCGTTCTCGCTCGGCCTCGAGTAGGCCACGGCCCCTCAGCCTCTGCAACATCCAAGTGGGCGGCTTGTTGTCGATCAACTCTGATCGGCAACAAGCCGCCCACTTGCTTAAGTCGACTCCTGGTGCTCAAAACGCTGGCCGGAGTCGCGGGATCGCCCGGCCTCGCGGTTGTTGCTTAGGGGCTCCCCAGCCCTGCACGCTGCCGACCCAGTCAGCAGGACCGTCCCACGGCATCCCCTGCGCCCCGAACGCCTCATCCGGGCCCCCGGGCTGAATTCGACGCTCAAGGCTCTACAAACAGCCGTGGCACGCCTTGCGTCCCATGGGGACAGGCGTGCCACGACTAAATATTTTGGATTGACGACCTCGGAACTAGGCTGTCGCTGAGATCCATGCCTGAAGCGCGCGCTTGGCCGCGCCGGAATCAATCGCATCCTCGGCCCTGGCCTTGGCTGCGGTGAGTCGTTCTTGCAAGGACCCGTCGGCAGATGCATCCAGCGCCACCAGGCCTGCGGCCGCGTTGAGCACCACCGCGTCGCGGATGGGCCCGCGGGCTCCATCGAGGATCTCGCGAACCACCTGTGCGTTGTGTGCGGAGTCACCGCCACGCAAGTCATCAAGGGTCGCTCGGGCCATCCCGATGTCCCGGGCGTCAAAGAGCGATTCGGTGACCTTGCCGTCACGGACCTCCCACACGCGGTTCGGCGCGGTCGTGGTGAACTCGTCCAGGCCGTCCTCTCCCCGGAACACCAAGGCGCGAACTCCGCGTGCTGCCAGTACGCCCGCCATGAGCGGAGCCATGCGCAGGTCGGAGCAGCCGATGGCGGAGGCCGTCGGTTGTGAGGGGTTGGTCAGCGGCCCCATGAAGTTGAATGCCGTTGGCACGCCCAGCTCTCGACGAGGCACCGCGGCATTGCGCATGGAGGGGTGGAACACCTGGGCGAAGCAAAAGGTGATGTTGGCCGCGTCCAGGACGTCCTCGAGCCGATCGATGGGCATATCGAGTCGCACTCCGAGAGCCTCAAGCACGTCCGCCGAACCCGCGGAAGATGATGCGGCCCGGTTTCCGTGTTTGACGATCTTTGCGCCAGCTCCGGCGCACACCAGGGAAGCCATCGTCGAGATGTTGACCGTATTTTGCCTGTCACCGCCGGTTCCGACAATGTCTAGTCGGTCACCCTCTATAGTGAGCGGCCTCGCATTGGCCAGCATCGCTTCCACAAGGCCGGTCAGCTCGTCGACCGTTTCACCCTTGGAGCGGAGCGCAACAAGGAAGCCAGCCACCTGGGAATCGGTGGCATTGCCCGTCATCACCTCGCCCATGGCCCAATACGCTTGGTCCCGATCCAGGTCGCCGCCGGCGATCAGGCTCGAGAGAATTGTTGGCCATGTGGGGAACTTTTGCTGCGCTCGAATCGTTGACACGCCTCTAGGTTATCTACGAATCGTAGAAAGTCTGAAATGTTAATCCCGCGTGTTTCCGCGGTTGTAGGCGTGAAGTGCCCAAAATTCGCGCCACGCGGGGGGCAATGCATTGGTGTCAGAGGCACTTTTATAGACATAATGGCTCTGTGACAACTGCGACTCATGCCCTAAATGCCCCGGCGCATCCTGCGCCGAACCGTCCCAACATGGTGTCGGTAGGAACTGTCGTCTGGCTATCCAGCGAGCTCATGTTCTTTGCCGCGCTATTCGCCATGTACTTCACACTCCGTGCTGCATCGCCGGAAATGTGGGCGACCGAAACCGCGAAACTCAACGTTCCGTTCGCACTTATCAACACGATCATCTTGGTCTCGAGCTCATTCTCCTGCCAGTTGGGTGTCTTCCGTGCCGAGGATCTTAAGCCTCGCCGCACCGGCGGACTGTTCAACTTGAAGGAATGGGGAATGGTCGAATGGTTCGTTCTGACCTTCATTCTCGGTGCCATCTTTGTTTCCGTTCAGGCCTACGAGTACACCGAACTGGTGGCTCACGGCATTGCGTTGAACTCCAACGCTTACGGCTCTGTCTTCTACATGACCACCGGCTTCCACGGCTTGCACGTGGCCGGCGGCCTCATCGCCTTCTTGCTGATCATCGGTCGTGCACTCATTGCACGCAAGTTCGGTCACTACGAAGCAACCGGTGCGATTGTGGTGTCCTACTACTGGCACTTTGTCGACGTCGTGTGGATCGCCCTGTTCATCATCATCTACTTCCTGAAGTAGCGCACCCCAAAAGTTGCCTACTTACGGCAACTCCCAGTTCTAAGAAATAAGTGAGGAACCAGCAAGTGAAGGCTCTTTCGCAAAGGCGCCGCCATCCACTCGCCGCCGTCGCGCTGCTTTTGATGGGCCTGCTCATCACCGGAGGCCTGTATGTGGCAGCCGGCAGCGTCAACGAGGCTAAGGCAGCCACGGGTTACACCGCTAGCGACATCGAACAAGGCAACAAGCTCTTCGTCGCCAACTGTGCCACCTGCCACGGTATGAATGCCGAGGGATCCGCAGACGGTCCGTCGCTGATTGGTGTTGGCGCCGCTGCTGTCGACTTCCAGGTCGGAACCGGCCGTATGCCGATGCAGATGCAGGGCCCCCAGGCTCAGGCCAAGCCGGTGCAGTTCGATGACGAACAGATCTCACAGCTCGCCGCATTCGTTGCGAGCTTGGGTGCCGGACCGTCCATCCCCTCCGAGGAAGTTCTCGATACTTCCAAGGGCAACGCCGCCGAAGGCGGCACCGTATTCCGCGTGAATTGCGCAATGTGTCACAACGCCGCCGCAGCGGGTGGCGCCCTTACGCGCGGAAAGTTCGCTCCGTCATTGGCTGGGGTTTCGGAAAAGCACATCTACGAGGCCATGATCACTGGCCCGCAGAACATGCCCGTCTTCAACGACTCGAACATCACCGCCGAAGAGAAGCGCAACGTCATCACCTTCCTGAAGGAAATCGAATCCCAGGGTTCGCCCGGCGGAGCCAAGCTTGGTTCGTTGGGTCCGGTCTCTGAAGGTCTCTTCATCTGGACCGCTGGTTTGGGCATCGTCATCGCCTTCACCATCTGGCTCACTTCGCGTCCTTCCTAAGGCCGCAGACGGCTAGCGCCGTCGAAATCACTACGTACTAATGAATCTTGAGAAAAGGATGAGAGACAACATGGGCGACCATAGTCACGGCAGTCCGGACGATTCGGGCACCGTTGCTAAGGCTGGCACGGGAACCCTGGATAAGTTCCAGGATCCCGGCCTTCCGCCGCATCGGAAGCGCTTGGCAGATACCGACCCGCGAGCAGAGAAGCGAGCAGAGCGTCAGGTAGCGCTGCTCTTTATCATCTCCATCATCGGAACCCTGTCGTTCTTCATTGCTTACTTCGTTCTCGGACGTCCGGATAGCCTCTCGGAAATCCGCGTACAGAACTCGATGCTCGGCCTTGGCACCACATTTGCAATGCTTGGCATTGGTATCGGCATCGTTCACTGGGCCAAGGTCCTGATGCCGGACCACGAAGTCTCGGAAATGCGCCACGCGATCCGCCCCGAAGCGGATCGCCAGGATGCCGAAGACATCATCAACCAGGTCATCGAAGAAACCGGCATCAAGCGTCGCCCGTTGATTCGCAACACCCTCATCGGTGCCATCGCATTGGCTCCGGTTCCGGCGATCTTCATGTTCCGCGACCTTGAAGGTTCGGGCAAGACCGCAGGCCAGCTGATCGAACAGCTGCGCCACACCATGTGGGCCAAGGACGTTCGCCTGACCCGCGACCCTTCGGGCACCCCGATCAAGGCCGCGGATGTGCAGATCGGTTCGGTCTTCCACGTCATTCCCGAGGGCTTGAACGAGACCGAAGATCCGCTGAACGAAAAGGCCAAGGCCGTCGTACTGCTGATGCGTCTGGATCCGACGCAGATGAACGTCTCCCCCGGCCGCGAGGACTGGAACGTAGACGGCATCGTCGCCTACTCAAAGATCTGCACCCACGTTGGTTGCCCGGTTGCTCTGTACGAGCAGCAGACACACCACCTGCTGTGCCCGTGCCACCAGTCGACCTTCGACCTCACCAACGAGTGCAAGGTCATCTTCGGCCCGGCCGGTCGTCCGCTGCCACAGCTGCCGATCGCGGTTGACTCCAACGGCTTCCTGGTCGCTCAGAGCGACTTCCAAGAGCCAGTTGGACCGAGCTACTGGGAGCGTGGCTAACCATGAGCACCACTACTAAATACACTCCGAAGACCGCGACCGGTCGTATCGCCAACTTTGTTGACGAGCGCACCGGCGGCTCGGCCATGGTCAAGGAATTCGGTCGCAAGATCTTCCCCGACCACTGGTCCTTCATGTTTGGCGAGGTGGCGCTGTACACCTTCGTACTGCTGCTGATCTCGGGAACGTTCCTGACGTTCTTCTTCGACCCGTCGATGACCCACGTCATCTACGATGGTTCGTACAACCCGCTCAAGGGCATCGGCATGTCAGCCGCATACTCGTCGTCGTTGGATATCTCCTTCGACATCCGCGGCGGTCTGTTCATGCGCCAGGTCCACCACTGGTCCGCACTGCTGTTCGTTGCGGCTGTGTCGGTCCACATGCTCCGCGTGTTCTTCACCGGTGCATTCCGCAAGCCCCGCGAACTGAACTGGGTTGTCGGCGGCGTACTGCTCATCCTGGCGATGGCTGCAGGCTTCACCGGCTACTCGCTCCCCGATGACCTGCTCTCCGGCAACGGCCTGCGCATCATCGACGGCGTCATGAAGTCGATCCCGGTTGTCGGCACGTACCTCTCGTTCTTCCTCTTCGGTGGGGAATTCCCGGGTACGGCCGTCATCCCTCGTCTGTACTCGCTGCACATCATGATCGTGCCTGCCATCATCCTTCTGATGGTCGGCCTGCACCTGTTCATGGTTGTCGTGCACAAGCACACCCAGTACCCCGGCCCGGGCCGCACCAACGACAACGTCGTAGGCTTCCCGGTTGGTCCTGTTTACGCAGCAAAGGCCGGCGGCTTCTTCTTCATCGTCTTCGGCATCGTCGCCTTCATCTCGGGCTTCTTCACGATCAACCCGATCTGGAACTACGGACCGTACGACCCGTCGCCGGTTTCCGCCGGTACCCAGCCTGACTGGTACATCGGTTGGGTTGACGGCGCGCTGCGCTTGATGCCAGGTATGATTGGCAACTTCTCCTTCGAGTGGGTCATCCCGTTCCCTTGGGGTTGGAACACCCTGTCCCTGAACGTGTTGCTTCCTGCACTGGTTCCGGCCGGCATCATCTTCACCTTGATGTTCACCTGGCCGTGGATCGAACGCTGGCTCACCAAGGACAACCGCGAACACCACCTGTTGGATCGTCCGCGCAACGCACCGTTCCGTACGGCCGTCGGTGTTGCAGGCGTCGTCTCCTACTGCGTGATGTGGGCTGCGGCTTCCTCCGACTTGATCGCAACGCACTTCCACGTGTCGTTGAACGACGTGACGTACTGGTTGCGCACGCTGTTCATCGTTGGCCCGATCCTCGGCTTCGTCCTTGCACGCCGCATCGCACTGTCGCTGCAGCGCAAGGACCGCGAGATTGTCCTGCACGGTCGCGAAGCAGGCATCATCGAGATGTCGCCGGAAGGCGGCTTCTCGGAGAAGCACGAGGACCTCGATGTCTACCAGCAGTACCACCTGGCCACCTTCGAGGACCGCAAGGTCATTCCGGCACAGCCGGACGCAGCAGGCCACATTTCCCGCAAGGAAAAGCGCCGTGGCGCACTGTCCAAGTTCTTCTTCGAGGATCGCGTTGCTCCGGTGACTCCGTCCGAGTTGGCAGCCGCCAAGGCTGCACATGGACATGCAGAGATCGAAGGATCCGAACAGGATTCCATCGGTCACTAAGTTCCACTAGGAACTAGCCCAAAGTGTGGGGCCCGTCGAAAGACGGGCCCCACACTTTTTAAGTTTCAGGGTCTTGGTTTTCCTTGACTCCCCGGACCGAAGACCGTGGACATGGCCGATTAGGTCATGTCCACGGATTCTGGCAGCCCCTCCCCCGAGGCCCGGTGCCGGAGTTGCCAGTCTGTTCCAGCCGGGAAGGGAAACCGCGATTCGGGGGTCGATGCGGCAAAACCCTCTGCTGCGCATCCGCGACGAGCCAACTGCGGCATTGAACCCGAAACCCGAAGACGAGCTCTACCGGAGATTTGTCGACCAGGCCACGGGATTCGACGGCATGGTCACTGTCCCCGGGTTCCACCGCTTCTTGGCGGTGAGGACGAAAGATGAGATCTTGGTGGTCTCCGGAGGCAAGATCGTCGAACGCGGAAACCCCGAGCAGCTAATGAGCAACAAAAGCGAATACGCCCGCATATACGTGGCGCAGGCCGGCGGATACAACTAGCCCACGTCACTAACTCTTCGATGCCTTTTATCTCGGGACAGCAACCGAGAACAGCGGATCCGCGAACGCAACGACAACGGCGGCCTCGACGTGTCGTGCGGTGATGTCGGGCGCAGCTTGCGTCCAAGCGTCCGAGGCGCGCACTCCCGCAACCACCTGAGAGGCGTTCTAAGCGCTACGTTTGGCTACAGCGTGGTGTAGCGCGGCGTGCGGCTTCCTTGGCGCTGCAAGGGCACAAAGAGCTTGTAGCGGTCCGAGCGATAGAGCGAGACCGAGTAATCGACGAGCCCGTCCCCCACAAAGGCGTACCTGGTGATCTTCAGCAACGGGAACCCGACCTCGACTTGGAGCAGTCCGGCGTTGGCGGCGGTGGCCGCCGTGCTTTCAATCTGGTCCTCGCCCCATTCAAGGACCAGTCCGTAGCGCTCATGCAATGACTGGTACAGGGAAATCGGTGGCGGGTCGTTGAGGAATCCGGGCACGAGGTCGCTGGGCATGAAGTTTTCATCAAGGCTCATGGGTTTGCCGTCGGCGAGGAGCAGTCGCCTGAAACGAATGACCGGTGCACCCTCGTCGATCTGCATGTGCCGCGAGAGGCTTCCGGAGGCCGGGACTTCGTCAAAGCGCAACACATGGGCGTCGGGGACCATGCCTCGCCTGATCATCTCTTCACTGTAGGAGTTCAGCCGAACCTGCAGGTCGACCTTGGGGTGAGCGACAAAGGTGCCCACCCCCACCACGCGTTTGAGAACCTGGTCTTCAACCAGTGAATCAATGGCCTGCCGCAGCGTTTTCCGGGCCACTCCAAGAGAGGCGGCAAGCTCTCGCTCGGGAGGGAGCTTGAACCCGGGTTCGCACACCGTCTTGGCATGGGTGCGCAGGATTTCACGGATTTGCCGGTATTTGCCAAGGGACGAGTCTTCATCGATGGCACCGAGAACCGGCGGCTGTGGCGCATAGGGTTTCACGTCTACTCCATTGGTTGAGGCCCAAGAACTGCCTGCATTAATTCTCGCTCATGAGAGCCGGGGATAAACGCAAAGTGCCGGTGTTTCCCCTACGGGGAAACACCGGCACTTCAGAAGCTGCGGTTAGGACGCACCAGGATTAGTGGGCGTGGGCACCGCGGCTGTACTCGTAAACCCAACCTACCAAGCCGATCACGGCAAGGCCTGCACCGATGTACAGTACCCACCAGCCCAGTGCCAATCCGGCGAAGCCGGTTGCGGCACCGAAGCCGAGGAACAACGGCCACCAGCTCCACGGGGAGAAGAGGCCGATGGTGCCGGCGTTCTCGTGGATGTCGCCGTCAACACGGTCTTCGGGGCGTGGGCCCACACGACGCGCGGTGTGCAGCAGGTACCAGCCGATCATCATCGAGAGACCGGAGAGCATGAACAAAGCGAGGAAACCGACAGGCTCCTCCCAGTTGACCATGATGCCGTAAACGATTCCTACGGGGGTGAAGAAGAAGATGCCACCGAGGAAGAGCCAGGACTCAACTTTCATGTCTACTTGTCCTTCTGGTCAGCCGGGCCGAAGATCTTGGCCACTGCGTTGTCCGGGGTCGAGCGTGCGCTCAGTTCCGGGTGGTGCAGGTCAAGAGCCGGTCGCTCGGATCGAATGCGCGGGATGGAGTGGAAGTTGTGGCGCGGCGGCGGGCAAGAAGTTGCCCATTCCAGCGACGCACCGAAGCCCCACGGATCATCCACAAGAACCTTCTTGGCCTTGCGGTGGGTGGTCCATACGTTCCAGAAGAACGGAATCATGGACATGCCCAGGATGAAGGAGAAGATCGTCGAGAACTGGTTCATCGTGGTGAAGCCATCTTCAGGCATATAGTCGGCGTAACGACGCGGCATGCCCATGACACCCAGCCAGTGCTGGATGAGGAAGGTGCCGTGGAAGCCGATGAACAGGAGCCAGAAGTGGATCTTGCCAAGGCGCTCGTTGAGCATCTTGCCGGTCCACTTTGGCCACCAGAAGTAGAATCCGGCGAACATTGCGAACACGACGGTCCCGAAGACCACGTAGTGGAAGTGGGCAACCACGAAGTAGGTGTCCGAAACGTGGAAGTCCAGCGGCGGAGCCGAAAGGATGATGCCGGTCAGGCCACCGAAGAGGAAGGTCACCATGAATCCGAGGCTCCAGAGCATCGGGGTTTCGAAGGTGATCGATCCGCGCCACAGGGTACCGATCCAGTTGAAGAACTTCACACCTGTCGGGACGGCGATCAGCATGGTCATGAAGCCGAAGAACGGAAGCATGACGGAGCCGGTGACGTACATGTGGTGCGCCCAAACCGCTACGGACAGTGCCGCGATGGAGATGGTTGCGAAGATCAGGCCCTTGTAGCCGAAGATCGGCTTGCGGCTGAAGACCGGGAAGATTTCCGACACGATGCCGAAGAACGGCAGCGCGATGATGTAAACCTCGGGGTGGCCGAAGAACCAGAACAGGTGCTGCCAGAGAACCGGCCCGCCTGCTTCCGGATCAAAGACGTGCGCCCCGAACCGTCGGTCCGCACCCAGTGCGAACAGTGCGGCTGCCAGCGGCGGGAATGCCATCAGGATCAGGATCGCGGTGATCAGCGTGTTCCAGGTGAAGATCGACATGCGCCACATGGTCATGCCCGGTGCACGCAGGCAAATGATGGTGGTGATGAAGTTGACGGCGCCGAGGATGGTGCCGAAGCCCGACAGCGCCAGGCCGAAGACCCAGAGGTCGCCACCCACGCCGGGGCTGAAGGTGGTGTTCGACAGCGGTGCGTAAGCGAACCAGCCGAAGGATGCAGCACCCTGCGGGGTCAGGTAACCGGACAGCGCGATGATCGATCCGAAGGAGAAGAACCAAAAGGCCAGTGCGTTCAGTCGTGGGAAGGCCACGTCCGGTGCGCCGATCTGGAGCGGCATCATGACGTTTGCGAAGCCTGCGAAGAGCGGGGTTGCAAACATGAGCAGCATGATCGTGCCGTGCATGGTAAACAGCTGGTTGTACTGTTCCTTGGTCTGCAGGATCTGCATACCCGGTTCGAACAGCTCGGCACGGATGATCAATGCCATCACGCCGCCGATGCAGAAGAAGAGGAACGACATGATCAGGTACATGTACCCGATGGTCTTGTGATCCGTGGAGGTGATCCAGTTGACGAAGATCCGTCCCTTGGAAACCGGAACCACGCGCGGTGCGAGGCTCTTGGCCCCGTCGGTGGCGTATTCGTAAGTAGTCACGATGGATTACTCCCCTTCCGCGGCGGTTTCGTTGGGAGCCTGGTTGACCAGGCCCGGCTGGCGATCGTACTCTACGCCCAAGTGGCCATCCTTCATGGTGGCCAGCTGTGCCTCGAATTCGGCCTCGGAAACCACCTTGACGTTGAACAGCATCTCCGAGTGGTATTCGCCACAAAGTTCTGCGCACTTGCCGTCAAACTGACCCTCAACCTGCGGGGTGAGGTAGATGTAGTTGGTCTTTCCCGGAATCATGTCCAGCTTCTGCAGGAATGCAGGGACCCAGAACGAGTGGATGACGTCACGGCTGTTCAGCTCGAGCGTGACGCTCTTTCCAACCGGCAGGTACAGGGTCGGCAGAGTCTCTTCAACGCCCGGTTCACCGGTGAGGTGAGCCTGGACTGTTGCGTCGTACTTCTCTACGCCCTTGTAGGTGTAGTTGTAGTCCCATGCCCACTGCTTGGCACGGACATCCACTACGAGCTCGGAGTCGACCTTGGTATTCAGGGTCTTTTCGGTCTGGTCTGAGAACGTGAAGAACGTCAGGACCAGAACCAACGGCACGGCCGTGTAGAAAATTTCGATTGGCAAGTTGTAGCTAAGCTGGCGCGGGTAGCCAGTATCGCCCTTGCGACGGCGGTAAGCGATGATGCACCAAAGCATCAGGCCCCACGTTAAAATGCCGATGACAAGCGCTGCAATCCACGAGTTGACCCAGAGATCCTGGATCATACCGGTGTGGTTGGTAGTGTCACGTTCGACGTTTGGGAGCCAACCTCGCTGGGCTTCCGCTGAACATCCCGTCAACAACAACGCGCCAGCGCCAGCAAGAGCCAAGACTTTGGCTCTGCCTTTGCGGCGGCTGCTGGTTCGGTCTTGCGAACTCACAGACGGCCCTTCCTCTTTGTTGGTGCTGAATGAGTCTTCGACGCTCAGCGGCCGGACTCAAGTGAATCAACGCTGATGAGGTCGAAGAAAACCATAGTTTTACTACTTATCGTAGAGCTTACCCTCTCGGGCGCTCGAATGCCGACCAAAACACCGCCCACGCGTGAAGATGTCTCAACGCGTGGGCGGTGTATTTGGTTCCGACTTAGTGGAAAGAATCTCCACAGGCGCAAGAGCCGCCGGCACTTGGGTTGTCGATGGTGAAGCCCTGCTTGGCGATGGTGTCTTCGAAGTCAATCGAAGCACCGGCCAAGTACGGGACGCTCATCTTGTCCACGACAACCTCAACGCCGTCGTACTCGTTGACCGCGTCGCCCTCGAGCAGACGCTCGTCGAAGTAGAGCTGGTAGATCAGGCCCGAGCATCCCCCTGGCTGAACGGCGACGCGCAACCGGAGATCGGTGCGGCCTTCCTGTTCAAGCAGTGAACGGACCTTGTCTGCAGCGACATCGGAGAGCTTGACCTCGTGGGTCGGCAGTTCCGTAGCATCGGCGGTGGTTTCGTTGGGTGCAGCTGTCATGCTTGATCCTCCATTTACTGCTCAACTTGGGCGACGCCTCAAGCGTGGCCCCTCATCTTCTATGGTACGTCGACGCCGCAAAGGATGTCGCGGCGCCCCTTGTGACTTAGAGCCCGTGGTTGTTCAAGCGTGCCAAGAGCATCGCCTCAGCCAAAATTGCATGACGGAAGTCACCCAAATGTAGCGACTCGTTGGCCGAGTGTGCCCGCGAATCGGGATCCTCGACGCCGGTGACAAGGATCTGCGCCTGGGGGAAGACCTCGAGCAGGTCGGAGATGAACGGGATGGAGCCGCCGATGCCGGTTTCCACGGCCGGGACGCCCCATGCCTCGCCCAGGGCCCAGAGGCTTGCCTGCGCGGCCGGAGCCGAGGTGTCTGTGGAGAATGCCTGACCGGCCTCGTCGGATTCGAAGCTGACCTGTGCACCGCGCAGGTCCTGGGCCATGATGTGGGTCCGGACCGCTTCCACGGCCTCTTGCGGGTCCTGGCCCGGGGCCAGGCGCAGGCTCAGCTTGAAGCGCGTCGACGGGATTAGCGTGTTGGAGGACACCGCAACGGACGGGATGTCCATCCCGATGATCGAGAGGGCCGGCTTGTTCCAGAGACGGTCGGAGATCTTGCCGCTGCCGGCAAGGGCGACCGAATCCAGGACGGAGGAATCGGTGCGGAAGTCGGCTTCGGGGTATTCCACTTCCGCGGTCTCGTGGGCCACAAGTCCGGCGATTGCCACGTTGCCCTCGGCATCGTGGAAGGTGGAGATCAGGCGGGCGGCGATCGTCGGGGCGTCGAGGACCGGTCCCCCGAACATGCCCGAGTGCACGGCATGGTCCAAAACGCGGACCTCAACCACTCCCCCGGCCATTCCGCGCAGGGATGTGGTCAGCGCCGGGACCCCGACCTTCCAGTTGCTCGAGTCCGCAACAACGATCACATCGGCGGCGAGGCGGTCGCGGTGGGTCTCGAGGAACCGGCGGAAGCTCGGGGAACCGGCCTCTTCCTCGCCCTCGAGGAAGAACGTGACGCCGAGGCCGAATTCCTCGACCTTGGCCAACACCGCGCGCAGAGCCGCGATGTGGACCATGATGCCGGCCTTGTCGTCCGCTGCGCCGCGGCCGAAGAGGCGTCCGTCAACCTCGGTGGCCTCGAAGGGCTTGGTTTTCCAGAGTGCCTCGTCCCCCGGAGGCTGCACGTCGTGGTGTGCGTAAAGCAGGATTGTCGGCTTGCCGTCGCGGGCGGGGCGGTTGGCAACGATGGCGGGTCCGCCGATGGCGCCGGACTCGGTGGGCACGCGCAGGATATCGACCTGCTCCATCCCCGCTTCGCGCACCAGCTGCGCCACGGCCTCGGCGCTTCGGTCCAGCTGTGCGGCGTCGAACGACTCCCAGGCGATGCCGGGGATTGCCACAAGGTTGCTTAGTTCGGAAACGATTCGTCCGAAGTCATTGTCGATGTGGGTGCTCAGCGCTTCGCGATCCACACCGAATGACGCCGAATCGGCGGTGTTCTTGGTAGTCATACTCGAAAGCCTACAACCGTGTCGTGTCTTGGATGAGGCAGGCGTGCCACACGCGGGTAGACTATATGGGTGTTTGGACGCAAGAAAGATCAGGCAGCTTCCGTAGAAGCGCCCACAGAAGAGACCATCAAGCCCACCGGCAAAAATGCCCCGACTCCCAAGCGTAAGGCCCAGGAAGCAAGCCGCCAGCGGCCATTGGTTCCCACCGACCGCAAGGTTGCGCGTGAAGCAGAGCGCGCCCAGCGCCTCGAAGCGCAGAACCGCATGCGTCTGGCCAATGAAACCGGTGACGAGCGCTACATGGCGGTGCGGGACCGCGGCGACCAAAAGCGCTTCGCCCGCGACTTCGTGGACCGCCGCTTCATGGTCGGCGAATACCTCATGTTCGCCGTCTTCGGCTTCCTGATCATCTCGCTGACCATGTCAAAGTTCCTGCAGGTTCAGGTGTACGTGACCTTTGCGCTGTGGATCCTTGTCGCTTTGGTGGTCATCGACTCGTTCATCATGTCCCGCGGACTGAAGAAGGGCCTCGTTGCCCGCTACGGCACCGTCGAACGCGGCGTTGTCTGGTACGGCGTCATGCGCGGCATGCAGTTCCGCAAGCTGCGCCTGCCCAAGCCCCAGGTACGCCGCGGAGACGACCCGCGCTAAACGCACAAGCGTTCAACAATCCACACAAGGCGTGTGTTGCACCGGAAGCGGTGCAACACACGCCTTTTCCATGGCCTCCCGGACGGGAATAGACAAATGGGTCGGTTGGGCTGACCGCGCAAATCACACGGTCAGCCCAACCGACCCATCACCCTATCGGGGCGGCCAACGACTAGTTGCGCAGGCTGACCCCATTGGCTGCGGCCTTGGCCAGGGTCTTGTTGATGCTGCGAGCCCACAGCGGTCCCTCATAGAGGAACGCGGTGTAACCCTGCACCAGGTCCGCACCCGCCTGCAGGCGTTCGATGACGTCTTCGCCGGTGGTGACGCCACCGACGGAAATGATCGCCATGCTGGCAGGCACCTTGGCGCGCAATACCTTCAGGACCTCCAGCGAGCGGGCCTTCAAGGGTGCTCCGCTCAATCCGCCGGCACCGATTTCCGCGACCTTGAACGCATCGGAGGTCAATCCCTCGCGCGAGATCGTGGTGTTGGTCGCGATGATGCCGTCGAGCTTCAGCTCCTGGGCCAGCGTTGCGACATCCGCGATGTCCTCGTTGGTCAGGTCGGGCGCGATCTTCACGAGCAGCGGGATGTGGCGCCCCGCCACGCGGTCGGCCTCGGCGCCGACGGCACTGAGCAACGGGCGCAGCGACTCAACGCTCTGCAGCAGGCGCAAGCCGGGGGTGTTCGGCGACGACACGTTGACCACCAGGTAGTCGGCGTGCGGGGCGAGCTCGCGGGTTGAGATCAGGTAGTCCTCAACGGCGTCCTCGAGCTCCACGACCTTGGTCTTGCCGATGTTGATGCCGATGACCGGGCGGTGGGCACCGAAGCGGCGGTTCAGCAACATGCGGGCGGCGCGGGTTCGCGGGGCCACTGCATGGGCACCGTCGTTGTTGAAGCCCATGCGGTTGATGACTGCCTTGTCTTCAACCAGGCGGAAGAGGCGGGGCTGTTCGTTGCCGGGCTGGGCGGCACCGGTGATCGTTCCGACCTCCACGTGGCCGAAGCCCAGGTCGGCGAGGGAACCGATTCCGGCACCTTCCTTGTCGAAGCCCGCGGCCAGGCCGAAAGGCGACGGGAAATCGATGCCCATGACGGTGCGGCGCAACGAGGAATCCGGGGAACAAATCATGCGGGCGACGCTCGAAAGCCCGACCTTTTCGGTAAGTCGGATGGCGTTAAAGGCAAAGTGGTGGGCCTTTTCGGGGTCCATGCCCGAGAAAAGCACACGGAAAATCGTGGGATAGATGCGCATGATCTCCAGTCTTCCCTCTGCGCTCCTTCCAAACAACTTCAACCCGGTTATGCTCATCACATGTCGCACGCGTCTTCACAAACGTCCGGGTTCCCCGCAGCGCCGGACTACGACCCTACCGCCACCTGGCCCGACTACTGCGAAACGACGCTTCGCGGCCAGTGGCTCCCCGATATCCTGGGCGCGGGGTTTTCCTATACGACCCTGCCCATGGGAACCGACGAAGAGGGTGAACTCTGCGCCACGCTCGTTCGCTACCAACCCCAGGAACATCCCCGGCACCTGACCGAGCCCACAGGGTGGCTGCGCAAGATCTCCGCCCAGCTGGCCCCGCTGCGCGAAGATATCAGGCGCTTCCGCGCCGAACGGAATGCCGCGAAAGCCGTACGCAACGGTTTTGTCCTTGCCATCCACGGGTGGAGCGACTACTTCTACAACGCGGAGCTTGCCGGGTACTGGGCCTCGCGAGGATATTCCTTCTACGCGCTGGACCTTCGCCGCTACGGACGCAGCATGAGGGCCCACCACCAAAACCCCGGGTTCACCAGCAACCTCGAGGAATACGATGCCGACCTTGCCGCCGCGCTTGCCGCCATCCGCGAGCTGGAGGGCCAAGAGATGCCGGGCATCTGCGTCGCCCACTCCACCGGCGGGCTCATCGCCAGCCTGTGGGTCAACCGCAACCCGGAAGCGTTTTCCGCGCTGATCCTCAACAGCCCGTGGCTGGAAACGCAGGGCAGCTATCTGGTGCGGTACGCGACCCAAGGCGTCTTTGAACCGATCGCCAGGGTCAGGCCGCGCGCCAAGTTGCACCTGCCCGAGTTCGACCACTACTGGCGGTCGCTCAGCCGGCTGTCCCACGGCTCCTGGGACCTGCATCCCGTGTGGAGGCCGCCTGTTTCCTTCCCCACCACGGCCGGGTGGATCACGGCGATCCTGGCCGGGCACAGGGAAGTCTCCCGAGGGCTGGCCGTGAAGATCCCCATCTTGGTTCTGACCTCGCGTTCAGCACACCTCGGCACGAGCTTCGATGAATCGATGTTGCACAGCGACTCGGTCATCGAGGTGCAGGTGGTGCGCGAACGCAGCCTGGGCCTGGGATCGGAGGTCACCAACGCCATCATCGACGGATCGATGCACGATGTGTTTACCTCGTTGCCGGTCCCGCGAGCGGCGGCCTACGCGGCGATCGACCGTTGGGCCGCGGGATACCTGCCGACGCGAACGACCACAGGATAGTTTCGCACGGGCCGATGGTTCCGCGGGCCCAACCTCCGGCGGAACAAGAGAAATGGCCTCTGGAATGAAGTCGCTGCTTGCAGACGAGCGTGACACGAGCCGGGAAAACGACAATCCGGTGTTTCGCGTCTTCCTCGTCGGACCGGAGAACGGCGCCAGCGCGGCATTCGGTGTGCGCGAAGCCCGGATGGACCAGGTCCTCGCCCGGGCAAGGCCCCCCGATCGTTCCTGTCAGCCAGTCCCGCTTGCCGGGTGAAAGCCGGACTGGCTGCGAGCAGGGGGGACCGGACTATGCGCCGGCCTCGGGCTTGTCCACGGCTCCCCCGTAGCGGCGGTCGCGGCTTGCGTATTCCTGCACGGCCGACCACAGGGTCGATCGGTTCACGTCGGGCCAGAGTTCGTCGATGAACACCATTTCCGCGTACGCCGACTGCCACAACATGAAGTTCGAGGTGCGCTGTTCCCCGCTGGTGCGCAGGAACAGGTCGACGTCCGGCAACTCCGGTTCGTCCAGGTACCTGGCCACGGTCTTCTCGCTGACCTGCGACGGCTTCAGGCGCCCGGCCTGGACCTCGGCGGCAATGGCCTGCACGGCGTCGGCGATCTCGGCCCGGCCGCCGTAGTTCACGCACATGGTCAGCTGGCAGGTTTCGTTGCCGGCGGTCAGCTCCTCGGCGGCCTTGAGCTCGTTGACCACGGTCTTCCACAGCCGCGGTTCGCGCCCGGCCCAGCGGATCTTCACGCCCCACCCGTTCAGGGTGTCGCGCTGGCGGCGTAGCACGTCGCGGGAGAATCCCATGAGGAAGCGCACCTCCTCCGGGCTGCGCTTCCAGTTTTCGGTGGAAAACGCGTAGACGGAAACGTACTTGACGCCCATCTCGATCGCGCCCGCCATCACGTCCAACAGCGCAGCCTCCCCCGCGCGGTGTCCCTCGGTGCGCGGCAGCCCGCGCTGGTTGGCCCAGCGGCCGTTGCCGTCCATCACGATCGCCACGTGTTGCGGCACGAATTCGGCGGGGATTTGCGGCACGGTGAAACCCGCCGGGTGGGGTGCCGGGTGGCTGCGTCCGGGATTCCCGGTGATCTTGGTGGGTTTTCTCATCTTCTCTCCACGAGCTTGAGGGATTTGACTACACGTTCAAGGTGCCACTGCAGGTAGCTCGTCACGATGTTGCCGGCCTGGGTGCGCGATGCGATGTCGCTGGCATCCACGGTCTCCCAGTCCCCGGCCAGCAGGGCCGCCAGCAACTCGACGGTCTGCGGCGAGGGGGAAAGCGATCCGGCGGGACGGCAATCGTGGCAGACCACCCCGCCCAGCGGGATGTTGATGGCCTGGTGCGGGCCGACGGCGCCGCACCGCACGCAGTGGGTGAAGCTCGGCGCCCAGCCCGCCGTGGCCAGGGCCCGCAACAGGTAGGAGTCAAGCACGGTGCCGGGCTCGTGGCCGCCGCGGGCCAACGCCGCGATGGCGCCGTGCAGCAGCCGGTACTGAGGGGCAATGGACTCGGCCTCCGAGTCGGTGAGCCGCTCGGCCGTCTCCACCATGGCGTGGGCGGCGGTGTAGGCGGCGTAGTCGGCAACCAGCGCATGGCCGTAGGGGTTGCGCAGCTGCGCCTGGATGATGGTGTGTAGCGACTTGCCCTCGACGATCTGGGCGTCGACCTCCATGAAGGGCTCGAGCGTCGCACCCATCTTGGAGCTGGTGCGGCGCACGCCCTTGGCGGCGGCGCGGATCACGCCGCGCTCGGGGCTGAGCAGGGTGATGATGCGGTCGGCCTCCCCCAGTTTCTGGGTGCGCAAGATGATCCCGCGCGTGCGGTAGCTCTTTGCTGCAAAACCTGTTCGTGACACGCTACCCATCATCTCAAACAAAACCGTGGGTCCGGTGCATCAACCCGATGCACCGGACCCACGGCTGTCTCACCCCGAAGGGATTTACTTGGAGTCGCGCACCGCGCGGTTCACGGCGGAGACCACTGCCTTCAGCGAGGACATGGTGGTGTTGGTGTCGACGCCGACGCCCCAGAGCACGCGTTCACCCACGGCACATTCGACGTAGGCCGCGGCAGCGGCGTTGCCGCCCTCCGAAAGCGCGTGCTCGGTGAAGTCCAGCACGCGCACGTCCACGCCCTCGGCGGAGAGGATGTTGACCAGCGCGTTGATCGGGCCGTTTCCGGTGGCCGAGCGGCGGTGCGGGGTGCCGTCGATGATCAGCGTGGTGGTCAGCTCGAAGCTGCCGTCCTCCGCGGTGTCGGCGGTGGCGGAGCCGAGCTTGAAGCGGCCCCACGGCTCGTGGTCGGAGCCCTCGGTGACCGGCAGGTACTCGTCCTGGAAGACGTTCCAGATCGCGGCCGAGGAGATTTCCCCGCCCTCGCCGTCGGTCTTGCGCTGGATGACGCCGGAGAATTCGATCTGAGCGCGGCGCGGCAGGTCAAGCGAGTGCTCGCTCTTGAGCAGGTAGGCGACGCCGCCCTTGCCGGACTGCGAGTTCACGCGGATGACGGCCTCGTAGGAGCGGCCGATGTCCTTCGGGTCCACCGGCAGGTACGGCACGGCCCACTCGATCTCGTCGATGGTCTTGCCGGCTGCCTTGGCGTCGGCCTCCATGGACTCGAAGCCCTTCTTGATGGCGTCCTGGTGGGAGCCGGAGAAGGCGGTGAAGACCAGGTCTCCGCCGTACGGGGAGCGTTCCGGGACGGGAAGCTGGTTGCAGTACTCGACCGTGCGGCGGATCTCGTCCATGTCGGAGAAGTCGATCTGCGGGTCGATGCCCTGGCCGAACAGGTTCATGCCCAGGGTGACCAGGTCGACGTTGCCGGTGCGTTCGCCGTTGCCGAAGAGGCAGCCCTCGATGCGGTCGGCGCCGGCCAGGTAGCCGAGCTCGGCGGCGGCGACGCCGGTTCCGCGGTCGTTGTGCGGGTGCAGGGAGAGCACGATCGAGTCGCGGTTCGCCAGGTTGCGGTGCATCCACTCGATCGAGTCTGCGTACACGTTCGGCGTCGCCATCTCCACGGTCGCCGGCAGGTTCAGGATCATCTTGTTCTCGGGGCTGGCCTCGAGAACCTCGGCCACGGCGTCGGAGATGCGCTTGGCGAACTCCAGCTCGGTTCCGGTGAAGGACTCCGGGGAGTATTCATAGGTGATCTTGGTGCCGACCAGCTGCTCCTCGTACTTCTTGCACAGGCGCGCACCGGTCAGGGCGATGTCCATGATGCCGTCCTGGTCCTGGTTGAACACCACGCGGCGCTGCAGCACGGAGGTGGAGTTGTACAGGTGCACGATGGCCTGCTTGGCGCCCTCGAGTGCCTCGTAGGTGCGCTCGATCAGGTGTTCGCGGGCCTGGGTGAGCACCTGGATGGTGACGTCGTCGGGGATGCCGCGTTCGATCAGCTGGCGCACGAAGTCGAAGTCGGTCTGCGAGGCGGACGGGAAGCCGACCTCGATTTCCTTGAAGCCCATCTTGACCAGCAGGTCGAACATCTTGTGCTTGCGCTCGGGGCTCATCGGGTCGATCAGCGCCTGGTTTCCGTCACGGAGGTCTACCGCGCACCAGCGCGGGGCCTGGGTGATGTACTTGTCCGGCCAGGTGCGGTCCGGCAGGGAGATGTTGATCTGGTCCTGGAACGGCACGTACTTGTGGATCGGCATTCCGGAGGTCTTCTGCATGTTTTGCATTTCACTGGGCCTTTTCTAAGTGGGTGAGAAAGGGGGCCGGGACGGTGGTTGACTCCGCAGCGAGGGGTCGGCCTAAGGACGCTTAGAGTCCTGTCTGGGTCTCGCCGCGGCGGCTTAGTAGTAGTAGTCCGAAATGCATTTGTTTAACATAGCATCGCGCCCGCACCCGGTGTGATTTGTTGAACAAATTGTTTCACATGGTGGACAGGGGCCCGCACCGCATGCGGCCCACCGTTCATGTCCAACGCCACGTCAACCCGTGTTCAGCGCCGGCAGTCTCCGCTACGATCGACCCATGAACGAAGAATCGCCTGCCCGGATCGGGCTTTCCATTCCAACCAAGGACTGGCTTCTCATCGACGGGGCCCTGGACAACCTGGGTGCCCTGGCCATCGGGGATCCCTCGCTGGTGCAATGGTGCGGCACGGTCCGTGAAGCCGGGTGGCGCGGCATTCCGGACCGGCCCGCCGATCCCGGGGGGCTCGAGAGCTGGCCGGCCGAGGGCCATGTCTCGGAGATACGACTTCCCCGTGAAACATGGGCATTCATCATCGATGCGCTCGGGGACGTGGAAGCCGACCGCATGTTGGCCAACGACGGCTCGCTGCCACCGGAGGAGCGGGAGCTCCGTGCGAAGATCGCCGCAAGGTCGGAAGCGATTGCTGCGGAGATCCGCAGGAGGCTCGGCCAGTAGACCGCAAGCAGGAGCGGTCAGGCGCCATCGGGCAGCCCGGCCGCCGAAATGCGGAACGATCCCGGGCCAACCGCGCCCGGGATCGTTCCGCATTGCATGGTGAAGCTGGAAACTAGAAGCCGAGCTTGCCCAGCTGCTTGGGATCGCGCTGCCATTCCTTGGCGATCTTCACGTGCAGGTCCAGGTACACCTTGGTGCCTAGGAGCGCCTCGATGCCCTTGCGCGAGCGGGTGCCGACGTCGCGCAGGCGCGCGCCGCCCTTGCCGATGATGATGGCCTTCTGGCTGGAACGCTCCACGTAGAGGTTCACGCGCACGTCCAGCAGCGGGTTGTCCTCCGGGCGTCCCTCGCGCGGGACCATTTCCTCGACAACCACGGCCAGCGAGTGCGGAAGCTCGTCGCGCACGCCCTCCAGCGCGGCCTCGCGGATCAGCTCGGAAACCATCTTGGCCTCCGGCTCGTCGGTCAGCTCGCCGTCCGGGTACAACGGCGGGGAGAGCGGCATCTGCGCGGCCAGCACGTCGGCGACCTCCTTGACCTGGAAGTCCTTGGTGGCCGAGACCGGCACCACGGCGGCCCAGCCGCCCTCGCCGAGGGTTTCGACGCCCAGCTGCGCCACGGCCAACAGCTGCTGCATGAGCGCCGCCTTGTCCACGGTGTCCGCCTTGGTGACGATCGCGACGATCGGCTTCTTCTGCAGCTGCGCCAGCTGGGTGGCGATGAAGCGGTCGCCCGGGCCGATCTTCTCGTTGGCCGGCAGGCAGAAGCCGATGGCGTCCACCTCGGAGAGCGTGTCCGCGACCAGGTCGTTCAGGCGCTGGCCCAGCAGTGTGCGCGGGCGGTGCAGGCCCGGGGTGTCAACGAGGATCAGCTGCGCGTCCTCGCGGTGCACGATGCCGCGGATGGTGTGGCGGGTGGTCTGCGGCTTCGACGAGGTGATTGCCACCTTCTGGCCGACCAGGGCGTTGGTCAGCGTGGACTTGCCCGCGTTGGGGCGGCCGACGAAGGAGGTGAAGCCGGAGCGGAAGTCCTTCGGCCAGCCGCCATCGGGCATCATTGCGGGGGTCTTGGTGTTCCGGCTCATGCTTGCTCCTTGTGATGCGGTGCATCGTTCACGGCGGGTTGTTCGCCGGTTGTCGTTTGTACTTCCACCTTGCGCACCAGGATCTTCCCGATGCGGTTGCGCCGCCCGCTGAGCGAGACGGCCTTCAGTTCTATGCCGTGGACCACGGCGTGCGAGCCGAGCACCGGGACGCTGCCCAGTTCCTTGGCCAGCAGCCCGCCGACGGAGTCGACCTCGTCCTCGTCGATGTCGATGTCGAAAAGCTCGCCGAGTTCGTCGATGGAGGTGCGGGCGGTGACGGTGTAGCTGCCGTCGCCCTGGTCCTCGATCTCGTTGCGCTGCCTGTCGTATTCATCATCGATCTCCCCGACGATTTCCTCAATAAGGTCCTCGAGGGTGACCAGCCCGGCGGTTCCGCCGTATTCGTCGATGACGATGGCCATGTGGGTCGATTCGCGCTGCAGTTCCGGCAGCAGCTCGCCGACCAGCTTGGACTCGGGCACGTACCGGGTGGGGCGTGCCAGCTGCTCGACCAGCGCCGCGGACCCGGGTTCCTTGTGCAGCTTGTAGGCCACGTCCTTGAGGTAGATGATGCCGAAGATGTCGTCGGCATCGTCCCCGATCACCGGCACGCGCGAGCAGCCCGAGTTCAGGAACAGCTCCATGGCGGCGTTGAGGTCCTGGCCCTTGGCGATGGTGACCATCTCGGTGCGCGGCACCATGACCGAGCGGACGTAGGTGTCCTCCAGGTCCATGACGGAGTTGATGATCTCCGCGGCGTCGTCCTCCAGGCCGTCGCCCTCCGAGGCCCGGTCGACCAGGTCGCGCAGGCGCTCCTTGGAGAGGAAGCCCTCGTCCTCCTCGACGGCGCGCGGGGAGATCGCCTGCCCGATGCCGACCAGCCAGGACGGGATCGGGCCCAGCACCAGGCGCAGGAAGCGGATCAGCGGCGCGGTGCGGCGCACCACCCCGGCGGCGTGGGTGCGCCCGTAGCGGCGCGGCGAGACCCCGACCAGCACAAAGCTGACCGCGGCCATGGTGACGGTGGCCAGCAGGCCGGCCAGCCAGACGTTGCCGAGCCTGTCGTGGTAGAGGATGCCGACCGCCACGGCGGAGGCAGTCTCGAACCAGATGCGCCAGAAACGCACGGCGTGGGTGTGGCTGGTGGGGTCGTCGAGGATGCGGCTCAGGTGGCCGGCGGCGGATTCGCTGCGCAGCACCTCTGCCTGCTGCCTGGAAAGGTACAGGTAGGCGGATTCGGCTGCGGTGAGGATTGCTGCACTGACGATGAACACCAATGCACAGAGCGCGAGAACAATCGCGGTCACTAGTTCATCGTCTCCCGCGGAGCCGGGCGGCCCAGGAAGGCTTCAAGCAGCTGGCGCTGCAGGGCGAACATGATTTCCTTTTCCTCGGGCTCGGCGTGGTCGAAGCCCAGCAGGTGCAGCATGCCGTGCGTGGTGAGCAGCAGGATCTCGTCCTCGACGCTGTGCCCGCCGGTCTTGGCCTGGGCGGTGGCGACCTGCGGGCAGATCACGATGTCGCCGAGCATGCCCGCCTCGGTGGGAGAACCGGGGCGGCCCGGGCGCAGTTCGTCCATCGGGAAGCTCATCACGTCGGTGGGCCCGTCGATGTCCATCCATTCGACGTGCAGCGCGCTCATGGGCTCCTCGTCCATCAGGATGATCGAGACTTCGGTTTCCGGGTGCACGTGCAGCTCGGAGAGGATGTGGCGTCCCAACGCGCTGATGCGTTCGAGATCGGCTGCGATCTCGGACTCGTTGTTGACCTCTACGCTCATGATGCGTTCTCCTGATTGTCGGGACCGTGTCCCTGTGGTTTGCCGTGCTGTCTGTGGGTTGCCTGGCCCGTGCCGGGGGTAGCGGCGGCCCGGCGCCGCGCGCGGGCGGCCGAGCGGTTGAAGTTGGGGTCCTGGCGGGCGGTCCAACGCTCGTAGGCGCCGACGATGGCCCCGACCAGCCGGTGGCGCACCACGTCGGTCGCGTCGAGTTCGCAGAAGGCGATGTCATCGACGCCCTCGAGGATCTCGGTGACCACGCGCAGCCCGGACTTGGTGCCGCCGGGCAGGTCGACCTGCGTGATGTCGCCGGTCACCACGATCTTGGAGCCGAAGCCCAGCCGGGTGAGGAACATCTTCATCTGTTCGGGCGTGGTGTTTTGTGCCTCGTCGAGGATGATGAACGCGTCGTTGAGGGTGCGTCCGCGCATGTAGGCCAGCGGTGCGACCTCGATGGTGCCGGCGGCCAGCAGGCGCGGGATCGAATCCGGCTCCAGCATGTCGTGCAGCGCGTCGTAGAGCGGGCGCAGGTACGGGTCGATCTTGTCGGTGAGGGTGCCCGGCAGGAAGCCGAGCTTCTCCCCGGCCTCCACGGCCGGGCGGGTCAGGATGATTCGGCTGACCTCCTTGGACTGCAGCGCCGCAACGGCCTTGGCCATCGCCAGGTAGGTCTTGCCGGTGCCCGCGGGACCGATACCGAAGATCACGGTGTGCTCGTCGATGGCATCGACGTAGGCCTTCTGGTTCACGGTCTTGGGCCGGATGGCCTTGCCCCGGCCGGAAAGTATCTTCAGCCCCAGCACGGACTGGGCGTCGCCGGCGCCGGAGCCCTCCAGCATGCGCACCAGCTGTTCAATGGTCTGCGCGGAAATCCGGGTCCCGTTGGCCGCAAGCGTGCGGGCCTCGGTGATCACCCGCAAGGCCCTGTGCGCGGCTCCCGGCTCGCCGGTGACCCGAAGGTCGTTGCCCCGGGCGTGGAGCTCGACGCCCGGGTAGGCGCCACCGATGACACGCAATAGTTCATCGTGTGCACCCAGGGTGGCTACCATTTGGTCGGAACTGTCGAAGCTGACCAGCGCATCGGTTTCCCGCGGCTGCCCTGATTGGCTCATCTCTGGATCCATACGACTGTTGCCGCCTCCGCATTCCGTGTGGGCGACTAAGGCCTGCGGTCCTTCCGCGGCCAATGGTCCCTGCACCTCGTCCATCTTATCCTGCCCTTGTGGCACCGGCCATTGGCGCGCGGGCGGCCCGCCTGCCGGCCCGCGAATATATCAATCAGGCAACAGTCCCCGCAAAACGCGGATCGGCGCCCCCCTCGAGGGAAAATTTGTGCAAGGCTGGGGAAAGCCCGCCAACTCCCCCGATGCGGATGCACCCCTGCTTTTAGTTCCCTTTCTCCCAGAGAGCCACTATTTCCGATGTCCCGATCCCGTCGCGCCGCCCATTCCCGCATTGCGGTCTTGGCACTCACGGCGCTGCTTGGAACCTCGGCCTCCTGCGGTCTGGGGACCGGCGCCGAGCAGTTCTCGATGCCCGCATCGAACGCCGACGTCCATTCGGCCGCCCCGTTGTCGGCGGTCGAGATGGAGCCCTTGAGCACCGACCGCAGCATGCCCGTCTACTGGCTCTCGGAATCGGACGGAACGGTGCGTCTCTATCGGGAGTTCGTGCAGATCCCCGGGGTCGGGGATCCGATCGCCGCATCGGTGCGCTACATGCTGAACTCGAAGCCGCATGACACCGACTATTTCAACCTGTGGCGGCCGAGCAACTCGATCGGTGCCTCGGTGAGCCCCGGGAACATGATCACCATCGACCTGGGCAAAAAGGCGTTTGGCGCGTCGCTGGACCGCGGCCTCGCGGAGCGGTCGATCGCGCAATTGGTGTTCACTGCCACGGCCGCGGCGGCCAACGCCGGCATCCTCTCCGACGGCATCGAACCGAGCGTGCGGATCCAGGTCGACGGATCGAGCGACTTCCTGGCCTTCGGCCAGATTCCGCTGGACCAGACCTTCACCCGCGATTCCAAGCTTGCGGCCCCGCTGTGGGTCATCGACCCGCAAGCCGGCAGCACCGTGCCCGCCGGGCAGGTGGATTTCCGCGGCCTGAGCGCCAGTTTCCCCGGCGGGGAATTCTGGGAGATCCGGCGGAGGAAGTCCATGAACCCGCTGAAGACCAAAAGCGAATCGACCGAGCCCGTCGCCTCCGGCCAGCTGCCCACGGGCGGCGACGGCCTGGACACCAACGAATTCTCCTTCAGCCACAAGCTCGAGGCCGGCGACTACACGTTCACCGCATGGGGCGTCGACGCGACCACTGACAAGCGGGTCGCCATCGAATCCAAGGACTTCACGGTGGAGGACTGAGATTCCCGCCGACCTAGCCGCACCGACCAAACACCGCCAACGCAAAGATCCCTGTGTCGGATCCCCCACCAAGGGGAATCCGGCACAGGGATCTTTTTGCCTGCGTCAGGGGCCGCTTCCTAAAGCTGTCCGAGCAGGTGCCTGACGAGCACCAGCGCCGCGGGCCCCGCGGTCGAGGCGCGCAGCACGTGTTGGCCCAGCAGCGCCACCTTGGCGCCGGCGGCCAGGAACTGGTCAATCTCGTGGTCCGAGATCCCGCCCTCGGGCCCGACGACCAGGTGTACCTCGGCGCGCGGCGCCTTGCCGGCGGCCAGCTCCCGGGCGTGCTCGGCGGCCCAGGTCCCGACGACGTCGGCCACCGAGGCGGCACCGCGTTCGTGCAGCACCAGCACCAGCACCGGAGTCCCGGCGTCCGCCGCGGCCGCCATGGACTTGGCCAGCGCCGGGGTGGAAAGCATCGGCAGGACCTCGGGCAGGAACGTGCGCCTGGATTGCTTCAGCGCGCTGAGCACCGTCGCTTCCCACTTGCCCAGCGCCTTGGCGGCCTTGGCCTCGTTCCAGCGCACGATCGCGCGTTCGGACTGCCACGGGCGCACCGCGTCGATGCCGAGCTCCACCGCGGACTCGACTGCCTGCAGGTCGCGGTCGCCCTTGGCCAGCGCCTGCACCAGGGTGATGCGGACCGGTTGGGCCTCCTCGTGCTCGACGGAAGCCACCGTGGCGCGCAGGGAGGACTTGTCGGTGTCCAGCACCTCGACGCGTGCGCGCACGCCGGTGCCGTCGACAAGGTCGATCGTCTCCCCGCCGCGCACGCGCTTCACGTTCACCGCGTGGTGGGCCTCGGGCCCCTCAAGGGTGAGCACGGAACCCACGGCGGGGTCGCCGATGGACCCGGGCTCCATGAAGAAGCACTGGTTGCTCATGAGCCCAGGTTGCCGAGCTTGCCGCGCAGGCGGGAGAACATCCCGCCGCTGTTTTCCATGCGGCCCTCGGCGAATTCCTCGCCGCGCAGCTTGGCCAGCTGCTCGAGCAGCTCGCGCTGTGCCGCGTCGACCTTGGTCGGAGTCTCGACGTGCAGGTGCACGATGATGTCGCCGCGCTTGCCGCCGCGCAGGCGCGGAACGCCGTAGCCGGCCAGGCGAACCGTGTCGCCGGACTGCGCGCCGGATTCGACCTCGATGACCTGGGCGCCGTCGAAGGTCTCCAGTTTCAGGTCCGCGCCGAGCGCGGCCGCCGTCATCGGGACGTTCATGCGTGCGTGAAGGTCGACGCCCTCGCGTTCGAAGACCTTGTGGCGGCGCACCTCGATCTCCACGTACAGGTCGCCGTTGGGACCGCCGCCGGGACCCGCCTCGCCCTGGCCCGCCAGGTGGATGCGGGTGCCGCTGGCAACGCCGGCGGGGACCTTGAGCTGCTTGGAGATGCGTTCGCGGATGCGGCCCTGGCCGTTGCAGTCGATGCAGGGATCCGGGATGGTGGTGCCGAAGCCGCGGCAGGCCGCACAGGTCTCCACGGTCATCATCTGGCCCAGGAAGGAGCGGACCGGGCGCTGGACCTGGCCGGCGCCGTGACAGATGCTGCAGGTGACGGGCGAGGTGCCCTTGCGGCAGCAGGTACCCTCGCAGGTGGGGCAGGTGACGGCGGTTTCCATGTCCAGCGGGTACACGGTGCCGGCCACCGCATCGGCAAGGTCGATCGTCGCCGTGATCAGCGCGTCGCGGCCGCGCTGGGTGCGCGAGGCCGGGCCCTGGGCCTGGCCTCCGCCGAAGAACTGCTCGAAGATGTCCCCGAAGCCGCCGCCGAAACCGCCGCCTCCGCCGAAACCGGTCTGGCCCGTGCCGTTTTCGTTGCCCGTGGCATCGTAGTTGGCGCGCTTGTCCGCGTCGGCGAGCACCTCGTAGGCGCGGGTCACCAGCTTGAACTGCTCCGAGGCGTCCTCCCCCGGGTTCACATCGGGGTGTAGCTTGCGGGCCAACTTGCGGTAGGCCTTCTTGATCTCTTCGCCCGTGGCGTCCTTGCTGACGCCCAGAACTTCGTAGTGAGTGCTCACAGTGCTCGCTGTGTCCTTTCGTACTTCAAAAATTGACAATGGCCCGGCGGTCAGCCGGCCAAGATGCGGGAAAGATATCTGGCGACGGCGCGCACGGCGGCCATCGAGGTGGGGTAGTTCATGCGGGTCGGGCCCAACACGCCGATCATCGATTGTTCGCCCGGCCCGTAGCCGGTCGCGACCACCGAGGCCTCCGTGAGGGCGCCGTACTGGTTTTCGGTTCCGATGCCCACCGCGATCCCGTGTGCGTCCTGTTCCAGTTCGGAGAACAAGCGCAGCAGCACAACCTGTTCCTCAAGCGCCTCGAGGACCGGGGTGATGCTCAACGGGAAGTCGCGGTTTGCGCGGGCCAGGTTTGCGGTGCCGGCCATGACCATCCGGTCCACGGTGTTGTTGCGAGCCAGCGCCCCCAACGCCTCGGCGATGGCCCGTGCCGCGTGCAGCAGTCGTGGTTCGACCAGGTCCGTGGGACCTCCGCAGAGTTTTGAGACATCTGCAATGGGTCGGTTGTCCAACACCGCGAGGAACACCGCGCGCAGGCGCTGGAGGTCTTCTTCGCCGGTTTCCGGGGGCAAAAGAATGACCCGCTGTTCAACCTTGCCGCTGGAGGCAATGAGGACAACGAGTGTCTGCCCGGCGCCAAGGCCCACGAGCTCGATGTGGCGGACCGTGGCGTTTGAGTAATGCGGCACCTGGATGAGCGCCACCTGCTGGGTGATGCTTGCCAGCAGGCGGACGGTGTTTTCGAGGACCTCATTGAGGTCGTGCGAGCCCTCGATCAGCGCGGCAATGGCACGTCGCTCGGCTGGCGAGAGCGGCTTGATGTCGCCGATTTGGTCGACGAAATGGCGGTAGCCCTTCTCTGTGGGGATCCGCCCGGAGGAAGTGTGCGGGGCAACAATAAAGCCCTCTTCCTCAAGCGAAGCCATGTCGTTGCGGATGGTAGCGGCCGAGACGCCGAGGTTGTGCCGATCCAGCAGGGCCCGCGAACCCACCGGCTCACGGGACTTGACATAGTCTTCAACGATGGCTCGGAGGACCTCAAGCCTGCGCGGTTCGGTCATTCTTACCCTCCTGACTACCAGATTGATACGGTCGACGACGCATCTGGGTGCCCGGGCCCGCGAATTTGCGGCCTTTAGCACTCGACATGTCCAAGTGCTAAGTCTAATACGTCCGGCTGGGTTGTTAGCATGGTTTGTTCAAACACGGCGGTGCCGCGTTCACCACACGCCCCACCGCCGCAGCATGCGACCACCGGCACCGGAAAGTGAAACCATGACCAATTACACCTGGGGCGCCCAAGACATGAGCGCCCCCGCACGACGACAGCTCCGCAAGGTCCCGCTGAGCCTGGGCTTGCTGCTCGAAGACGTCGAAAGCGGCTGGGTGGGAGAGGTTGTCCGCATGGAAAAATCCGGCGGCATGCGCGTGATGGCCCTGGAGGACCGGGCAGGCCGGACCAAGTCCTTCCGCACGGGTTTCGGCTTCCTGCTCGAGGGAGAGCCCGTGGAAATCACCGAACCGGTTGCCGCGCAGCCGGCCAAGCAGGGCACGGCGCGCAGCGCCTCGGGGTCGCGAATGGTCACCGACCTGCGGGCCCGCACCGCCCGGGCAAGCCGCATTTGGGTGGAAGGCAAACACGACGCCCAGCTGGTTGAAAAGGTCTGGGGCCACGACCTGCGCGTGGAGGGCATTGTCGTCGAGCCCCTGCACGGAGTCGATGACCTGGCTGCCGCCATCCGCGATTTCTCCCCCGGCCCGCAGCGCAAGCTTGGAATCCTCGTCGACCATTTGGTTTCCGGCACCAAGGAGGCAAAGATCGCCGCAGAGGCCATGCGGGTTCCGGGCGCGGCCGGCAATGTGCTGATTGTCGGCCACCCGTACGTCGACGTGTGGCAAGCCGTGCGCCCCACGGTGCTGGGCATCAAGGCATGGCCGGTGGTGCCGCGCGGAACGGACTGGAAAACCGGCATCCTCAAGGGCCTGGGCTGGCCGCACCGGGAACAGGTCGACGTGGCCCAGGGATGGGAACGCATCCTGGGGCAGGTGCGAAGCTATGCGGATCTGGAACCTTCGCTGTTGGGCCGCGTTGAAGAGGTCATCGACTTCCTCACCGCAGGCGACCACGGGCCCGAATAACTCTCCATCCACCGGCGACGCGCCCGGCCGGAAAAATGTCAGCACCGTGAGAATGCTCACGCTTCGCTTATGATCGGGCACGTGGGCAACCCAAAGGTGGCGCAAGTCAGGGGATAACCGTTCACCATCCGGCCGGGACTCGCCCAAAGCCGCGGTTCGATTCTATGGACCCGTTGGATTGGCGATAAACTGTCCAACGATTCACCAACAGCAACGAAGAGGACACCAGCAGTGGTCAACGAGGCACGACAGTCACCCGGCGAAGGCAATGGCCAGCCGGACCGATTCGAAGGTTCCTCGGATGCCCCGCTGCCCCTGACGCCTGCCGAAGATCGCCAGTGGGCAACCATCGCCCACTTCGGCGCGATCCTTGGGTGCATCCCCTCGGCCATCATCTACTACGTGTACCGCTCGCGCGGGCCGTTCACCGCGCAGGAATCCAAGGAAGCGCTCAACTTCACGTTTCCGCTCACGGTCCTGGCAGTGCTGCTGAACCTGCTCTCGCTGATTCCCGTCATTGGATGGGTCTTCGCGGTCCTCGTCGTGGCAATCTGGATTTTCCTCACCGTCAGCGGCGTCAAGGCGGGCATCAACGCGAACAAGTCCCGCCCCTACCGCTACCCGTTCAACCTTCGGCTGTTCAAGTAGCAAAGAGCCGGGTGGGATCGTAAGGGGCATTGCCGACAAGGCAGTGCCCCTTACGATTTGGAGAGCACCCGAGCCGGTTTTTGATCTTTGCCCGGTCATTCCGGCAGCGGTCCAGGCCACCGCATTTTGTGCACCGTTCATCGACGCGCTGGGCCGAGACTCCCCGGGCCCGGCCGGACCGAAAACCATCCAAGCTGGCGAGCGGAGACGCCGCCGCGGTCCCCTGACGGCAGCACCGGCTCTGCAAGGACACCTGCTCCAGATGACAAAGGTGGGTGGCGGGCTGGAATTCCAACCCGCCACCCACCTTTGTAGGATCCACCTGCTATGGCGGCGAAGTGCTCCCTAGAAATCCAGCAGGCGCCGCAACACGGCATCGGCCAATAGCCGTCCCTGCAACGTCAAGACAACCTTCTTGGCAAATGCCGCCTCGGGGACCACCAAGCCATCGGCAATCAAGCCGGCAATTGCCTTCCGGCCCTCGGGCTTCAGTTCGGCGGTGTCCATGCCGTCGACGATGCGTGTCAACAACATGGCCCGTTCCAGGTAGCGGGCGTCCTCGTCCGGGGTCTCACGTCCCGCGGCGGGCGAGGTGCCTGCATCGATGCGCTGCTGGTAGGCGGCAGGGTGCTTGACGTTCCACCAACGCAGCCCGCCGACGTGGGAGTGCGCCCCGGGCCCGGCGCCCCACCAGTCGCCACCTTGCCAATAGGCAAGGTTGTGCAGGCAGCGGCTGTCCGCGTCCTTCGACCAGTTGCTGACCTCGTACCAGTTGTACCCGGCAGCGGCGAAAAGTTCGTCGGCGATCAGGTACTTGTCGGCGTGGTCGTCATCGTCGATGTTTGCGACCTCGCCGCGGCGGATCTGCCCGGCAAGCCGCGTTCCGTCCTCGATGATCAGCGCGTAGGCGGAAATATGGTCGGGGTCGTAGCTCAGCGCAGTGTTGACGCTGGTGCGCCAATCCTCGATCGACTCCCCCGGCGTGCCGTAAATCAGGTCGACGCTCACCTGCAGGCCCGCAGCCTTCGCCCATTGCACGGCCAGACCGACCCGCTCGGGGTTGTGCGTGCGGTCAAGGGTTTTCAGGACATGCGGGACCGCGGACTGCATGCCGATCGACACGCGGGTGAACCCGCCGTCGGCCAGCAGCTGCAGGGACTCCGGCGTCACCGAATCCGGGTTGGCCTCCGTGGTGATTTCCGCGTCGGGAGCCAGGTCCCATTGGGTGCGGATTTCACGCAGCACGCGGACCAGGTCCTCGGCGGGCAACAGCGTGGGGGTTCCGCCGCCGAAGAAGACGGTGGACACGCTGCGCCGCGGCACGCCGGATTCCTCCAGGACCTTGGCGCCAAAGGCGATCTCCGAGGAGACCGCTTCCGCATAGGTGTCCTGGCTGGAACCCGAGCCGAGCTCATGGGCCGTGTACGTGTTGAAGTCGCAGTAGCCGCAGCGCACGGCGCAAAACGGAATGTGGACGTAGACCGAAAAGGTCCGGTCCACGGCACCATCGGCGCAGGTTGCCGGAAGCAACCCGTCCGATGGTGCCGGATCCCCGAGGGGCAAAGCACCTGGCATTATTACTTCTTCTTGGGCTCGTCGGATGACAAGGCAACGATGAAGGCTTCCTGGGGAACCTCCACGCGGCCGACCATCTTCATCCGCTTCTTGCCGGCCTTCTGCTTTTCCAGCAGCTTGCGCTTACGGCTGATGTCGCCGCCGTAGCACTTGGCCAGAACGTCCTTGCGGATGGCACGGATGCTCTCACGGGCGATGATGCGCGAACCGATGGCTGCCTGGATCGGCACCTCGAACTGCTGGCGAGGAATCAGTTCGCGCAGTTTCTGGGTCATCATGTTGCCGTAGGCGTAAGCCTTGTCGCGGTGGGTGACGGCACTGAACGCGTCGACCTGTTCGCCCTGGAGCAAAATGTCGACCTTGACCAGGTCCGAGATCTGTTCGCCGTCGGCCTTCCAGTCCAGCGAGGCGTAGCCGCGGGTCTTGGACTTCAATACGTCGAAGAAGTCGAAGACGATCTCGGCCAGCGGAAGCCAGTAGCGGATCTCCACGCGTTCCTCGGAGAGGTAGTCCATGCCGCGCATGACGCCACGGCGCGACTGGCACAGTTCCATGATTGCGCCGACGAATTCGTTCGGTGCCAGGATCGTGCCGGCAACCATCGGCTCGTGGACCTCGAGGATCTTCCCGTCGGGGAACTCGCTCGGGTTGGTCACGGTGCGCATCTTCTTGTCATCGGTCATGACCTCGTACACCACGTTCGGCGCGGTGGAGATCAAGTCCAGATTGAACTCGGCTTCGAGGCGTTCGCGGGTGATTTCTAGGTGCAACAGGCCCAGGAAGCCGACGCGGAAGCCGAAGCCCAGGGCTACGGAGGTCTCCGGGACGTAGGTCAGGGCAGCATCGTTGAGCTGCAGTTTGTCCAGCGCGTCGCGCAGTGCCGGGTAGTCCGAACCGTCGATCGGGTACAGGCCGGAGAAGACCATGGGCTTCGGGTCCTGATAGCCGCCCAGCGACTTCTCGGCCGGCTTGGCAAAGTTGGTGACGGTGTCGCCGACCTTGGACTGGCGCACGTCCTTCACGCCGGTGATCAGGTAGCCGACCTCGCCGACGCCCAGGCCCTTGGTGGGAACCGGCTCCGGTGAGGAGACACCGATTTCCAGCAGGTCGTAGACGGTGCCGGTGGACATCATCTGGACCTTCTCGCGCGGCGAGAGGTTGCCGTCAACGACTCGGACGTAGGTGACAACGCCGCGGTAGGTGTCGTAGACCGAGTCGAAGATCATGGCACGCGCCGGAGCATTCGGGTCCCCGACCGGTGCCGGAAGGTCGCGAACGACCTTGTCCAGCAGGGCCTCGACGCCCATGCCGGTCTTGCCGGAAACCTGAAGGATGTCCTCGGGATCGCAGCCGATGAGCTTGGAAATCTCCGCCGCGTACTTTTCGGGCTGCGCCGCGGGAAGATCGATCTTGTTCAGCACGGGAATGATCGTCATGTCATTCTCCATGGCCAGGTACAGGTTGGCCAGGGTCTGGGCTTCGATGCCCTGTGCCGCGTCAACCAGGAGGATGGCGCCTTCGCAGGCCGCCAGGGAACGCGATACTTCATAGGTGAAGTCGACGTGCCCCGGGGTGTCGATCATGTTCAGTGCGTAGGACTGCCCGTCGACCTCCCATGGCATGCGTACGGCCTGTGACTTGATGGTGATGCCGCGTTCGCGTTCAATGTCCATCCGGTCCAGGTACTGGGCCTTCATATCGCGTGAGGAGACGACTCCGGTGAGCTGCAACATGCGGTCGGCCAGGGTCGACTTGCCGTGGTCGATGTGGGCGATGATGCAGAAGTTTCTGATGATCGCCGGATCTGTCGCGGCAGGCACCGGTGCGGTGCGGGCCATGGGTGACACGTAAGGGACCTCGCTAATAAGGAGTGGAAAAGTAAGTTGGCAGCGAATTGCTTCGCAATGGCCATTCTCCCATGCCGCGACGCCGGTGTCGCACAATCGGCACGAGGTGTTGCTCCTGATAGTTTGGCCAGATGAAGTTCAACGCCAATAAATTCTTCGGGTTTCTCGGTCGAGTCCTTGAAGGATTCCTGAAATCCCAGAACGACACGAATGCAAATGAGGGCACCAAGCCCGCCCCGACTCGCTCCCGGACAGCCGCAACAGGAGCAAAACCGGCACCCAAGCCCAGATCCGCCGCTCCGGCCGGTGCGCGCAACGCCTCCAAGCCGGTGCACACCGATTCAGACTCGGCACTGGGGTGGGAAAACGGCGACTACCCGGGCGACTTCCATGGTGCAGTGAAGCCCGTCTACAACCCCGTAGCCAACGGACAGCCGGATCCCGGCGAAATCGTTTGGGCTTGGGTCCCGTATGAAGAGGACTTCAGCCAAGGCAAGGACCGCCCGGTCCTCCTGGTGGGAAAAGACGGAAAGTACCTGTTGGCCCTCATGCTGACATCCAAGGACCACAACAATCCGGGTCACTCCGATAGGGACTATGTCGACATCGGATCGGGTCCGTGGGACAAGCAGGGGCGGCCTAGTGAGGTCAAGATTGATCGCCTGATCCGACTCAGGCCTTCGGGCATCAGGCGTGAGGGGGCCGTCTTGAACAAGCAGGTTTTCTCGCGTGTCGCGGGCCGACTCAGTTCCTAGGCTGCGGGGCAACACATCGGGAATTTCCGGTCTGAAGTGCTGTTTCAGTGCGAATTGCAGGTCACTGCCGGCACGAAAACTTGACCCGCATCACGTCCTCGATTCCGCGAATGAATCGTGACTTCGATGCGAACCTGATAGTATTACTTCTTGTGTGTCCGCGCAGGTCGACGGGCACTTCTCCCGGGTCGCCATAGGTATCCCCACGCCGCTCAGTCAATGGCCCGGAAGATATCCCTCACCGACCATATAAGCGATGAGCAAGAGAGTTTAAAACAGTGGCAAATATCAAGTCCCAGAAGAAGCGCATTCTCACCAACGAGAAGGCACGCCAGCGTAACGCTGCAATCAAGTCCGAGCTGAAGACCGCAATCCGCGCAGTAAACACTGCCGTTGTGTCCGAGGACAAGGAAGCAGCCTCTACCGCACTGGTAACCGCTGGCCGCAAGATTGACAAGGCCGTCACCAAGGGTGTGCTGCACAAGAACAACGCAGCAAACCACAAGTCGGCCATCTCCAAGAAGGTTAACGCCCTCTAAGGATTGCTTCACTGCATAGTAGGTCCTCCACCCAATTGGGTGGAGGACCTACTTGTTTAAGCGGGCCCCTGGTTTCCCGCCTGAATTCCAGAACCTGTGCCCAGCAGGAATACGGGTCCCTGAACCACGACTTCTCCGGAGGGAAGCACCCAGCCAACCAGCGGATCCCTCAAGGCCAACGTACGGAACAGGCCGGCGGCCTCGGCAGGTCGGTGTCTGGTGACGGCGCCGTTCGCCCCTTGACCCCGGATGCTGAAATGAGCGGACCGCCAGATGAGTAAAGCCAGCACGACCCGGACCGCGGACCTGGGTTCACAATTCGGCGAACGCATGCGGATGTTGGTTCTGCCGCAACTGAAATCACGGGTGCTGATACCCGCCGCAATGCTTGCGCTCGTGCCGGCCGTTGGTTTCAGCGCAAAGTTCCTACCCGGTTACTCCACAGGCGAACTGGCGGTCGACCAGCAGATCAGCCGACATCACGACACGCTGCTTAACGAGATGGCCCTTCTGCTTAGCACCATCTTCAGTCCACTCGGCGGCGCAATCCTTCCGGCCGCGATCTGCCTGTTTCTCCTGCTGCTCCGGCGTTCACCCGTCAACGCCATCGGATTCGGGGCCGTTGCGTCCGTGGGCTGGCTCTCCTCGCAGGTGTTCAAGGTCATCGTGGCGCGACCCCGTCCGAACCCCACATTGCTGGCGGACCCGCTGGCCCCGGAAACGGGATTCGACAGTTTCCCCAGTGGACACGTCTGCCTGGCCGTGGGCTTGGCCTTCGCCGTCTACTACCTGGCCAGTGGAACCCGATGGCGGAATGCGGCGGTGATTCGGGCTACGTCCATGGTTGTGGCCTTGGCGCTCTCCCGGATCTACATCGGCGTGCACTACCCAACGGATGTCGTTGCAGCCGTCTCGACGGCCTCGGCCGCCGTGATGTTCTTCTCGGGCCTGTGGAACCGCCATGCGGCACGAACCCGTGCGAGACTGCGCTTCCTGGAACGCTTCGGCCCGATTCCCCTTGAGCCCCACCGCTATGCTCGCGAGTGCGGAATTCAGCGGTAGCTGCCGAACGGTTGGACCTAGCGCCGGGCAGCCAGGGCTATCTGGGTGACCGCGCGTTCGACGGCGTACTCGGGATCGCGTGAAGCACCCTTCACCTGGGCGTCGGCCTCGGCAACCAGGCGGATGCAGCGGCCCAGGTCGTCCGCACTCCAGTAGCGGGCCTGCTCCTGGGCTTGCTGCACCTGCCACGGGGGCATGCCCAGTTCGCTTGCTAGCTGGCCTGCGGACTTTCTGACCCCGGCCACCTTGGCAACCTGGCGCAGCTTCATCGCGAGCGTTGCGACGATCGGCACCGGATCGGTTCCCGTGGCAAGGGCGTGCCGAAGCGTGGAAAGTGCCACGTCGGCTCGTCCCATCATTGCCGCGTCGGCAACCTTGAAACCCGTGGCTTCGACCCGGCCGCCGTAGTACTTGTCCACCACGTCCTGGTCGATCGCCCCGGTGGTGTCCTGCAGCAGCTGAGAACATGCCGCGGACAATTCGGAAAGGTCGCTGCCCAGCGCCGCAACCAAGGCCCTGGCGGCTTCGGGGCTCAGGCGCCGCTTGGCTGCCTTGAATTCCTGGGTGACGAAATCGATCTTCTCCGCATCCTTTTTCAGCGGTTGGCAGTCCACAATGACCACTCCGGCAGCCTTGAGCGCATCCAGCAGCTTCTTGCCGCGCACTCCCCCGCCGTGGTGCATGATGAGCGTGGTGTTGGGTGCCGGGGCCTTGGCGTACTCGAGGGCATCGTTTAGGAAGTCCTCGTTCATGTTGGCCAGCTGGCGAACCTCGATGAGTTTGGTTTCGCTGAACAGTGAAGGGCTGGAAGCCAGCAGCAATTCACCGCGTTCATACGAGTTGGCTTCAAAGCGCGTGAGTTCGACTTCCGCGCCGGCCCGCAGGGTTGCCCGGACCTTCTCAAAGGAACGGGACGCAAGTAGCTCCTCGGAGCCTTGCAACAGGATGATCGCCGCCGGGGAGACGTCCCGCCAGGAAATCCCGGCGCTCTTAGTTGTGCCTCGTGCCGCAGCCATGACCGAACCCTTACGTAGTGAATGGAGAACCCCATAAATACTATCCGCAACGCCCGCATTAGGGATTTTCGGACGGGTTTCCATCCCGAACTGCTGTGCCGGTTGCTGTGTTTCCAGCGCCGAAACGCTGAGCCCGCCATTTACCCAGCCAAGGACGAGCGTGCCGTGCTCGTCGGTGCGCAGCGCCGGCACGCCCCTTTGCTGCAGGGCCCCGGTGATGTCCGGGCTCGGATGCCCGTACGTGTTGTCCTTCCCCACGCTGATCAGCGCCACCAGGGGGCGCGCAACCTCGATGATTTCGGTGCCGCCGTTGGCCGCCCCGTGGTGTGCGATCTTCAAGATGTCGGCCTGTTGCACGGCCCCGGAGGCCAGCAGCGTGCCCATCGGCGTTTCCTGCATGTCGCCGGTCGCCAACATTGAAACAACCCGGTTGCTTCCGGGCACCTGCATTTCGAAGCGAATGACCAGTGAGGCATCATTTTCATCCAACTTGGCATCCGTGCGGCTTGGTGCCAGAACCCGCCAACTCACCGTCCCGGCGTTGCCATGGTCTCCGGAAACCAATTGATCGCCCTTGAGCCCGTTGACTTCCGGCGGCTTCGCCGGGTCATCGAGCACCGAATAGAACAGCTGCCCCACCTGACGATTTCGCCCGGCTCCGGCGATCCCTCCGTCATGGTCGGCATGTTGGTGCGTGATGAAGACCGCGGCGATCTTCTCGACGCGCAGGCGGCGCAGGCAGGCATCGATGTCTGGCGGTTCCCTTCCGGTGTCAACGACAATCGCCCCGGCCGCCCCGGCATTGAGCACCAGTCCGTCGCCCTGGCCCACGTCGCAGGCCACCACCAGCCATGCCACGGCCGGTGCCGGAACCAGAGCCGTCACGGGAAGGGTGAGGCCCAGAAGCAACCCCGTTGCCACGGCTTGGACCCCCATGGGGATCCGCGACCGCCAGGTTCCGGGACGCTCCGGCGCATAGCCCAGCGAGAAGAAAACGGCGATAAACAACATCCAGGCCAGGGCGACGCCCAGGACGCCCGCGGGCCAAGGCCTCAGCGCGCCCGGCAATTCCGCCACCCACATTCCGACAAGTCCAACTCCGGCCGCCGGAATGCCGGCGGCCCAGATCAACAGTGCGCCAAGCGGTGCCGAGAACAGGAGCACCACGATGCCCACTGTGCCCATGATGGTGATCCATGGAATGAGCGGGGCAACCAACAGGTTGGCGGGCACCGAGTACAGCGAAAAGGAGGGGCTGAGGGCGACCAACACCGGCAGGCAGGCGATCTGGGCCGCGACGGCGATGGCCGTTCCCTCGGCGAGGAATTGCGGCAGCCACCGTGAGAGCTTGTCGGCAAGCCTGCGCCCGATGAGCACGATCCCCGCCGTGGCCAGTGCGGAGAGCTGGAACGCGGCCTCCCCCGCCAGGTAGGGGTCGATGGCCAGCAACACGACCACCGCAAGGCACAGCGCCGAGAGCCCGTTGCGTCCCCTCGAGGAGCGCACCGAGAGCGCGGCAATGGCTCCCATGACGGCCGCGCGCAACACGCTGGGCTCGTAGCCGACCAACAGCACGAACCCGTAAAGGGCGGCAATTCCCAAAAACAGGGTCATCAATCTCGGCGCGCCGAAGAGGCGACACGAGGCAAAGACCGCGCCGAGCACCATGGCGCAGTTTGCCCCGCTGACGGCACTCAGGTGCGACAACCCCGCGGCCTTCATGGCGTCGGAGAGTTCCTGGCCTTGGCCGCCGCGATCCCCGTACACCATCGCAGGAAGCAGCGCCCGCCCCGGCTCGGGCAGCGCCATCGCGTGCTGTTGGAACTTTTGGCGCATGTGTTCGGCAACGGTTGGTGGGTTGTCGGTCCCCAAGAGCGCTAACGGGGCCACCGCCGTGAGCCGGAAACGGCTGCGCTGCCCGGCCGGTGCCGGCGTGATGCGGGCCAGCACCTCCACATGGGTGCCGCGCGTGGGCGCCGTGCCGACCGGGGCCAGCGATTCTCCGTAGTCCAGAGTGGCTTGAGCATCGGCAGGGAGCCACATGTCACCGCTGCGCATCGACCCGGCGCGTGCCTCAATCTGGTAGCGGGTGTGCCCAGGGGCATCTTGGGAAAACTTGTCGGCCACGAGGGCTGCTCTCGGAGTGCCTGCCAGCTCGACCCGGAGCCGGACGACAGCAGAGTCTTCGGCGGCCTGGCGAAGCGGTTCGGGCACGGTGGTTGCCCCGCTGAGCGCGAGGTTCGCCAGCACCAGGCCGGCCGCTGCGCACATCAGCGCGGGTGCCGCGAATACCGGGGCGGTGTCCCCGCCGAACAGGGCGTGCCTGGTACGCAGCAGCAACAGCACGCCGAGCCCGGACAAGCCCAGGACCAGGAGCGCCACCCATCCCTGCTGCGGCACGGTCAGGCGCACCCCCACAAGCGCGGCGGCCCAGGCCCCGATCAGGCACCACAGTCCGCGCAGGTCCAACCTGAGCGGCTCTTCCTCGGCAGCGACCGCATTGGGCTTGCGGCCGGCGTGCGCGGCCATCTGCCGCCACAACCGGCTTGGCAACGAACGCCACAGGGGTCCGCCCGCGGCGCCCCGGCTCACTGGAAGTCCACCTTTTGGCGCAATGTTGCCAGCATTGCCGGACCGATGCCGCTGACGGCATCAAGTTCGGCGAGGTTCTTGAATGCACCGTTGGATTGCCGGAAGTCGATGATGCGTTTGGCCAGCGCGGGGCCGATGCCGGGCAGCGCTTCAAGTTCCGCACTGGTGGCGGTGTTGATGTTCAGCATGCCGCCCGGAGCGCCGGCGTTTGGGGCCGCCGCATCGGGCGCTTGGACCGCGGGAACTGAGCGCTCGCCACGGAGCGGAATGCGAAGCTGCTGCCCGTCAATGACTTCGGCCGCCAAGTTGATGGCCTCCGGCGCCGCGTTCTTGTGCAATCCGCCGGCGCGGTTGACCGCGTCCAGCACGCGGGAGCCCAGCGGTAACTCGTACACGCCCGGTTTCTTGACCGCTCCGATGACGTGGACGACGACGCTGGCACCGGCACCCTCGCTTCCGGTCGTCGGCGATTGCCCGCTTTGTTCACTCGGATCTTGTTCGACGGTTCTCTTTTCTGCCGGCACGGAGCTTCCGTCGACGGCCAACGGCACGGATTGGATCTGTTTCGGGCTGCCCGGCGGCGGGTTGAAAACGATGGATACCGAGATCCAGCTCAGCGCACCGATGACCAGAACGATGACTGCGGACCTGCCGACAAGAACGCGTAGGCGACCCGGTGCCTGCGCCAGGTTTGGGGCGGCCGCACGTTCCGCCCAATCGTGTCTGCCCATGCCATCAGTTCAACGCATTGCTCCGGTCTTGGGTCACTCCCCCGGCCAAGGTGTGGAGAACTCCAAGGTCGGACCGATGCAAACGCGCGTGGAATGCCGCCCGCAAGTCACCCGTTCATCACTATTCCGGCAAACGTCCATTCAACCCACATCGTCAACCAGTGCCCCGACGCCACTTTGCCGTGCAAACACGGGTGCGTGTTTGCACGGCAAAGTGGGCCATCGTCTGCACTGCCGGGATTCGGCCACGCGTTCGCTGCGGTCGGATTGCGGCTGGCTTCATGCGCTTTCAGCTCAGGTCGTACTCGCGGTAGGCATGGCCGTCAAGGGCGTGGATGACGATGTGGGCCGGGTGCGTGCCGGCTTCCTCGTGGGCCGCGGCAACCGCTTCTTTAACGGTGTGGAAGTGCGTATGCTTGCTGGTCCGGACCTTGTGCAGGTCCCACTTCTTGTTATCCTCGCCTTCGACGGGCATCACGCGATAGACCCAAGGCTTCACAGTCTTCTGCTCAGCCGGTTCTGCGGACATGGCATCCTCCTGGAGGTTGTTCCATAAATATTGTCCGGTCCCCGCCACACGGCCACGTTCACCGTGGCGCAGGCCCTATACACAGTGGACACCTGCCGCTGGTCAAAAGCAATAACGAGCGACCCGAAAATCGACTCCCACTGGCGGGTTCGGCTCGTCGCCGGTACTGCACGGACGGATGCCGGAACTCGGGCGAAAGAGGCCACAAACCATCGCCGGATGCCGCCGGCGGCTCCCCCGTCGTTGACACCTCGTGCACGCGGTTCTACCTTCTGTCGTAAGGGAACGGCCCTTGGAGCGCAGCCGGTCCGCGTATAGCCGCGGGTGTACGGCGGCGTCCCCGTGCAGGGAGGCCAACCCGGGGCCCCGGCAGGAGGGGACAAATGGAACGCCGCATGACTTCACATGAACGGGTGGTCCTGTGGGTGGCGATCCTGGCCTCCTTCGTGGCGTTTCTCGACGGGTCGATCGTCAACGTGGCGTTGCCGGCCATCGCCTCGGACCTCGGCGGCGGACTGGCCCTCCAGCAGTGGGTGCTTGACGGTTATCTGCTGACCCTCGGCTCGCTGATCCTTGTGGCAGGCGCCCTCTCCGATGCATACGGCCGCGTCCGGGTGCTGCGGACCGGGCTGCTGCTGTTCGGCGCGGCTTCCCTTCTGTGCGCCATGGCGCCCTCGGGCCCGGTGCTGGTTGTGGCGCGGCTGCTCCAGGGCGCCGCGGCGGCCCTGCTGGTGCCCAGTTCGCTGGCGCTGATCACCTCCACCTTCAAGGAGGAGCCCCGTGCCAGGGCCATCGGCCTGTGGACGGGGTGGACCGGCACGGCATTCATCGTCGGCCCGCTGCTTGGCGGGGTGCTGGTCGACACCATCGGCTGGCGCTGGGTCTTTGGCATCAACGTGGTGCCGATCGCCGCGACCATGGCGCTGCTGGCCAGGCTGCACGACCCGGCGCACGGGACCGGGGGCGCCCACGTCGATATCCCGGGCGCACTGCTTGCGGCACTCGGTCTGGCGGGAACCGTCTTTGCGTTGATCATGCAGGGCACGCTGGGCTGGAACAGCCCGCTGGTGCTGGTGCCCTTCGTCGCGGGGCTGGTTTGCCTGGCCGGCTTCATCTGGTGGCAGGCGCGCGCCAAACACCCCATGATGCCGCTGGGGCTGTTCCGGATCCGGAACTTCGGCGTCGGCAACCTTGCCACGGCCTCGATCTACGCCGGCCTGTCGCTGGGGATGTTCATCATCCCGATTTTCCTGCAGGAGGTTGCCGGGTTCTCCGCCCTGGCCGCGGGTTTGGCCACGCTCCCGCTGACCATCATGTCGCTGAGCTTCTCCGCCCTGTTCGGCACGCTGGCCGGGAAGCACGGACCGCGCCTGTTCATGGCGCTCGGGCCGCTGCTGGCCGGGTGCGGGTTCCTGCTGATGCTCACGTCCCGGGAACCGCTGGATTACTGGTGGCAGATCCTGCCCGGGGTGGTGCTGTTCGGGTTGGGCCTGTCGGTCACGGTGGCGCCGCTGACCGCGGCAGTGCTGGGGTCAATCGCGGCGGACCGCAGCGGCATCGGATCGGCCATCAACAATGCCGTGGCCCGCGTTGCGGGGTTGGTTTCCGTCGCGGCCACGGGCACGATCGTCGGAGCCACCCTGGACTACGCTTCCTTCCACAGGGTCTTGCTTGTCACGGCGGCGCTCCTGTTTGCGGGCTCCGCGATCTCCGCGATCGGCATCCGCAACCTGCCCGTGCCGGCCCCGCCCGTTGCGCCGGAGGCCGCGGCGGCCTGCCACGACCGGAACGTCAACGGGGGAACCAAGCCCTGAGCAAGCATCGCCCTGCGCGCAACCCTACTCCTGGGTCGCCGCCGGAACCTCCGGGCGCAGCGCGGTCCCGGAATCCCCGCCGTGCTTGGGCCGCTGCTCCCGGCGCGGTTTGGCCGCGTCCGGTCCGGGCGGTCGGGGCGCGGTTCCGCCGCCGATGGCGACGGCCAGCACGCCGGCTCCGGTGTGCGCGCCCAGCACCGCAGGGACGGGAACGGCCAGGACCTCGAAGCGAGAGGCGCCGGCAAGTTCCTGCACGATTTCCTCGGCGGCGGCATCGTTGCCGAAGTAGTGCACGGCAAGGCGCACCTCGGGGCCGCGCGCGGCGGCCTCCTCGCGGGCTATCGCGACCAGCCGGGCCAGGGTGCGGGACTGCGTCCTGACCTTTTCGTGGGCGATGACGTGCCCGTCGCAGACGCTCAGGATCGGCTTCACGTTCAACAGGGTACCCAGCACCGAGGCCATCGTGCCGATCCGCCCGCCGCGGCGCAACTGTTCAAGGGAGGGCACGGCAAAAAACACGTGGTTTTCCGCTGCGCGGCCCGCCATGTCCACCAGTTCCTCGAGGCCGGCACCGGCGCCGGCCGCCTCGACGACGTCCATCACCGCAAAGCCCTCGGCGAGGGCGACGGTGAGCGAGTCGACGACGGTGACCGGGACCGGGGACTGCGGCGCCGCCAGGCGGGCGGCCTCCACGGTGCCGGAGAGCGAGCCGGAGAGGTGGATGGAGATGATCCGCTTGACCCCCGCGGCGGCAAGCTCCTGGTAGGCGCGCAGCATTTGGCCGGGCGCCGGGCGCGAGGTGCGCACGGACTTGCCCATGGCCAAACCGAGGGCGAGTTCGTGCGGCACGTCGTCGGTGCCCTCGGAGTAGATCTGGTGGTCGATCATCACCGGCATGGGCACCACCCGCAGGTAGCGCCCGTGGGCCTTGGCCCAGTCGGCCGGAAGGGCCGCCGCCGAATCGGTGACAACCCCGACGGGGATGAATCCGCGCCCGCCCGGACCGCCGTGTTCGGGGCGGTCCATCCGCTGGCGCAATTTGTCCACCCAACCGCCGGTGCGTGTCTGCCACGGCGGTCGGACGGGCAACTGGTCTGGATCCATATGGTTAGGCTACAGCCCCTGACTAGGAGGCGGGAACCACGTTCACCAGTTTCGGCGCACGCACGATCACCTTGTTGATCGCCGCACCGTCCAGGTAGCGGATGACCTGCTCGTTGGCAAGCGCCAGGGCCTCGAGGTCCTCGGCGGTGATGTCAACGGGCACCTCAAGGCGTGCACGGACCTTACCCTTGATCTGCACGACGGCGGTGACGCTGTCCTCGACGAGCAATGCCTCGTCGACGGTGGGCCATCCGGCGTTGGCAACGGCAGGCTCGTGGCCCAGCGCGGCCCACATGTCTTCGGCCGTGTACGGGGCAAAGAGCGAGAGGATAATCGCGGTGGCCTCGGCGGCCTCGCGGACGGCGGGGTCCGCGGAGCCGGCGCCGGAGTCGATGGTCTTGCGGGTCGCGTTGACCAGCTCCATGGCCTTGGCGATGACGACGTTGAACTTGCCGCCCTCGAGCAGCGCGGTGGCCTCGTGGACCGTCTTGTGGGTGACGTGGCGCAGCGCTTTGTCGCCGGTGGACGCATCCACGCCCGGTTCGCTGGCCACTTCCTGGGCCACGCGCCAGGCGCGGGCCAGGAACTTCTGGGAGCCGCCCGGAGACACGTCGGCCCAGTCAACGTCGTCCTCCGGAGGGGAGGCGAAGATCATGGTCAGGCGCACGGCGTCGACGCCGAACTTGTCCAGCTGTTCGCCCAGGTCCACGCCGTTGCCCAGCGACTTGCTCATGGCTTTGCCGCCGTTGAGCACCTGGCCCTGGTTCAGCAGGGCGGCAAACGGCTCGGTGACGTCGATCAGGCCCAGGTCGAAGATGACCTTGGTGAAGAAGCGCGAGTAGAGCAGGTGCAGGATTGCGTGCTCCACGCCGCCGACGTACTGGCCGACCGGCATCCAGTTGCGCACGGCCTCCGGGTCGAACGGCCCCTCGGTGTACTTCGGGGAGACGAAGCGCAGGAAGTACCAGGACGAGTCCACGAAGGTGTCCATGGTGTCGGTGTCGCGCTTGGCGGCGGCGCCGCACTTGGGGCAGTCCACGTTGACCCAGTCGCTGGCGGCGGCCAGCGGGGACGTGCCCTTGGGGGCCAGGTCCTCGCCGCGCAGGTTGTCCGGCAGGCGGACCGGCAGCTGGTCGTCGGGAACCGGGACCTCGCCGCAGTCGGCGCAGTGGATGATCGGGATCGGGGTGCCCCAGAAGCGCTGGCGGGACAGCAGCCAGTCGCGCAGGCGGAAGTTCACGAACTTCTCGCCGGTGCCGGCGGCCTCGACGATCTCGATGGCGCGGGCGATGCCCTCGGCCTTGGGCAGGCCGTCGAGCTCGCCGGAGTTGACGAGGGTTCCCTCGCCGGCGGCGGCAACGCCGGTCTCGGCAGGGTCCTCGGCGCCGGTTTCGACGACAACTCGCACCGGCAGGCCGAAGGCGCGGGCAAAGTCAAGGTCGCGCTGGTCGTGCGCGGGCACGGCCATGATCGCGCCGGTGCCGTATTCGGCCAGCACGTAGTCCGCGGCCCAAACCGGCAGCTTCTCCCCGTTGAGCGGGTTGATGGCGTAGCGGCCGGTGAAGACACCGGTCTTTTCGCGCTCGGTGGCCTGGCGTTCGATCTCGGACAGCGCCTTGACCTGTTCCTGGTAGGCTTCCAGGGCCTCGCGGTGCTCCTCGGTGACAAGCTCGCCGGCCAGCTCGGCGTCGGCTGCAACCACGAAGAAGGTGGCGCCGTGCAGGGTGTCCGGGCGGGTGGTGAAGACGGTGGTCTTGTGCGCTTCCTTGGCCTCGGTGGCTTCGATCACGAAGTCCACGTGGGCGCCCTCGGAACGGCCGATCCAGTTCTTCTGCATGGCCAGCACGCGCTCGGGCCAGTGGCCCTTGAGGTCGTCCATGTCATCGAGCAGGCGGTCGGCGTAGTCGGTGATCTTGAAGTACCACTGGTTCAGCGACTTCTTGGTGACCTGCGTGCCGCAACGCTCGCAGGCGCCGTTGACGACCTGCTCGTTGGCCAGCACGGTCTGGTCCTTCGGGCACCAGTTCACCGGGTGGTTCTTGCGGTAGGCCAGGCCCTTTTCGTAGAAGCGGGTGAACAGCCACTGGGTCCAGCGGTAGTACTCCGGGTCCGAGGTGTGCAGGCGGCGGTCCCAGTCGGCGGAGATCGCGTAGCGCTTGAAGCTGGCGGCCTGCGTGTCGATGTTGGCGTAGGTCCACTCGGCGGGGTGGGCGTTGCGCTTGATGGCGGCGTTTTCCGCCGGCAGGCCGAAGGAGTCCCAGCCGATCGGGTGCATGACGTCGTAGCCGCACTGGCGCCAGTAGCGGGAGACGACATCGCCCATGGCGAAGGCCTCGGCGTGGCCCATGTGCAGGTCGCCCGAGGGGTACGGGAACATGTCCAACACGTAGCGGCGTTCGGCGCTGCCGTCGTCCTTGGGGGTGAAGACACCTAGTTCGTCCCACACCGGAGCCCACTTGGCTTCCATCTCCTGGAAGTTGTAGGCCGCTGCGGTGGACTCGTTGTCCGCGGTATCGGTGCCGGTGGGCTGAGTGCTCACTATCGTGTTTCGCCTTCTTATAATCGTGCGCGTATGCGGGAACGTTCCCGGTTCGCCGGGCCGCCTGTGCGCCGGATCGAAAGACCCCGTGACACACAAAAGCCCCTTGCATGCAAGGGGCGGCCGTATGGGGTGTTACCCATACGGCTAGGTTAGCAAGAGCTCAACGTTCATGTTCTGCATTCTACAGCAAGGCCCGGGCGTTGCCCCACTTCGTGGCGGGGTCAACACCCGGGCACCGGCTGCATGCTCGGCATGGTGCGGTTATTGCTGCCGCCTAGCGCACGTCCTCGTCAACCCAGTCGAAGGTGCGGGTGACGGCCTTCTGCCACAGGCGCATCTGGCGTTCGCGCTCCGCGGTGTCCATGCTCGGCTCCCAGCGCTTGTCCTCGGACCAGTTGGCCCGCAGCTCGCCCAGGTCGTTCCAGAACCCGACGGCCAGGCCCGCGGCGTAGGCGGCTCCCAACGCCGTGGTCTCGGTGACCTTGGGACGGATCACAGGCACGCCGAGCAGGTCCGCCTGGAACTGCATGAGCTGGTCGTTGGCGACCATGCCGCCGTCGACCTTCAGCTCGGTCAGCGGAACGCCCGAGTCGGCGTTGACCGCATCGAGCACCTCGCGGGTCTGGAAGGCCGTGGACTCCAGGGCCGCGCGGGCGATGTGGTTCTTGTTTGCGTAACGGGTCAGCCCGACGATCGCGCCGCGGGCATCGGAGCGCCAGTACGGGGCAAAGAGCCCGGAGAACGCCGGCACGATGTACACGCCGCCGTTGTCGGACACGGTTGCCGCGAGGGTCTCGATCTCCGCCGAGGTGGCGATCATCCCGATGTTGTCGCGCAGCCACTGGACCAGGGACCCCGCGACGGCGATCGAGCCCTCCAGCGCGTAGACCGGTGCCGCGTCGCCGAGCTTGTAGCCCAGGGTGGTCAGCAACCCGTTCTTGGAGCGCACGATCTCTTCGCCGGTGTTAAAGATCAGGAAGCAGCCGGTGCCGTAGGTGTTCTTGGCCTCGCCGGCGCCGAAGGCGGCCTGGCCGAACGTTGCCGCCTGCTGGTCGCCGAGGATGCCGGCGATCGGCACCTCGCGCAGCAGCTGCGAGGAGTGGACCTCGCCGTAGACCTCGGAGGAGGACTTGATTTCCGGCAGCATGCTGCGCGGAACGCCGAAGTCGGCGAGGATCTCGTCGTCCCAGGCGAGGGTTTCCAGGTCCATGAACATGGTGCGCGAGGCGTTGGTGACATCGGTGATGTGCACGCCGCCGTCGGTGCCGCCGGTCAGGTTCCAGGTCACCCAGGTGTCGGTGTTGCCGAAGAGCAGGTCCCCGGCCTCGGCGGCCTCGCGGGCGCCGTCGACGTGGTCGAGGATCCACTTGACCTTGGTGCCGGAGAAGTACGGCGCCAGCGGCAGGCCGACGCGTTCCTTGTAGCGGTCCACGCCCCCGTTGGCCGCGAGTTCCTCGACGATGTACTGGGTGCGGGTGTCCTGCCAGACGATGGCGTTGTAAACCGGAACGCCTGTCTTCTTGTTCCAGACCACCGATGTTTCACGCTGGTTGGTGATGCCGACGGCCGCAATGTCGTGGCGGGTCAGGTTTCCGGCGGCCAGGGCGACGGCGATGACTTCGCGCACGTTGTCCCAGATTTCGGTGGCGTTGTGCTCGACCCATCCCGCCTGCGGGAAGATCTGCTCGTGTTCCATCTGGCCCGTGGAAACGATGGTGCCTGCGTGGTCGAACACGATGGCACGGGAACTGGTGGTTCCCTGGTCAATGGCGATGACGTACTTGGACATGCTGGTGGGGTCCTTTCAACGTCGGGCCCTGGGCCCGGTTGCGGGTTCCGTGCTCCCCGAGGGTCGGGGAGCACGGCGGGGACTGCTGTGGTTTGTTGCGAAGAAGCCGTGGCTTGCCACGCGGGTTAGAACAGGACTGCGGCGCTCAGGCCGCCGATGACGCCGCCGATCAGCGGGCCGACGACCGGCACCCAGGAGTAGGACCAGTCGCTGGAACCCTTGCCCTTGATCGGGAGCAGCGCATGGATGATGCGCGGGCCGAGGTCACGCGCCGGGTTGATGGCGTACCCGGTCGGACCACCGAGCGAGGCGCCGATGCCGACGACCAGCAGGGCGACCGCCAGTGGGCCAAGTTGGTGCGGCGTCTTGCCCAGGCCGGCAATCACGAAGACGAGCACGAAGGTGCCGATGATCTCTGTGACCAGGTTCCAACCGTAGGAGCGGATGGCAGGGCCGGTGGAGAAGACGGCAAGCTTCAGCCCTGCATCTTCCTCCGCGTCGAAGTGCTGCTTGTAGGCCAGGTAGCACAGGACCGCGCCGATCATGGCGCCGAGCATCTGCGCGGTCCAATACATGAGGACCACGATGAAGGTCTTGGGAATGCCCGGACCGAACTCGGGGACATCGGGATTGACCCACAGGCCGACGGTGACCGCCGGGTTCAGGTGCGCACCCGAGGCGGCCGCGATGAAGACGCCGGAGAAGACCGCAAGGCCCCATCCCCAGTTGATCATCAGGAATCCGCCGCCCAACCCCTTGGATTTGGCCAACACCACGTTGGCAACGACACCGCCGCCCATCAAGAGCAACAGCATCGTGCCGAGCATCTCGGCGATGAATGCGTTTAGGGACATGGTTCAACCTCTTTCGTGTGTGAGTGAAAAACATGGCGTGAATTTCTTGCAACAGCTTCCAGCCGGAGCCCGGCCGAAAGGCGGCCCCTCGAGCTGAAATTCCCCTACTGACGTGAGCTTAATCACAAACGCTTTTGGGCACACTTTACCCACGTTCTAAAACGTGGGTAAAGGGGTAGATGGAAACTAAAAGGTGAGGTGAAGCGCAGGTCCCGGGGTTTAGGCGCCGGCGGGGGCGAAGCGCACCCCGTGTTCCTGTTCCAGGACCCGGGTGCATTCGGTGACCTGTGCTTCGATTTCGGCGGCGTCCCAGCCCAGGACCGGGGCGAGGATCCCGGCGCAGACGGCCATGAGCTCCGGGGTCACCAGGCCGCGGAACGCCAGGGAGGTTCGCCTGATGAACAGGTCGACGAGCGTGCCGATCTGTTCGTGTTCGGCCAGGTAGACCAGTTCGGCCGCGGAAAGTTCCGCGCATTCGGCCAGCACGGGATCGTTGACCCCGATGGCATCAAGCACCGTGTCGGCGCGGCTGCCGTAGCGAACGAGCAGCACCTCGAGGCGCTCCCGCGGTGCACGGTCGGCGCGGGCAGCCAGCCAGGCGTTTTTCTCTTGGGTGCTTCGCGGGTAGTTCTTGCCGCCGCCGATCGCCACGCCGCGGGTGCTTTGCACCTCGGTGACGCCGAGCTCGGCAAGGACCTTGCCGCCAAGGGTTTCGGCCAGCGCGCGGAAGGTCGTCCACTTGCCGCCGACCAGCGAGAGCATGACCGAATTGTCTTCCAGCTCCGTGCGCTCCACGCGGTAGTCGCGGGAGACGAATCCCGGGGCCGTGTCGTCGTGGCGCGGCAGCGGGCGGACGCCGGAGAACTTGTAGACGATCTCATTCTCGGTGACGCGGATGCGCGGGAAAACGTGGTGGACCAAGTCGAAGAAGTACTGCACCTCGGCGTCCGTGCAGCGTGCGGGCACGCTCATGTCCGCGTCGATGTCGGTGGTTCCCACCAGGACGCGGTCCCCCATCGGGTAGATCAGCACGATGCGGCCGTCGCTGTGCTCGAAGAAGATCTCTCGGCCGGCGGTTGCGGCAAGCAGTTCGGGGTGGTCCAGCACGATGTGGCTGCCCTTGGTGCCGCCCATGAACTTGCTGGGGCTGCCGATGGCCTGGTTGGTCAGGTCGACCCAGGCGCCTGTGGCGTTCACGACTACCTGCGCGTCGAAATCGAATTCCTCGCCGCTGAGCTCGTCGCGCAGGCGGACCCCCTGGGCGCCGTGGCCCACCAGGGACACGTAGTTGCTGGCCCGGGCGTTGGGGTTGGCGTGCAGCCCGTCGCGCAGGACATCGAGGGTGAGCCGCTCGGGGTTGTGCACCGAGGCATCGAAGTAGGTCGCCGTGTACTTCACGTCGTCGCGCATCTGCGGCAGCTCGGCCAGCGAGGCCTTGGCCCCGCGGAACTTGTGCCACGGGGTGTTGCGCTTGGAGGCCCCGGCGCCGGCGAACAGGTCGTAGAGCACCAGTCCGGCCTTGATCAGCACGGCGCCGCGTTCGGTGGGCTTGCCGCTGCGGTGGGTCAGGAAACGCATGGGGGCCGAGAGGATGCCTGAGAACGTGGAGAAGATCGGGATCGTCGTCTGCAGCGGCTTGACGTAGTGCGGGGCGATCTCCAGCAGCGAGTTGCGCTCCTGCACCGATTCGTGGACCAGGCGGAACTCGCCGTTTTCGAGGTAGCGGATGCCGCCGTGGATCATGTGCGAGGAGGCGCCCGAGGCGCCCTGGCAGTAGTCGCCCCTTTCGACCAGGGCAACGTCGACACCCTGCATGGCCAGGTAGCGGAACGTGGCGACCCCGTTGATGCCGCCACCCACTATCAGGACCTTGGCTCCCGGGCGCTCGCGCAAGGCGGCGAGTTGTGAACGATGTGGGGTTGCGGCTTCCACTGTGAGGCCCTTCCATGGTGCTGTAACGCGTGGCTCAAACTTCAAACAACCCGGGAACAATCGGTTCACACCCCGGGGAATCCACTCTGGCACCGAAACCGAACAAGCAACAGTGCACAGACCTCCCCGGATGATCGCCAGCGGGCTCTGGGAGCCGCATTGCACCGGATACGAGCTAGTCTGGTCAGTGCAGAACACTCCCGTCAACCGAAATGCACATATGTGCACGAAAGGCCGTTTCGGCAGATGAAACAGCACCTAACCACCGACGTTTCACCAGCACCAGGTGCTCTAAACGTGCACGCGAAGCAACAGGCACTGCATCAGGCGCAGGTCGTTCCCCGCGAACGCGACGCCCTGCGCGCGGCGCAGCTTTACTACCTGCAGCACCTGACCATGGAGTCGATCGCCCGCGAACTGGGCGTCTCACGCTCCACCGTGTCCCGGCTGCTCGGCCTGGCCCGGCGCACCGGCCTGGTGAACATCGAGATCAACGCCACCGGGGACAGGACCCCCGTGCTGGTGCGCGAACTCGAGCGCGTCTACGGACTCCAGGTGTTTGTGGTTCCCACCGACGGGTCGCTCAGCGACAGCGAAATCCTCGAGCGCGTCTCCTCGCACGCCGCCCACGTGCTCAGCACCCTGATCTCCTCCGGCATGACGGTCGGCGTCGCCTGGGGTTCCACGGTGCAGGCGATGTCGACGGCGCTGAGCCGCAAGCCCACCCACGACACCGTGATCGTCCAGCTCAACGGCGCAGCGAACCCGCAAACCACCGGGCTGACCTACGCCTCGGACATCCTGCAGCGATTCGGGGCCGCGTTCACCGCACGCGTCGAGCAGTTCCCCGTCCCTGCGTTCTTCGACAGGGCCTCCACCCGCGAAGCCATGTGGCGCGAGGGATCGGTGCAGCGGGTACTGAAGATCCAGCGAAACATGACCCTGGCGGTCTTCAGTCTGGGCGCCACGGCGGCGGCCGTCCCCTCGCAGGTCTACCGGGGCGGCTACCTGACCCACGAGGAGGACCGCGCCCTGCGCGAACGCGGCGTGGTGGGCGACGTCGCCACCATGTTCTTCGACGCACACGGCAGCGACGAGGGCATCGAAATCAACGAGCGCGCCACCGGGCCCAGCCTGCAGACCCTGCGCGAGGTGCCTCGGCGTCTCTGCGTGGTCTCCGGGCGCGGAAAACTCACGGCCCTGCGCGGGGCCCTCGCCGGAGGGCTGGTCACCGACCTGGTGCTCGACGAGGGCACGGCGCTGGAACTGCTCAACTCCCCCGGGGCACCGGGCATCTAGACGTGTCGGCACTCCTGTGACAGACGGGTGACGCCGGGAATGTGGGCCAAGGATGACGTGTTCGGCGCTATCGCCGGCCGGAAGCCTCAAAAGTCCGGCCTGCAGCCTTGACCAGGCCAAAGAGAAGCACGGACCCACGCGAGACCCACTGCACGACCGAATCGGTCCGGTAGCCGTGCAGTTTCATGAGGTTGTGGCACGCTGCGACAATCTTCCATTCCAGGGGCGCCTTCCAGCCCCCGCAGCAACAGGTACTTGCCCTGCCGGGCGTGGATCTGCCCGAAGACCGGCTCCACGAAGGCCTTGCACCTGGAATGGATCTTCTTCCCGATCTTGGTCTTCAGCTTCCGGGCCATTCGCTCACCGGCGGTGGCATTGGCAGGAATCCGGCCCCTCGGCGATGCGAGGATCGGGTGCCGTGTTTCATGCGGGCGGCGGAAATGGAGAACCCGGTGCCAGGCTCCGCTTTCAGGTCCCGCGCAATCTCCAGGTTCGCCTTCGAGCAGTACCCGGTGTCGACCAGCCACTTCCGTGGCATTTCGCCCGGGTTCTCAAGGTTTTTTCAACCATGGGATCCAATTCCCGGTAGTCGTTGGCTGCCTGGTTCATCTCCGCGGCGACGATGGCCTGGCCATTGTAGTTCGATGAGCCCAGCACCGAAGAGGCCATCTGCGGCCCGGAGACGAAGAGGCACCCATACCCCCAACACCCGGTGGCCACGCGGAGTCCCAGTCGATTCTCCGGCGTTTTATGGATTCTTCGAATCGCCGTTTCCGAATGCTGCCCCATGCACCGAGTGGGCGTTTTCGTCGGGTCGTCGGGGCTTCGTGCCCGGCCCCTCGGAGGAAGGGCCCGGAAACGGCGGTGCCGGCGTCGGGCCGCAGGATCTCCGCGGACCGAAGCCGGCATCGCCGTTGCCGCCTTGCGGCCCGTATTGATTGGGACCCTACTTGCCCGTGCCGACAGCTCCATCGTCACCCGACGAGTCGCCCTGCTTTGCTGACCCCGGTTCCGTGACGATTTTTGGCTCCGGGATTTGCTCAGTTTTCGGGTCGGTGACCGGTGCCGGCTCGGTTTCGGGAGCGAGGTCCGCCGGTGGGGTTTCGTCTGATTCGCCCGTTTCCGGCTCTACGATCTGGACAGAACCACTGTCCCCGTCAACCGGGGTGCCGTCCGCGTCCTGGCTATCGTTGTTCGTTCCCTCTTTGCCCGTGCCATCCTCGGTCTGCCCTGGCACTTCGTCCGCCGGCTCAGTCGATTCCTCCGCCTTGTCCGCTGGGGACTGATTGCCGGTCAGCACCCGGCCGAGTGTCGTCGTCTTCTGCTTGCTCGTGCCGGTGTCAATGCCCGTCGTCGTCGAGACCAGACTGGAGATCGGCTGCTGGGTGCCGAATTCGACGGCGGTGATGCCAACCATCGCGATTGCGAACGCGCCTACACTGACCGACGCGATCTTGATCCAGGTCTTGGGCGTGAGCTTCTTTCCAGCGCGTGCTGGCTGGTCGTCGGTAGCCCCGGCAACCTCGGCCGGTGCACTGGCGGCCATCGTTTCGCCCGTGTTGGCCTCGCCGTCGTCGGCACCGTCGGCAGTGAGGCCGCGCCGGTTTCGCCTGGGGATTCTCACCTTGGCCACATCGGTAGCCGATTTGAGTGTCCGGGAATATAGAGCGCCACCCACCGTGGCGACGATTGAACCGAGTGCAGCGCCGAGAAGCGTTCCTGCAACCCCAAGGAAGGAGCCTACTAATGCAGAGGTTACAGCGGCCATAGCCGAGCCGATGGTCTGGGTTCCGCTTAGTCCCAGGGATAGTTTTGGCTTGTCGCCGGTAGAAGAGTTGTCAGCCATGTTCACACAAGTTTCAATCAGGGAATATTACGAATGGATAACGTTACCATTCTGTTGCAAATTTCAGCCCGACCGAGATGGGTTTATGGCGGTATTCACAGTCGGGAGAATGGCTGGGGTTTTGTCCAGATAACTGGCCATTGGGTGCCGAATCCACTGCCCCGGCACCCAATGCTCGCGGTGGCTGTAGTCTCGACAGGCATCAGGACAGGAATTGGCATTATCGGCTTTTCTCAGTCGTCTATACGAATTCCGTTGAGCGCGTGCCTCACGCAAATCTTTCAGACCCTGCCGGAAACATCGTCATTTTCGCGCACGATCTCACCAACGAAGTACGGCGACACCACTGCTGTGGATGGCATTTCCTCGAGGTGCCTGCGTGGGCGGGCGTCCTTCGGCGTGCTTGGCCCCAACGGCGCGGGAGAATCGACGACGATGCTGGCGATCGGCGGGGGCGTTTCCCAGCGCACCTCCGGCGGGCTGGCCATCATGGGCATGGATTCAGATCTGTCTCGAGTGCGAAGGCCGATCTGTACGATCTTGCTCGTCCTGCCCATGTTCAGAGTGGCACTCCGAATGGGATGACCGACACACGCCACGATCGACTTCCATCCAGGCGCGAGGGGCAGTAGTCATGATCGGCCCACCCGGGATGCAGGAAATCCACAAAGTATGTAGTCATTGACGCCTGATACTGACCCAAAGTTGTACGATCCCGCAATCAGTTTTCATCACCGACCCACGCGGGGGGGGGGGGGTAATCCCGTGACCGGCCGCAAGGTACCGGACACCACGCGCCGGGGCGCAACTTGCCACTAGGCTTGGATGCATGCCAGCCGAAGTCTTCTGCCCCCAGCGCCCGAGCCTGCACAGCATCCACGAGGTGCACGGATCCCAAGTCCACTGCTGGAGCTACCCCGCACGGGAAACCAGCCGCGGGGTGATCCTGGCCGTGCACGGCTTCCGGGGAGACCACCACGGGCTCGTGAGGCTGATTGAAGAGCTGCCCGGCTACACGGTCATCGTCCCGGACCTGCCGGGCTTCGGGGTCTCCACCCCGTTCGCCGCCGCACCGGGGCACCCGCAGCCGACACACGACGTGACCGGGTACACCGAGGTCATCCACGCGCTGCGCACGGAGCTGGCCCTCGGGCCGGATACCATCCTGCTGGGCCACTCCTTCGGCAGCATCGTCGCCTCCTCCTACCTGGCCAAGCACCCCGAGGCGTTTGCCCAACTGGTGCTCATCAACCCGATCTGCGAGCCCGCGCTCGAGGGCGACCAGGCGTTCATGTCCCGGGTCGCAAGCCTCTACTACCGGGCGGGGGCGGCGCTGCCGGCAAGACTCGGCGAGGGGCTGCTGCGCTCGCGCCTCATCACCGACGTGACAAGCCTGGCGATGCTGAAGTCCAAGGACCCCGCCATGCGCGCCTACGTCTTTGACCAGCACCGCCGCTACTTCTCCGGCTTCACCTCGCGGGCCACGCTGCGCGAGGCCTACGCCGCGTCGATCACCCAGACCGTGCGCGATTTTGCCGCGCGGATCTCACAGCCCACGTTGCTGGTGGTCGGCGAGCAGGACGAGCTGGGCTCCATCCCGGGGCAGAAGGCCTTGGAGCGCGCGTTCCCGCGCGGGGTCATGCGGGTGATTCCCGAGGTCGGGCACCTGGTCCACTACGAGAAGGCGCCGGAGGCCGGTGCGCTGGTCAACGGGTTCCTGGGCGCCGCGCACCCGTACGTGCCCAAGCCGGTGCCGCGCATCCTGCACGGGGCCCGGCCGGCCGTCCTGAAGGATGCCGGCTAGAGGATGCCGTCCGGGTCCACCCGGATCGCCAGGATCGGTTCCTTCGCCGCACTGAAGCTTGCCCGCAGCGTCCGCAGCTTCCTGGTGACGGCGGGCCCCTGGGCGTAGGAGTAGAAGAGCAGCCAGCGGTGCTCGCCCTCGCCCTCCAGCACCGGTCCGTGCAGGCGGACATCGTCCCCGAAGCCCAGTGCCGCCACGAACTTGTCGGCGGTTGCCGCGGGACCCCTGACCAGGGCCGTGCGCACTGCCGGAGGCAGCCCCAAGACGCGGCGCTCCCCCAGTTCCGCATCGGCGTAGGCTCCGGCATCGAACCTCACCAGCGCGCGCATCGGCTCGCTGGGCTCCCCGGCCACCACCACGGTCCCGCCGCCGGGCATGCCCGGGGCGCCCTCGTGGCCGCGGGCCAGCTGCGCGGCACCCATCCACCGGTTGAGCACCTCTTCGCCGGTGCGCAGGCCCTCGCGGGACATCATCCGGTCCCCGTCCAGCAGCAGCACCGCCGCATAGCCGTGCTCCGCGACCGGCTCGGCGCCGGGGGTGGCGACGATCAATGCCGGGGCGTCGGGGACATGGTGCAGCGGCTTGGCGCCGGTGGCCGCCACCACGTTCACGTTGGGGAAGGCCCGCCCGAGTTCCTCCACGGTGCGGTCCGCGCCGATGCTCGCCGCGCGCAGCCGCATGAACCCGCATTCGGCGCACGACCAGCCGGCCGCCACCAGACCGCACCAGCCGCAGGACGGTGCGCCGCGCGCATCGTCAAGCGCCAGCGGGCCCGTGCACTTGGTGCAGCGCGCACTGGTCCTGCAGCGTTCGCAGCGCAGCGCCGGCATGAATCCGGTGCGGGCCACCTGCACCAGCACCGGGCCGCGTTCCAGCGCGCGCTTGGCCTCACGCCAGGCCGCGGCGGGCAGCCGGGCCGCATGCAGCAGCGGGTCGCGGTTCTGTTCGAATTCGTCGGAGGCCGCGATCACCCGCGGCGCGTGGGCGCGCAGCAGCGCACGGCTGGCCCGCAGCTCGAGCGCCCAGTTGCTGCGGATCAGCCGCTGGGCCTCAGCGCTGCGCCCGGGTGCCGCAACCAGCAGGGCAGCGTTCTCGATCTCGCTGCGCAACAACAGCACCTCGCGGGCGTGGTGGTAGGGGGCACGCGGTTCGGCGTGCGAGGTGTCCGCATCGTCCCAGATGATCGCCAGCCCCAGGTCCTTCACCGGGGCGAAGGCCGCGTTGCGGGTGCCCACCACCAGGTTGGTGTTGCCGCGGGCCACCCTGAGGAAGTTCCTGTAGCGCGGGGTCTGCCCGTCCTCGGCGCTGAGCCGGACGTAGTTCCCGGCGCCGATCCGCTCGTCCAGCAGCGTGCACAGCCGGGCCAGGTCGCGCGCGTCGGGCACGACGATCAGTGCGCCGCGCCCCGATTCGTTGGCCGCCAGCGCCGCCTCCAGCAACAGCGCCGGCCAGTGGCCGGGGCGGTTGGGCACCGCGCTGAGCACCGCGCGCGGGGAATTGCCCGCAGCGAGTTCCGCGGCGAAGTGCGCCCCGCCGTCGTATTCGGCCAGCAGCGGGCTGTGCAGTGGGTCGACATGTGATGGTCCAAGATCGCGTGAATCGACGCTGTGTGGATGGAGTCCGTGTTGATCGCCCACGGGCGCATCGTCGGCGTGTCGGTTCGGGACACGCGGGTCGACCGGGCCCGGGTCGGCTGCCGGCGGGTTTGTTTCAGGCGGGTTCGTCTCAGTCGCTTCGGCAGCGGTGCCGGTTTCCTTTTCGACCCGGGCCATGCGCGGGGGGACGGCAGAGCGCAAGACGTCCCAGAGCGTCCCCGCGTAGCGTTCGGCCACGGCGCGGGCCGTGGCAAGCACCGGCGCGCTGAGCACCACCTCGGGCGACACCACCGCTCCGAGGGGCTGCAATTTCACGCCCGGTTCGCCGTGTTCAAGGCGTTCGGAGAGGAATCCGGCCAGCTCCTGGCCGCCGAAGCGCACCTTCACCCGCACGCCCGGCTGCGCGAAGGCATCCAGCTCCGCTGGCACTAGGTAGTCGAAGGGTCGGTCCAGGTGCGGCAGCGCCGAGTCGATGACAACCCGGGCCACGGGCAGCTGCTCGGCCGTCTTGGGGGTTCCGGGCAGCGTGGAGCCCAGGTCAAAGCCGGCCAGCAGCGATGGCTGAAGTGGATCACTCACGGTGCCGGCGCGTTCCCTTCGGGTTGTCCTGTGTTTGTCGGTGTAATCGGTGTATTCGGTGTTCACCGTTTTCCACCCATGCCTGGCGCTGCCCATCGGGCAGATGCCCGCCAGACAGATGTCCACCAGCATTGTGGCACGTCCGGCCACCGATTTGCCTAGCGGCTTGCCAAATCGGCAGGCGTACGGCTTGCCGGATTGCTCGGCAAACGGCTCGGCCCCCGCGGCGCCGGCCCTCGAGGGGGTCAAGCGCCACGGGGGCCGGCAGCGGCACGGCGCCGGGGCGGCCCTGCTGCGGGTTTACGGGCACCTAGGCCCCGAAGTACGCCTTGAGCGCGTTCACGCGGTCAAGCGCTTCCCAGGTGAAGTCGGTATCCTCGCGGCCGAAGTGGCCGTGGGCTGCGGTCTTCTGGTAGATCGGGCGCTTCAGGTCCAGGTCCTCGATGATGCCCAGCGGGCGCAGGTCGAAGACCTCGTTGATCGCCGCGGTGATCTTCGCCGGGTCGACGGTCTCGGTGCCGAAAGTCTCCACGTAGAGGCCAACCGGGCGCGCCACGCCGATGGCGTAGGCGATCTGCACCTCGACGCGTCGTGCCAGGCCGGCTGCAACGACGTTCTTGGCGACCCAGCGCATGGCGTAGGCGGCCGAGCGGTCCACCTTCGAGGGGTCCTTGCCGGAGAATGCGCCGCCGCCGTGGCGGGCGAACCCGCCGTAGGTGTCAACGATGATCTTTCGGCCGGTGAGGCCGGCGTCGCCGACCGGGCCGCCGATGACGAAGGGGCCCGACGGGTTCAGGATGATGCGGGTCTTGGAGGTGTCTAGCGGGGCGTTGGCCAGCACCGGGATCACCACGTGCTCCAGCAGCCCGTCCTTCAGGTCCTCCAGGGAGAACTCGGCGGCGTGCTGGGAGGAAACCACGATGGTCTCGACCGAGACCGGGGTATCGCCGTCGTAGCCGACCGTGACCTGGGTCTTGCCGTCCGGGCGCAGCAGGTCCAACAGGCCGGATTTGCGGACGTCGGTCAGGCGCTCGGAGAGTCGGTGCGCCAGGTGGATCGGGGTGGGCATGAGGGTTTCGGTCTCGTCCGAGGCATAGCCGAACATCAGGCCCTGGTCACCGGCGCCCTGCGCGTCGCGCGGGTCCACCGCGGTGCCCTCGCGGACCTCCAGCGAGTTGAAGACGCCGTCGGAGATTTCCTGGGACTGCTGCCCGATCGACACCGAAACGCCGCAGCGGGCGCCGTCGAAGCCGTTGGCAGAGGAGTCGTAGCCGATGTCCAGGATGGTGCGGCGCACGATCTCCGGGATTTCGACGTAGCCGTCGGTCGTCACCTCACCGGCAACGTGCACCAACCCGGTGGTGGTCAGCGTCTCCACCGCTACACGGGAGTTGGGGTCCTGCGCCAGCATGGCGTCGAGGATGGCATCGGAGATCTGGTCGCAGATCTTGTCCGGGTGGCCCTCCGTAACCGATTCGGAGGTGAAGAGGCGCAGCTGCGGGGTTTCTAAAGTCACCTAGCCACTCTACCGTCAACTTGGCGCGCGGTCAGATTCATGCGTCAGCGCCGTGAAGTGCGTGTGACGAGGCCGGTCGGCGGGCATGACGTTGCGTGACGCCCGGTGACGCGCCGCGAGCGGCCCCGGGTGCGGTACTAGCCGCGCAGCGCACCGGCCACGGCGGCGATGATGGCCGCGGCGACGTCGTCCTTGGATCCGGCGGCGTGCACCGGCTCCGCGGCGTTCGCAAAGAGGATGGTGACCGAATTCTCATCGGTCCCGAAGGTCAGGTTCTCCCCCACCTCGTTGACGACCAGCAGTTCGCAGCCCTTGCGGGCCAGCTTGGCCGCACCGTATTCAAGCACGCTGTTTTCCGCGTCGCCGGTTTCCGCCGCGAATCCGACGATCAGGCCCGGCAGGTCGCCGACCAGCCCCTGCGCCGCGCGGTCGGCAACCAGCAGTGCCAGGATGTCCGGGTTGCGCACCAGCGTGATGACCGGGTCGGCGTGCTCGTCGGACTTCTTGATCTTGGAGTCCACGTACTCGGCGGGACGGAAGTCCGCGACGGCCGCGCTCATGATCAGCACGTCGGCCCCGCGCGCGGCCTCGTTCACGGCGGCCTGCAGCTGCCGGGCCGTGGACGCGGTGCTCAGTTCGACGCCCTCGGGCGCCGGCTGGTCCATGTGCGCCGCGATGAAGCGCACCCGGGCGCCGGCGGCCATCGCCGCCTTGGCCAGGGCTATGCCCTGGCGTCCGGAGGAACGGTTGCCGAGGTAGCGCACCGGGTCCAGGGGTTCGCGGGTGCCGCCTGCCGAAATCGCGAGGATCCTGCCCGCCAGCGGAAGCTCCGCCGGTGCGCCCTCGCCGGCATCGGACAGGTACGGCCCGACCGTTGCAAAAATGTCCTCGGGTTCGGGCAGACGCCCGGGGCCCGAGTCCTTGCCGGTGAGCCTGCCCACGGCCGGGTCCATCACGTGGACGCCGCGGGAGCGCAGCGTCGCAACATTGGCCCGCGTTGCCGGGTGCTCCCACATTTCGGTGTGCATGGCCGGGGCCATCACCACGGGCGCGCCGGTGGCAAGCAGCGTGCCGGTGAGCAGGTCGTTGGCCATGCCGGCCGCCGCGCGTGCCAGCACGTCCGCGGTTGCCGGGACGATCACCACCAGGTCGGCCATTTGGCCCAGTCGCACGTGGTTGACGGTGTCGACGGCCTCAAAGACGCTGGTGCGCACCGGGTTGCCGCTCAGCGCCTCCCAGGTGGCGATGCCCACGAACTGCAGCGACGCCTCGGTGGGGATCACGTCGACGTGGTGGCCCGCCTCCTTAAACAGCCGTAGCAGCAAAGCTGCCTTGTAGGCGGCGATCCCTGCGGATACACCAAGAACAATGCGCTTCACTGCTACCACCGATACTCTCGTGCGGAGCCGGCCGCTTCCGGGCCCAGGCCCCTATGTTCAAAAAGCCTGGGAGGCCCGGGTAATTACTCTGCCGCTTCTTCGATCTTCGTGACGCTGAGCATGCCCTCGTTGATTTCGCGCAGTGCGATCGACAGCGGCTTCTCGTTCAGGCGGGTGTCGACCAGCGGGCCGACGTACTCGAACAGGCCCTCGTGCAGCTGTGCGTAGTATGCGTTGATCTGGCGTGCGCGCTTGGCGGAGTTAATCACCAGGGCGTACTTCGAGTCGGTGGTGGTCAGCAGCGAGTCGATGGACGGGCTGATGATGCCTTCAAGGTTCGTGGTCAACGAAGCCTCCAAATAACTAGTCGGTGGATCAGTCGGGGTGCGAGCGGGGTTTGCGCGCCAAAGACGCACAAGGATCCCACCGGCAAAAAAGTTTTAGTGCTCGTGCGGGGTCAATCCCATGAGGGTAACCAGCTCGTTAGCCGCCCGCGAAATCTCGTCGTTGACGATGGTCACGTCAAATTCGGATTCGGCAGCAAGTTCCAGTTTAGCGGTTTCCAGCCGTCGCTGCTGCTCCTCGGGCGTTTCGGTGCCGCGTCCGATGAGCCGGCGGACCAATTCGTCCCAGCTTGGCGGGGCCAGGAACACGAATTTCGCCTCCGGCATGTTCTCCTTGACCTGGCGCGCGCCCTGCAGGTCGATCTCCAGCAGCACGTGCTTTCCGGCGGCAACCGCCTCTTCCACCTTGGTGCGGATCGTGCCGTAGCTGTTCTGCCCGTGCACGACCGCCCATTCAAGCATTTCCCCGTCCTGGACCAGTTCCGCAAACTTTTCGGGTCCGACGAAGAAGTAGTGCACACCATCGACCTCGCCGGGGCGGGGGTTGCGTGTGGTTGCGGAGACCGAGAGCCATACCTCCGGGTAGTTGTCTCGAATGTAGGTCGAGATCGTCCCCTTGCCCACGGCCGTGGGGCCGGCAAGTACTGTGACCGAAGGATGGGCACTAAACGTCATGGTGTGCTTCATTACTCTTTCGTTTTGGGTGGCGATTGCTGGAAATGTTCCACCAATGCGATGCGCTGTTTGCGCCCCAGTCCGCGCAGGCGCCGGCTGGGTGAGATCCCTAGTCTATCGATAAGGGTGTGGGCTCGGATTTCCCCGACCCCCGGCACGGACTCCAAAAGGTCCATCACGCGCAGGCGCCCGATGGCCTCGTCGTCCGGAACCAGATCCAGGACCTCGGTGATGCTGAGCTTGCCGGCGCCAAATTGGTTCTTGATGTCGGCCCGACGCGTGCGCGCTGCCAGCGCCTTCGCCCGTGCTCGAATACGATCCTCGTCCGAGAGTTCTCGCAGTACCATGCTCTTGCCGCCATTCCATCTGTAGGTTTCAGCACTAGGGCGGTGCGCCCTGAACCGAAGATAGCCAAACTTACTCCCCGATGCAATGGGTATTCGCGCCGTGGCTACCACGAATGCGACAAAGCGTCAAAACCGTGTTTCGTACGCGATTTATAATTACAGCGCTGTAAGCAAGATCATGATTCTGACGCGGAATCCGCACCCACTTGCGCGAACACGAATTTCCGGTGAAAACGGGCGGAATGCGCGCCGAACACGCGGGAAATGCCTAGAAAACCGCGCTTCTCGGGAATCTTGGCCAAGGTATCCGCAGTGGCGGACATTTACGCATAAGCACCAGTCAGTGACTGGTATATTCACGGCCCGTGATCAACCTCCCACCCGAAACGGCTAACCTCTCGAAGTCTGGCAAAATGCTGTGAAAAAGCGACTGGGCCGTGTCATATTGGTTCATTGTGGCCCAACCATGTCCTCCGGCGGGCTCGAAGCCCTGCCCGGTTGGTTCTCCCGTGCGGTTCGGGGCCGTGGGAGTGCGTGTTGGTGCCATGGGACGCGGTCGGGATGGACCTCGCATGTGCCCGGTCGACCCCCGTTAAAACAGTGTGCGTTTGGCCTTCCGTTCCCTCGCGGGACGGAAGGCCAAACGCACACTCACTGCCGGACCGACGGACGGCCGGGCCTGTTAGACCAGGGAATCCCGGGTACGCAGTGCCGCTTCGAGCAGCGACTTCGCATCGGGACCGGCCCTGAGGATGTCACGGCTGGAGGTGCCGAGCACCTGCGGCCAGAACGCCCCGAACGAGACCTTCATCTCGGCGCCTGTGGCGCCCTGGGCTCCCAGCCCGGGGGCCAGGATGGGGGCGGCGGAGGCAGCCAGGTCGATGCCCAGCTCATCCAGGGCCGAACCCACGGTGGCTCCGATGACCAGGCCGGTGGAACCGAACGGCACCCCGGACAGGTTTTCGGCGGCGTTCTCAGCACCGACGGCGGTGATGATGCGCTTGGCAACGGACTCGTCGCCTCCCACATGCTGTACCGCCTTGCCCTCCGGGTTGGAGGTCAAACCCAGCACGAACACGCCGCGGCCGGTGGCTGCGGCAAGGTCCAGCGCCGGGCGCAGCGACTCGTAGCCCAGGTACGGGCTCAGCGTCACGGCGTCGGAGGCCAGCGGGCTGCCCTCACCCAGCCAGGCGTCGGCGTAGGCTGCCATGGTCGATCCGATGTCCCCGCGTTTGGCATCGGCGATGCTCAGCAGCTTGGCCTCGGCGCACGCGGCAAGGGTTTCCTCCAGCACGGCCAGTCCGCGCGAACCGTGGCGCTCAAAGAGCGCCACCTGCGGCTTGAGCGCCGCAACCTGTCCGGCCATGGCCTCGACCACGCGCAGCGAGAAGGCACGAAGCCCCTCGACGTCGTCGTTCAGGCCCCAGGCCGCGAGCAGCCCCGGGTGCGGGTCGATGCCCACGCACAGCGGACCGTGCGCGGCCATGGCCGAGGCCAGACGATGCCCGAAGGGGGCACGTCCGGCCTGCGGCACGGTGGTGTTGTTGGTGCTAGGCATCGGCTGCATCCCGCAACGCGGTGGCTGCCTTCAGGGTGGCTGCGTGCTCCTGCAGGGAGGAGACGTTCCACTCGAAGTGGCGCATGGCGTCGATCGCCTGGATGGCCGCACCGAATTCGGCGACCGTGGTGATCACCGGGGTGCCGACGGAGGTTGCCGCCGCGCGGATCTCGTAGCCGTCTCCGCGGGCCTCGCCGCCGGAGGGGGTGTTGAGGATCATCGCGATCTCGCCGTCGGTGATCAGGTCCACGATGTTGGACTCGCCCTCGGCAGCGCCCTCGCGGACCTTGCGGACCACGGTGGACGGGATGCCGTTGCGGCGCAGCACCTCGGCGGTGCCGCCGGTGGAGACGATCTCGAAGCCGATGTCGGCCAGGTGCTTGACCGGGATGACGATCGAGCGCTTGTCGCGGTTGGCCACCGAGACGAAGACCTTGCCGGAGGTCGGCAGCGGGTTGTTGGCCGCTGCCTGCGACTTGGCGAAGGCGGTGTCGAAGTACTTGTCGATGCCCATGACCTCGCCCGTGGAGCGCATTTCCGGGCCGAGCAGCGAGTCGACGACCTTGCCCTCCGGGGTGCGGAAGCGGGCGAAGGGAAGCACCGCTTCCTTCACCGAGACCGGCGCGCCGTCCGGCAGGTTGGCGCCGTCGCCGGTCTCCGGCAGCATCTTGTGCACGGAGCGCAGGTGTGCGATCGACACACCCACGCCGATCATCGCCGCGGCCTTGGCCAGCTGCACGCCGGTGGCCTTGGAGGTGAACGGCACGGTGCGGGAGGCGCGAGGGTTGGCCTCGATGACGTACAGGACGTCGGAGGCCAGCGCGAACTGGATGTTGATCAGGCCGCGCACGCCGACGCCCTCGGCGATGGCGTGGGTCGCGGCGACGACGCGGTCGCGCACGTCCTTGCCCAGGGTGATCGGGGGCAGTACGCAGGCGGAGTCGCCGGAGTGGATGCCGGCCTCCTCGATGTGCTCCATGATGCCGCCGACGTACAGGTCCTTGCCGTCGAAGAGGGCGTCGACGTCGATCTCGATCGCGTCCTCGAGGAAGCGGTCGACCAGCACCGGGTGGTCCTCGGTGATTTCCGTGGCGTTGGTGATGTAGCGGGAGAGGTTTGCCTCGTCGTACACGATCTCCATGCCGCGGCCGCCGAGCACGTAGGACGGGCGGACCAGGACCGGGTAGCCGATCTCGTCGGCGATGCGCTTGGCCTCCTCGAAGGAGACGGCGGTGCCGTTCTTCGGGGCGATCAGGCCGCCGGCATCCAGCACGCGCTGGAAGGCGCCGCGGTGCTCGGCCAGGTCGATGGCCTCCGGGGAGGTGCCCAGGATCGGCACGCCGGCGTCGGCGAGTTCCTGCGCGAGCTTCAGCGGGGTCTGGCCGCCGAGCTGCACGAACACGCCGAGCACCCCGCCGGTGGATTCCTCCGCGTGGATGACCTCCAGCACGTCCTCGAGCGTCAGCGGCTCGAAGTACAGGCGGGTGGAGACGTCGTAGTCGGTGGAGACGGTTTCCGGGTTGCAGTTGACCATGACGGTCTCGTAGCCGGCCTTGCGCAGCGCCATGGTGGCGTGCACGCAGGAGTAGTCGAACTCGATGCCCTGGCCGATGCGGTTCGGGCCCGAGCCCAGGATGATGACCGAGGGCTTCTCGTGCAGCGCGACCTCGGTCTCCTCGTCGTAGGAGGAGTAGTGGTACGGGGTGAAGGCCTCGAACTCGGCGGCGCAGGTGTCCACGGTCTTGAACACCGGGCGGATGTTCAGGGCGTGGCGGATGCCGCGCACCACCGCCTCGGTCTTGTTGGTGAGCTTGGCGATCTGTGCGTCGGAGAAGCCGTGGCGCTTGGCGGTGCGCAAGACGTCCTCGGTGAGGTCCGGGTTGGAGCGGACCATCTCGGCGGTCTCGTTGATCAGAGCGAGCTGGTCAAGGTACCAGGGGTCGATGCCGGTCTGCTCGAAGATGCGCTCGATCGTGGCGCCGCCCAGCAGGGCGCGCTGCACGTTGGACAGGCGGGAGGTCGAGCCCTTGACGGAGTCGGCGATCAGCTGGTCGACCTCGAAGTCCATCGGCTTGTTGAACTCCAGCTCCGCGCCCTTCTGCTCCAGGGAGCGCAGGGCCTTCTGCAGGGCCTCGGTGAAGTTGCGGCCGATGCTCATGGCCTCGCCGACGGACTTCATGGTGGTGGTCAGCGTGGCGTCGGCGGCCGGGAACTTCTCGAACGCGAAGCGCGGGACCTTCACCACGACGTAGTCGAGGGCCGGCTCGAAGGAGGCCGGGGTCTTGAGCGTGATGTCGTTCGGGATCTCGTCAAGGGTGTAGCCCAGCGAGAGCTTGGTGGCGATCTTCGCGATGGCAAAGCCGGTGGCCTTGGAGGCCAGCGCGGAGGAACGCGACACGCGCGGGTTCATCTCGATGACCACGATGCGGCCGGTGTCCGGCTCGATGGCGAACTGGATGTTGCAGCCGCCGGTGTCAACGCCGACCTCGCGGATGACCGCGATCGAGATGTCGCGCAGCTTCTGGTACTCGCGGTCGGTCAGCGTCATGGCCGGGGCCACGGTGATCGAGTCGCCGGTGTGCACGCCCACGGGATCGAAGTTTTCGATGGAGCAGACGACCACGACGTTGTCCGCCTTGTCGCGCATCATCTCCAGCTCGTACTCCTTCCAGCCGAGGATCGACTCCTCCAGGAGCACCTCGGTGGTCGGCGAGTACTGCAGGCCGGCGCCGGCGATGCGGCGCAGGTCCTCGGCGTTGTACGCCATGCCGGAGCCCAGGCCGCCCATGGTGAAGGACGGGCGCACGACCACCGGGTAGTTCAGGATCTCGACGGCCGCGAAGGCCTCGTCCATGGTGTGGACGATGACGGACTTGGCGGACTCGGCGCCGCAGCGCTCCACGACGCCCTTGAACTTCTCGCGGTCCTCGCCGAGCTCGATGGCCTCGATGTTGGCGCCGATCAGCTCGACGTTGTACTTCTCCAGCACGCCGTTCTTGTCCAGGGCGATCGCGGTGTTCAGCGCGGTCTGGCCGCCCAGGGTCGGCAGGAGCGCATCCGGGCGTTCCTTGGCGATGATCTTCTCGACGACCTCCGGGGTGATCGGCTCGACGTATGTGGCGTCGGCGAACTCCGGGTCGGTCATGATGGTGGCCGGGTTGGAGTTGACCAGGATGACCCGCAGGCCCTCCTCGCGCAGCACGCGCAACGCCTGGGTGCCCGAGTAGTCGAATTCGGCTGCCTGACCAATGACGATCGGGCCGGAGCCGATGACCAGGACTGACTTGAGGTCTTCGCGCTTGGGCATTACTTCTCTTCCTGAGTGGAGGCGGTGGTGGAGGTGGATGCGGAGCCGGTCCCGGCTGCGCGCATCACGTCGATGAAGCGGTCAAAGAGGTGGCTGGCGTCGTGCGGTCCGGAGGCCGCCTCCGGGTGGTACTGCACGGAGAACGCCGGCAGGTCCAGGCAGACGAGGCCCTCGACGACGGAGTCGTTGAGCGAGATGTGGGAGACCTCGACGCGGCCGAAGCGGTCAAGCGGGGCCAGCGAGGCGCCCTCGCGCGGGGCGTCGACGGCGAAGCCGTGGTTCTGGCTGGTGATCTCCACCTTGCCGGTGGCCTTGTCCAGCACCGGCTGGTTGATGCCGCGGTGGCCGTAGCGCAGCTTGTAGGTGCCGTAGCCCAGGGCGCGGCCCAGGATCTGGTTGCCGAAGCAGATGCCGAAGTACGGGATCTTCGCGTCCAGCACCTCGCGTACCAGCTCCACCTGCACGTTGGCGGTGGCCGGGTCGCCCGGGCCGTTGGAAAGGAAGACGCCCTGCGCGCCGGTGGCAACGACGTCCTTGAACGTGGCGTTGTACGGCAGCACGTGCACGCGCACGCCGCGCTCGGCGAAGCGCTGCGGGGTCATCGCCTTGATGCCAAGGTCGATCGCGGCGATGGAGAACTCCACCTCGCCGTCGAAGCCGTGGTCCTTGGGCTCGACGGTGTAGGCCTCCCGGGTGGAAACCACGGCGGAGAGGTTCAGCCCCTCCATCGGGGCCTGGGCGTTGACCTGCTCGATCAGCTCGGCCACCGGGGCCGCCGCGGCCTCGCCGGAGAACACGCCGGCCTTCATGGCGCCACGTTCGCGCAGGTGGCGGGTCAGCGCGCGGGTGTCCACGTGCTGGATGCCGACGACGCCGAAGTTGACAAGTTCCTCGTCCAGGGAGCGCTGCGCGCGCCAGTTGGACGGGCGGCGCGCCGCCTCGCGCACCACGTAGCCGGCGGCCCAGATGCGGGAGGACTCGGCGTCCTCGTCGTTCACGCCGGTGTTGCCGATGTGCGGGAAGGTCTGCACGATGATCTGCTTGGCGTAGGACGGGTCCGTGAGGGTTTCCTGGTAGCCGGACATGCCGGTGGAGAACACGGCCTCGCCGAAGGTGGTGCCGACGGCACCGTAGCTGCGGCCGCGGAAAACCCGTCCGTCTTCGAGCACCAGGAGGGCTGGCTCGGTCCTTAGTACTGCTGTCACTGGTTTTCCTTATCCTCGGCGGGTGATGGTTTTTCGTCGTTCGGTGTTCCGGCCCGCCCCAGGGCGGCGATGCCCTTGAGCAGGACCGGCAGTTCTTGGTGGTAGCGGGGGCGGAAGCCGGTGTCCACTGCCTTGTCCCCCAGCGCCCAGGTGATGACCAGCAGCCCGTCCTTTTCGACGAACTTGCCGGCCATGCCCGAGGCGCGTTGCACGTTGGTGATGGTTGCCGCGGGGATGAACACGTCGGTGGCCCCGTGGCGGGCCAGCAGCACGCCGTCGGCGTGCACGCCCAGGGTGGCGTTGCTGCGGATGCCCAGCTGGTGGGCGGCGATGCGGTCAAGCCAGTCCCCGGCGGTGGTGGTGCAGACGTACTGCCCCTCGCTGGGGTCCGCCAGCAGCAGGCCGGGGTCGGCGGGCACCGCGGGCGGGGCCGCGATGTCCGACTGGCGGCGCAGGCGGTTGCGCCAGCCCAGCAGGATCAGGGCGACCAGCACCGCGATGATGGCGATGGTGATCAGTACAGCGCCGGTGTATTGGCCCAACTTACTCGGCTCCCACAAGGCGCGGGGTGGCCAGGGCGCCGTCCAGCACGGTCGGGTGCCCGTGGAAGAACACGGTGGTGACCTTGCCCGGCAGTTCCAGTCCCTTGAACGGGGAATTCCGGCCCTTGGTGGCCATCGCGTACGGGTCCACGACCCAGCGGGCGGCGGCGTCCACCAGCGTGATGTTCGCCGGCTCGCCGACCTCCAGCGCGCGGCCCTGGTCGGACACGCGGCCGATTTCCGCCGGCGCGGAGGAGGTGATGCGCGCGAAGTCGGCCCAGCTGATCATGCCGGTTTCGATCATGGTGTGCTGGACGACCGAGAGCGCGGTCTCCAGCCCGGTCATGCCCATGGCGGCCGCGGCCCACTCGCATTCCTTCGCCTCGGAAGGGTGCGGCGCGTGGTCGGTGCCGATGATGTCGATGGTGCCGTCGGCCAGCGCCGCGCGCAGGGCCATGACGTCGGCCTCGCGGCGCAGCGGCGGGTTGACCTTGAAGACCGGGTCGTAGCTCTTGACCATCTCGTCGGTCAGCAGCAGGTGGTGCGGGGTGACCTCGGCGGTGACCTGCACGCCGCGGGACTTGGCCCAGCGGATGATCTCCACGGACCCGGCGGTGGAGACGTGGCAGATGTGCAGGCGGGAGCCGACGTGTTCGGCCAGCAGCACGTCGCGGGCGATGATCGATTCCTCGGCGACGGCCGGCCAGCCGGCCAGTCCGAGCACCGCGGAGACCTCGCCCTCGTTCATCTGGGCGCCCTCGGTGAGGCGCGGCTCCTGGGCGTGCTGGGCGATCACTCCGTCGAACGCCTTCACGTATTCCAGGGCGCGGCGCATGACCAACGGGTCGAACACGCAGATGCCGTCGTCGGAGAAGACGCGGACCGCGGCGCGGGAATCGGCCATGGCGCCAATCTCGCTCATCTGCGAACCTTTCAGGCCGACGGTGACCGCGCCCACCGGGCGCACGTCGACCCAGCCCGAGCGGCGGCCCAGCGACCAGACCTGCTCGACGACCCCGGCGGTGTCCGCCACCGGGTTGGAGTTGGCCATGGCGTGCACGGCGGTGAAGCCGCCCAGCGCCGCGGCGCGGGTGCCGGTCTCGACGGTTTCCGCGTCCTCGCGGCCCGGTTCGCGCAGGTGGGTGTGCAAGTCGACCATGCCGGGCAGGGCGATCTGGCCCGCGGCCTCGATCACGGTGGCGCCGGCTGCGGCCGGGTGGGTTGCCGCATCGGCGCCCAGGGCGACGATCAGCCCGTCGTTGATCAAAAGGTCGGTGGCCTCTGCGCCCAGCGGCTTCGCGCCGCGGACCAGGTAGGTGTTGGTGTTGGTGCTCATCGGTGACTCCCGTTTCTTAGGGTTCTAGAGGCCGGAGGGACGCAGCTGGTCCCCCGATAGCAGTAGGTAGAGGACGGCCATGCGAACCGCGACGCCGTTGGAAACCTGTTCCAACACGGTGGAGCGCGGCGAGTCGGCCGCGGCGGAGGAGATCTCCAGGCCGCGGTTCATCGGGCCGGGGTGCATGATGATGGTCTCGGTCTGGCCCTGCGCGTCAAGCGCGGCCAGGCGGGCGTCGTCGAAACCCCAGAGGCGCGAGTATTCGCGGGTGTTCGGGAAGAAGGAGGCGTGCATGCGTTCGCCCTGCACGCGCAGCATCATGACCGCGTCGATGCCGCCGGCCAGGGTTGCGTCCAGGTCGTAGCTGATGGCGCACGGCCACACGTTGGACCCGTGCGGCAGCAGCGTCGGCGGGGCCACCATGGTGACCTCGGCGCCCAGGGTGCGCAGCAGCCAGAGGTTGGAGCGGGCCACCCGGGAGTGCAGGATGTCGCCGACGATCGCGACCTTCATGCCCGTCAGGTCGGTGCCCAGCGTGGAGGTCCCGTTGACGCGGGCCCAGTGGTTGCGCAGCGTGAATGCGTCGAGCAGCGCCTGGGTGGGGTGTTCGTGGGTGCCGTCGCCCGCGTTGACCACCGGTGCGTCGATCCAGTCGGTGGCGGCCAGCCGGGCCGGGGCGCCGGATGCGCCGTGCCGGATGACCACGGCGTCCGCGCCGATGGCCTGCAGGGTCTGCGCGGTGTCCTTGAGCGATTCGCCCTTGGAGACCGAGGAGCCCTTGGCGGAGAAGTTGATGACGTCCGCACTCAGGCGCTTGGCGGCGGCCTCGAACGAGATGCGGGTGCGGGTCGAGTCCTCGAAGAAGAGGTTCACGACGGTGCGTCCGCGCAGCGCGGGGAGTTTCTTGACCTCGCGAGTGCCGACCGCGGCCATTTCCTCGGCGATGTCGAGGATCCGGATGGCGTCTGCGCGCGACAAATCAAGGGTGGAGAGCAGGTGTTTCATGCAGCGGCCTCGATGATGACTTCGTTGTTGTTTTCGCCGTCGACCTCTGCCAGGTGGACGCGCACCTTCTCGGTGGTGGCGGTGGGCAGGTTCTTGCCGACGTGGTCGGCGCGGATCGGGAGTTCGCGGTGGCCACGGTCGACCAGCACGGCAAGGCGCACGATGCGCGGGCGGCCCAGGTCGGCGATGGCGTCAAGCGCGGCGCGGATGGTGCGTCCGGAGTAGAGCACGTCGTCGACCAGCACCACGACCTTGGAGTCGATGCCGCCGGCGGGAAGCCGCGTGGGAAGCGGGGTGCGGGTGGTGGAGTGGCGCAGGTCGTCACGGTACATGGTGACGTCGAGCTGGCCGACGATGGAGGCCGCGTCCAGGCCCGGTTCGGTGGCGGCGATGCGCTCTGCCAACCGTTGGGCCAGCGGGAATCCGCGGGAGGGAATGCCCAACAGGACCAGGTCCCGGGTGCCCTTGTTCGCCTCGATGATTTCGTGGGCGATGCGGGTCAATACGCGGTCGATGTCCTCGCTCGAGAGGACGGTCCGGGCGGTTTTTGGCGCTAAGTTCCGTGCCGCGTTGGCGTCGTCACTCATGATGCGGCCTCCTTCCCCGCCTCACAGGACGGAATTTAAAGGTTGCTGGCTCATTTTTGGTGGTTTGCTACTCCATCAAAATTACCACGGCGTGCATCACACGTAGGCTTTGGTGCATGAGCGTTACCTCACACCCCATGAAGCCATCGCCCGAACCCAACCCGCGCGATCCGTGGACCGGGGCTTCCCGCACCGCAACCGGCCTGCCGGCCACCGTCGGAATGCCGCTGGCACAACCCGGCAGGCCCGGTTCGGGGGTGCTCGTCGCGCTGGTGCTGTGCACCCTGCTGCTGCTGGGCGTCACGTTCTTCCTTTCCGGCATCTTCGGCTCCGGCACCTTGCTGTGGCTTGGCCTCCTGGCGATGGTTCCGCTGGGCCTGTGCCTGGCTGGCCTGCGCTGGGTGGACCGCTGGGACCCCGAGCCGCGGCCCATGCTGTTGCTGGCGCTGCTCTGGGGCGCCGGGACGTCGGTGGCCGGCGCCCTGCTGGTGGGCGACCTGTTCACCGAGCTGTTTTTCAATCCCGCCGGACGGCTGGACCTTGACACCTTCGGGGCCGTGGTGCAGGCGCCGATCGTCGAGGAACTGGTCAAGGGCGCCGGGGTGCTGCTGATCTTCTGGCTCAACCGGGCGCACTTCGACGGGCCGATCGACGGCATCGTCTACGGCGGCATGGTGGGGGCGGGCTTCGCCTTCACCGAGAACATCCTGTACTTCGGCTCCAGCTACGCCGAATCCGGAGCCCCGGGCGACCTTGCGGCGGTGTTCGTGCTGCGCGGGCTCTTCTCCCCCTTTGCGCACGTGCTTTTCACCGCGTGGACGGGTTTTGCGCTGGGATTGTGCGCCGAGCACGGGGACCGGTCCCGCTGGCCGCTCTACCTGGGGCTGGGCCTGCTGCCGGCGGTGCTCGGACATTTCCTGTGGAACGGCGGGGTGGGCATCTTCTTCGACTCGTTCCTGGACTTCTACTTCCTGCTCCAGCTGCCGCTCTTTGTCGCAACCGTTGTGTCGGTCGTGCTGCTGCAGCGGGCCGAATTGCGGCTCATCGCCCGCCGGCTGGACGAGTACCGGCAAGCGGGCTGGTTCACGCCCGCGGAGGTAGCAATGTTCGCCACGCCGGCCGGCCGCAAGGCGGCCAGGGCCTGGGCCTCGGCCCACGGGCGCGGGCGCCTGATGCAGGACTTCACGCAAACCGCCATGGACCTGGCAAGCGTGCGGCAGCGCATATCCGCGGGCCATGCCGATGCGGGCGACCACGCCCGCGAGCTTGCCTTGCTGCACCAGTCCTACAGGCAACGCGCGCAATTGTTGGCAGGCGTCGTAGTCTAGGTTCCAAAACCGCTGCGGCGACACGGCCCCCGGCCTTCAACCCGCAACCGCCAACCCCTCGCAAGGAGCAAGGTGAAACACGCAAAGCAGAATTCCACGCGCTTGGTCAAGGCGCTCGACTACCGGCACATGGTCGATGTGACGCTCAAGGGCAGGGACGCGGAGATGGTCCGCGGCTACGTGTTGGCCATGGGCGGCAAGTGGATCCTGATGCACGCTACCACCGCCGGCGGCGCTCCGGACGAGACGGTGGCGATTCGCCGCAGGCACATCTCCCACGTGGCCAAGACCAAGCACTTTGCCGCGCGGGTGCTCGAGGCCTGGAAGCTGCCGGTGCCGCAGTCGGAGCTGGGCATGCAGGACCTGGATACGACCCGTGCGGTGCTCAAGGCGCTGGGCGATGGCGGGGCGCTGCTCTGCGTGATGCGCGACGTGGCATGGCCCGACGGCATGCTCATCGGTTCGCTGGCCGAGGTCGAGAAAAAGCGTGTGTGGCTGCTGGAGGTCACCTACCGGGCGCGCTGGAAGCGCCGGCTGACGGGCATCAAACCCCGGCACATCTCGCGCATCGCCAGCGGCGGTGACTACCTTGAGCAGCTCGCATTGGTCGCTGGGCCACGGCCGCCGCGGAGCGCCACAGAGGGATCGACCCGGGCCTATTCTCCCGGATCGGCAGGTCCCGGCACGACGGAGCCAACACCGGACGACAACGACCGTTGAGCAAGTGACCGTCAAGCAACAGGTGGCCGGGATCCACTCACGGGATGCATTTGCCGTTGAGTCGGTGCGTCACGTGCGTGGAAGCGGCAATTCGACCGGCACCTTGGGATTCTGAAATTCCCCCGTGAACCGCCGGTTCCTACTCCTCGGGGAATTCCCGCACAATTTCAGCGGGAAAAGATCCCAACAATGCCCGCCTGAGTCTCTTGGCGCGTTTCCAGTCATCCAAGACGATTTCCGTGCTCCGTCCGCGGCGGTCCATCAGTGAGATGCACCCGCACTGTCGGTTCCCGACTACTGCTAGGTCCAACAGGTTGATCGAGCGCGTCTTGCCGGCTTTTCTCTTCACGAGGCGGGAAGGCGTGAGCCAGAGCGTGGCCTTGGAAGATTTGTGCTTCCACGGAGTGAGCCCATCCAATTCGACCACGGTTTCGTCGTGGGCACCTTGGTCCTCGACCCGTTGCCAAATGTCAAAAGGATCCGAAGCCAGCCCAAAAACTGCCGCGTTTTTCCTGCCGATCTTGAAGTCGCGGTTCACGGCAACAACGAGCGTCGACATAGCCCCATTGAGCACTCTCGTGAGCTCTTCTCCACTCTGCGTTGTAATGCGCCGGTGCAGCTCATCCAAAGTCGACGTGGATCGCCCCAGGAGCCCGTCCACTGCCATTTGGTCGAGGTAATTTGAAGCGATGTTATCTTCCCAGGCCAGCTCCACTTGAAGTGCATTGCGTGCGAATTTGACCGCTTCCCCGCTGAATCCGTGCTTGGCAATTTCATCAAGGGCCGCCATGCCCGCGCCGAAGGCCGTTGTGACGTTTGCGGGGAGGGGATCAAGAACCAAATCCAACTGATTCCGGTATTCATCGATGCGGGTGGTGAGCACCGCGACCGAATAGATCAATCCTTGGGAGCGGCGAAGCCTGGAGGTCAATTCCCGGTACAAGGCCTCCCCGAGCAACGACGAAAACTCCGCCGGAACCAAGAGTGAAAGAGCCACCCCTGCCTTCGGCGATCGAACCACCGTGGGCGAGTCGATCACCTGTGGATGCACTTCCCTGAGCGGCACTTTTCCCGAGGGAAGGCGAATATCCAGGGATCCGGGAATGCGGCCCGTAAACGTCACCGCCGCGTTCTCCGCGGTGAACCAGCGGTCGACCCACTCCACAGCTTCCGCAAGGCGCATTCCGGTGGTGGCAGGAGCTCCCAAATAGCCGACGCCGAGACCGTTGGCACCGAAGCGATTTGTCAACAAACCGTTGGAAACCGTGCAAAACGCTGAAGGGTCTTCTGCCTCAATAACCGACTTTTCGCGACTGAACACTTCTTCCGGCACGCTGGAGAAACCGGATACGGCGACAGCGACGGCATTGAGAAATTGTGCAACTTCCTCCGCGTCGCCAGTGGCGTGGAATTTCACCGAATCATCGTCGACAACACCACCGAGAAGGAGCGGCAAGTGCTCAACCATGTACAGCACAACGTGCTCGACTAGATGGGTGATGCCGGCCAGCGTCGCGGGTTCGTTGCGGAGCCCGACGCCGAAGATCAGCGTTCCCGTGCACAGCCCTGTTCGGTCGGTCGCATACGAGGGAATGTTGTTGTGCAGGCCCGTTTCCGGCATCTTCATCATGATGCCGATTCTTTCAGATCACGGCGCCGACGTGGGCATCCGGCAGGGCCGTGGGCGTTTTCTGACGCGTTGCACCCGCAAGGGGTTGCTCGCTCGTTCGGGTCCGGCAATGCCGCTGACGGGTTAAGCAACTGGTGGCCGGGACCCGCACGCTTGATGCGTGTGGATCCCGGCCACCTGAAGGTTGCCTGGTGTTGCCGGCGGCTAGGCCAGCAACGTCGGCTTCATCTGCTGGATGCGTCCGAGCAGACCGTTGACGAACTCCGGGGACTCGTCGGTGGACAGCTCGCGGACCAGGGCGACGGCCTCGGCCACTGCCACGCCGTCGGGAACGTCGTCGTTGAACAACAGTTCCCAGGCGCCGATGCGCAACGCGGTGCGGTCGACGGTCGGCATGCGCTCCAGGGACCAGCCCTTGGAGTAGGAGGAGAGGATCTCGTCGATCCGGTCCAGCTCGGCCATGACGCCCTCGATCAGGGTGACGGTGTACTCGTTGATCGTGATGTCTGTTGCTTCACGACGCAAACGCATTGCGGCCAGCGGCGAGACGTCGCGCTGCTCGGCTTCGAAAAGGATGTCAAGTGCCCTGCGGCGGGCCTTGGCGCGTGCGCTCACTAGGAGACACGCCCCAGGTAATCGCCGGTGCGGGTGTCGACCTTGACCTTGGTGTTCTGCTCGACGAACAGCGGCACCTGGATCTCGACGCCGGTCTCCAGCGTGGCAGGCTTGGTGCCGGCCGAGGAGCGGTCGCCCTGCAGGCCCGGCTCGGTGTAGGTGATTTCGAGGACGACCGAGGCCGGCAGTTCGATGTACAGCGGTGCGCCTTCGTGCATGGCGATGGTGGCGTTCTGGTTCTCCAGCATGAAGCCGGCCGAATCGCCGACGACGGTGCCCGGAACGGTGATCTGGTCGTAGTCCGTGAGGTCCATGAACACGTAGTCTTCGCCGTCCTGGTACAGGTACTGGTAGTCGCGGCGGTCAACGGTTGCGGTTTCGATCTTCGCGCCGGCATTGTAGGTCTTGTCGACGACCTTGCCGGTGAGCACGTTGCGCATCTTGGTGCGCACGAAGGCGCCGCCCTTGCCCGGCTTCACGTGCTGGAAGTCGATGATGGTCCAGAGCTGGCCCTCGATCTTGAGGACCTGTCCGTTTTTGATGTCGGTGGTTGAAGCCACGATCTACTCATTTCCCGTATGCGCCCGATGCTCCGCCGGCAAGTGTCTGCCGCGGCGGGCGGGGCCACATGAATGCGGCCGCCCGGGCGTGTTGTCAAAAATCCAAGATCCAGTTTAGCGCACGGATATGCACCGCCGCTCAATTTTTCTTGGTGATCTGCCAGACCCGCGAGCCGGCAGAAGTCGTGCGGGCCCCGTTTGCCGCACGCGACGTGCGGCAAACAGGGCCGAAGATGCTGCTAGAGGGCTTGTTCCGCGGCCTGCGGGGCCAGGTTTTCGAGGCGCGCCGTCAGCGCCTCCAGGCAACGCCGCGAGGAGTCGATGAGCCGCTCGTCGGCACCCTCGGCCGTGCGCAGGTCCATGGCCTTGCGGAACCGGGTTGCCGCGGCGCGCAGGTCGCCGCTTTCCACGTATGCCATGCCCAGGTGCTGCTGCAGCACCGATTCGTGTGCGGTGCCGTTGAATTCGCTCAACATTGCGCGCAGGCGGTTGGCCGCACGCTGCGGATCGCCCGAGGCCCGGGTCAGCGAGGTGTCAAGCACGCGCATGGCGAAGTTTTGCGGCTCGTTGAAGCGGGTTTCCGCGACCAGCTCGCTGGCCGCGCGGACGTGGCCGCGGGCCAGCAGCACGACGACCTGCTCGGCGGCGTTGCCGCGGGCCATCGTCTCATCGGCCAACGCCTCGTCGGAGATGGTCTGGCTCATGGACTCCGGGTCGAAGCGCACGCCTGGGATGCCGGACTCGATGTTGTGGGTCGAGGCCCCGGCGGTGCTGGAGGTCGGCACCTGCAGGAGTTCCTGGGTGTGCGTCAGCGACTGTGCCATGTCCTGGGTCAATTCCTGGGTGGTCATTCGGCAATCTCCTGGTAGGCGGCGAAGAGCAGCGAGGTGTCCGGCACATCGAGGATGCGCGGGTGGCCGATCTCGTCGAGCACCACAAAGCGCAACAGGTCCCCGCGGGTCTTCTTGTCGCGGCGCATGCCGTCAAGCAGCGAGCTCCAGCGGTCCCCGCGGTACGTCGTGGGCAGGCCCAGGGACTTGAGGATCGACACGTGGCGGTCGGCCACGGCATCGGAGGTCTTGCCGACGGTGCGGCCCAGCTCGGCGGCGAAGGCCATGCCGATCGAGACGGCGGCACCGTGGCGCATCGAGTAGCGCTCGGCCAGCTCGATGGCGTGGCCCAGCGTGTGGCCGTAGTTCAGGAACTCGCGCTCCCCCGCTTCGCGCAGGTCCGAGGAGACTACCCGGGCCTTCACGGCGATGGAACGCTCGATGAGTTCGCGCAGGCGGGCCGAACCGGCCGTGGTTGCATCCGCCGGGTCCTCTTCAATAAGTTCCAGGATGCGCTCGTCGGCGATGAAGCCGCACTTCACGACCTCGGCCATGCCGGTGACAAGCTCGTTCTTGGGCAGCGTGGCCAGGGTGTCGAGGTCCACCAGCACTCCGGCCGGCGGGTGGAAGGCGCCGACGAGGTTCTTGCCCTCGGCGGTGTTGATGCCGGTCTTGCCGCCCACGGAGGCATCGACCATGCCCAACAGCGAGGTGGGGATGTGTACCACCTTCACGCCGCGCAGCCAGGTGGCCGCGACGAAGCCGGCAAGGTCGGTGACGGCGCCGCCGCCGACGGCGACGATCGCGTCGGAGCGGGTGAAGTCGTTCTGGCCGAGCACCTGCCAGCAGAACGCAGCAACCTGGATGTGCTTGCCCTCTTCGGCGTCGGGGATCTCGGCGGAGAATGCCGCGTAGCCGGCTGCCGCGAGGTCTTCCTTGACCGTGTCGCCGGTGCTTCGCAGGGCGCGCGGGTGGATGACCATGACGCGCTTGACGCGTTCGCCGAGGATGCCGGGCAGGCGTCCGAGCAGGCCGTTGCCGACGATGACGTCGTAGTTCTCGGCCGGGGCCGATCCGGTGACGTGGATCGTCGTGGGCGCGGGGTTCATCGTAGGTCCTCCAAGTGCTGCGTAGCGCACATGCCCATCCGCGTGCCGCGGGAAGGTGTGTGCGTGAGTGATAACGCGTCGTCCGAAACGGGGCGACTCTTAGCAGTTGGACCGAAACGCGATGTCCCGGTCCAACAGATTAAGCGTATGTGTTTCTGCACGCGAGATGGTGTTTCAGTGTCCAGTATCACGGTAGGCGGTGACGATTGCCTCCGCGATTTCGGCAGGGCCAAGGGTACGCGTGTCGATGCGCAGGTCAGCGCACTTCTCGTAGGTGTCGGCCCTTTCGGCAAAGATCCGCGACCAGCTCTCAAGCGCTTCGGCTGCGCGGGATTCCGCATCCGCGCAGACGCCGTCCGGCGTGTTGCCGGCGGCCGCGCCGGCAAGCAGCGGGCGCGTTGTGTCCCCGTCGATCCGGTGCGCGACCGTGGCCGCATCCGTGTACAGGTACACGGTGAAGCCCTCGGCCAGGATGCGTTGGTTCTCCGGCGCCAGCACCGCTCCCCCGCCGGTGGCAACCACCAGCGGGGCCGGGCCGGCGGCGCGGGACGATTCAGCCGCTCCGCGCAGCGCCTCGGTTTCAAGGCCGCGGAATCCGGCCTCCCCGCGGCTTGCAAAGATCTCCGGGATCGGGCCGTGGTCGCGGACCACCAGCGCGTCGGTGTCCAGCGCCTGGGTGTCAAGCAGCCGGGCCAGCTCCGCGCCAACAGCACTCTTGCCGCTGGCCATCGGCCCGATCAGGAAGATCGTGCGGGTCATGGACGGCGGACCGAACCCAGGGATTCGGGGATGGCGTCCAGGTAGGTTTCCATGTTGCGCTTGACCTCGGTCAGCGAATCGCCGCCGAACTTCTCCAGCATGGCCTGGGCAAGCACCAAGGCGACCATGGCCTCGGCGACGACGCCCGCGGCCGGAACGGCACAGACGTCCGAACGCTGGTGGTGTGCCGTGGTGGCCTCGCCGGTGGAGGTGTCAATGGTGCGCAGGGCGCGCGGCACGGTGGCGATCGGCTTCATGGCCGCGCGGACGCGCAGGACGTCGCCGATGCTCATGCCGCCCTCGATGCCGCCGGCCTTGTTGCCCGAGCGGTCGATGACGCCGTCCTCGCCACGCACGATCTCGTCGTGTGCGGCCGAGCCGCGGCGCGATGCGGTGAGGAAGCCGTCGCCGACCTCGACGCCCTTGATGGCCTGGATGCCCATCAGGGCCGCGGCCAGGCGTGCATCAAGCCGACGGTCCCAGTGCACGTAGGAGCCCAAACCCGGGGGAAGGTTGTAGGCCAGGACCTCGACGATGCCGCCGAGGGTCTCGCCCTCCTTGTGGGCTGCGTCGACCTCGCCGACCATGGCCGCGGAGGTGTCTGCGTCAAAGCAGCGCAGCGGGTCGGCGTCGAGGGCCATGACATCGGAGGCGCGCGGCAGCGGCGAACCCTCCGGCGAGGAGACGGTGCCGACGGACACGGTGTGCGAAACCAGTTCCACGCCCAGCTGGGCCAGGAAGTTCGCGGCAACGGATCCCAGTGCCACGCGGGCAGCGGTTTCGCGCGCGGAGGCACGCTCCAGCACCGGGCGGGCGTCGTCGAAACCATACTTCTGCATGCCGGTGAAGTCGGCGTGACCGGGGCGCGGGCGGGTCAACGGCGCGTTGCGCGCCATCGAAGCCAGTTCCTCGGGGTCGACCTCATCCGGGTTCATGACCTTGGCCCACTTGGGCCATTCGGTGTTGCCCACCTCGATGGCCACGGGTCCGCCCTGGGTCAGCCCATGGCGCACACCGCCCATGAAGGAGACCTCGTCCTGCTCAAACTTCATACGGGCGCCGCGGCCATAGCCAAGGCGGCGGCGTGCCAGGGCATCGCGCACATCCTGTGAAGAGATGGCAATGCCCGCGGGCAGTCCCTCGATAATTCCAACCAATGCGGGGCCATGTGATTCGCCCGCCGTCAACCAACGCAACATGCTCTCCATCCTGCCATGTCCCCGCGGCCCGATCAGGGCCGGGGCACGCCCACTGCGTCGCACATCACATTTGTGACGCGCCCCCAGTCGGCAACTTGAATTCCAGAAAAAAGCTTGACCTGCTCCACGCCCTGGTGGACCAGCATGCTCAGCCCGGAAACGACCAAACCACCGGCCGCTTCCCAGGCGTTGGCAAGCGCGGAGGGCCATGGATCGTAGGCCACGTCCAGGAGCACGGCGCCGGGCTTGATGACGCCAGCGCCAAGGCCAAGGACCTGCACCCAGGAATCCGCGGCATGTGCCGGAAGGGTGGAAATCACCGCATCGTAGCCCGGCAGGCGCGGCGCAGCCTCCGTGTAGGGCAACGCGGTTGCCCTAAGACCGAGGATCCCGGCGAGCTTGAGCGCGTCGTGCGCACGCTCCGGGTTGCGCACCAGCAGGTCCACGTGGCCCGCACCCATCAGGGCACACGCCTCGAGCGCGGCAAGCGCGGTGTTGCCGTTTCCGAGGATTGCGATCCTTTGGCCGGCGGCCGCGGGGGAATCCGTTCCCAGGTCAACGCCGAGTGCCCGGATTATGCCTTCGACGTCGGTGTTTTCGGCAAGCAGCCGCACTCCGCCCGCGTCCCGGGACACGACGATGGTGTTCAGGGCCCCGAGCCGGCGAACCCGCTCCGAGGGCTCGTCGACGTACGGGATCAGCGCGTCCTTCATCGGCATCGTGACCGAAACCCCGACCCAGCCGGGTTCGGTGCGCAGGCGCTCGGCGAACTGCGCCGCCTGCTCCGGGAGCACATCGATGGCCGTGTAGTCGATCTGCACGCCGAGCTCGCGGTACGCGGTGGAATGCAGCAGCGGGGAACGCGAATGCCCGATCGGGTGGCCCAGCACCGCGGCGCGCGCGCCGGGTGCCGGGTGCCCCCCGGTCACTTGCAGACGTCCGTGTTGGCCGCGCACCAGGCGCGGAACTCGTTCTGGTTGACCTGGTGTTCGCGGTAGGTCTTGGCGAACTTCGTTTCACCGGTGTTGGTGTTTACCGTCACCCAGTAGTAGTAGTCGTTGGCCTGCGGGTTCGCGGCCGCCTTGATGGCCGAGGTGCCCGGGGATCCGATCGGCGTCGGGGGCAGGCCCTTGTGGACGTAGGAGTTGTATGGGTTGCCAGCGTCCTGCTTTTCCTCCGGGGTGAAGTGCAGGGTGAAGCGGTCAAGCCCGTAGATGACGGTGGAGTCGACCTGCAACAACCCGTTGGTCTCGGTGTTGTTGGCGTGCAGGCGGTTCTCCATCGCGCCGGCAACCGTTCCGTAGTCGTCGGGACGGGCCTCCGCCTGCAGGATCGAGGCGATGGTCAGCACCCGGTACTGCTCCGCCGGATCCGTGATGCCCTCGTCCGCCAGCGCCTTCTTGGAGGCGTCGACCATCAGCTGCAGCACCGACTTGGCATCGGAATCAAGCGGGAATCGGTATTCGCCCGGGTGCAGGAAGCCCTCGAGGCTCTTCACGTTGCCCTTGATGCCGAAGGCCGCGGGGTCCCCGGCGAGGGATTCCAGCGAGGCCTGCGGCAGGCCCGTGGCCTTGGAAATCTCTTCCAGGACCGCCGGCATGCGGGTGTTCTGCTTGATCGCCACGTAGCCGACCTTTTCCGGACCCTCGCCGATCAGGATCGTGGCGGCGTCCAGGGCGGGCATCTGCATGCGCAGGTCGTACTTGCCGGGGTGGATTTCACGGTTTTCCGTTTCCACCATCTGGACAGCCTCGAGGAAGAGCTTGTCGCTGGCGACAATGTCCTGCGAGACAAGGGCACGGCCGATCTGCTGGGGTCCCCAGCCGGACTTGACCTCGAAACTGACGGTTGCCCCGCCCGGCGCGGGGTAATCCTTGGGGTTCAGCTTGGCCACGACGCCCTGCAGAACTATCACGACGCCGAAAATCACTGCGCAGAAGCCCAGCAGCACGGCTACCATCACCGCGTTGCGGCGGCGGCGACGGCGTTTGCGAAGTGCCCGGTCCGCCGCGGTCGGACCGCTGAGGAACAGGCTCTCCCGCCCGCCACCCTGGGCGACAGGTTCGGGCTCCGCGTATTGATGCTCGTGGGGTTCGGGGAGGTACTCGTCCCCCTCGTAGTGGTAGTCGTGCGAGACGTCTCCGGGCGCTGCCTCGTAGGCCGCCCCGTAGGCGACGGGTGCCGGCGTTTCTGGGTCGGTCCAGGCGTCGGGGACTTCCTCGAAACCTGCTTCGTAGCCGTGGAGGTGGGAGACGGGTTCTTCATGGGGCTCGGCGGCGCGCCCTTCGGCAACGTCGGCCTCGGCGGCCGGGAATGCAGGGAGTTGCGCCTCGGGGGCCGGGACCTCGAGCACAGGCTCCACGGACTGCCCGAAAGCCGGCTCGAAGTTCGGGTCCTGGATCGAATCGGCCTTGCCGGGACGCGGTTCACTGCCCGCGGCATGGTCCCGGTGCGAGAGGATGTCGTTGAAACTCATGGCCGCGTGTTCGCGGGCGTCCCAGCGCGGGCCTGCCGGATCCGCCGCCGGTGCGGCTGGAGGCTCCTGGATCGCAGGTTCTGCGGGGGCTTCGGCCAGGGCTTTCGGCTGGGAAACCGTCGGCGAAACCGGCGGAGCGGCAAGGTGGTCCTGGTCGAAGGGGCCACCTGCATCCGCGGCGGTCTCCGGGGCACGGCCGCCGGCTGCGGATGCGGTGGCGGAGGGCGCGAAGTAGTGCGCCGAATCCGGGGTCACGGCGCTGCGGCCGGAGGCGGTGCGGGCCCGGCGGGGACCTGCGGCGTTGGCGCGCAGCGTTTCACGCACACGTTCCGCGGCGGCGCGTTGCGCCTCGATGGCTTCGGAGCGGGCGCGCTGGGCGCCTTCGGTCCGGGCGCGCTGGGCCGCGGCAACGGCCTGGGCGCGCTGCGCCTCAGCGGCGAGCTGCGCCTCGGTCGGAGCGACAGGCTCGCCCTCAAGGGCCTCCGCCGCGGAAGCGGCAGAGGCGGCCGAGTGGGCGGAACCCGACTCGGCGAACGGTGCAACAGGGTCGTCCCCGCCGGCTTCCTCCCGTTGACGGGCCGCTCGTGCGGCGCGTCGCGGTGAAACCTCGTTCTCGTGGCGCGAGGAATCGAAGGACGATTCGTTAGTCATGCGGTGTTCTCCCTTGCCCGCGGGCAACGTAGTAGCCGTGGGACGACGGAGGCCCACCTGTTCAGCTTTTTGAGATGTGACCTGATCGTAACCTAAAAGTGACGCGTCATGCAGATCGTTTCCTGCGCGGGTGCGGACGCGCCGTGCGTGATCAACAGCGGAATTGTGGTCCTTAGGATACATCGCCGAACCCGGAATCCGCGGGGAAAACCAGCTGCCCGGGGGCAAACTGGCCGTGTCGGCGCATTTCAAGCACCTGTTGGAGAATCTCCACCGCGGCTACCTGGTCGACAACCGATCGGTGCTTTCGCCCGTCCAAACCGGCCTCGCGCAGGGACCTGTGCGCGCTGACGGTGGTCAGCCGCTCATCGACGAGACGCACCTCCACGCCCAGGGAGGCCCGGGCCAGAGCATTAGCCAATTCGTCGGCATAATCCCGTGCCATGGTCGTCGAAGCGGTCTCCCCGCCGGAGAGCGAACGCGGCAGGCCGACAAACACTTGCCTGACCTCGCGCTCAGCGGCGAGTTTCACCAACACCGAAATGTCGCTGTTCTTCTTCGCGTCGCGCTTCAGCGTTTTCACCGGAGTCGCAAGCATGCCGTCGGGATCGCTGGCCGCGACGCCGACGCGGGCCATGCCCACGTCGACGCCGAGCAGCACCCCGCGTGCGGGGTTTGTTGCCGAAGTTATGACAGGTCCTGGATCGAGCGGATCATCGCCTCGATGGCCTCGGACGTCTTGGTGACGTCCTGGCCACCGCCCTGGGCGAGGTCGTCCTTGCCGCCGCCGCCGCCGCCGAGGATCTTCGCGGCGGTGCGCACCAGCGCGCCGGCCTTGACGCCCTTGGTGCGGGCGGCCTCGTTGGTGGCAACCAGCACGATCGGGCGTCCGTTGGAGGCGCCGGTGAGTGCGACGGTCGAGGCCTCGGAGCCCAGGCGGTCGCGCAGGTCCAGTGCCAGGGTGCGCAGCCCGTCGGCGGAGGAAACCTCGCCGGCATCGTGCGCCAGGACGCGGACGCCGTTGATGTCGCGGGCCTGGGCCACCAGGGTGCCGGCCTGGGCGGCCAGCTGCGCGGTGCGCAGGCGCTCGAGTTCCTTTTCCGCGTTCTTCAGCTTCGCGACGGTGTCGGTGATGCGCTCGTTGAGCTGCGCCGCCGGGACGCGGAACATCGCGGAGAGCTCCGAGACCAGCGCGCGCTCGGCGGCACCGTGGCGGAAGGCTTCCATGCCGACCAGCGCCTCAACGCGGCGGTTGCCCGAACCGACAGATGCCTCGCCCAGCAGGGTCAGCGAACCGATCTGCGCGGTGGCGTCCACGTGGGTGCCGCCGCAGAGTTCGCGGCTCCAGGCCCCGTTGATCTCCACCATGCGCACGGTGTTGCCGTACTTCTCGCCGAACAGGCTCATGGCGCCAGCGGCGCGGGCCTCGGCCAGCGGCATGACGTTGGTCAGCACCTGGTGGTTGTTGCGGATGGAGAGGTTGACGACCTCTTCGATCTCGTTGCGGGCCGCGGCGGAGAGCGCCTCGGACCAGGAGAAGTCGAAGCGCAGGTAGCCGGCCTTGTTGAAGGAGCCGGACTGCAGCGCGTCCGGGCCAAGGATCTCGTGCAGCGCGGCGTGGACCAGGTGGGTGGCGGAGTGCGCCTGCTCCCCGGACAGGCGGCGGGCGCGATCGACCTCTGCAAGCACCGCGGCGTCGGCGGGCAATTCGCCCTCGCGCACGATCGCCTGGTGGACGTTCAGTCCGCGGATCGGGGACTGCACGTCGAGCACCTCGAGCACAAAGCCGTCACCGGTGATGAGTCCGACGTCGCCGGCCTGGCCGCCCGCCTCTGCGTAGAACGGGGTCTCGTTGAGCACCAGTTCGATCTGCTGGCCCTGTTCGGCCACGTCCACCAGGGCGCCGTTGTGCACGATGCCGCGCACGGTGGATTCGCTGGTCAGCTCGTCGTAGCCGGTGAAGATGACATCGCCGCGCTCGTGCAGCTGGGTGAACACCGTCAGGTCCGCGTGGCCGGCCTTCTTGGCCTTGGCGTCCTCCTGCGCACGGGTGCGCTGTTCGCTCATCAAGGCGCGGAATTGGGTCTCGTCTACCGACAGGCCCGCCTCGGCGGCGATTTCCAGGGTGAGGTCGATCGGGAAGCCGTAAGTGTCGTGCAGCGCGAAGGCATCCTCGCCGGAGAGTGCCTCGCCCTTGGACTTGGAGATGCGCAGGGCCTCTTCCAGGCGGGTGGTGCCGGAGGCGATGGTGCGCAGGAAGGCACGTTCCTCGGCGTAGGCGATGCGGGCGATGCGCTCGAAGTCGGTCTCGACGATCGGGTAGACGCCCTTCATGGCGTCGCGGGAGACCGGCAGCAGTTCCGGAAGGACCGCGGTCTCGACGCCCATCAGGCGCATGGCGCGGATGGCGCGGCGGATCAGGCGGCGCAGCACGTAGCCGCGGCCCTCGTTGCCCGGGGAAACGCCGTCGGAGATCAGCATCAGCGAGGAGCGGATGTGGTCGGCGACCATGCGCATGCGCACGTCGTCGGCGTGGTGCGGGTCGTTGTGGTCCTCGGTGGAGGTGTATTCCCTGCCGGAGAGCTCGGCGGCCTTGTCGAGCACCGGACGGACCTGGTCGGTCTCGTACATGTTCTCGACGCCCTGCAGGATCATCGCCAGGCGCTCGAGGCCCAGGCCGGTGTCGATGTTCTTCTTGGGCAGTTCGCCCAGGATCTCGAAGTTGTCCTTGCCGGTGCCCTCGCCGCGCTGGTACTGCATGAACACGAGGTTCCAGATTTCGATGTAACGGGTGTCGTCGGCCTCCGGGCCGCCCTCGATGCCGTACTCCGGGCCGCGGTCGTAGAAGATCTCCGAGCAGGGGCCGGCCGGGCCGGGCTGGCCGGTGGACCAGTAGTTGTCTGCCTTGCCCATCTTCTGGATGCGGCCGGCGGGAACGCCGATCTTGTCGCGCCAGATCGCCAGTGCTTCCTCGTCCTCGTGGTAGACGGTGATCCACAGCTTCTCGGCGGGCAGGCCGAAGCCGCCGTCCGCGACCGGGCTGGTCAGCAGCTCCCAAGCGTAGGAGATCGCGCCTTCCTTGAAGTAGTCCCCGAAGGAGAAGTTGCCGGCCATCTGGAAGAAGGTGCCGTGGCGCACGGTCTTGCCGACTTCTTCGATATCACCGGTGCGGATGCACTTCTGCACCGAAGTGGCGCGCGTGTACGGCGGCTCTTCGCGTGCCGTCAGGTACGGGATGAACGGCACCATGCCGGCGACCGTGAACAACAGCGACGGGTCCGAGGAGACCAACGAGGCGCTGGGAACCGCGGTGTGGCCCTTTGACTCAAAGTAGTCGACCCACCGGCGTGCAATTTCCTGCGATTTCATTGTTCCTCTTCGGTCCCTTCGTGCTTACGGGGTATATCTGGTGCGGTGGTGTTCGCTGGAATCAATCCGATCCGGGCACAACACCGCTTACAAGTTTAGTGGCGGCCGTGGCCGGTTGCTTCATCCAGGCCCAGGGCCTGGCGTAATTCTGTTTCGCGTTCGTTCATTCCGTCGCGGAATGCCTCTGTGAGCTCATGCAGCGAATCGCCGATGCGACCCATCGTGCGGTTGAGTCCCTCGGGGCCCGCCAGCGACTTGGCCTCGCCGATCTTGCGGGCGACGAGTACGCCGACACCGATTCCGATGCCGACCCAGAATAGCTTCTTCATCTGCGCTTCCTCTTTTTTCGTGTTGGACCCAGGCCGTTGGATGTGTCGGCTGTTCCCGCCGGACCTGAGCCCGCTGAACGTTTCGCACTTCGCCCGGCGCCGGTCCCACCGACCCCGATCCAGCGGTTTTCCGGATCGGGGTCGGTGGTGGAGCGGCGCTCGAGGGCCATTGCCCTAGCGGCTGCGGCGTCCCTTGCCCGAGGGCTTGGTTCCCAGGGCTGCCCGGACACCGGAGGAGAACGCGGCGATCTTGATCAGCGGCTGCCCGACGGTTGCCGCCATGAGTGAGGAAAGCGCGCTGATGTTGGCGGAGGCGTCCGAGACGTTGTTGGTGATGCCTTCGACCTTGCGGAGCTGGTCGTTGGTGGTTACAACAGTGGTGGTGACCTCGGTGAGCAGCGGTGTGGTGCCGTCGGAAACTTCACGAATCGCGGCACGGAGCTCGTCGAACACCTTGCCGAGCTTCCAAATGGGAACGGCCAACAGTGCCACGAGCACGGCAAAGACCCCTGCTGCGATGAGTCCGGCGATATCCGACCCTGTCATGTGCTTTTCCTCTGCCGTTGGTGACGTGTGCTTTTCCACCTTACCGAATGGTGGCCGGTAGCACAGAACCGAAACATGCCGGATAAACACGAAGCCCGCGGCCAGGGCCGCGGGCTTCGTGTTGCACTGCATCATTCGGGTGGGCGTGAGCCCGTCGAATTTAGCGTGCGTAGTATTCGACCACGAGGTTCTCTTCGCAGGTTACAGGAACCTCGGAGCGCTTCGGGCGGCGAACAAGCTTGGCCTGAAGGGCTTCAAGCTTGACGTCCAGGTAAGCCGGGACGGTCGGAAGAACGTCGCGGTGAGCGCCTGCAGCGGCGATCTGGAACGGGCCCATCTTTTCGCTACGCTCGTGAACGTGGATCAGCTGACCCTCGGACACGCGGAACGACGGACGGTCAACGCGCTGGCCGTTAACCAGGATGTGACGGTGCACAACCAGCTGGCGGGCCTGGGCGATGGTGCGGGCGAAGCCTGCACGCAGAACCAGGGCGTCCAGACGCATTTCCAACAGCTCGACCAGGTTTTCACCGGTCTGGCCCTTGGTGCGCTTGGCTTCTTCGAAGGCACGGGTCATCTGTGCTTCGCGGATGCCGTACTGGGCGCGCAAACGCTGCTTTTCGCGCAAGCGTACTGCGTAGTCGCTGTCCTGCTTCTTGCGGGCACGGCCGTGCTGGCCCGGACCGTAGGGACGACGCTCCATGTACTTTTCAGCTTTAGGAGTCAGAGCAAGGCCGAGGGCTCGCGAGAGGCGAACCTTACGGCGGGCACGAGTGTTGTTAGCCACGAGTGTCCTTTTCTTTTAGAGCGACTGTTTATCTAACTGGCCTCCATCGTGGAGAGTTGTGGGAAGCCGCTTCCCTATTCACTACAACCCGTGTCTGCGCACCCCACAGAACCGAAGTTCCATTGAATTTGCACACAGGGCTTGCCAGCCAAGGATCAATCCTACCACCGCCATCAATTCTGCGGCACATCGCCGCAGGATCGCGCCGCTCCGGCGGCGATGTGCAGGGTTTATTTTTTGCCGCGGAACTTGGCTCGAACAATGCCCCTGATTCGCTCGAGGCGTTCGCCTATGAGACGCTCGGCTCCATTTGTCGTGGGGCGGTAGTAGTCGACGCCCTGCAGGTCATCCGGTGCGTACTGTTGCGTGGCGATCGAATGCGGGGCATCGTGCGAATAGATGTAGCCCTTGCCGTGGCCCAATTGCTGGGCACCTGCATAGTGGGCGTCGCGCAAATGCATGGGAACGCCGCGACCGCGGCCGGCGCGCACATCCGCAACAGCCTCGTTGATGCCGTTGTAGGCGGCATTTGATTTCGGTGCGGTTGCCACGTGGACCACGGCGTGTCCAAGGATGATTCGGGCCTCTGGCATGCCGATGAGTTGGACGGCTTGGGCCGCGGCAACGGCGGTTTGCAGCGCGGTCGGATCGGCCATGCCGATGTCTTCCGAGGCGCTGATCATGATCCTTCGGGCGATGAATCGCGGATCCTCGCCGGCTTCGAGCATCTTTGCCAGGTAGTGCAGGGCCGCGTCGACGTCGGAGCCGCGGATGGACTTGATGAAGGCGCTGATGATGTCGTAGTGCTGGTCCCCCGCCTTGTCATAGCGCTGCACTGCGGCGTCCATGGCGCGTTCGGTGTGTTCGAGGGTGATGCGGATCCGCCGGTCCTCTTCGGGTTCCTCATCCGTGCCGACTGCCAACGCGTCCTCGGCGTCAGGATCGGCAGCGCCATCCCCTTGACCTGATGTTTCATCCTCCGGAGATGGCTCGACGGTAACGGCTGGCTCCGGATTTTGCGACTGGGCATCAGCCGCGCTCCATGCCACGCCTGCCGCGGCTTCCAGCGCGGTGAGGGCACGGCGCGCGTCTCCCCCGGCCATGCGCACCAGATGGTCAAGCGCGGTCATGTCCATGACCAACTCGTCGTTGAACCCGCGAGGGTCCTCAAGGGCCCGTGTGATCAGCCCGGCGACGTCGGACTCCTCCAGCGGCCGCAACGTGAGCAGCAGCGAGCGCGAGAGTAGCGGCGACACGACAGAGAACGAAGGGTTTTCGGTTGTTGCGGCGACGAGCACGACCCAGCGGTTTTCGACGCCGGGGAGCAGAGCGTCCTGCTGGGCCTTGTTGAAGCGGTGGATCTCGTCGAGGAACAGCACCGTGGTGAGCCCGCGCAGGTCGCGGTCCTCCAGCGCCTGGTCCATGACGCGGCGCACGTCCTTCACGCCCGCGGTGATGGCGCTGAGCTCAACGAAACGGCGTCCCGGGGCACGGGCGATGACGTGGGCGATGGTCGTTTTGCCGGTGCCGGGCGGTCCCCAGAGGATGATGCTGGAAGGACCAGAGGGGCCGGGTCCATCGACGCCGGCCAACTGGCGCAACGGGGAACCGGGCTTGAGCAGGTGCTGCTGTCCAACGAGTTCTTCCACCGAACGCGGGCGCATTCGGACCGCAAGGGGTGCCCGGGGGCGCACATACTCGTCGTTGTTTTCCTCGTCGTCATCCAACGCACTGAGAAGATCGTTCACTCCCCTAGCCTAGTTCAGCCGGTCTGATGTTTTATCCAGCTGACATTTTCGTCGGCCTGGGTAGCCGGAGTCCAACCAATCTGGACGCACACGCGGTATTTGGTTGGCTGCAACGGGTGTGGGCACGAGCCCGTTTGTTTTCCCCGCATCCGCGTATCGAGTGACTCGGATCCGCGTTGATCGATCAGTCGGAAAACAGCGGGGACGTGTATCCGGAGGTGCGAAGCTCCGGATACCAGTGGAGATTGCGTTCCGGGGCGCCGCGCGGCTGGCCCGCGCGCTCGACGAGATGTGGAACGCCGTCGATCATCTTCATCGTGATCAGTCCGGCATGCACCTGCAGATGATGATAGAGGCAAAGCAATGCGCCATTCTTGACACTGGTCTCACCGCCCTCTAGCCATGGCTTTACATGGTGGGCTTCGCTGGTCGCGGCAGGTCTGGGGCAGCCCGGAACCGTACAGCCCCGGTCCCGCAACGCAAGGGCGCGACGCTGGGTCTTATTGAAACCGCGTGCCTCCCGTCCCAGATCGAGCAATTCCCCATTGGTCGCCAACACCGCTGGCAACATGTCGGCGTTGCAAGCCATCCGCCTGATGTTTGCGGCTGAAATGGGCCGGCCGTGATCGGTGATCCCGGCATCTTCCATCTCTCCCAGCAGGCTTCGATAACCGATGAGAACGCCGATCTTGACGTGCATTCCACCGGTATCACTGACATCCTCACCCGAGAGAACACCGGCGCAAGCCGCGATGACTGCATCGAGCAGCAATTGCGGTGAGCTGCGCGGGTCGCCGGCCGCATCTTCAAGGGAGCACCACTGCAGAGGAAGTCCACAGTCCAATTCGCTCAGGGGCATGTCCCGTGCTGCGGCGCCGGGTGTCAGGGCCCATTCGGGGGCAGGTGTTCCAACAGGGCAAAAGTCAGGGGTGCCCGAGGGTGACAGCATGGCATCGCCTCCCGTCGCGAAGGATGGAGAATTCCGGGTTGCGGCAGTGGATGCGGAGCCGGGAGGCATCTTTCGCGATCGCGGGTTGCTCCACGCCTCTCCGAAGGAGAGGATGACCTCGGACTCGAGCGGGTCGCAACGCAGCAGGAACTCGTCGCACCCGTCCCTGTAACCGCGGTAGAACATGCCGCGCTTGGCCAGGATCTCGTCATCGGTGATGGGCGACCCGTTGTCGGCCAGGAATTCCTCCCAGTCCTGCATGGCCTTGCCACAGGATTTGGGTTCACCGGTCCGTGCCTCGTGAACGAGCGTTTCCTCGATTGCGGTGGTGATGTTTCGGGCGTCGGGGCGCGGGGTGATGCGTGACTGCATACCCTCGAGCCGTCCCGCCAAATGGGAGAGGTTGCCTACATCCGCGGTGCCGTCGGAGGCGGCACCGGCCAGTACCGGGTAACTGGGTGTTGAGGTTTTGGGCGGCAAGGTATCTTCCGTGGTTGCCGATGCTGTTTCCGGTGCGGATGCGGGAGCGAGCAGCAGCCGGGCGCCTGTGAGCCTACGGCGGGCTTCCGAGACTGAAATGTGCAAGTGGGCCTGGACCTAAGCGACGGTATTGCGGTGTGGAGCCATGCCTTGGCACATGATCTCGGGCGGGATGTACGCTGTTCCGTCGGCCAGCGACTGCGGATCTGCAACCAGGTCATCGATTTGTTGAGCCGATGCTGGGTCGAGCTGGTGGATCTGGGCGGCGTCCGCGTCAAATGTAGCCACGAGCTGGCCGTAGGCGATGGCACGGTGCCCTTGTTCGAGAAGGCCAAGCATGATCGCACTGGCCGCGGCGTCCAGTGGCACCGTGGCCAGCCGTCCCATCAGTTCACGCAGTCCGAGTATGGCTGCGGCCATGTCCTGGCCCAGCATCCGGGGTTCGGCATACCCCGAAGGGAGCGTGCTCGTTTGCGTGCTCATAGCCATCATTCTGCGCTTTTTGAAGCACTCGTGTTGCCGCCATCCGGCAACTGTGGGGGAAAGTGGACTTCCCCTCGGCCCGCACGAATCCGGGAATTAAACGCAAGGTCGGTCTGCGCCAAGGTGCAGGCGATCAACATAAATATGTAGAGTCGAAGATGGCGTGCGGTTTGGGCACGGATGGCAACCAAACGGGCTGGCCAATGTTCTTGGCCGCAGTCGTTGACCGCCGCCGAACCCATTTCGAAGACAAAGGACGTCATGAAGGCAGTTTTGCAGGTTGTATCGCGCGCATCGGTTGAAGTCGAGGGAGAAGTCGTCGGGAAAATCGATGCGCCGGGTTTGCTGGTGCTGCTCGGCGTGACGCATCAAGACACACCGGCACTGGCCGCAAAGCTGGCGGCCAAGGTGTGGCGCTTGCGCATGCTGTCCGATGAGAAATCGTGCGAGGACTTGGACGCACCGTTGCTGGTGATCAGCCAGTTCACGCTGTATGGGGATGTGCGCAAGGGGCGTCGTCCTGGATGGACCGCCGCGGCGCCCGGTGCAGTGAGTGAGCCGTTGTATGAGGAATTCATGGCGCAACTTAGGGCGCTGGGAGCACACGTGGAATCCGGTGTGTTTGGGGCGATGATGGAGGTTTCGCTCGTGAATTCCGGTCCATACACGCTCATTGTGGACACGGATGACTTGCCGGGCTGAGGCTTTTTCGGAGACTCAGTCGTCGGCCTGATGAGCTGAAAGGCTGGAAGCATCTGTGTGCCGGGATGCTTGGCGTTCTTGGATGTCCGCAGCTATGCGTTTTGGCCTCCAGGACATGACGCACCAGACGACCAGGCCTATCCACGCAGCTGCCTTGAGCACTGCCAAGACGCCTATTCCGTCTTCGGTGAGGTCGGGGATCAGCATGGCTGTCCCGTAAAAAATCAATCCCGCACTGATGGCCAGCCGTTTCAAGATCATGCTGCGCATTAAGGGAGGGCTGGCCGCGGATGCCAGCTGAGCGACAAAGAGTTCGATATTTCCGAATTGCTCTGCGGCGCTTGCCGTATCACCAGAGAGCTTGCGATGCCCGGTGGCTTTGCGCAACGTCTCGGCGGCCAGCTTTCGAGGAAATGAATAGCGGCCACGGAGCAGGTTCTCAGCATGGCTGAACCAGCGTTCGTCGTCCCACGTCGAGTCATCGACTAACGACCGCCCCTTTTGCTGTGGGATCAGGAAGGCTGAAGCGAACATCCCGACACCGATCAGCGGAAGATCCAGTTCAGCGGTCCTTGCATCGGGACGTCGTCCAGATTTGCCGCTAGTGTGACGATTCCGGCAAGTCCCGCGACAGTTCCCGCCCATGAAAGCCATGCGGCTTTGAGCCTGCCACGCGTGCGCAACACCCAGCCCCACAGGCCGAGTCCTACAAAAACACACACCAATGGGAGGAACCACACGACAGGCCCGCTGAAGCTGACTTCGGTCCATCCATCGTCGAACCCAAACCAGGGTCCCAACACGGTCAGCATCCCGCCGAATGCAAATAGCATGACCGAAATTCCCCCGACCACGTTCCGAAAGGGAAGTCGGTTTTCGAGAACTTCGACCGGCGGGCGGAGCCGTTTGCCGGCGGCGAGGCCGTATTCGAAAGAGTCGCCAAACAATTCGGTGGGCGATTGCCCGCTGGCGGCCACACTTTCGCGTATCTCCGCCAGCGCCGGGGCGACTACTGCCTCATCGGCACCTGAAAAGATCATGGTGACGGCAGCTTCCACCGCCCACTCGCGATGCTCCTCGGGCCAGGAATCGGCTTCGGCCTGCCATGGGCCAGCTTTGCCTTTTGGTCGCTTCATGGTCTTCTTCCGCGGGTGAGTTGTCATTTGCGCAGAACCGCATCCTTGAAAAAGAACCACAATTCGCGTTGCGCCGCCAAGTGGCCGCGCCCGGATCCGGTAAGGGTGTAAACCTTTCGTCCTGGCGCCCCGTCCCCGTCTTCCCAGGTGCTGTCCAATAGGCCCGCTGCCTCCAGCTTCACCAACGCCGGATAGAGCGTCGATCCCTTGATGGGTGAGAAACCGCGCCCTTCGAGCGCCTGCGCCAGCGCGTACCCGTGGTTCGGGCCGGCCTCAAGCGCATCCAACAGGCTCATGGGAAGCATTGCGCGCTGCCAGCTGCTGGGGAACTTCTTCTCTTCGATCATTGGGTCCACTCCCCCGGTATCGTACGGCTGATGGTGCTCATTGCGGGACATTGCCGACGACGCAATCGGCCAACAAAAGGGTGCATGTCTTTGCCTCTCTTTGGTGGTGGGTGTGTTTGCCTGACGTAAGTCGCGAAAATCCGGACTAAGTAAAAAATTTATCTAGATAATAAATTGTAGCAAGGATATCCACATATATATACGCCGTTTGTGGTGCAATTTTGGATGTTCTTCAGTCGTACGCCCTAGACTTCTGGCGGGTGGCAGGTCCGGGAAGGGCTCTCCTGACTTGATTCATCCAGCGCAGCGTTGCCACGCGGTTCCGTGAACGCTAGTTACTGCTGGGTATGCCACACAGGGAACCAGATCGGTCCGTGGCGGTTCCGCTCCCCCGAATACAGTGCCCCCAGTACCTGCTCGCCGCGTGCCCGCGCGTCGCTAAGTACAAGGCTTCATGACACCAACGGATACCGTGACTCCACAACAGCTGGTCTTCTCCGGGCCCCTGGGCCATCGCCGTTGCCAATACTGTCCCGCCGCACCCGCAACAGTCAGAGAGGGCAGTCGCTGGAAGGGGCGTCCCGGCTGTGCGCAGGCATGAGAAGTCGCGCGGTACCGCCATGCGGTTCCGGCGGAGCCTTCTACAGTCCAGCCCCGTGCCGCAGCACGTCCCAAATTGCCTACCGACGCTGAGCCACATGCATCGCTTCCCAACGCGTTCCCCCGACGCTCCGGCGGCGTCCAATCCCGCCGGAGCGTCGAGGGAACCGCTCTCCCTCAATCAGGCGCCCCCTCCCCCGGCGAAAGGCAGCCGGGGCCTGCTACATCAGGGACACACGGCAAATGCGAGAGCTGGGCAAATAGGGCGTGGATCAAGGCGCTTCTTTGGGCGTGCGTTGATTGCCTGACGTACGTCGCAAAAATTCGGACTAAGTCAAAATTTTATCTAGGTAACATATGGTTCCATAGTTATCCACCAAACTGTTGCGGTCTTTCGTACGGCTCCCCGCGGCGCGAATGGGCCCCTTGCATCAGCCCGGTTGATTTCGAGCCCCGCCCGCATGAAACCCACTTCTTCCTGTTGTTTTCCCGCCGCAGTACTCTCCTGCCCAGGAACCGCGTCCTGCAGCCCCCCCCCCCCCCCCCCCCCCCCGGAACGGACGCCACCCAACTTCAAGCCCTGGATTATCCCGGGCTTGAAGTTGTTCACGGGCTCGTTAAACGCCGCGGGGCGGGGGAAGAACGCCGATCCGTGTGGATCAGTGCTCCTCCCCCGCCCCGCGGGGTCAAGCCAGGTCGTGGAGGCTACTTGGCCTCGCCCGGCTCATTGGTTTCGGCCTTCTTGGCTTCCGGCTTCGCGTCGACGCCGGCTTCCTTGCGCTGCTGCGGCGTGATAGGTGCCGGGGCAGCGGTCAGCGGATCGAATCCGCCGCCGGTCTTCGGGAAGGCGATGACGTCGCGGATCGAGTCGGAACCGGTAAGCAGCTGGAGCACGCGGTCCCAGCCCAGGGCGATTCCGCCGTGCGGCGGGGCGCCGTACTTGAAGCCCTCAAGCAGGAAGCCGAACTTGGACTCGGCGGACTGCTTGTCCAGTCCCATCAGGTTGAAAACCCGCTCCTGCATGTCGCGCTGGTGGATACGTATGGAACCGCCACCGATTTCGTTGCCGTTGCAGACGATGTCGTAGGCGTAGGAGAGCGCGCTTTCCGGGTCGGTGTCGAAGGTGTCAAAGAACTCGGGCTTCGGGGAGGTGAACGCGTGGTGCACGGCGGTCCAGGCGCCGGTTCCCACTGCCACGTCGCCCGAGGCGACGGCCGCCGCGGCGGGCTCGAACATCGGGGCATCGACAACCCAGACAAATGCCCAGTCGCCATCCTTGATCAAGCCGGTGCGGTGGCCGATCTCAACACGGGCAGCGCCGAGCAGCGCGCGGGCCTCGGTCTGGGTTCCGGCGGCGAAGAAGATGCAGTCGCCGGGCTTGGCGCCGGTGGCCTCGGCCAGGCCGGCGCGCTCAACGTCGGTGAGGTTCTTGGCAACCGGGCCGGCCAGTTCGCCGTCTTGCTTGTACAGCACGTAGGCAAGGCCCTTGGCGCCGCGCTGCTTGGCGAATTCCTGCCAGCCGTCCAGGGTGCGGCGGGGCTGGGTGGCGCCGCCGGGCATGACCACGGCACCGACGTGCGGGGCCTTGAAGACGCCGAACTCGGTGTCCTTGAAGAACTCGGTCATGTCGGTCAGCTCGAGGCCGAAGCGCAGGTCCGGCTTGTCCGAACCGTACTTGGCCATGGCCTCGTGGTATGTGATGCGGGCGATCGGGGTCGGGATCTCGACGTCGATCAGCTTCCAGAGTTCCTTCACCAGGGCCTCGCCGAGCTCGATGATGTCATCCTGCTCGACGAACGATGCCTCGATGTCCAGCTGGGTGAATTCCGGCTGGCGGTCGGCGCGGAAGTCCTCGTCGCGGTAGCAGCGGGCGATCTGGTAGTACTTCTCGAAGCCGCCGACCTGCAAGAGCTGCTTGAACAGCTGCGGGGACTGCGGAAGCGCGTACCAGGAACCCGGGGACAGTCGTGCCGGCACCAGGAAGTCGCGGGCGCCTTCCGGGGTGGAGCGGGTCAGCGTCGGGGTCTCGATCTCGCAGTAACCCTGGTCGTGCAGCAGGTTGCGGGCGATGCGGTTGGCCTCGGAGCGCAAGCGGATGTTGCGGTTCGGGGTGGGGCGGCGCAGGTCCAGGTAGCGGTGGCGCAGGCGCGCCTCCTCGCCGACCTCGACGTGCTCGTCGACCTGGAACGGCAGCGGCGCGGCGGTGTTCAGCACCACTACCTTGTCAGCGATGACCTCGATCTCGCCGGTGGCCAGCGCGGGGTTCTCGTTGCCCTCGGGGCGGCGTTCGACCTTGCCGGTGATCTGCAGGACGAATTCGTTGCGCAGCGGGTGGAAGTCTTCCTCATCGCGCACCACGATCTGGGCGAAGCCGGAGGCGTCGCGCAGGTCAAGGAAGGCGACACCACCGTGGTCGCGGCGGCGGGCCACCCAACCGGTGAGGGTGACGGTTTCTCCGATGTTCTCGGCGTTCAAGGTGCCGAGCTGATGAGTGCGTAGCACTGCATTCCTTTCCAGAAGGGTGCGGATTGCGCAGGGACCCCGGTGACGCGCGCCGGTGGCGCGGGATCAGCGGGGGTGCGGATGTGAAGAATCTATGTGCGAGTTTACCGGCACGCGGCCGATGCCAACCACGGAACCGCGCCCGGTGTGCGCCGAGTCACGTCGGCGGGCCTAAGCCCGGCCCGCCGACATGCACCCGTTGCGGCGCGTTGGGAGGCAGTGCCTACGCAGAGGCCGGCACGGGGGCGCCGACCATGTTGGCAAGGTCCTGCGCCGCGGGGCTCCACACGGACGGATCGGCCGGTTCCTGGGCGCCGGTGCGGATGTCCTTGACCTCGTGAGTGCCGTCCTCGGCGGTGAACCAGACAAACGGGATGCCGCGCTTGTCCGCGTACTTGATCTGCTTGCCGAACTTCTCGGCCTTGGCCGCGACCTCGCAGGCGATGCCACGGGAGCGCAGCGCGGCGGCCACATCTTGGGCGTCGTTCCAGGAGCCGTCGTTGGCCAGGGTGACAAGCACGGCGCTTGGCACCGAGCGGGCGGCAACAACGCTGTTCTCGGCGAGCAAGCGCGAGACCAGGCGGGTCACGCCGATCGACAGGCCGACGCCCGGGTAGTTCTTCTTGCCGGTGGAGGCAAGCGATTCGTAGCGGCCGCCGGAACAGATCGACCCGAGCGACTCGTGGCCCACCAGGACGGTCTCGTAGACGGTGCCGGTGTAGTAGTCCAGGCCGCGGGCGATCGACATGTCGGCGACGACCTTGCCCGGGGCGCGCAGCACCGCGGCCTCGATGACCTGGCGCAGTTCGTCCAGGCCCTCCTCCATGAGCGGGTGGGCGACGCCCAGGGCGCGGACCTGTTCCACGAAGGAGGTGTCCTGGGTGCAGATCTGCGCCAGGGACAGGGCCGCGGCGGCCTGCTCGTCGGTGGCGCCGAGCTCGGTCTTGAGCAGTTCAGCGACCTTCTCGGCCCCGATCTTCTCCAGCTTGTCGATGGAGCGCAACACGCCGGCGGTGTCCGTCAGCCCCAGGCCCAGGTAGAAGCCCTCGGCAAGCTTGCGGTTGTTAACGCGCAGGCGGAAGTCCCCGATCGGCAGTGCGGAAAGCGCCTCGGCAATGACCAGTGCCAGTTCGACGTCGTAGCGGAACGGCAGTTCGCCGTCGCCGACCACGTCGATGTCGGCTTGGGTGAATTCGCGGAAGCGGCCGTCCTGCGGGCGTTCGCCGCGCCAGACCTTCTGCATCTGGTAACGGCGGAACGGGAAGGCCAGGTGCCCGGCGTTCTCCACCACGTAGCGGGCGAAGGGCACGGTCAGGTCGAAGTGCAGGGCCAGCGCGTTGGGGTCGTTCTTCGCCGATTCCTCGGCCGCCAGGCGGGAGAGCCCGTACACTTCCTTGTCGATCTCGCCCTTGCGCAGGAGCTGGCCGACGGTTTCCACGGCGCGGGTCTCGATGTTTGCGAACCCGTGGAGCTCGAAGATCCGGCGCAGCGTGTCCAGTACATGCTGCTCCACCGCGCGCTCCTGCGGGAGCCATTCGGGGAAGCCGGATAGTGAGGCCTTGCGTGCCATGAAGTGGGTGCTCCTTGAGTCAAATCGGGGTGTGGAACTTGTGGCGTGCGGTGCCGCCGTGCAGCTCGGGCTGCGGCGTGGCGTGGATGCACACAGAGAACAAGTCTAGTCGCGCCGCGGGTGCGCCGATGGCGAAACCGCGGGACCAGTTGCTTCAATTTTCGCCGAAGAGTACCTGCGGCCGTGCCAACGCGGGTAAAGTGGCGGTGACAGTTGAGTCCCGGCGCAAATTCCGGGGCCGATCCTTAGCGAAAGAGTTTCAGCGGTGACCACCAGTCAGCAATCCGACGACAATCTCCAGCCAGCAATCGTGGCCGAAGAGCAGCAGAACGAGGCAACCCCGGTTGAGCCGGCGGTAGAGGAGGCGCCGGCGGCGCAGCCCGAGGCCCCTGCAGCCCCGGCCGCTCCGGTACCGACCCCGGCACCCGCCGCGGTTCCACGCCCGGGCGCCAAGGGCGCCCCCGCGAAGAAGGCAGCCGCCATTCAGGCTCCCCCGACGTTCACCACGCCGCTGGAAGAAGCCGCTAAGTTCGGCCGTGTTTCCGAGGACGGACACGTATTCCTGCTTATCGACGGTGCCGAGCACCCGGTGGGCCAGTACCCCGATGCAACGGCCGACGAGGCCCTAGCCTACTTCGTGCGCAAGCACGACGAGGTCGTCTCGGCCCTGTTGCTGCTCGAGCAGCGCGTTGCGGCCAAGGCGCCGAGCTCGGACATGAACAAGACCCTTGACCACCTGGCAGCAACCGTTGCCGAGCGTGCCATGGTCGGCGACATCGCAGCCCTGGAAGCCCGCATCGAAACCGCACGCGTTGCCGTGGCCGAACTGGTCGCCACCGAGCGCAAGGCCAACGAGGAACTGCGTGCCACCGAGCTTGCTGCCCGCGAGGCCATCGTGAACGAGGCCGAAGAACTGGCCGCACTGGACCCGACCACGGTCCAGTGGAAGCAGGGCTCGAACCGCATGAACGACCTGTTCGATGCGTGGAAGAACGCCCAGAAGTCCGGCGTCCGCCTGGGCCGCTCCACCGAAGATGCCCTGTGGAAGCGCTTCCGCGGAGCCCGCACCACCTTCGACCGCCACCGCCGCGCCTACTTCTCGCAGCTCGATGCGACCAACGCCGATGCCAAGCGCACCAAGGAAGCGTTGATTGCCCGCGCCGAGGAACTCGCACAGTCCACCGACTGGGGAGCAACCGCCGGGGAATACCGCCGCCTGATGGACGAGTGGAAGTCCTCCAAGCGCGCCTCCCGCAAGGACGACGACGCACTGTGGGCACGCTTCCGCGCCGCCCAGGACGTCTTCTTCGAGGCCCGCCAGAACGCCAACGCCGCCATCGACGAAGAGTACGGTGCCAACCTGGTCGTCAAGGAGGCCCTGCTCGTCGAGGCAAAGGCCCTGTTGCCGATCAAGGACCTGGCTGCAACCAAGAAGTTGCTGGAGTCCATCCGCGACCGCTGGGAAGCAGCCGGCAAGGTTCCGCGCGCCGACATGCAGCGTGTTGAATCTTCGCTGCGCCAGGTCGAGGACGCCGTTCGCTCGGCCGAAGACGACCAGTGGCGTCGTTCCAACCCGGAGACCAAGGCCCGCTCGAACTCGATGCTGACCCAGCTTGAGGACGCGATCGCCGGTCTTGAAGAGGACCTGGCGAAGGCCCAGGCCAAGGGCGTCGAGTCCAAGATCCGCTCGGCCCAGGAAGCCCTGGACGCCCGTCGCCTGTGGCTCGAAACCCTGCAGAAGTCCGCAGCCGACTTCCAGTAGCAGCCAGATCCACGCCCGCCCGCGGTGCGTGGACCGACATGGCCAACCAACCGAGGGGCCCCGATCCACCTGGATCGGGGCCCCTCGGCGTTGCTCCCGGATGCAGGCCGGCGGGACAACCAGGGCGGATCGCGAGAAATCCCTTTTCATCGCCGATCGCGGATCGCATACTGAAGGGACATTTGGTTATCATCACCTGATGGTGCTCCCGGGCGCCGAGCCACACTGTCCGGACACCGCCATCCAGTCAGGAGGCCCCCGCATGAGTACCCAGCCAAACAAACAGTCAGTCTGGCGGCGCAAGCCAATCGCCGAGATGGAATTGGAAAGCAAAAAGAGCGGACTGCAAAAGTCGTTGGGCCTGTGGCAATTGACAGCCATCGGCGTCGGCGGCATCATCGGCGTCGGCATCTTCTCCCTCGCCGGGCTCGTGGCACACGGGGATGAAACCCATCCCGGCGTGGGGCCAGCCGTGTTGTTCTCCTTCCTCATCGCGGGGTTGGCCTCGGCCGCCGCGGCCCTGTCCTACGCGGAATTCGCCGGCATGATCCCGCGTGCCGGGTCCGCCTACACCTACGGGTACGTCGCCCTCGGGGAGCTGATCGGCTGGTTTATCGGCTGGGACCTGTTGCTGGAGTACATTGCGATCGTTGCGGTCGTCGCCATCGGCATCTCCGGTTACATCAACGCCTTCCTTGGCGGATTCGGCGTCCAACTTCCAGACAGTATTTCCGCCACCGCGGACAGCGGCGGCGTGGTCAACTTGCCAGCCATCCTAGTGTGCCTGCTGGTCACCTGGATCCTCGGCCGGGGCACCAAGGCGTTTGGCAGGTTCGAGCTGGTGGCCGTGGGCATCAAGATCCTCTTGATCCTGTTCATCATCGGGCTGGGCATCTTCTACATCGACACCAACAACTACGACCCGTTCATGCCCAGCGGCTTCGGCCCGGTACTCACCGGCGCGGCCACCGTCTTCTTTGCGGTGTTCGGCTACGATGCCATGAGCACCGCCGCCGAGGAGGCCACGGACGGCAAGAAGCACATGCCCAAGGCCATCATCTACTCTCTGGTGGTTGCCATGGTACTCTACGTTGCCGCCACCCTGGTGCTGACCGGCATGCAGAATTACACGGCCATCGACCCCACCGCCGGGTTCGCTTCCGCCTTCACCGGTGTCGGGCTGCCCGTGGTGGCCAGCATCATTTCCGTGTTCGCCGTGGTGTCGATCCTGACGGTGATGCTCACGTTCCTGCTCGGCGTCAGCCGCGTCTGGTTCTCCATGAGCCGGGACGGCCTGCTGCCCAAGTGGTTCTCCAAGGTGGACCGCCGCGGCACGCCCAAGCGCGTGACGTGGATTGCCGGTCTCGGTGCGGCCTTCCTGGCCGGGGTCTTCCCCATCCGCCTGGTGGCGGACCTGACGAACATCGGCATCCTGGCCGCGTTCGTCGTGGTCTGCGTTGCGGTGATCGTGTTCCGGTACACCAAGCCGGAGGCCCCGCGCACGTTCCGGCTGCCCTTCATGCCCGTGGTCCCCGCGATCGGTGCGTTGTTCTCGTTGCTCCTGATCTGGCAGCTCTCCTGGGACACGCATCTGCGCTTCGTGGTATGGCTGGTGATCGGCTTGGTCATCTACTTCGTCTATGGCCGGAAGCACTCGCTGATGAACCCGGACAGCCCCAGGCACGCCGAACTCGAAGACACCCCGGACCCGCAGCCCGGCCCGAAATGACGCTCCGCAGGCCCTCGGTGGCTGGCTCCGGAAAGCCGGTCCGGCCACCGGGCGTACGGCGCCCATCGCGCTGCCATATATGGAAGACCGGCCGCAGGGTCGGCAGGAATCCGATCCTGCCGACCCTGCGGCACTGTTATCCACAATCCGCCCGATGCCTTCCCGGCAGGTCCCGTGGGCTGTGAAGCTGTATGCATGCAAAGCACACCCACTCGCGCAGGCATCGCCGGGCCAGGGCAGTCCCCTGCCGCTACGGACACGATCGATCCCACGGCAATACCACGCACCACCGGCCCGTCGCCCCAGCCCGGTCCCTTGGGCCCGCACGTTTCCTTGGTGGACGAACCATTCACGCTCAACGAGCTCCAGGCCATGCGGTTGCACGGCGTGCTCCGCGAGGTTCTGCCGGGCGCCTATGTTTCAACGGTCGTCTCCGACACGTCCTCGAGCCGCGCCCAGGTTGCGGCGGTTGTGGCGGCCGAACACCTGGGGCAGCAGAGCGCCCTGTGCCGCCGCACCGCGGCGTGGGTATACGGTTGCGCACCGATGCCGGGGGAATTGGAGGTCGTCGTCCCGCGCTACCACCGGCCCTGCCCGCCGACGGCGCGGATGATGCTGCGCATGAGCGAGGGACTCATCGACGAGGAACAGATCTGCACGCTTGGCGGGGTCAACGTCACCTCGCCGCTGCGCACCGCCATGGATGTCGCCTTCAACAGCGAGCTGGAGCAGGCTTTTGCCATCCTGCGCCGCATCCACGGTTCGGCGCGGCTTCGCTGCGGCTATCCCAAGATGCTCGAGCAGGTCGAATCCTCGGTGCGCCGCCCCGGACGCCTCCGGGCCCTGGCCATCATCCGGCGGCTCATGGAAGAACCACCGGACGGGCCGCGGACAGGCGTGGATCCGGCGGGCTAGGAACGCCTGTGCCCGCCGGTGGTGCGGTAGACGTCGTAGACGCCGTCGATGCGCCGCACGGCGTTCAGCACGTGGTTCAGGTACTTCGGGTCGCCCATCTCAAAGGCGAAGCGGGAGAACGCCACCCTGTCGCGCGAGGTGTTCACGCTAGCTGCCAGGATGTTCACGTGGTTGTCCGAGAGCACCTTGGTCACGTCCGAGAGCAGCGACTTGCGGTCAAGCGCCTCCACCTGGATTTCGACAAGGAACACGCTAGACTTGGTGGGCGCCCACTGCACCTGGACCAGACGGTCCGGCTGCAGTTCCAGCTGCTTGAGGTTCACGCAGTCGAGACGGTGCACCGAGACTCCCGCGCCGCGCGTGACGAATCCGCGGATCGGGTCCGGCGGCACCGGGGTGCAGCAACGCGCCAGCTTGGCCAGCACCTCTCCGGCACCCTGGACCACCACGCCGGCATCGGAATTCGCCAGGCGCCCCGGCACCGCGTAGATCGGGGTTTCCTCGAGCGCGGCCTCTACCGTGGTGCTGTCGCCACCGACCATGGCCGTGAGGTGCTCGATGACGTTCTGTGCCGAGACGTGTCCGTCCCCGACGGCCGCATAGAGCGCGGCGATGTCGTGGTGGCGCAATTCCTGGGCGACGGCGCTGAGCACGTCGTGGGTCATCAGTTTCTGCAGGGGCAGGTTGTTCTTGCGCAGCGCCTTGGTCAGCTGCTCCTTGCCCTTTTCGATCGACTCTTCGCGGCGTTCCTTGGTGAACCACTGGCGGATCTTGTTCCTGGCGCGCGGCGACTTCACGAAACCGGCCCAGTCCTGGCTCGGCCCGGCGCCCTCGGCCTTGGAGGTGAACACCTCGACCAAATCACCGTGGTGCAATTCGCTGTTCAGCGGAACCAACTTGCCGTTGACCCGGGCACCGATGGTGCGGTGGCCCACGTCTGTGTGCACCGCGTAGGCGAAGTCCACGGGGGTGGAGCCGGCGGGCAGGGACATGATCTGTCCCTTGGGCGTGAAAACGAAGACCTCGGCGGAATTGATTTCGTAGCGCAGCGAGTCAAGGAACTCGTTGGAGTCGCTTGTTTCGTTTTGCCAGTCCATGAGGCTGCGCAGCCAGTCCATGTCCTGCTGTCCGGCCTTGACTTCCACGCCGTCGGAGCCGTGCTTGTACTTGAAGTGGGCGGCCACGCCGTACTCGGCCCGCAGGTGCATGTCGTGGGTGCGGATCTGGATCTCGACGGGCTTGCCGCCGGGGCCGATCACCGTGGTGTGCAGCGACTGGTAGAGGTTGAACTTGGGCAGCGCGATGTAGTCCTTGAACCGGCCGGGCAGCGGGGTCCAACGGGCATGCATGAGCCCGAGCGCTGCGTAGCAGTCCTTCACCGAGTCGACTAGCACGCGCACGCCCATCAGGTCGTGGATGTCGTCGAAGTCCTTGCCGCGCACGATCATCTTTTGGTAGATCGAGTAGTAGTGCTTGGGGCGGCCGCTGATCGTCGCCTTGAGGCGTGCCTCGTTCAGGTCTTCCTCGATGGCGCTGCGCACCGTGCCCAGGTACTTCTCGCGTTCGGGGGTGCGCTCCCCCACCATGCGGACGATTTCCTCGTAGACCTTCGGGTGCAGGGCCGCAAAGGAGAGGTCCTCGAGTTCCCACTTGACGGTGTTCATGCCCAGGCGGTGGGCCAGCGGGGCGAAGATCTCGAGGGTCTCGCGCGCCTTCTTGGCGCTGGATTCGGGGGAAACGTAACGCCAGGTGCGCGCGTTGTGCAGCCGGTCGGCGAGCTTGATCAGCAGGACGCGGATGTCCTTGGACATCGCGATGACCATCTTGCGCACGGTCTCGGCCTGGGCGGCCTCGCCGAACTTCACCTTGTCGAGCTTGGTGACGCCATCGACGAGCTTGGCGATTTCCTCGCCGAATTCGCGGGTCAGCGCGTCGAGGGAATACTCGGTGTCCTCGACGGTGTCGTGCAGCAGCGCGGCGGCAAGGATCGACCCGGTCATGCCCATTTCGGCGAGGATCGTTGCCACGGCCACCGGGTGGGTGATGTAGGGATCCCCGCTCTTGCGTTTCTGGCCCTCGTGGTGGTGCTCGGCCACTTCGTAGGCGCGGATCAGCAGATCCAGGTCGGCCTTCGGGTTTTGGGCGCGAACGGTGCGCAACAGCGGCTCGAGAGTCGGTGGTTGGGCGCTGGCGCCCCTGCCGGCCAGCCGCACCAGCCTGGAAATCGTTCCACGCTTGGGTGCCGGTCCCGGGGTTCCCGGCATCGTGACACTCTGGTTATCAACCATTGGGGCGTGTCTCCTCTCGATATGATGCGATCCTGGGATTGACCAGCGGTCGCGCGCTGCGATGGGGAGGCCTTCCTCGCCCGGCAACCGGGCGGAAAGGGTTCACCAACGTCTCTTGCAAGGTTATAGCACTTCCGCTTGATACAAGACGGCGGGGTAGCGGACATTACATCCGCTACCCCGCCGTCTTGTCGAAGATGATTAGGCTTCTTGGCGAACCAATTCAATCTTCTTGTTGTGTGCAACCACGTCCGCGTCCTTGTGGCGCAGCCACGCGTACAACGGCGCTTGGATGAAGATCGTGGCGAGGGTGCCCACGATGATGCCGATGAACAAAGCCAGCGACAGGTCCTTCAACGTTCCGGCTCCCAGCAGGTAGGAACCGATGAAGAGGATCGAGGCGACCGGCAGGACCGCAACCACGGAGGTGTTGATCGAGCGGACCAGGGTCTGGTTGATGCCCAGGTTCACCAGTTCCTCGAAGTTGCGCTTGTGCTGGTCGGCGAAGCCCGCCGTGTTTTCGCGGATCTTGTCGAAGACCACGACGGTGTCGTACAGCGAGTAGCTGAGGATCGTCAGGAAGCCGATGACGGCCGACGGGGTTACCTCGAAGCCGGAGAGCCCGTAGATGCCGGCGGTGATGATCACAACGGCGAGCAGGCCGATGATTGCCGCCAGCGACATCTTCCAGGTCCGGAAGTATGCGGCCATCAGCAGTGCCACAAGGACCACGAACACGATCAGGCCGATCAATGCCTGCTTTGAGACATCCGCACCCCAGGTCGGGCCGACGAACGTCGAGGTCACTTCCGAGGCGGTGACGCCGTAGGCGCTGGCCAATGCCTGTGCGACCTCCAGCGACTGATCGTCGGTGAGCTTGTCGGTCTGGATGCGCATCGTGTTCGGCGCAATGTTTGTCACGCTCGGGTGGTGGTCAGCGGCGATCGCAAGCACAGCCTGCTCGCCCACGGTGACGTCTGTTTTCTCGACGGAGGATACGGTGAATTCCGAGCCGCCGCGGAAGTCGATGCCCAGGTTGAAGCCGCCCTTGACGACCGGAACCAGGATCGAAAGCAGTACCAAGACGCCTGCAATGGCGAACCAGAGTTTGCGCTTGCCGACGAACGGGTAGGACCGCTTGCCGGTGTAGAGCTCATTGCCCCATGTTGCGAGATTAGCCATTTGATGAATCCTTATCAGCGCTGTCGTCCTGCTTGGTGGCCACGCCATGGGAGGCAGCCTGGCGTCGTTCGGCGATGGTCTGGCGACGTTCCGCTTCCTTGGCCGCACTGGCGTTCTTCTTGCCACGGGCCGCATCGGCCTCGGTGCTGAAGCTACGGATCTTGCCCGCGCCTTGGTAGAGCGGGACGACGCCAAGCAGCGACGGGTCCAGGCCGGAGAAACGGTGTCCCTCGCCGAAGAACTTCGTCCTGGCGAGCAGCTGCAGGACCGGGTGCGTGAACAGGTAGACGACGATGATGTCGATGATTGCCGTCAGGCCCAAGGTGAAGGCGAATCCCTTGACGTTTCCGACTGCCACGATGTAAAGTACGACGGCGGCAAGGATGTTCACGGCCTTGGCCGCGAGGATGGTGCGTTTGGCGCGCTTCCAGCCCATTTCAACGGCGGAAGGCAACGGGCGTCCGTCGCGCAGCTCATCGCGGATGCGTTCGAAGTAGACGATGAAGGAGTCGGCGATCAGGCCGATGGCCACAATCAAACCCGCGACGCCTGCCAGCGACAGTCGGTAGTTCATGGACCAGCCAAGCAGCACCAGGGCCATGTAGGTCAGGACGCCGGAGACCAGCAGCGACACGATGGTCACGAAACCGAGTGCCCGGTACTGGAAGAGCGAGTAGATGCCAACAAGGATCAAACCGATCAAACCGGCAATCAGTCCGCTCTTGAGCTGGTCCGCACCGAGGGTGGCGGAGATTCGCTGGTCCGACTGGATCTCGAAGCTGATCGGCAAGGCACCGAACTTCAACTGGTCGGCCAGCGCCTTGGCACTTTCCTCGGTGAAGTTGCCGGTGATCTGTGCGCGGCCGTCGCCGATGACGGAATTGGTCGTGGGTGCTGAAATCACGGTGCCGTCAAGCACGATGGCGAATTGGTTCTGCGAACCCGGCAGGCTGACCAGGCGCTGGGTGACATCGGCGAACTGCTTCTTGCCTTCCTCGTTGAAGACGAGGTTGACAGCCCACTGGCCGGTCACGGCACCCTGCTGGGAGCGAGCCATTTCCGAATAGGAATCGGCGATGTTCGCGCCGGGAACCTCGACCGGGCCGAGGATGTACTTGGCACCGGTGTCCGGCTCGCAGGAAATCATCGGCTTGGACGGGTCGTGGACGGTGTCCGCTCCCTTGCCCAATTCTGCAGGGCAGTCGTAGGCCTCAAACTGCTTGAACAGCTCCGGAGTGATCCAGTTGGTGTCCGAGGCGTTCTTCGGCTTTTCCGTCGGCTCAGGCAAATCCGCTGCCGGGGTGCGCTGGTCCTCGGGGACGGCCTCGAAGCCACCGGCGATGATGACCGGGCGGAATTCCATGTTGGCCGAGGCCTGGATCAGCTGACGGGTGCGGGCATCGGGAACACCCGGCATTGAGACAACGACGTTGCGACCCGACTGGGTCGTGATTTCAGCTTCCGAAACACCTGAGCCATCGACGCGGTCGCGGATGATCTCCACGGCCTGGTCCAGCTGCTCCTGCGTGGCGGTGGCGCCGCCCTGCACGCGCGGCGCCAGGATCATCTGGGTACCACCCTCGAGATCGAGGGCCAGTTTCGGGGCAAAAGTCGTCTTCCCGTTCAGCACACCGGTGACAAGAATGGCTGCAGAGATGAGGAAGATAACGCCGAGCCACAGCAGGGATTTACGCGCCTGCTTGATCGGACCAGTAGTTGACATCGTGAGGCTTTCTGATTGTTGCGACCGCATCAAATGGCGGGCGAAGACTCCGCGTAAAACCCGGGGCACTGGGAGCGGTTGGTCCTTGTCAGTGCCCCGGGCCGCTTGGTGAATGCCGGTGGACGGGGATTACTCGACCAAGGTCATGGACCTTGGAAATCCCTCAAACCGTTCACTGCTAAGGGGTGGTGAGGTCCAATTAGGCCTTCGGGCCGTTGTCCTCGTTGTTGAGGCGACGCAGGGTCTCCTCCGGGGTTTCGGAGGCCGGGGCCGGGGTTTCGGAGGCCGGGGTCTCGGAGGCCGGGGTCTCGGACGCCGGGGTCTCGGTCGATTCCGCCGGGGCAGCGGTCAGCGAAGAAGCGTCGTTCGGAACCTCGACGACCGGGGCTGCGGCCTCGGGGGCCACGACCTTGGCAACGGTCTGCGAGTGGACCGTGACGTTGTTGCCCGGGGAAACTTCCAGGACGATCTTGTTCTCATCGGTATCGATGCTCACGATGCGACCGAAGAGGCCGAACTGGGTCATGACCTCGGCGCCGGGTGCCAAGTTCGAACGGATCTCTTCCTGTGTCTTGGCCGCCTTCTTACGGCCGCGCATCATCATGAAGATCAGCAGGCCAAATGCGGCAAGCATGATCAGCATGGTGGGGTCGAATGGGGCCTTCGCACCAGCGGCGGCCTGGGCCAAAACGTAATCGGTCACGAGTAAATACCTGTTTCTAAGTCATAGTCATCGGTCTGCGCACTGAATGTTTGCAGCCGGTGGGCACCCTTATCCTATCGTGCCGATATGCAGAAACTGTGACCAAGGCCAACATTTGCCCTGTAAATATCCTTTGAATTCTCGGTATTCACCCGGTAAACGATCAGGGAATTTCCTATTCCCCGTCGTCCCCGTCGTTTTCATAAGCCCCGCGTCCGGCGAAGACCGCCTCTGCCGGCATGCGCAGGCCAAGGTGGTCCCAGGCCGCCGCGGTGGCAATGCGTCCGCGAGGGGTACGCCCGAGCAGCCCCTCGCGCACCAGATAGGGTTCGGCAACCGTCTCGACGGTTTCGGTTTCCTCACCGACGGCGATGGCCAGGGTCGAGAGGCCCACCGGTCCCCCGCCGAACTTGGTGCACAGTGCGTGCAGCACCGAACGGTCAAGGCGGTCAAGGCCGCGCGCGTCAACCTCATACATGTCCAGTGCGGCGGATGCGGCTCGTGCATCGATGTTTTCCAGCCTGTTCACCAAGGCCCAGTCGCGCACGCGGCGCAGGAGGCGGTTGGCAATACGGGGAGTTCCACGCGAACGCGAGGCAATTTCGCTGAAAGCCGCGGAGTTGACCTTCAGGGAAAGCATCATGGCCGAACGGCGCAGCACCAGTTCGAGTTCCTCGGTGCTGTAGAACTCCAGGTGCCCGGTGAACCCGAACCTGTCGCGCAGCGGGCCGGGGAGCAGGCCGGCGCGCGTGGTGGCACCGACGAGTGTGAAGGGGGGAAGTTCGAGCGGGATGGCCGTGGCACCGGCGCCCTTGCCGACGATGATGTCGACACGGAAATCCTCCATGGCCATGTACAGCATTTCCTCGGCGGGACGGCTCATGCGGTGGATCTCGTCCAGGAAGAGCACTTCGCCCTCCGTCAGCGACGAAAGGATGGCTGCCAGGTCGCCAGCATGCTGGATCGCCGGACCCGAGCTGATGCGCAATGGCGCATTCATTTCGGCGGCGATGATCATGGACAGGGTCGTTTTGCCCAGGCCTGGGGGGCCCGAGAGCAACACGTGGTCGGCCGTGCGCTCACGGATCTTCGATGCTTCAAGCACCAGTGAGAGCTGTTGGCGGACCCGGGCCTGCCCCACAAAGTCGTCGAGGTTCTTGGGACGAAGCGCCGCCTCGAGCACACGCTCTTCGGGTTCGGAACCTGCGTTGGTGAGGATGCCGGATTCGCTCATTGTCTACTCCTAGAGTCCGGGACGCGTGCCGCGGCCCAGGGAACGCAGCACGGCCCGCAGGATCTCGGGAACACTGCCGTTGGTGGTGATTTCCGGATCGGACTTGGCCAACGCCTCGAGGGCCTTGTTGGCGTCCTTCTCGGTCCAGCCCAGGCCGGTGAGCGCCTCGATGACCTGCGGCTCCCATGCCGGGGCCACGGCGACGCCGCCGGTTGCCACGGCGCCGGTCGGGGCGAGTTTCCCTGAAAGCTCCAGCACGATGCGTTCGGCGCCCTTGGGTCCGATGCCCGAAACCTTGGTGAAGGCCTTGGTGTCCTTGGTGCTTGCCGCGATGCGGACGTCCTCCGGGGTGTGCACGGAAAGGATGGCAAGCCCGGTGCGCGGGCCGATGCCCGAAACGCCGACGAGGACCTCGAACACTTCTCGCTCCTCGCCGCTGGCGAAGCCGAAGAGCGTCATGGAATCCTCGCGGACCACCATGGAGGTGTGCACCAATGCCTCGCGCCCCACATGCAGGGTGGACAGGGTTTGCGGGGTTGCCTGGATGAGCATGCCGAAGCCGCCGACCTCGATGACCGCGCTGTTCAGGTTGACTTGCTGCGCCACTCCCCTGAGCGTACTGATCATCTGGCCGACCTCCGGTGGTTTGGGGTTTGCCGGCAACCAACGACCGGCAATGCGAATATATCTACGAACAGCTTACAGGCTGGACGCAATTTGTTCGTGGATTTGATCGCCCGCCGAACCCGGGAACCGGCGCCAAGCCGGTTCCCGTCCAACCCGTTTAGCGTGATTTGACGCTTCGGGCCTTGGCCTCGGCGGCGATCCAGGCTCGCTGGGCCGGGGTCAGGCCAGAGGTTCCGCTGCGCGGGGAGGAAGCCGATGCCGCTGCGCCGGCGGAGCCGAATGCCGCACCGCGCCAGCCATGCGTGATGGCAAGGGCCGCGGCGTCGGCGGCGTCCGCGGGAGAGGGCGGCTCGTCCAGGCGCAGGATCTTGGCGACCATCTTGCCGACCGCCTGCTTGTTGGACTGGCCGGAACCCGTCACCGCGGCCTTGACCTCGGTGGGGGTGTGCAGCGCCACGGGGATGTCACGGCGGGCCGCCGCAACGATGACGATGCCCGAGGCCTGTGCAGTGCCCATCACGGTGCTGACATTGAGCTGGCTGAAGACCCTCTCGAGTGCCACGACATCGGGCTTGTGCTGGTCAAGCCACGCGTCGATGCCGTCGGCTATGACCAGAAGGCGCCGGTCAAGCGGCAGGTCCGGTTCGGAGCCGATGACCTTGACATCGATGAGCGTGGCACGCCGGTTGGGTTCGACGTCGACCACGGCCAGCCCACAACGGGTCAGTCCGGGGTCGACGCCGACCACTCGCAGAGCCAAAGGGGCCTAGGCCTCTTCGAGTTCTGCCATGACCTCGGCACTGATGTCGGCGTTCGAGTAGACGTTCTGGACGTCGTCGAGTTCCTCGAGTGCCTCCGCCAGCTTCAGGAACTTGCGGGCCGCCTCGGCGTCCAGCTCGACCTGCATCGAGGGAACGAATTCAACTTCGTCGCTCTCGTACTCGATGCCGGCTTCCTCAAGGGCTGCAACGACGGCGCGCAGGTCGGTCGGTTCGCTGTGGATCTCGAACGAGTCACCGACTTCCTTTACCTCGTCGGCGCCGGCGTCGAGGACTGCCATGAGCACGTCGTCCTCGGTCAGGCCATTCTTCGGCAGGCCGACAACACCCTTGCGGGCAAAGAGGTACGCAACAGATCCTGGATCGGCTACGGAACCGCCATTGCGGGTGATGCCCAGGCGAACCTCGGAGGCTGCGCGGTTCTTGTTGTCGGTCAAGCACTCGATCAGCAGGGCCGAACCCTGCGGGCCGCGTGCTTCGTAAATGATCTCGGTGTAGTCGATGACTTCACCGGTCAAACCGGCGCCGCGCTTGACGGCGCGGTCAATGTTTTCATTGGGAACCGAGGTCTTCTTTGCCTTGGAAACCGCAAGTTCCAGGGCCGGGTTGCCAGCCATATCGGCGCCGCCGGCTCGCGCCGCGACCTCGATGTTCTTGATCAGCTTGGCGAAGGACTTGGCGCGCTTGGCGTCAATTGCAGCCTTCTTGTGTTTGGTGGTTGCCCATTTGGAGTGGCCGGACATGCTTACGCTTCTCCTCTGATCATGTGGATAAATAATTCGTGAATGCGGCGTTCGCCCGTCACCTCGGGGTGGAAGGACGTCGCCAGCAGGTTTCCCGAACGTACTGCAACAATTCTATCCACCTGGACCCCATCCGCGTTCATCGGCGTGTTCGCCGCCGGAATAGTGGCCAATGCCTCCACGGACGTGCCGATGCTTTCAACCCACGGGGCGCGGATGAAGACCGCGCGCACGGGCTTGGTCGGCTCGTCCGGATCCTGGCTGGACACGGATTCCAGGCCGCGGACCTGCATGTCGACCTCGAAGGAATCGACCTGGCGGCCGAACGCGTTGCGTCGCACCACCATGTCGATGCCGCCGAAGCTCTGTTGCGGCTCTCCCATGAGGTTGGTGGTGGGGTCGGCGATGGTGTTGGCCAGCATGATCATCCCGGCGCACGACCCGTAGACCGGGAAGCCGTCGGCGATACGCGCCTTCAGTGCATCGGCCACGCCGTACATACGGGAGAGCTTGTCGATCACCGTGGATTCGCCGCCGGGGATGATCAGGCCCTCGACCCGCGCCAGTTCCTGCGGTGTTTTCACCGGGACGGCCTCTGCGCCCAGGGCGCCCAGGGTGTGGAGATGTTCACGCACATCGCCCTGCAGGGCGAGCACTCCTATTCGTGACACGTGTGTCGCTTTCTGGTTGTCCTTGTATGCTCCGCCTGCGGCTTGGGCAGGCGGACAGCCAAGCTTAAACCCGCGGGGGGCTCCATTCCATCTTGATGACACGGCGCGTCGGGCATCATCGGCCTCACCTGGCTGCCGGCACCCAGGGTCCTGCGCCGTCCCGGTCGGCACCGAAGGCATTGACGGTTGCCGTGGTGCGTTTCAGCGATGCGGCGTCGCCCTGCGTGTCAGTGCATTGGCTCCCGGCCGGCGCAGGCAGGGCACACCAGCGCGCGCGGTCCTCGGCCATCAAGTGCGGGACCCAGCGCAACTTCCCGGGTTCCCAGCCGGAAGCGGTTCGCACGAATTGCATGTTTACAGTGATGCCCTCACGGTTCAGCACGGTCTTGGTGTCGTGCTTGGCCACAGAATTGCCCAACCCGTAGACGATCCAGGTACTTCCGCGTTTTTCGATCGGCAGCACCGAGTGGGTGTGGTGCGAGTAGATGAAATCGAATTCGCCGCTGTCGGCCAGGGCCCGGTACAGCTCCCTTTGCCCCGCAGTGGGCCTGTCGGTGTATTCGGCGCCGTCGTGGATTGCCGCCAGGACGATGTCCGCACCAGCGGCGCGTGCGGTCCTGGCCCTGGCAACCAGCGAGGCCTCGTCGATGTCGTCGACCCGCCACGGGGCGTCCTCGGCGACGCCGTTGAGAGAATAGGTTCCGGCAATGACCGAAACCTTGGCGCCTCCGGCCTGCGTGAGAAGCGGCTTCCCGGCATCAACCGGACTCCGGTAGGAACCGGTGGAAACCAGTCCGGCGTCCTTCAGCGCGTCCAGGGTGCGGATGACGCCCTCCGCTCCCCCGTCCATCGAGTGGTTGCTGGCGGTGGTGCAACCGTCGTACCCCACGGCCTTGAGCGCCGGGACGATTTCCTGCGGCACCGCGAACATCGGGTAGCCCCGGTACGGGCCACCCTTGGGGGCCAGCGGCGTTTCAAGGTTGCACAGCGACAGGTCGACCTCGTCAAGGAACGGCGCAATGCCGCCGAGCAGCGGCTCGAAGTCCAGCTGCCCCTTGCCGTCCTTTTTCGCCTGTTCCCACAACGCCGGGTGCAGGAGGATGTCCCCGGCGACGGCGACCTCGATGCATTCGTCCCCGGGGCACGACGCATCGGGCGGGGGTTTTGCTGTTGAATCCGGTGCGGCTGGCTCCTGCGGCACAGTGCCTGCTGTTGGCTCGTCGCTTGGCGCTGCCGTGACAGATGTGGGTTCGGCAGAAGCCGGTGCAGGGACCCGCGCCGGTTGCGCGGGCGCAACCGAACATGACCCCAGCGCGACTGCCAGCGCCAGCGCCGGAAGCATGGCAAGGATTCTTCGGTCACGCACGGAATCGGCGGGGCGTTCGTCCATGGGTACGAGCCTAACCTCGATGAGGCCTCGGCGGCGCGGGAAACGGACAGCGCGCCGGGCATGTGACAGGCTTGAGGACATGCAGAATCCGTTGCTTGAGCGAAGTACTTTGCCGTTCGAATTCCCCGATTTCCCCGCCATCACCGCAGCGCACTACCTGGAGGCAGCAGAAGCCGGCGTGGCACGGCAGCTGGAAGAACTTCGGGCCATTGCGCAAGATGCCGACGCTCCGACGTTTGAGAACACCTTTGTGGCCTTGGAGCGCAGCGGGCAGCTGTTGCGCCGGACCATCATGGCGTACGGGACGGTCTTCTCCGCCCACGGCACCGACGACCTGCGCGAGATCGACCCGACGCTCCAGGCCCTCTTTTCCGGCCACATGGACGCGATCCACCTGGACCAGGGACTCTTCGACCGGCTGGCATCCTTCGACGCCACGGGGCTTGAGGGCGAGGACGCGCGCCTGGTGTCCGAAACGCTGCGCACCTTCCGCGCCGCCGGCGCGGAACTGGATGCGGACAAGAAGGCAACCCTGCGGGAACTGAACGGGCGGATCACCGACCTGTCCTCCGAGTATTCCCGCAAGCTGCTCGGCGCCATGAACGATGCCGCCGTCCACTTCGAGGACGCCGGGGACCTTGCCGGGCTCAGCGAAGGAGAATTGGCCTCGGCCGCCGGTGCCGCGCGCGAGGCCGGGCACGAATCCGGGTACCTGCTGACCCTGGTGCTGCCGACCGCCCAGCCGTTGCTGGCCACGCTGGAGATCGGCGAATCGCGCCGGCGGCTCTTCGAGGCCTCGGTGACCCGCGGCCGGGACGGCGAAAACCGCACCCTGGGGCTTGCCGCCCGGATGGCCGCGCTGCGCGCCACCCGCGCGGAACTGCTGGGCCACGAAACCCATGCCGACGTGGTCCTGGAAGGGGCAACGGCACCGTCCCTCGAGGCGGTCCGGGAACGCCTGGCCGAACTCGTTCCGGCGGCCGTGGCCAACGCCCGCGCCGAGGCCGATGAGCTGGCCAAGATTTCCGGTGCCCCGATCAACCCCTGGGACTGGGCCTACTACTCGGCGGCCGTCGCCAAGGAGCGCTACACCCTTGACCGCGCGGCGCTGCGCGAATACTTCGAGCTCGACGCGGTCCTCGCCCGCGGCGTCTTTGCCGCCGCGCAACGGCTCTACGGGCTTTCCTTCTCCGAACGCACCGACCTGCCGCTCTACCACCCGGATGTGCGCATCTGGGACGTGCACAACCAGGACGGCAGCATCCTGGGGCTCTTCCTGGGCGACTTCTTCGCCCGTCCGACCAAATCCGGTGGCGCCTGGATGAACTCGATCCGCGAATCCGTCGGGCTCTTCAATGAGCGCCCGGTGGTCACCAACACGCTGAACATCCCGAAGCCGGCGGCGGGGGAACCCGCGCTGGTGAGCTTCGACGAGGTCAACACGCTCTTCCACGAATTCGGCCATGCCCTGCACGGGCTGTTTTCCGCCGGGAAGTACCCGTCGCTGGCCGGCACCTCGGTGCCGCGCGACTTCGTCGAGTACCCCTCGCAGGTCAATGAAATGTGGTCCCTGCACGAGGAAATCCTGCCCGGCTACGCCGCCCACACCGAGACCGGCGCACCGCTGCCGGAGGGCACCATCGCCAAGCTGGAGGCCGCGGCCCTCTGGGGCGAGGGCTTTGCCACCACCGAGTACCTCACCGCGGCCGTCCTGGACCTGGCCTGGCACTCGCTGCCGGCCGGGGAAACCGTCGAGGACCCCGCAGCGTTCGAGGACCGCGTCCTGAAGGAGGCCGGGCTGATCCCCGACCTGGTGCCCTCGCGCTACCGCACCGGATACTTCAAGCACATCTTCGACGGCGGCTACTCGGCCGGTTATTACTCCTACATCTGGTCGGAGGTCCTGGACGCCGACACCGTGGAGTGGTTCACCGAAAACGGCGGCCTGCGTCGGGGCAACGGGGACCATTTCCGCAGCGAGCTGCTCTCCCGCGGCAACACCCGCGACCCGCTGGAATCCTACGAGCTCTTCCGCGGCCGACCGGCCAGGATCGAACCGCTGCTGGTTCGCCGGGGACTGCCAACGGGCCAGGGCGCATGACAACCATCAGCTTTGCCCAGGAGACACTCACCCAGTGGCACGAGGCCATGGCGATCGCCACGGGCGGCAAGCTCTTTACGACCCACGGTTGCTCGTGGGCCTGGCAGCCCGCACGCCGCCGGCTGGTTCTGCTCTTCCCCCGGCACGCCCAGGAAGCCGGCATCCGCCCCGGCCTGGCCGAGGGAACCCGCTTGGGTGCCCGCCGGGTGGAGGCCTGGGTCAATTCCGGAGCCCCGGCCGACGGCCTGCAATCCGCCGGTTTCACCGACGCCGCACAGATCAGCTGGCATGCAGGCGAGTTGGTGAGCCCCGCCGAGTTGTGGCCGGGGCGCGTGCGCCTTGGCACCGAGGTGCCGGAGGCTTCGGGAGCCGACGCCCAGGAGCTGAACGTGGCAAATCTCTGGCGCGATCCGGCTTCCACCGGACTCAGCGCCGGACACCCGGCCCTGCGGCGCATCGAGCAGGCAACCGCCAGGACCCTTGACGGGGACCTGGTGGGCCGGGCCTTTGCCCAGCAGGCTCTCGGAGGGCAGCTGGCGATCCACGGGTTGGCCGTGGGCGCCGCACACCGGCGCCAAGGCGTTGGCTCGGCCCTGCTGCACGGGCTGGCGCGTGGCATGGTCAATCCGCTGGGTCTTGAGGAAAAGTCGCAGGTCGAGTTGATCGCCTCCGCCTCGCCGACCTCGGCGCAGTTCTTCGAGGCCAACGGCATGCGCCTGCTCGGCCGCGGGCGGCACATGGTGTTGCGCTAACTCCCGATGCATGTCCGAACGACGAAGGCCCGGCCCCGGTCCGTTTCCCTGAGGGAATCGAACGGGGCCGGGCCTTTGCGCTTACGTCAGCCTCGGAGAGAAGCCGGTGCTACCAGCCGCGCTCGGCGAGGCGGTGCGGTGCCGGGATGTCGGCGACGTTGATGCCGACCATGGCCTCGCCCAGTCCGCGGGAGATGCGGGCCAGCTCGTCCGGGTCGTTGTAGAAGGTGGTGGCCTTGACCACGGCGGCGGCACGCTGTGCCGGGTTGCCGGACTTGAAGATGCCCGAGCCGACGAACACGCCGTCTGCGCCCAGCTGCATCATCATGGCGGCGTCGGCCGGGGTGGCGATGCCGCCGGCGGTGAAGAGCACTACCGGGAGCTTGCCGGTGGCGGCAATTTCCTTGACCAGTTCGTACGGGGCCTGCAGTTCCTTGGCGGCTACGTACAGTTCGTCCTTCGGGAGGGCTGCAAGCTTGGCGATTTCGGCGCGGATCTTGCGCATGTGGCCGGTGGCGTTGGAAACGTCGCCGGTTCCTGCCTCGCCCTTGGAACGGATCATGGCCGCGCCCTCATTGATGCGGCGCAGTGCCTCACCGAGGTTGGTGGCACCGCAGACGAAGGGAACCTTGAAGTCCCACTTGTCGATGTGGTGCTCGTAGTCGGCCGGGGACAGCACCTCGGACTCGTCGATGTAGTCGACACCCAGGGACTGAAGGATCTGCGCCTCGACGAAGTGGCCGATGCGGGCCTTGGCCATGACCGGGATGGAGACCGCATCGATGATGCTGTCGATCATGTCCGGGTCGCTCATGCGCGAAACGCCGCCCTGGGCGCGGATGTCGGCCGGGACACGCTCGAGAGCCATGACGGCTACAGCGCCTGCATCTTCGGCGATACGGGCCTGTTCTGCGGTGACAACATCCATGATGACGCCGCCCTTGAGCATTTCCGCCATGCCGCGCTTGACGCGGTCGCTACCTACGGTAGTTGCCGGGGTTGAGACGCCTTCGTTTTCAGACACCTTGGGTTCCTTTCAATAAGGTGAGCAGTATGCGAATCATCGTAGGACGAGGACGTAACAAAGACCTCGGTTATGTCGTCACAATTCATAACCGGTCGACAAGTCTCCTAGATTTTTGACGCCGTCAGTCTACCCGCAAAGCACCGAATACCGCTGGATCATAGGGTTTTTCGGCCGAACACAGGAACGCCTCCGGCGCAACCCCGCATAGGAAACAGTCGGGACCACCCTGCGCATTTCACCTGGGTCCACCCCCGTCACATTTCATGACAGCAGACCGCCTTCGAGAAAACACCAGGCAAACCGGACACATATGGGTATGGCCACGGCTTCGGGATGGAAGTTTTTTCACCGTCTGGACCCGCGGGTGGAACGCTGCGCGACGGCTAGGGCCGCGATGTTCGCGCCGACGATCACCACGATGGACAACCATGCGAGCGCGTCGAGTTGCTGGCCAAGTGCGACGAAGCCGATCAACGCGGCGAAAACGGGGTTGGCGCTCATGAACATCGAGAATGAATGGGCCGGGATCCGCCGCAGGGCCAACAGGTCCGCGAGGAACGGCACCGCCGAGGACAACACCCCGGCCGCCAAGGCGTAGCCCAGCACCGCGACCGTCGGCGGATTCTGCCACAGCACCCAGGCACCAACCGGCAGGTAAAGGAAGCCGGAGACAAGTGCGGCCGCGGCGGAGCCCTCAAGTCCGGGCACGCGGGACCCGACTTCCCGGTTGAGCAGGATGTAGCAGGCCCAGCACAGGGCTGCCAGCAGCGCCAGACCGATGCCCCCATAGTCCGTGGACGGCGTGGGCCGCACCAGCACGGCCACCGCGCCCGCGGCGGCTGTCGCACAGAGCACGTTGGCGAGGCGGCGTGAGCCCAGCAGCGCCACGGCCAACGGACCCAGGAATTCCAGGGTGACGGCCAGGCCGAGCCCGATCCGCTCGATCGCGGCATAGAGGGACAGGTTCATCACGGCGAAAACCAACGCCAACCCCAGCACCACCCGCCACTGGGCGGCACTGAAGCGCCAAAGCTGCGGCCTGCCCACCAGCACCAGCACGAGGGCGGCCACCCATTGGCGGACCGCCACCACCCCGGCCGGACCGAGCACGGGAAATGCCAGCGACGCGAGCGAAGCCCCGGTCTGGTTTGACAGGCCACTGACCAGCATCAGTGGCACTCCGCCCCGCCTCCCTCGGGCGCTGGAGGTGGCGGGGTTGCCGGGCACACCGGCACCGAGGGGCTGGGCGGAAGCGGAGGGTTCGAGTTGCATGATTCCAACGGTGGAAGCAGCGGATGGATACGCAAAATGCATCCACGCGATAATCTATTCGCTAAACACATAGATGAAAGCGACGGAACACGTTGACACTGGAGTTGAAGCAGCTGCGCTGCCTGGTCGCCATCATCGACACCGGCAGTTTCACGGATGCCGCCCTTGAGCTGGGCGTTTCCCAGGCCGCGGTCTCCCGCACCCTTGCCGGCCTCGAAGATGTGCTCGGGGTGCGGCTGCTGCACCGCACCAGCCGCAGCATCGCCCCCACCACGGCCGGGGTCCAGGTCCTGGCCCGGGCCCGAGTGCTGCTCAGCGCTGCCGACGAACTCGTCCGGGAAGCCACCACCGGCCACACCCGACTTCACATCGGCCATGCGTGGTCTGCCTTCGGCCGGCACACCACCGAGTTCCAGCGGCGTTGGCAGGACCAGCACCCCGAGACCGATCTGCGGTTGATCCGCCACAACACCCCGACCGGCGGGCTCGCCGAGGGGTTGTGCGACCTTGCCGTCGTCCGGGCCCCGCTGGATTTGAAACCGTGGGCGCACGCCCTGATCGGCCACGAAATCCGCTATGTTGCCCTCGCCTCGGACGACGCCTGGGCCAGCCGGCACCATGTCCGCCTGCGCGAGATCCACACCCGGACCTTGGCGATCGACCACCGCACCGGAACCACCACCCTGGACCTGTGGCCCGAGGGTGAACAACCCGCCATCGAGTACACCCGCGATGTGGATGACTGGCTCACCGCCATCTCCACGGGGCGTTGCGTCGGCGTGACCCCCGAATCGACCGCCTCGCAGTACCGACGTGCAGGCATCACCTACCGTCCGCTTCTGGACACCCAGCCCGTGCCCGTGTATCTCATGTGGCGCACCCACGACTTCCACCCGGCCACGCACACCGCCATCGCCCTGGCCAAAATCCTCTACCAGGGAGCGAGCGGCACTTCCGCGCCGTGAACGTAGGAGTGTCCGCCAAGGCTGTCGAGGCCGAGTTCGAAGTGCCGGCGTTCGACGCCTGCGTGTTGGCTACGCCAGCACGGATGCCAGCCTGCGGCCCGCTTCCCAGAGAACCTCGTTTCTCCCCTGGGCCGGACCCGTAGCGACCAGGCCCGCGGGCAGGCCATCCACCCAGTCCCATCCACGGTCGGTGGCCAGCGCTTCCAGGTTGCCGCGGTTGCGGACATGCAACGCCGAAGGCGCACCGGGGTAGCTTCCCAAGACCAACGTGCCGCGGGCAAAGCCCCGGGCGACGGCCGCCTCCAGGGTGAGGGCGGTGTGGTTCAGCGTCCCGAGGTCGGGACGGGTCACCACCACCAGGTGCGCATCGAGCGCGGCACCCAGGTCTGCGATGGTTTCCCCCGCGCGGGTCAGCGAGACCAGCAGCCCGCCCGCCCCCTCCACGATGACCGAATCGTGGCCCTGTGCCAGCGCCTTGATGCGCCGCACGTGCTCGGCCATCGTGGGCAGCGCGTCGGCGGCGGCCTCCCCGCCTTCCTCCAACGCGGCATCCACCGGTGCCATCGGCTCAAGCAGGCGGATCCCCTCCACCACGCTCAGCCGGTCGGGGGCCCCGAGCCATCTGGCCGTGTTTTGCACATCCCCGTCTTCGTTCGGCCGCACGCCGGTCTGGGTCGGCTTGTAGACGGCCACCCGATCGCCACGGCGCAACGCCGTGGCCGCCAAGGCGGCGGTGACAACCGTCTTTCCGACGTCCGTATCGGTTCCCGTGACAACATAGATCATTTTGCGTGTCCCTTCTGGCTGCGCGGCATGGGTGCGCCGTCCTGCAGGCGCGTCTTGACGTCCGCCGGCGTCTGGAACGAGAGCAGGTGGTTCCACCGCGGCTCGCGATCGAGCAATTCGATTCCTGGCAGTGCGCGCGCCGTGGCGCTGAGCACCAATTCCGTTTCGAGGCGCGCGATGCCGGCGCCCAGGCAACGGTGGATCCCGTAGCCGAAGGCCAGCGAGTCGTCGTCCGGGGAACCCGGCATCCCGCCGGAGAGGCGCAGCACCAGCTCGTCGCCGGCCCGGAAGGATTCGCCCCCGACCTCGGCGTCCACGGCGGTGATCCGCCGCCAGGTGGGCACCGAGGACGCCAGGGCCAGGGCCTCGCGCACCACGTCCTTGGACGCCTGTCCCCCGGTCTGCGGATCGGCACAGGAATCCCAGCGCCCGTCGGCCAGGGCGCCGAACACCGCCGTCTGGATGAGCATGGTGGTGGTTTCCTGTCCGGCGATCGCCAGGAAGTAGCCCAGCGAGACGATGCGGCGCTGATCCACCCCCGCACGGTGCAGGGTCGCATACAGGTTTCCGTCTTCGCGCCCCACCGACTCGTCCACCGCGCCGACGAGCCAGACGAAGAATTCCGCGGCGCTCGTGGCCAGCACCAGTTGCCGCTGCTCGTCCGGCCACCCCCAAAAGAGCTCCAGGGAGTGCTGGCTCCAGCGCTTGAGGAATTCCATCGGCGGCACGGGGATGCCGGTGAGCTTTTGCATGACTTCAGGGGGGACCACCGCCGCGAGCCGGTCCGCCAGGTCGACGGTGCCGCCGGCCCGGTAGGTCTCCTCCAGTTCCGCGCAGATCCCGCGCACCCGCTCCTCGATGAACGAACCCTGGGCCTGCACCTTTGCCGGGCTGAAGAAGCCCGCCACGACCCGCCTGACGGACATGTGCGCCTGGCCCGAGGCGCTTGCCAGGACCGGCGGCAGGGCAAAACGCACCGATGCGAGGATGCGCAGCGCGGCGGGGCTCAGCGCGATGGCGGTGCTCAGCGCGTTGGCCGGGGTGAACTCCTCGGCCCTGCGCAGGATCTGCCGCACCACGGCGGGATCCTCGATGCTTCGGTAGCGCCGGTTCACCGCTTCGGGGTAGGCCGCGGGAAGCGGGCCCGCCAAGGGGGCGCTCTGAACGGCCGCGGCGGTGGCAAAGGGACAGCTCATGATTCCACTTCCAGGATGATCCGGGCTACCGTCCCCAGGACGAGAGCCAATTCGACGGGGTCTTGGTGCGCGTGTGCGGTGATCCGCAGCCGCGAGATCCCGTCCGGGACACTCGGCGGCCGGAAGCATGCCACGGCGATGCCGTGTTCCCGCAAGGCGGCGGTGACGGCCATCGCGGCAGCCGCGCCGGGCATCTTGATCGACTGGACCGCACCCGCGCCCGGCTCGATGCGCCCGCGCAGTTCCGGGTGCCCGGCCAGGGTTTCGCAGATGACCTTCGCATTGCGCGCAAGGTTGCCGATTCGCCCGGGATCGGCAAGCGCCAGGGAGCGGAGCGCCGCGGCGGCGGCCGCCGGCGCCAGTGCGGTGTCGAACAGGAAGGTGCGCGAGGTGTTCACCAGGTGCTCGCGCAGCAGTCCCGCGGATTCCCCGCCGAGCAATGCAGCCCCGCCCTGCGCACCGAGCGCCTTGGAGAGCGTCGCGGTGACGACCACGTGCCCGGAGCCGGCCAGTCCCGCGGCACGCACCGCCGAGCCTTGGTCTGTCGCAGCCAGGGAATGGGCCTCGTCCACCACCAGCAGGGCTCCGTGGCGGGCACAGAGTTCGGCCGCCTCGGCCAGCGGCGCCGCGTCCCCGAGCACCGAGTAGATGGACTCGACGACCACCGCGACGCGCGGCTTGGGTGCCGGGCCGCGCAGGTTCTCCCGCAGCAGCCTTTCGATGTGCTCGAGGTCGTTGTGTCGGGAGGTTTCCACCAGCGCCCCGGAAAGCCGTGCGCCGTCAATCAGGCTGGCGTGCGCGTGGGCGTCGAGGATGAAGAGGCTGCCGGGGCCACCGAGGGCACCGAGCACGCCGAGGTTCGCGGTGTAGCCGCTGGAAAAGACCAGCGCCTCCGCCCGTCCCGTGTACCGGCACAACGATCCTTCAAGCTCGCGGTGGACCGGCAGGGTGCCCGTGGCCACGCGGCTGGCGGCGGCCCCGGCACCGTATTCCTGCACCGCCGCGGCTGCCGCGGCCCGGACCTCGGGGTGTCTGCCCAGACCCAGGTAGTCGTTGGAGGCCAGGTCCATAAGCGGCCCGCGGGAGTTGTCGGTGCGCTGCATGCCGCGTGCGGCACGCACCCGCGCCCGGGCGGCCAGCCAGGTCGCCCAGGATCCCGGCTCCGCCCGTCCAGTGTCGTCGGCCGCGGGAAGCCGGGTCGAAGTCGGGTCAGCCGCCATGGACTTCTCCCACCGCAGCGGTGAGTGCCGAACCCAGGACCCGCAGCTCGTCATCGGTGCAGACATACGGGGGCATCACGTAGACCAGGTCCCGGAAGGGCCGCACCCAGGCGCCGTTTTCCACGGCCACGCGCGTCACGTCCGCCACGCGCACGGGTTCGTGCAGCTGGATCACGCCGACACCGCCGAGCACGCGCACGTCCTTCACGCCGGCCAGTTCCCGCGCTGGCTCCAACGCGGCGCGCAGGCCGCGCTCCAGGCGGGCCACCTGTGCGTGCCACTGCGCGGAAGCGGCCCTCGGATCGCCCGGGCCGGTGAGCAGGTCCAGCGAGGCGCACGCCACGGCGCAGGCCAACGGGTTGCCCATGAAGGTGGGCCCGTGCAGGAGCGCGGACCCCGACGACCCGCTGCCGGAGCCAAGGACCCCGGCCACCTTCGGGGTGCACATCATCGCGGCCAGCGAGAGGTAGCCGCCGGTCAGCGCCTTGCCCACACACATGATGTCGGGGTCGACCTGGGCCCATTCGACGGCAAAAAGCTTGCCGGTGCGGCCGAACCCGGTGGCGATCTCATCGACGATCAACAGCAACTCATGCTTGTCGGCGATTTCCCGCAGCACCCGCAGCACCCGTGGCGGGTAGATGTGCATGCCGCCGGCACCCTGCAGGACCGGTTCGCACACGATGCCCGCCAGTTCCCCGGCGTGCTCGGCAGCAATGCCCCGCGCCTGGGCTTCCCACCGTTCCAGCTCGTCCGCGCCAAAGACCCAGTCGCCGGATGCGGTGCGCTGCGCGGCCGGGGGCCTGGGCAGGAAGACCTGCTGGCGGCTCAGCGGCGCGAACGCCGCGTGCATGCCGTCCACGGGATCGCAAATGCCCATGGCCGCGAAGGTGTCCCCGTGGTACCCGCCGCGCAGGGCCAGGAATCGCTGCCGCGCGGGTTTCCCGCACGCGTCCTGGTACTGCAGTGCCAGCTTGAGTGCCACCTCCACGCTGATCGAGCCGGAGTCGGCCAGGAACACGTGTTGCAGGTTCCCCGGGGCCATGGCCACCAGGCGTTCGGCCAGTTCCACCGCGGGCTCGTGCGTGAGTCCGCCGAACATGACGTGGCTGAACTTGTCGATCTGCGCATGCGCTGCGGCATCGAGCACGCGATTCCCGTAGCCGTGCACCACCGACCACCAGGAGGCCATCCCGTCGATGACCTCGCGGCTGCGGCCCTGGCCGTCCTCCAGCGTGATCCTGGCCCCGCGGGCGGCCGCCACCGAGTAGCGGGCCCCGGCATCGAGGGAGGCATACGGGTGCCAGAGCAGGCCGGAATCACGGGCCAGTAGGTCCAAGGTGTCGACACTCATGCGTTGGGGTTCTCCTGCGTGCCCGCACCGCGGCGGCGGAGGACCGGTTCGGCGCCCATCGGGCCGCAGCCCCGCGAGGAGGCACTGCCGCAACCGCTGCCGCAGGCGGTGCCGCATCCGGGGGCCTCGGGCCGTGCCGGGGCCTCGTCGGCCCGGTGCCGGATCCGTGCCGCCAGTTCCGCGGGGTCGATGTCCTCCTGGCCCAGCACCAGGTACCCGGCATCCGAAATCATCTCCAGGTCCCGCCGGGCATCCTGGCCTTCGGACGTGAGGTAGTCGCCCAGGAACAGGGAATTGGCCACGGCCAGCGCCGTGGACTGCATCGAACGCAGGTGCATTTCCCGGCCGCCGGCCATGCGCAGCTCGGTGGCGGGTGCAGCAAGACGTACCAGGGCCAGGATGCGCAGGCACGCCATCGGGGTCAGGTGCCAGGTCCCGGCCAGCGGGGTCCCGTCGAAGGGCATCAGGAAGTTCACCGGGATCGAGTCGGCGTCAAGGTCGCGCAGGGCGGAGACTGCCTCGACGAGCTGCTCGGGGGTTTCGCCCATGCCCACGATGAGCCCGGAGCACGGGGAGAGCCCGGCGTCCTTGGCCTGCCCGACGGTGTCCACGCGTTCCTGGAAGGTGTGGGTCGAGCAGATCTCCGGGTAGAGGGACTCGGCGGTGTTCAGGTTGTGGTTGTAGGCATCCGTCCCGGCGGCGGCGAGCCGTTCGGCCTGTCCCTCCTTGAGGATGCCCAGGCAGGCGCAGACCTCGATCTCCGGGTGCTCGTCCTTGATCTGGCCGATCATGGTGGCCACCCGGTCGACGTCGCGATCGCTGGGGCCCTTGCCGGAGGCGACCATGCACACGCGCGAGGCGCCGCCGGCGATCCCGAGCCCTGCCTGGTGCACGGCCTCGTCGGGCTTGAGCCAGGAGTACTTGAGGATCTCGGCCTTGGATCCCAGGCGCTGGGAACAGTACGTGCAGTCCTCCGGGCAGAGCCCCGACTTGAGGTTCACCAGGTAGTTGACCTTCACGGTGTTGCCGAAGTGCTTGCGCCTCAGTGTCCCGGCCGCCGCCACCAGCTCCAGGGTCCGCTCGTCGGGCGTGCCCAGGATCGCCAGGGCCTCGGACTCGGTGATTCGGTGTCCCGCTTCCACCCGGGCGGCAAGGGCCCGCGCGTCAAGCGGTTCGGTAAACGTCTCCGCCGGGGATTCTTCAAGATTGGTCGCAATGCCCAAGGTCATGGTGCTGCCTTCCGCTGGAATGAGAGAAGCGGCTCCAAGCGCTTCCAAGGGGTTTCTGAAACCTGCTCAATGCATAATTGAACAGTGTTCAACCGTGAGGTAAAACCACCATACACCGATCACCCCGACACTTCTTGAACACTGTTCAATTGGGCGATTCGTGCCGTAATATCCAAAGCCACCGGGGCGAGTCGTCCCCCGCGGTTTCCGCCCGGTCAATGGACGCGGCAGCCAACACACAGCGTCCACATCAGCCGTCGGAAGCACCCGGACGGCACCCGCCCTTCCCGAAACCCTCCTCCGAATTCGGTTCCTTGGGCGTGGGCGCGTAACAATCTTCAGGACCCGCACCCGCGTCCACAGCCGTTAAAGAGATTGACCGCCGGGCAAAATGCCCGGCGGTCAATCCATGAACTTCTGTTCGGCGTTAGTCGATCTCAAGCCAGCCGGCAGCCAGGTCCTCGCGGATGTCGCCCAACGTTGCGGGCATCGCCTTGGTCTGCGCGATGATCGGGAAGAAGTTCCCGTCGCCGGCCCAGCGCGGAACCACATGCTGGTGCAGGTGCGCGGCAATGCCGGCCCCGCCGGTGACGCCCTGGTTCATGCCCAGGTTGAAACCGGTGGGGCGCGAAACATGGCGCAGCACGCGCATGGACTTCTGCGCCAACGCAGCCATCTCCGCTGTTTCTTCCTCCGTGATGTCGGTGTAATCCGGCACATGGCGATAGGGGCAGATCAGGATGTGGCCCGGGTTGTAGGGGAAGAGGTTCAAGATCACGTATGCGGTCTTGCCCCGGTGAAGAATCAGCGAGTCCTCGTCGCTACGGGTCGGCGCGACGCAGAAGGGGCAGGACTCCTCGTCCTTGACCTGGTCCTGGCCGGCCTTGATGTAGGCCATCCGGTAGGGAGTCCACAGGCGCTGGAAGGAATCGGGCACCCCGGCGAGTTCGAAATCGTCGGTGACTGCCGCGTCCTGCTCCTCCTGCGAAAGCTCCTCGGGCGCTTCGATGGCTTGTGCCCGCGTGGACTCCCCCATGGACCTAGGCTTCCCGGTTCTTCACGGCGGCGACAATGCGGGCCACCGCTTCGTCCACCGGCACGCCGTTGTCGGTGCTGCCGTCGCGGAAGCGGAAGGACACCGCACCCGCCTCGGCGTCCTCGCCGCCGGCGATGAGCACGAACGGGACCTTTTCCTTGGACGCGGTGCGGATCTTCTTCGGGAACCGGTCCGAGGAGATGTCGGCCTCGGCGCGGATGCCCGCTGCCTTGAGCTTGTCAATCACGTCGAACATGTACTCGTTGAAGGCCTCGGCAACGGGGATGCCCACGACCTGGACCGGGGAGAGCCAGGCCGGGAACGCGCCCGCATAGTGCTCGGTGAGCACGCCCATGAAGCGTTCCACGGAACCGAAGAGGGCGCGGTGGATCATCACCGGGCGCTGGCGGGTGCCGTCGGCGGCCTGGTACTCGAGCTCGAAGCGCTCGGGCAGGTTGAAGTCCAGCTGGATGGTGGACATCTGCCAGGTGCGGCCCAGCGCGTCCTTGGCCTGCACGGAGATCTTCGGGCCGTAGAAGGCGGCTCCTCCCGGGTCCGGGACCAGCTCCAGGCCGGAGGCCTCGGCGACCTCGGCCAGGGTGCGGGTGGCTTCCTCCCAGACGTCGTCGTCGCCGACGAACTTCTCCTCGTTCTTGGTGGAGAGTTCCAGGTAGAAGTCATCCAGCCCGTAGTCCTTGAGCAGGCCCAGCACGAAGTTCAGCGTGGTGGTCAGCTCGTCCTTCATCTGCTCCTTGGTGCAGTAGATGTGGGCGTCGTCCTGGGTCATGCCGCGCACGCGGGTCAACCCGTGGACCACGCCGGACTTCTCGTAGCGGTAGACCGAACCGAATTCGAACAGGCGCAGCGGCAGTTCGCGGTACGAGCGTCCGCGGGAGCCGAAGATCAGGTTGTGCATCGGGCAGTTCATCGGCTTGAGGTAGTAGTCCTGGCCGGGCTTGCGCACCGTGCCGTCCTCGTTGAGCTCGGCGTCCACGTGCATCGCCGGGAACATGCCGTCCTTGTACCAGTCAAGGTGGCCGGATACCTCGTAGAGGTGGCCCTTGGTGATGTGCGGGGTGTAGACGAAGTCGTAGCCGGCCTCGACGTGGCGTGCACGCGAGTAGTCTTCCATTTCCTTGCGGATGATGCCGCCGCGCGGGTGGAACACCGGAAGGCCCGAACCCAGCTCGTCGGGGAAGGAGAAGAGGTCGAGCTCGACGCCGAGCTTGCGGTGGTCGCGGCGCTCGGCCTCGGCGATGCGCTCCTGGTAGGCCTTGAGCGCTTCCTTGGTCGGCCAGGCGGTGCCGTAGATGCGCTGCAGCTGCTGGTTGTTCTGGTTGCCCAGCCAGTAGGCCGCCGAGGTGCGGGTCAGCGCGAAGGCGTTGGAGATCAGCTTGGTGTTTGGCAGGTGCGGGCCGCGGCACAGGTCGCACCAAACGGTCTCGCCGGTCTTGCGGTCGACGTTGTCGTAGATCGTGATGTCGCCCGCGCCGACCTCGACGTTGACGCCCTCGCCTGCCGCATCGGCCTCGTTGGCCTTGTTCAGCAGTTCCAGCTTGTAGGGCTCGTTGGCCATGGCCTTGCGGGCCTCGTCCTCGGTGACGACGCGGCGGGCGAACTTCTGGTTCTGGTTGACGATCTTGAGCATCATCTTCTCGAGGGTTTTCAGGTCCTCGGGAGTGAACGGCTCGGCGACGTCGAAGTCGAAGTAGAAACCGTCGGTGATGTACGGGCCGATGCCCAGCTTGGCATCCGGGCGCAGCTGCTGAACGGCCTGGGCCATGACGTGCGCGGTGGAGTGGCGCAGGACCTCAAGGCCCGCGGGGGAATCGATGGTGACTCGCTCGACGGCGGTTCCGGCCTCGAGCGGGCGGGAAAGGTCACGAAGCACGCCATCGACGTGCATGACCACGACGTCGCGGTCATCAAAGTACAGCTCGGCCCCGGTAGTACCGGCATTCACCTCGCGTTGTTCTCCATCGACGGTCAGTGTGATTTGCTCAAGCACTACGGTTCCTCGTTTCGTTGTCCGGCTTCATAGCTTGTGGCATACGATGACCACAGCCAGCCAACATCCAGCTTAACGGAACCCGTCGGTGCCCCACCAATCGACGCGCATGCCGGCAAGGCAATTGACGATAGGGAAAACCATTCCCCACATGCCCCGCATCGCCATCTCGAACCCCGCATCCCACTGGCGAGAAGGATCAGGCAGGACATTTCGCCGTTTCATAACCTTGGATAACTCACTCTCTATCCAAGGTTAAGCACCTAACCTTGGACAACAGGTCGGCTACCCCAACTGAATTGGTGACCCTGCTTGGCCAAGCAATGCTGCAACGTGTTGATGGTCGCGGGCCCAAACTCCACGCCTACAAACACCCTCTAGTTGTTCCCGGGTTACGGGGCTAACATGCAGGCATGGAAACCCGTGTGAACCTCAGTAAGTCCGATCCTGCCGCCTACGCGGCGTTGCTGGCCATGAACAAGGCTGCAAGCGAGGCCGCCCAGGCGGCCGATCTCGACCCGAAGTTGTGTGAACTCATCAAGATCCGGGCCTCCCAGCTCAACGGGTGCAGCTATTGCCTGCGCATGCACACCCGTGATGCATTGAAGTTGGGCGAAAGCAGCGACCGATTGGCGGTGCTGCCTGCATGGCGCGAATCGGAGTATTTCACCGCGGTCGAGCGTGCGGCCTTGGCATTGAGTGAATCCATCACCTTGGTTTCGGTGGACCAGGTCCCCCGCGACACCTACACGATGGCCTCGTCGGTCCTCACCGATGCACAAGTGTCTGCGGTGGCGTGGCTCAGTGCCGCGATCAACATGTTCAACCGCGTGGCAATCACCAGCAGGTACCGGGTAGCACCGTAATCCACGACGCGTCCTCACCGGGTGCCTCCGACCTGTCCGCATTCCCGCGTTTGAGCAAGTTCATCCCGAGGCCATCATGCAGGGCAAGCGTGGTCAGCCTTCGTCAATGCTCCATGCCCCGGACGGGCAGCGGGTGATCTTTGCGCACGCTGCCTTCCTGTTCGGCCCGGAGCACCTCCCGTTCGATGTGTCGACAGGTTCTCGGGGGCAGGATCCTGGCCAGGATTCCGCTTTTGTATACGCCGTATTGTGGACGCGCTTGAGAATCTCCAGGTTCATCGCGCGACCGTCAGCCTGAGCCCCAGGACACCAAGCACGGAAATAACCGCCCGCGGCGAAGGATTGCCCGTGGCCGTTTCCATGGCGCGTACCGTTCGTTCCAAGACCTCGGCAAGCTCGGCCAGGTCGGCTTGGGTGAGCCCGGTCTTCTTGCGCGCAGCACGAATGCTGGCGGCTATGGCCGAAACGCTGTCCATCCAATCCCCTAATCGGCAACACGCTGCCGATTAGGCCACCGGGAATCCCGGCAGGTCCAACCACTCCCGGAAAATCAGCCGTTGGGACGCTGCGGGATGTATTGCACCGCCCACTTGTTGCCATCCGGGTCGGCGAAGTACACAAAGCTCCCCCAGTCCTGGACGTCGATCTCGCTGACCTCAACGCCGTTGGCCGCAAGCTGGTCGTGTGCGGCCTGGATGTCGCTGACCACCATTTGCATGTTTGGTGCCGTTCCCGGTGCGGCGTCGGTCAGTCCCTCTCCGATGCAGATCGAACAGGCCGAGCCGGGCGGGGTCAGCTGGACAAACCGAATCGACTCATTGGGTCGCTCATCGAAGTCCGCGTTGAATCCCACCTTGTTTACATAGAAGTCCTTGGCCCGGTCGACATCGGACACGGGAACAAATACCAGTTCTAGTTTCCAATCCATGGTGCACAGGCTAGTCCCGCCACCGGGCAATCAACAGGTCTTATCCAGATTTTCCGTGCTTCACGAAGTGCTGGCGAAGTTGGACGTGGCAATCCCCCAAGCCCTGGGCCGAAGCCCGGCAAGCAAGGGGGGAAGACCTCAGGCCCGCTTGACCCCGGGTTTCCCGGCGACCCGGATCCGGGCAACAAGCTGGTGGGCCAGCTGGTTGATCGCGACGCCGAAAGCGGTGCTCACCGCGCCCAAGGCGGCGGCACCCAGCACCCTGGACCAGGAAAAGACACCGCCGGTTTCAAACACGCTTGCAAGGCCCACGAGCACCGAGCAGAGCAATGCTCCGCCGATAATTGCCTGCTTCCACCAGCGACCGAAAACAAGCCCAAACACGATCATTGACGGGATCACAACACCAGCCTCCTTCCGGGGCGGTCCGCCGATAGCCCCAGTATCACACGGCGGCTTCGGTCCCACAACGGATAATGCCACCCCTCAGGCCCCCAGATAACCGCGCTGGTCCAGCCCCTCGTCGGCCATGGTTTGCGCCAATGATTTCCCCCGCCCCCGCAACGGCGCCTTCGCGCCCGTGCCGATGCCTCGCCCGTCCCGGGCCCGACTCGGGTCTTCCAGGTATCCCGGCGCCGGCAACGTGCCCTTCTGCGACAGGTCCCAGGCCTTCAGTGCCTGCAGGCTGATTCCCCGTGGTCCGGTGCGCCGGGTCAACCCGTGGATCAGCAGCAACCGGGTGGAGAAGAGCAGCGGGCCGCAGCGCTGCTGCGCCTCGTGGAAGAACGTGGCATCCACGCAGCCGGTGCCGTCGTCGACCGAAATGAAGACCACCCGCCGGCCGCCGCGCATGGGCGGGGTCTGCGTGGCGACCCTGACCCCGGCCACCAGGACCTCGGTGCCGTTGCGCATCGCCAGCAGGTCCTCGGCGCGCGAGACGCCCAGCGAGTCCAGCAGCGGGGTGTGGGATTCCATCAGGTGTGCACTGACATCGAGGCTCAGCAGATCCAGCTCGGTGCGCACCACCTCATCCAGTGGCGTCTCCGGGGCGCCGATGGCCATGGTGGAAAGGTCCAGGTCCCCCATCGGCAGGGCGAGCTGCCCGGGAATCGGGCGGTGGCGTTGCGGCAACGGCTTGTGCGCCCCGCCGCGCAGGTGGGCGACCAGGTCCGCGCGGTTTCCCCGCCCGGCCGTGCGCTGCAACGCGTCGAAGGCGCCCAGGGCGGCGAAGTGGTTCAGCGAGGTGCGGGTGAGCCCCGAGCGCATCCGCACGTCGGCGATCGATTCGTAGGGCTGGCCGGCGACGACCCGCTTGACCTCGCGCTCCGAGACCCCGCGGATCCCGCGCAGCGACAGCCTGATCCCGAAACGCCCGGGCAGCATGGCACCGGCGGCCCGGGGAACCACCGGCAGCTGCGCCGGCGGCAGCAGCCCCTCCAGCCTTTCCACCCGGTAGCCGGCCGCCGAGCGGTTGATGTCCAGCGGCAGGATTTTGATTCCCATGCGCCGGGCCTCGGCCACCAGCAGGCGCTTGGGGTACATGCCAGGGTCGTGTTCCCAGATCCCGGCGAGGAACGCCTCCGGGTGGTGGGCCTTCAGCCAGGCCGACTGGTAGGTGGGCACGGCGAAGGCCGCCCCGTGGGCCTTGCAGAACCCGAAGGAGCCGAAGGCCGCAAGCGTCTGCCAGACCTCGTCAATGACTTCCAGCGGGTAGTCGCGGCCCTGGGCTGCGGAACGGAAGAAGGCCTCGACCCGGGGTTCCGATGCGCTTCCCAGCAGCCGGCGGTAGACATCGGCCTTGGCCAGCCCGCAACCGGTCATCACGTCGAAGATCCGCAGCACCTGCTCATGGAAGACGGTGACCCCGTGGGTCTCGGCGAGCGCGGGTCTCAGGTTTGGGTGGGGATATTTTTCGGGTGCGAATCCGTGGCGGTTTTCCAGGTAGGGCTTGACCATGTTGGATTTCATGGGTCCGGGGCGGAAGAGGGAGATGTCGATGATGAGGTCGTTGAAGTCGCGGGGGGCGAGTTTGCCGATGAGTTCGCGTTGTCCGGGTGATTCGATCTGGAAGCAGCCGAGGGTGTGGGTGGAGCGGATGAGTTCGAAGGTGGGTTTGTCGTCGAGCGGGACGAGGGCCAGGTCGATGGTTCCGTTGGGTTTGATGTAGGCGGGGATTTCCCCCGGGTGTTTGCCTTGGTGTCCCCCCGCTTTGGCGACTGCTTGTGCGCTGGGGTGGATGCGTTGGATTTCGGCGAGCGCGTAGGTGATGGCCGATTGCATGCGTACCCCCAGGACGTCGAGCTTGAGCAGTCCCATGGGATCCATGTCGTGTTTGTCGTATTGGCTCATGGGGAGGTTCAGTCCGCTGGGTTGGACGGGTGTCCGGTCCAGGAGTGTGTTGTTGGAGAGGATGACTCCGCAGGGGTGCATGGAGATGTGTCTTGGCAGCCGGTCGAGGCGTTCGGTGAGGTCCACGAGCAGGTCGAGTTGCTTTTCGGTGCCGAGGCGGTCGGCGAAGGGTGCGAGTTCGGGTTTTTCGTTCAGGGCGTCGCGGAAGGATGAGGCGGAGAAGCGCCAGAGCTGTTTGGCGATGACGTCTATGTCTTCTTCCTCCATGCCGAGGGCCGTTCCGGCGTCGCGTACCGCTCCCCTGGCGCGGTAGCCGTTTTGCATGCTCATGAGGCTGACGCGGTCGGCGCCGAAGCGGGTGAAGATTTTTTGGTAGATGTTGTGGCGTTGGGCGGATTCGACGTCTATGTCTATGTCCGGCAGGGTGGCACGGTCGCGGGAGAGGAAGCGTTCGAAGAGCAGGTCGTGGGTGATGGGGTTTACCTGGCTGATGCCGGTGAGGTAGTTGACCAGCGATGAGGCTCCGGAGCCGCGTGCGGCGGAGCGTATGCCCATGTGGGTGATCATGTCGCTGACTTCCGCGACGGTGAGGAAGTAGGGGGCGAAGCCGAGGTCTGCGATGGTACTTAGTTCTTCCCCTAGGCGTTGGCGCATCAGGGGGTTGTTGCTCTCCCCGGGGATGAGCCTGCCGATGCCGGCTTCCGCGCGTGCGGCAAGTTCCCGGTTGGGTTCGCCGGTGATGCCGATGATGTGGGCTTCGGGCACTATGGGTATTCCCCATCCGGTGTCATTGACGGGGTCGAGGCGTGCCCAGTCGGCGAGCGCCGAGGTGTTTTGCAGGAGTGTTGTCCCTATCCGGTGGCTTGTTGCCTCGCGGGCGATTTCCGCGGCGAGGTGGCGCATGTGCCTTGTGGTCTTGAGCCAGCCTTGTCCGTTGGGTTGGATGTCGTTGAGGGTTTCGAGGGAGGTGAGTGCACGTGCGGAGTCCAGGACGTCCGCGGTTGCCGCGCCGTCGGGTTCGGCGTATCTGACGGCGTTGGTGAGGATGGGGGCGATGTTTGCCGTTTCTGCGCAGCGGAGCATGCGGATGGCGTGTGCGGTGCTGAGCCGTTCCCCGGGGTTGTTCAGGTGGGTGACGATCTCTACCCGTAGTGTTCTCTCCCCCAGGAGTGTGCGCCATCGGTGGATGCGGGTGCGGGCCTGGTCGTAGCGGTGGTGTTGGGTTGCCAGGCCCACGTCGGAGTTTGGTCCCAGCAGGATGGTGAGCAGTGGTTCCCCCGTGGGGTCGAGGGCATGGGTTGCCAGTTCCCCGGGGGTGATGCCTATGTGTTGTTTGCGTATCCCGTGGGGTGTTGTTGGTTGGTGTGCGGCGGAGACTAGGCGGCAGAGGGCCTTGTAGCCGGCTCCGTTGCCGTGTCCCTTGGCCAGGATGATGATTCGCCCGGAGACGCGCAGGGGGTTGCGTGTCTTGCCGTCGTTTGTCTGGCGGGCGGGTTCGAGGGTTGCCAGGTCCACCCCCAGGATGGGGTCCATCCCGTGCTTGATGCAGGCCTTGAGGTGTTTGATGCTTCCGTAGAGTCCGTCGCGGTCGGTGATGGCCAGTGCGTCGGCACCGTCGGCGAGCGCCGCCTGGACAAGGTCCTCGGGCCAAGAAACTCCGTAGTGCGCGCTGAAGGCGGAGGCAACATGCAGGTGGGTGAAACCCGTGGGCATGTCCGGCCCTCCCTTCGCAGCGCCCCTTTCGTTTGCCGGGTGCGGGTTTGAAGGTTTTTTGTCGCTTCGGTGTGGGAGCAACATGGGCCATCCGCCGTGCAGGGGTAGAGCCATCATATTAGAACACGTGTTCTAATCAAGTCGCGTTGGGACCTGCTTGCCGCCCGCACGCGTCCGTGCCGCATTGCTTCGGGCAGTGAACAGGGATTATGCGGTTCGCATGAGATGGCACACCAACGCTTGGCTCTTTGTCGAGCGGACCTATCCGGAGTGCTCGAGCTTGTCGAGCGCCACGAGGTAGGCCTCGTTGTAGCTGGGGAATTGCGGGACCTGGTCACGCAGGACCGAAAGCGGGATGTGCGTTCTAATGGCGAGGGCCGCCTGGTGGATCCATTCGCTGGCTTGCGGCGCCACCGCCCAGGCGCCAATCATGACTTGTTGCCGCCGGTCAATCAGGATGCCCAGGTCCCCTCGCGGGTTTTGTTCGTATGTCCATGGCCGGGCAATGGTTTCGGGCAGGTTCACACTGACGGCTTCGGTCTCGAGGTCGATCAGGTCGGCCTGCTCCCGCGTGAGTCCGACCGCTGCGATTTCCGGGTTCGCGAACACCACCCGCGGGATTCCTCCATAGCCGGCGTTTCGCTCCTTCCCCAGGATGCAATCGGCTACGATGCGGCCCTGGTATTTGGCGACATGCGTAAAGGGCATGATTCCGGTGACGTCACCCACCGCCCAGAGTCCTTCGGACGATCGACAGTGCTCATCCACCTGCATGTATCCCTTGTCGTCCAGCAGGCCTCCGGCGAGTGAGATGCCCAGCCCCTCGGTGCGCGGGGTCCGTCCGGTGGCGAAGACGACGGCGTCCACGGCCAGTTCGTTTCCGTCACCCAGCGTCAGCACGCTTCGCCCTCCCTCGGCTCGCCCCTTGGCGATCGAGCCGTTCATGCGCACATCCACCCCCGACTCCCGCAGATAGGCTTCGGCGAGCGCAGCGACCTCGGGCTCCTCGCGGCCCAGCAGGCGCCGGCTCCTATTGAGCAGCGTGACACCCACTCCGAATCCGGCCAGAAATGTGGCGGTTTCCAGTGCAACGGCGCTTCCGCCCACAATGGCCACCGATTGCGGCAGCTCCGCGAGCGTGTACAGCTCGCGGTTGCCCCATGCGGTGATTTGGTCCGACCCCGGGAAGGAAGGGAATATCGGCGCGGTTCCGGTGGCGACGATGATGTGGTCGGTCAGGTATTCCCGGCCGTCGGCCTGGATGCGGCCGGGCCCCGCAATGACGGCTCTCGCGCGGACAACCTGTGCTCCACGCCGCAGGTAGCCCTCGGCCTCGGCGCTGTCATCCAGATGCCTGGCCATGTAGTCGCGGTATTCCCGGGCTTGCTGCCAGTTGAGTGTGATGCCAGAGACACCGGCACCATGCTTGGCTTCGTCCCGGAGTTCCGACCCCCGCAGGATCGTCTTGGAGGGGACGCAGGCCCAATAGGCGCACTCACCCCCAATGAGCTCCGACTCAAAAACCACAACCTTCTTGCCGGCGGCGATCAGCCTGTCGGCGGCAACTTCCCCGCCGGGGCCCATGCCGATGATGGCAACATCGAATATTTCCTCCACAAGACCACTCCTGCGTTCATAAATCCGCTATGCAATGCCTGGCCCTTCAGCCTTGCACTTACCCCGGCGAACGGCCAGAGAACGGGGCTAGTCACTTTCCCCGCAGGCGTCGTGGATCTTGATGATTCGCCATCTTCCGGTTTCAACCTGCCGGGAGACCTCGAAGGTGCGCAGGGGACCCACCCCGGCGAGCCTGACCTGCAGTCTCCAGACCTCGTAGTCGACAAGCCCCGGTCCGCGGCCGCGTTCAGCCCGTAGCTCCTCCTTCCACCAGTTGCGTCGTTGGAACCAACGCACCGGGTCGGCGACAAGCCTGTATTCCCGTCCCTGCCAACGCATGCGGATCGGAACCCCCGCCGGTGTGCAGTCGACCTCGATCGACTGGGTAAAAATGCCCACGCCCCCACCTCTCACTCGCCCCATACCCGCCAAGCGGCGCCGCCTCCCGGGCTCGTCCAACCCCCAGGAAGCAGCGCCGCACGGGATCCAACGGTGCACTCAACCATTTTATTAGAAACTATGTTCTATACAAGGCGAGACTAGAACATATCTACGACAACTTACGCCCCGAGGTCTACTTTTCGGCAATCCCGAGGGCATACACTCGTACCCATGACACCCCTACCAGCACCTATGATCACCGCTTTGACCCTGGGCGTGCGCGACGTTGAACGCTCACGCGACTTCTACGTGCAAGGCCTCGGCTTCCGCGAGGTTTCCCACATTCCCGGGGAGATCCTCTTCGTCCAAGCCGGCCACGGCCTCTTGCTTGCTTTGTGGAACATCGCATCGATGCCAAGAGAGTACGGGGATGTGGGTCACGGGGTGCAGGCACCTCCGCTGTCGCTTGGCCACAACACCGGCAGCGTTGAAGAGGTCAATGACTTGTACGCGAAGGCGATTGCGGCAGGTGCCACCTCCGTCGGCGCACCTGCGACCAGGGAATGGGGCGGAACCACCGCCTGCGTGGCGGATCCAGATGGCTTCCGTTGGGACTTCGTCCACAATCCGACGTTCGGCATCGGCGAAGACGGCTTCATTACCGGCGTCTAGCGGTATTTCATTCCTCCCGCCCCACGGAAAGAGCGTTCCCGGCATCATGCATATTTCGAACTTTCCCATTCGCAGCATCACCGAACGCACACAAAACCCGGCGCCCCGCAACGCATGGCCAAACACCATGCCTCCGGTCCGCCATCTCCTGGAGCAGGGATTGGCACCCGGGGCGGCCACGGTTTTAGTTGGTGAAAACGGTTCGGGAAAATCGACCTTGGTCGAGGCGATCGCCGTCAGCTACGGTCTGTCTCCAGAGGGCGGTTCCACCGGTGCGCAACACAGCACCAGGGTCACCGAGTCGGGGCTGGATGAGCACCTGCAAGTCATGCGCAACCCCGGGGCCAGCCGCCGGGGGTATTTCCTGCGCGCCGAAACCATGCACGGTTTCTATACGTACCTCGAGCAAAACCCGGCCAAGCGGCCCGAACCCCGCTTCCATGAAATGAGCCACGGAGAGTCGTTCCTAGAACTCATCGTCAACCGCTTTCGCGAGGGAGGACTATGGGTTCTCGACGAACCCGAATCGGCGCTGTCGTTCTCCGGCTGCCTTGCGCTCGTGGGCATCCTCAAGGACCTGATGGCCACCGGCGATTCCCAGGTCATCATGTCCACCCATTCTCCGTTGCTGGCGGCATTGCCGGGAGCCGACATCTACGAGGTCGGGCCGTGGGGCCTGCGGCACAGCGAATGGGACGACCTGGATTTGGTCACCAACTGGCGGTCCTTCATGAACATGCCCGGACGCTACCTGCGCCACCTCTAGGAGAACAGCTTCAGGCTCGCAGAAGTAGAGGGCGCGGCCGTCAGGACCGGGCCCTCTACCTCACAGCGTCTAGGAGACCGCCGCCGCGGCCGACCGAATCAGGTCTGCCACTACGTTGGGGCGCGACACATAGATCGCATGGCTGCCGGGAGTTTCCACGACGGTGGCTCCGATGCGCTCGGCCATGGAGGCCTGGGCGGCGGGCGGGATCATCCGGTCCTCAGTCACATGGAGGTACCAGCTCGGCTTTGCGCGCCATGCCGCTTCGCTCACGTTCCCGCCCAAGGCCTCGAGGCCCCACGGCACCTGTGAGTCGGCCATGAACCTGGCCTCATCGGCGGACACATCCCCGGCAAATGCCTCATGGAACTTCTCGCGATCAAGGAAAAGATACCCGTCGACGGGCGGCAGGATCGGCGGCTGGGGCCCGTCCTGGGGGAAACCGGCGATGAGGGTGTTGACCGACTCCCCTTGGTCCGGCGCGAACGCAGTGACATACACCAGCGCAGCGACCTTGTCATGGGTCCCTGCCTCGGTGATCACCGCACCGCCGTACGAGTGGCCGACGAGGACGACGGGGCCCTCCACCCCGTCGATCAGCTGACGCGTCATCGCCGAGTCGTCAGCCAGCGACTTCGTCGCATTCTGTACAACGCGCACATCAAAGCCGTCGCGCTGAAGCTCCTCATACACCGGCTTCCAGCCAGCTCCGTCGACGAAACCGCCGTGGACAAGGACTATGGTGGCATTCATGGTCTGTTCCTTCTGATTCGTTGGTGCTCGGGCCAAGGGACTGCGGATGGTTCCGGCACAGGACAACCTGGGGACCCCGGGAAACGCCCAGGTTCAACCATCCAGAAGGGTTTTGCGCAGGATCCAGCACACAAACCCCTCACCGGCCAGGTCCCAAGGGGTTCAGTCGTCTTCGTCCTCATCATCGTCGAGGTCGGGATCGTAATCCGGCGGCACCGCCCCGCCCTCGCTGCCCCACTTTGAACTTTGCACATCACTCACGGCACGCTCATCGGTGTTGTGCGTCAGGTGGTGATGGTGCGGATGCCCGTGTTCCGGGTGTTCGGACGGGTCCTTGGATTCTTCACTCATGTGGCCAACGCTAGACCTTTTCCTGGGCTTTGGGCAGACCCTCCAACCGCTCAAACCGCCACGGGGAAAATGCATTGCGGTGCCCGCCCCGGGCATCTGTTACGGTGGATCCATGCGCACAGATTCCCGATTTATGAACCCCCGGCTGGGCACCAGCCGTGGGTTCATGCACGTGCGCTCGTAGCATTCGCTGTCTCCACTGCTGCCAACCGGGGGTGATTCCCATTTCCCCGCAGCTTTCCAGGAGACACCATGAACACCCCGATTTACCTCACCCCCGACGAACTCCACGCTTCCCTCACGGTCCGCGACCTCAGCGATCCAGCGCAGGGTGCCCATGCCATGCAAAACCTGCTGCACGGCGTTGTGGACTCCCTGCAGCAATCGTGGAATTGCACCACCCGTACCCTCAGGAACCCGCCGATCGTGTCCATCCGGGACAACTACGACAGCCTGCAATACCAGGGCAACGACGTCACCCGGGCCCGCAGGTACACCAGGTATCTCAGCCCGACCACGATGCTGCGCAGCCACACCTCCGCCGAGCTGCCGCAGGCCCTGCATCGCTACAAGGGGCGCACCGGCGTCGATGAACTCCTTGCGGTCCCCGGACTGGTGTACCGGCGCGATGTCGTTGACCGCACCCACGTGGGCGAACCGCACCAGGTGGACCTGTGGCGCATTCGCTCGACACCTGACACGACGCCGGAAGACCTGCACGGGATGATCGCCACGCTCGTCGACGCGGTGCTTCCCGGAGCCGATTGGAAAACCACGCCGGCAGTGCATCCCTACACCACCAACGGCCAACAGATCGATGTCCTGCACGAGGGCCAATGGCTGGAACTGGCCGAATGCGGGCAAATCCACCCGGAGGCGCTCCGGTGTGCAGGGTTGGATCCGGAGCAATGGTCGGGCCTGGCCCTGGGCATGGGCTTGGACCGGGCGTTGATGTTGCGCAAGCGCATTCCCGATATCCGCTACCTGCGGGCAATCGGCGAGCGCGCGGCCCAACAGATGCAGGACTTGTCTCCGTGGCGGCCGGTGTCCCTGCTTCCCGCGGCGCGACGCGACATCTCTGTGGTGATCGATGCCGGGGAGGACGGTGAAACGCTGGGAGACGCGGTGCGCCGGGCGCTTGGCGGCGATTCCGGGCTTGTCGAATCCGTTGAGCTTCTCTCACGCACGGGCAGGGACCTGCTTCCGGAGTCGGCGCGCGAACGGCTTGGCATCCGCGAGGGGCAGGACAATGCGCTGATACGCATCACCATCAGGCCGCTGGAGCGCACGCTGTCTTCAACGCAAGCCAACGAGTTGCGCAACCGCATCTACAGGGCCGTCCACCAAGGCCCCCGCCAAGAAATCATTTGAACACCCACGCGACCGGAAAACCAAGGTTGAACAGGCGGAGTCCGGGTCCCCGTGCATGGGATCCGGACTGCCTTGGACATGCGGTCTGCGAGTCGACGGGCTTGCTCCTGCAACCACATCGCCGTCCACGGAGCCCAATGCGGGTTCTTCGCTACCTGTGCACCGTCACATGCGGACAAATTTCGATTTCGCAATTTGATAGAAGCCGTAGCAAATCAGACCGGCACCAACCAGGGTGAGCAAATACAGCCCATAGGGTTGCTCTCGCACCGCCTTGAGTGCGCCGTCCAGCCCGGTGGACTCTTCCGGACTCGCCTGCATGGTTGTGACGATGAACAGCAACCCGACCAGAAACAGTGCGATGCCTTTCGCCACATAGCCCACTACTCCAAGAATGGTTACGACCATGCGAAGGGTTTTGGACGCCGGCATGTCCAGCTGCTTTGTGAAGGAAGCCAGCATTCCCCTCACCGCAAAGACAATGCCGACAACCGCAACGACAACACCTACCGCTATCAACAGCTGCGGGCCGAACGGCGCCTTCATGATTTGAATCGACGAATCGCTCGTCGTTTCCCCGCTGTCCTTGCCCTGGCCTGCCGCGAAGGATGCAAACGCCACGGCCAGCACCAGGAACACGAGTCCCTGGCCGGCGGCGGAAAGCTTTTTTTGCAGCATCGTTTTCTTCTTCAGGTTCCTGTATCCGAAGACCACCTCGCTCAGTTGCCACAGCCCCAACGCCGCACAGGCGGCGGCTCCCATCCACAGCAAGATGTGCCCCGCCGGTTGGGCGGCGAGTTCACCCATGGCCCCGCCCTGGTCTGCTTCCCGGGCCTTCCCGAAGGCCAACTGGATGGCAATGATCCCAATCAGGACGTGCAGGATCCCACTCACCGTGAAACCGGTTCTGGCGGCCACCACAAAAACCCGGGAGTTTGAAGCATCCTCGACCGCGTCCGCTGCACCCTTCAGTTCCTTTTTGATGGCCATCCCTTTCCAGCGATTGCAGGCATGCGACAGGCCTCGTGCCAACAACATTTTCCCACCGCCCGACCCGAAGGCATACACCCCGGGCATCTTGGGCCTTCCAACCGGGCACTGGCAATTATCGGATCGCACATGGTTGGCGGCCTACAGGAATGCGGCAAGCAACATGATGAACAGCAGTCCCACGACGGAAATCAGCGTTTCCATCACCGACCACGTTTTGATCGTTTCCCCGACGGTCATGCCGAAGTACTCCTTGACCAGCCAGAAACCAGCGTCGTTGACATGGGAAAAGAACAGGGACCCCGCACCGACCGCGAGCACCACCAGGGCCAGCTGCGCCGGCGGAAGGCCCGCGGCCAGGGGCGCGACGATACCGGCCGCCGTCACCGTCGCGACGGTTGCCGATCCGGTGGCAACGCGGATCAGCACCGCCACGATCCAACCCAGCACCAGGGCGGAGAGGCTGAGCGCGACGGCGATCTTGGCGATCGCGGTGCTGGTGCCGCCGTCCACCAACACCTGCTTGAAACCGCCCCCGGCGCCAACGATGAGCATCACTCCCACAATGGGCAGCAGGCTTTCCCCGATTTTCTTGCCCAGCGTCGTTGCCGAGAATCCCACCGCCGTCCCAAAGGTGACCATAGCCAGCAGCACCGCGATGAGCAGTGCGACAACCGGGTCGCCGATAAAGTTGAGCACCTTGTACAGCGCGCTTTGCGGATCGACCCAGAGGTCCGCCGCGGCACGCAGCAGCATCAGGAACACCGGGGACAGCACGGTGGCCAGCGTCCACCCGAAGGACGGGATGCGTTTGGCCGCCGGGTCCCGGGCACCCTGCCGCGGAGCGGATTCCGCGGAAGCCGCCAGCTGGTGTTTTCCCTGCTTCACGGGCCTGCTTGCCGGTTGGACGCTTCCGCCGCCGACGGACCCTGCCTCGGCCCCGAGGAAGGCGAGCCCCGCGCCGGCCGGGCCGATCGGCACCCACCGGGCCGCAAAACGGCCGAACAGGGGGCCGCAGATGGCCACCGTCGGGATGGCGACCAGCAGGCCCAGGGCCAGGGTGATGCCGATGTCCGCGTTCAGGATCCCGACGGCCGCCACGGGCCCGGGATGCGGGGGAACGAATCCGTGCAGGACGGACAAGCCGGCCAGGGCCGGGATGGCCAGCAGCATCGCCGGCATCTTGGAGCGGTGGACGGCGAGCATGACGACCGGGACCAGGAGCACCAACCCGACCTCGAAGAACATCGGAATGCCGATGATGCCGGCAATCAGCGCCATTTTCCAGGGAAGCGTCGCCCTGCTGCCGTGCAGCAGCGTGTCGACGATCTTGTCCGCGCCGCCGGAGTCGCCCAGGAGCTTGCCGAGCATCGCCCCCAACGCAATCAGGACCCCCACGTATCCAAGGACGCCGCCGACCCCGAGCTCATATGACTTGGTCACGTCGGCCAACGGGATGCCGGAAAAGATGCCGACCAGCAGCGCACTGATGGTCAGGGCCAAAAAGGCGTGCATCTTGGCCCAGACGATCAGGACGACGACCAACACGATGCCCAGGCCGGCAACGACCAACACCTGGGTGTCGTGGGAAGTCCACGGTTCATGCATTTGATCTGTGGCGGCGTCGGCGAGGATTCCGACACCCCTGATTAACGTGCTCATGGCTCTTTTCCGCTCAGGCTGGGCTGTTCAGGTTCAATTGGCCAAGAATTTTCCGGAGGATCTTCTGGGGCGGCGGACCGACGTCGACCCGGATGCAAGGCTCGTCCGACGTCGGCTCCTCGAGGTCGGCAAACTGGCTTTCCAACAGGCTCGAGGGCATGAAATGGCCGTGGCGCGCAGTCAGCCTGGCCCTGATCACCTCGGGGGACCCTGAAAGGTAGATGAACAGGACACCGGCCCCCCGCCGGTTGAGGATGTCCCTGTACGAACGCTTCAGGGCCGAACAGGTGATGACGCCGTTCCTGCCGGCATCGAGCTGACCTTCGATCCATCCGGCAACCTTCTCCAGCCACGGCCATCGGTCTTCATCGGTCAGCGGATGCCCGGCATGCATCTTGGCCACGTTCGACTGCGGATGCAGGCCGTCGCCTTCCTCCAGATCCCAGCCGAAGCGGCCGGCAAGCAACGCGGCAATGGTGGTTTTCCCGCAACCCGAAACACCCATCAGGACCAAAACCCGTGGATCCGTCCCAGACGCTGTGACCTGAGCACTCATGAGGTCATAATGACACCCGGAACGGGGAATGTCTGTAGTCCGCCGGCACGAACCATCACCGCAAGCGAACGCGCTTGGCCGCTCCGGGCGGCGACGCATTTGCCATGCATTCGCAGAGGCCCGTCGCGCATCCGCGGTCTTCGCTCCACGGCGGGCTCCACGGGCGGGAAGCCCGAACCGCGGTCCCCGGATCCGTTGCCTCAGGTCAGGTTCTCGTGGAGGCAGAGGATGTTGCCGTCGGGATCCTTGAACCAGGCGGCTTTCTCAGATCCCAGGACGCAAACATGGTCGACGGTCTTCAGGCTCGGCAGGTCGTAGTCCTCAAAGACAACACCCTTGGCGTTGAGTTCGCTGATGACAGCGGCGATGTCATGGACTTCGAAACTTGCGGTGGTGTGTGGAGAGGGCTTCGCTTCCGGGTCGCTCAGGAGTGCCAGGGAACCGGAACCGGCAAGGGTGAAAACCATGTTGCCGTCCGTCGCCTGTCCTTCGAATGGAAGCCCCAGGGAATCTTCGTAAAACTGCCGCGACCTCTCGCCGTCGGTCACGGGAATGATGGTGGTTAGCGGGCTGGATGAGAGGGACATGGGAGGCCGTCCTCGGTGGGGAGTGGAACCCTCCAATTTTACTTCCGGTGCCGCCTGAAGGCGCCTTTCACGGCCACCGAACCCGCCCTAGACTGGGTGCGGAATCCCATGCAGGAAGGAGCAACCATCATGAGTATTCCGCAGCCTCCGGAACGCCCCTACCCGCCAGTGGAACCCAGCAGGGTGCCCCCGGTTCATCCCGATCCCACGCACGAACCACCGACGGAGCCGGATCCCGGGCCCGTTCCTCCGGATCCCACCACTCCCTTCCCGCCGGGCCAACCGGATCCGACCGCGCCCTACCCACCCATCCGGTAGGCGCAACCGGGAACAGACACGTTTGAGGGCACTCCGCGTTGTTTGCGAAGTGCCCTCGGTGGCGGTTGGCAGAAAGCGGCGCGGTCCTAGTTCGCGCGCTGGTTCACCCGGATCATGTTGCCCGACGGGTCGCGGAACGCGCAGTCGCGCGGACCCCACGGCTGGTCGATGGGTTCCTGGAGGATCTCTGCCCCGGTCGCACGGACCCGCTCAAAGAGTCCGTCGAGGTCGCTGGTGCTGAAGACCGTCATCGGAAGCACACCCTTGGTGAGCAGTTCCTGGATGGCGTTCCCGTCTGCCTCCGAGCGGCCCGCATGCGGACCCGAAAGCACGATGCCCAACCCTGGTTGCGTATCCGAACCAAGCGTGACCCAGCGGTGTTCGCCAGAGGCCACGTCGTTCTCCACCTTCAGGCCCAAGCCGTCCCGGTAGAACGGAATGGCTTCGTCCACGTCGTTGACGGTGATGTGTGAGTAATTCAATGAAATATCCATGCACACCAAGCTATGGCCGGGGTGGCCGGCACGCTTCTTGAATCCTGCTCGATACGGGCGAGCGCGACCAGCATGAAGGGTCCGCAGCGCTCACCGGGGTCCTGCTGGCTGCGGGCTAGTATCTGGGCGTCTTGGTGTTCTTCGGTCTGGTCACGGATTTGGCGATGCAGGCCGGCATGGCTTCGACCGCGGAGTGCTCCCGGTTCCTGTACCCGCTGGGGCTCTCGCCGGTGATCTGGGTGAAACTGCTGCTGAAGGACCCAAGCGAGGTACACCCGACTTCCATGCAAGCGTCGGTGACGCTCATCCCCGAGCGCAACAGGGCCATGGAGCGCTCGATGCGCCGGGTCATCAGGTAGGCGTAGGGGCTCAGCCCGTATGCGGCCTTGAACTGCCTGGAGAAGTGCGCCGTGGACATCAGTGCCTTGGCTGCCATGGTGGGTACGTCAAGGGGTTTGGCGTATTCGCGGTCGATCATGTCCTTGGCCCGGCGCAGGGCGGTGAGCGTTTCAAGCTCGTGCGGCTTCATGACATCGAGATTAGCAGTGCATCGGCCGCTGACCACCGGTGTGTTCCGCAGACCCGGAGAAGAACGGACGTGAAAAGGGCGGGTCCGGCCGATTCCAGGGCCGGACCCGCCCTCCAGTCATGTCGGCGGGCTAGCTACCCGGCTATCCGGTCTTGCCGGACAGTGCGACTAGCACACCGGCGACTGCGAAGTATTTGTTGCTCCCCAGATCGCGGATGGTCTTGATGCCCATGCCGGCGAGGATTTCGTCGTGCTTCTCGGTGAGCCCGGCAAGGGCCGAAGGCGGCGCGGCGAGGACTTCTTCCAGGGGCGCATTTTCGAGGGCCTTATCGAGGGCCTTGCCCAATTCAACGGAAACAGCCATGTTAATTTGCTTTCATCGATACGGAACAACATCACACCCGCCACGGCACCGGCAGAAGCCGGGCCAGCGCGCTAGGACGCCGGGATCGTTTCCCCCATCCTGCCGGTTACCCTATCGCAGTGCCGCCAACAAAGAAATCACTTGCCGGAACCCAATTCGCATCGGCGATCGGCACCTGCAAAGCGGACAATACGGCGGGATCCACGGCATCTTTACTGTGGCGTTCCCATGCCACCTCCGGCCCTCGCCCAGGGCTGGCGGGCACCATTGGCCACAGGGACGGGCAGCCGCCAGGGAACCATGTGATTGCTCGAGGCGTCCCCCGCGGAAGTCCTGAATCCGGCCTGGATTCGCACCTTGTCCGTTCGCGTTTACATGGCCGAGCAGGCGTTTGGGCGCGCTTGTCGGGCTAGGAGCCGGTACCGACAGTTACGGGGAGAACCTCCGTGTTCCCGTGAGCCGGGCCAGAGGGTTTCCTCTGGCCCGCCCTGGTGGCGCCAATGCCAGCCACGATGACGAGCACGATACCCACGAGGGCGGCCGGTCGTGGTACCTGATCCAGGAGCAGCAGACCCACCACCAGGGCGATGGCTGGTTCCAGGCACATCAGGGTGCCAAACGCGGCGGTGGTCAGGCGGCGCAGGGACAGGATCTCCAGGCTGAACGGGATCACCGGCAACAGCAGCGCCAACCCGAACCCGATCAACAGCATGTGCAGGTCGATCCGCCCGATCACCGAGGGGCCAACCACCAGTGTCGCCGCAATGGCGGCGACCGGCATGGAGATGGCCAGGGCCCCGATGCCCTCCACCGCGTCCCCGGCACGCTGGGTCAGCAGCACGTAGGCCGCCCAGCAGGCGGCGCAGCCAAGGGCAAAGAGCACGCCGACCGGATCCGCGGCCCCGTTCCAGGGTTCGGTCAGCCCCAGCACGCCGGCACCGGCGACCACGGCCCACCATCTGCCGGCACCACGTCCCTGGAACACCGCGACACCGAGCGGTCCGAGGAATTCCAGGGCACTGGCCGTGCCCAGCGGCAACGTCTGGATGGCCATCATGAACCCCAGCGTCATCCCGGCGGTCGCCAGGCCCAGCAAGGCGCAGATTCCCAGGGCGGCCCGGCTGAAGCGCTGCCTCCAGGGCCTGGCGATGGCCACGATGATCACTGCAGCCCAGGCCAGGCGCAACCACCCCGCGCCCTCGGGCCCGATCGTCCCGGCCAGCGTGGCCGCTGCCGCGAGTCCCAGCTGCACGCAGCCCATGGCGGCGAATGCCATCATGGAGCCGATCCCGGCGGCGTTGGCGGTGGGTGCTGGGGTTGTGGAGGGGCTCATGGTTTCCAAGTAGACGCCACCGGCTTTGTCCATGTCCACGCGAGAATCATCAACATATTGTTTATCAATCCTGCACAATGGAGGAATGGATACCCGACGCCTGCAATATCTCCACGAATTGGCACGCCTGGGCTCCATGCGCGCCGTCGCCGATGTGCTGGGCACCACGACGTCCACCGTCTCACAGCAGATCGCGGCGCTGTCCCGGGACACCGGAACCGTGCTGCTGGAACCCGTCGGGCGCGGGGTTCGGCTGACCGCGGCCGGGCGCCGGCTGGCCGAACACGCCCGGAGCATCCTGGCCGCGGTGGATGCCGCCCGGCTGGACCTTGATCCCGACGCCGACCCCTCGGGCACGTTGCGGGTGGGCGGGTTCTCGACCGCGATCCGCAAGACCCTGATGCCGATCATCCTGGAGCTGGCAGTCCGCCACCCGGCGGTGAACATCATGGTTCTTGAACACGAGCCCGCCGAGGCCCTGAGCCAGTTGGGACTCGACGACCTCGATCTGGCGCTGACCTACGACTACAACCTGGCTCCGGACCCGCCGGGCCCGGGCATCGAGACCTTGGAACTGTGGAGCACCCCGTGGGGACTGGGTGTTCCGAGCGATGCCGCGGCGCGTATCGCGGCCAACGGCACCGTCCCCGACGCTGCGGAGGTCTTTGGCTGTTTCCGGGACTTGGACTGGATCGGAAATTCCCGCAATGGCGCGGATGAGACGGTGCTGCGGCTGATCTCCTCGATGGCGGGATTCCAGCCGGCGATGCGCCACCAGTCCGACAGCCTGGACCTGGTGGAGGACTTGATTCTTGCGGGCCTCGGCGTGGGCCTGTTGCCCGCAAACCGACCGCACCGTCCCGGCCTCAGCATCCTGCCGCTGCACAATCCCGATCTGCATTTGCGCGCCCATGCCCGGATCCGCGCCGGGCGCAGCGCCTGGCCGGCATTGGCCCTGGTGCTCGATCGCATGCGGCAGAACCGCTGAGCGGACCGTGGCACGGGTTCCTGGGCGTGTGTCGGTGCACATACCGGGACCACGCACCGGGAACGAGTGGGACAAGCGCTAGAACAAACCGGAATGTGCCTCGGTGAGTTCGGGCCCGTTGTTGCGCACGTTCCCCACCGCGGAGTCGACCTCGCGCAGTTCCCAGGCGGCTGCCACGTCGTAGGCTCCGGCCCGCACCATCTCCACGAGTTCCGCGGCGTTCTTGTTTTCCGGGTCAAGCCATTCGGCGAGCGCATCACTGGAGAGGGGAATCGGCAGCCTGTCATGCAACCCGTGCAGTTCCCGCAACACCGGGGATTCGGAATCCGCGGGCGGTGAGGGACAGGTGAGGATCGAGGTGGAGAGCAACCATTGGTCGGGAGCGCCATCTTCCTTGGACGGGTCCTTCCACCACTCGTACAGCCCGGCGAAGAAAATCAATGAGTCGTCTTCCGGGTGCACGTAGAACGGGCGTTTCTTGCCCTTGGGGCTCTCGGCGGCCAACCATTCGTAGTAGCCCTCCGCAGGCACCGCGCAACGGCGCGCCTTGATCGCAGCGCGGAACGTGGGCTTTTCGATGACAGTCTCGCTGCGTGCGTTGAAGGCCCGCACGCCCACCGCCGGGTCCTTGGCCCAACCCGGCACGAGCCCCCATTTGGCAACATGCACCTGGCGATGGACCCGCTCGTCGATGAGTCGTTCCAACACGACAGGCACATCGGTTGTCGGGGCGACGTTCCATGACTGGCGCAATTCAAGGTTCGCATCAGCCTCGGCTTCGGCCTCTGCCACCAGGTCCCCGATGGCCTTGGCCATTACATAGCGTCCACACATGGTTCAACCTTCTCATGTCCAACGCCGACATACACCCACGATTTTCGGCACCCGTACGTGGCGGTTTGGTGTCGAATGAACGACTCAAAACGGGCGTTGGCCAGCGAACCGCTTCACCCCTGAAGCACCTTCAACGACCGGGAATTGCGGCTTTGCCGGAACAAAGCGGTTCAGGCGCGGCTTGCCGTCTGGCCCGATCGGGCCAAGCGACACAACAGTGGACCACTCGTTACATCATGCGGATGGAAATTCAAGGAGCTGCTGCACGGAATAGACCACAAAAGCGGATTGACCGATCCACCCTCCCCTATTGAGCGCTTGACCTGCGATAGCCTGAATATGTCTATCCCATTAACACATAGAATTTTGTGTTCATTCGGAAAATTTAATGCTGAGGGGAAAGAGTATGTCGATAAAACTCAAACCGCTGAATATTGCATCCGTATTAGCACTTTCCGTGACGCTTTCGCTTTCATCCATGGGTGTGGCTGCAGCCGCTCCGCTGCCGAGCGGAATCAGTGCGCCATTCGCGGTTTCTGCAGCCACAAAGAAAATCACCACGTATCGGACCACTGTGAATGTGAATCTTCGCAAGGGTGCAGGAACCAAACACCAGAGAATCGCGACCATCAAGAAGGCACCAAGCTCACCAAGACGGGCAAGACCCGCGGCAAATGGTGGCAGGTCAGGTCCGGCAAACACACCGGATGGCTCAGTTCCAGCCACGTGAAGAGCACGGCCACCACCCTGAAGCCCGCCCCCAAAACCGTGGCCAGCCCCTCGGCAAAGAGCCCGGCAGCGTCCACCAGCCGTTGGACCACAGGCATCCAGCCGACCTATGACAAACCGTCCTTTGCCTCCAAACGCCAAAAGGCACTGCAAAACGCCGACAAGGTGAAGCTCATCCAAAAGTCCGGAAAATGGTCGCTGGTTCGCACACCGGACGGCAAGGGCTGGATCCTCAGCTCGAAGTTGGTGACCAACGAGGCACGGGCCAAGAAGCTCAAGACCGCACCCTCGAAGGTCACCTCGAAAATGACTGCCAATACAAACAACATCATCAAACGGCTCAAGGCCCGCTATGCCCCATCGATCAGCACCGTTTACGGACCCCGAAGCGGTTCGATCGGACACAGCTCCGGGCTGGCGGCCGATGTCATGATCAAGGGCTATGCCAAGGGTTCGGAAATCAAGGCCGGGGACCAAATGGCCAGGTATCTCACCGACAACCACGAGGCACTGGGCATCAACTACTTGATCTGGCGTGATCAGATCTGGTTGTCTGAGGACCAGCAATGGGGGCCCTATTCCAAGGGCGGCTGGGGCAAGCACCTGGAAAAATCCCGCGGCTGGAACCCCACCACCCGGCACATGGATCACATCCATGTCGAGACCTTCCGCAAATAAGTCAGAAACAAGCCATCGGCGGGGCAGTTTTCCGCCCGTGCTGAACCCGCGAATATCTTGGGGTCGTTCGTGGTTACATGAAGTATGACCGAAACAGAAAAACTTGCCCCGTACATCCCCGAAGCCGGATCCGTCACGATGTTCACCACCTCGTGGTGCGGATACTGCCGTAATCTCAAGCGCCTCATGGATGCCAAGGGCATCGGCTACACCGAGGTCAACATCGAAGATGTTGAAGGCACCGCCGAGCTGGTAGAGGCCTTCAACGGCGGCAACCAGACCGTGCCGACGCTGATCTTCGCCGATGGCACCGCCGCAACAAACCCACGCATCGAGGAAGTTCTCGAGCGCGCCTAGTCATCCTGTGCTTGGATGGAAGGGTGCCATAAGCCGGTCACGGCGAATGGCATCCTTCCTCGTTAAGTCTTAAGGGTGTCGCTTCGGTGCGCCCACCCATGAATGGAGTGTCATGTCCCAGAAGGTCCAGGCCGTCATCGTCCGTGCCAAGGATGCACCGGTCGAAACCGTCACCATCGTCATTCCCGACCCGGGACCGGGCGAGGCCGTCGTAGACATCCTCACCTGCGGAGTCTGCCACACCGACCTGCACTACAAGCTCGGCGGCATCGGCAACGACTACCCGTACCTGCTCGGCCACGAAGCCACCGGCGTGGTCTCGGCCATCGGTGCGGGCGTGGAGAACGTCGCCGTCGGCGACCGCGTCATCCTGAACTGGCGCGCCGTCTGTGGCCAGTGCCGCGCCTGCGCCAAGGGCCAGGCCCAGTACTGCTTCAACACCGCCAACGCCACCCAGAAGATGACCCTGGAGGACGGCACCGAGCTCTCCCCCGCCCTGGGCATCGGCGCGTTCGCCGAAAAGACCCTGGTCGCCGCCGGCCAGTGCACCAAGGTCGATCAGGACGTCGACCCGGCCGCCGTTGGCCTGCTCGGCTGCGGCGTGATGGCCGGCATCGGCGCCGCCATGAACACCGGCGAGGTCAAGCGCGGCGAGTCCGTGGCCGTCATCGGCTGCGGCGGCGTGGGCATCGCGGCGATCGCCGGCGCCCAGCTGGCCGGGGCGACCACCATCGTCGCCGTGGACATCGACGACGACAAGCTGGCCATGGCCAAGAACATGGGTGCCACCCACACCGTGAACTCCCGCACCCAGGACGCCGTCGAGGGCATCAAGGCCGTCACCGGCGGCTTCGGCGCCGACGTCGTCATCGAGGCCGTCGGCCGCCCGGAAACCTACAAGCAGGCGTTCTACGCCCGCGACCTTGCCGGCCGCGTGGTGCTGGTGGGCGTGCCGACCCCGGAGATGAAGCTGGAACTGCCGTTGCTGGATGTCTTCGGCCACGGCGGATCGCTGAAGTCCTCCTGGTACGGCGACTGCCTGCCGAGCCGCGACTTCCCGATGCTCGTCGAGCAGTACAAGCTCGGACGCCTGGACCTGGACGCGTTCGTCTCCGAACGCATCTCCCTGGGCGACGTCGAAGCCGCATTCACCAAGATGGGCGAGGGCAAGGTCCTGCGCTCGGTGGTGGAACTCTAATGCCGGCACAGATCCAGAACATCGTCACCTCCGGCACGTTCTCGCTGGACGGCGGCACGTGGGACGTGGACAACAACGTGTGGATCATCGGGGACGACTCCGAGGTCTTCGTGATCGACCCGGCGCACGAGCCGGCCAAGATCCGCGAAGCGGTCGGGGACCGCACCGTCAAGGCGGTGCTGCTCACCCACGGGCACGACGACCACATCCGCTACGCCCGCGAGTTTGCGGACCTGGTCGACGCACCGGTCCACCTGAACCCGGCCGATGCGATGCTCTGGGAAGCGATCTTCCCGGGCACCGCCGCGGATCACGAGATCTCCGACGGGGACACCTTCGAGGTTGCCGGCACCACCCTGGTGGCCCTGCACACCCCCGGGCACTCGCCGGGCTCCACCTGCTTCTACGTCGAATCACTGGGAACCCTGTTCTCCGGCGACACACTGTTCAACGGCGGACCGGGAGCCACCGGGCGCAGCTACTCGAGCTTCGAGACGATCATCGACTCGATCCGTGAGCGCCTGCTGACCCTGCCGGCCGAAACGGTCGTGAACACCGGGCACGGGGATGCCACCAGCATCGGTGCCGAGGCACCGAACCTGGACGAGTGGATCAAGCGCGGCCACTAGCAACAAACACCTGACGTGGCGTGGTCGGCGGGGCGAAACCTCGCCGGCCACACCCGCGGCATCCAGCACTGATAAAGCCAAGAAACCCGTCACACCATTGGCAGCCACGGGGCGTTGTCGGCGCCGAGTCATCCATCGCCGCCGCGGACGAGCCGGACGCCGGCTTTCCGGTATCCGGCTCGATCGGCGTCTGGCTTTACAGCCCTGGATTGATTCCTGCTTCGACCCTCGCCAGCACCTCACGGTAGGCCAGCTGGCCCAGGCCGACCTGGTCGATCTCGTCCCAGCTTCGCGGTACTGCCACCGTCGGGAGCATCCTGCCTCGCAAGGAGTACGGGGCAACCGTCGTTTTTCCCGGCCAGTTCTGGCTCCAATCGATGAACACCTTCCCGCGACGCAGCTCCTTGCCCATACGGCTGACCACCATCTCCGGGTGATCGTGTTCGATCGACAACGCGAGTTCATGCGCCAGGTCTGCGGCCTCGCCCGAGGTCTTTTGCCCGTCTAACCGGGCGTACACGTGCATCCCCTTGCTTCCGCTGGTAACGGGAAGCGAATCGAAGCCAATTTGGGCCAGGGCGACGCGGACAAGAAGCGCCACAGCGGCGCATTCGGACAATCCAGTTCCCTCCCCCGGGTCCAGGTCGAGCACCAGCCGGTCCGGGTTTTGGGGAACGCCGTCGGAGGCAAGCTTCCATTGTGGAACGTGGATCTCGAGGGTCGCTGTCTGCGCCAACCACACCAACGTCCGTGCGTCGTTGACAAGAGGATAGATATTGTCGTGGTCCATGTGATGCACTCTCTGGCGCTGCACCCACTCCGGGGTGGCTGCATCAAGATTCTTCTGGAAGAAGCTCTTGCCGGGGCATGCTTCCGTCCCCACGCCGTCCACCCATCGCTTGCGGGTTGCGGGCCGGTTCTTAGCCCACGGAAGCAAAACTGGGGCAACCTGCAGGTAGTACATGGCCACGTCCAGCTTGGTGGTGCCGGATTCCGGATACAGAACTTTCCCGGGATTGGTAAGCCGGACCGTTGCACCATCAACCTCCAGTTCCTGCGCGCTCATGCTGAGCCCGGGCCTTGGCAGCGGATCATGCTCTCGCCATCGCAGACACGGGTAGCGACGCTCTCCAGCCAGTAGGCATGTGCAACGCATGTTTGCTTGATGTGTCCCCGGAACCGTCCGCAACAGGGACCGCGATCGGTCGTGGACCCGGAGCTACGCCGTCATTCATTCGACTTCCCTTTCACCGTCACCCATCGACTTTCCATGCTGGTGCAGGCACCAAGAGATGTCTAGAGCCGTACAAGCCCCGGGGGTCGGATTTAGCCGCCGAATGTACGCATCAAGTGGTTCAGTAGTTTCATTGACTTCCCTATGCCCAGAGCCGTTCCGGGGGAAGTGAACCTCTGGGCGAACCTCACCGGAGGGCAGGCCATCGACATCCTTGGCAACCTCCGCGGCGACGTGAACAGGCGACGCAGGGACCAGCTCCTGCAGCTCTTCGACCTCGATCCCGCGAAAAAGGCGCGCGCCTATTCCCAGGGAAACCGCCAGAAGGTCTCATTGGTCTCCGCGTTGGCTTCCGACGCGGAACTCCTGGTCCTCGACGAACCGACCATGGGTTTCGACCCGCTCATGGAAGCGGCGTTCAGGACCTGCATCTTGGAAGCCCGGGCCCAGGGACGCTCGGTGTTGCTCGCCAGCCACAGCTTTGCCGAGGCGGAAAGCCTCTGCGACACCGTGACCATCATTCAACGCGGCAGGACGGTGGAGTCGGGCAGGCTGGTTGGGCTTCCTCGCCTGCACCACACCGCCATTTCGGTGATCCTGGACGATCCCGAAAACCCTGGCGTCCATGCCGGGAGTGAACGACCTCGTCGTCGACGGCCAACGCGCCACGCTGACCGTGGCCGATGCCGACCTGGGTGCGGTCCTGGCCGGTCTGGCGCTCTTGAGGCCGCGCAGGCTCGTCGCCACCCGACCGTCGCTCGAGGAGCTTTTCCTTAGGCAATGCCACACGGAGCCTGCCGCCGACCGGGCGGTCCTCCCATGAGAGTCCCCCGCTCCCCGGCATCGGCAGTAATGCCGCACTCGTCGGCACATGGCCGGTCTTCCCGGGCCCGTTTCGAGGGGTTGCAGGACGTGATGCTCCTGGTTTTCCGCCACATCCGGTGGCGCCTGCTGGTGTGGGCGGTCGTGATCACGGGCATGATCCCCCTGGCGAACGAGTCACAACGCGCAACGTTTCCCACGCCCGGCGACCGTGAGGCCTACGCTGCCATCGCGAACACCCCCTTGGTCGCCGCGCTCACGGGAACCCCGTATGCGGCGGACACCTTCGGCGGGATCCTGGTTCTCAAGATCTGGATGACGCTTGCGCTCACCCTGGTGTTGTCCACGGTCTTCCTGGTGACGCGCAATGGCCGTTCCGAGGAGGAAGCCGGGCGGACGGAATTACTGCGTGCCAACGTGCTGGGCCGCCACGCCTACACCCTGGCAGGCTGGTTGGTGATCGCCGCCTACAACCTCTCGGTCGGCGCCCTGGCGGTCGGCATCGCCTACGTGCTTCGTGCCATCGGTGATCTGCAGGGCAACGGAACCACACCCGGATGGACCTCCCCGCTGTCCCCGAGCGGATGGGCCCAGCAGATGCGGGCGTTCGGGGAGAACCAGTGGTGGCCATTGGCTCCCCTGGTGCTGGGTGCGGTCCTGCTGCGTGGCATTGCCATGGCCGTCGAAGCCTGACGCGACCTTGGCACCGGGACGCTGCCGGAGCGGTCGGGGCCCGCAACCGCCGACCGGTTCCTGACGACGCCATTCGGTCTGGCCCTGCGGCTGCAACGCGGGCAGCTCGTCGCGTGGTTCGCCACCGTGCTGGTCATGGCCTTGATGTACGGATCGGCGGCATCGGCCATGGCGGGCCTGCTTGGATCCAACACGGTGTTCATCGCCTTGGTCGGCGGGCACGGAGCCGCGACCACGAGCGGCGTAATCGGGTTCTTGTTGATGTTAAACGCGATCGCCGTGAACGCATTCGTGGTCGAGAGTGCATTGCAGCTGGGAACCGAGGAAGCCTCCGGGAGGGCCGAGTCCCAGCTCGCGGGGAGTGTATCCCGATTTCGGTGGGCTTGGGGACGACTCCTGGTGACGGTCATCGGCTCCGCCCTGCTGCTGGCGGTCGGAGGCACCCTGATGGGAGCGGCCTACGGCTCCTCGCGGTCCGACGCCTCGCAAGTGTGGGTGCTCACTGGGGCATCTCTGCTCTACTGGCCCGGCGTCATGGTGACGGCGGGCGTCGTCGTCCTGTTGATTAGCCTGGCTCCGCACCAAGCCTCCGCACTGTCGTGGTGCTATTTTGGCGTCTTGTCCGTCATCAGTCTGTTCGGGGCGCTGTTCGGACTCCCCCACCTGACAACACACAACGCACCTTTCACGGGAATGTCGATCTTCCCGGCAGATTCCTTTACGATTCTCCCCCTCGCGGCCGCGACCGCGATCGCCGTCGTGTTGTGGGCAATCGGGCTTGTGCGGTTCACCAGGCGCGACCTCGCCCCTGGCACCTAGTGCGTGTCTTGTGGTTTCACTGAAACCTTGGGCCCCTCTATCGTGCAAACGAAGTGGCGGCTAGCTTGGGAAGCCCAACCACCTGAACATTGGAGAATTACACGGCACATGAACTCGGAATGACGAAAATCATCGTGGGCGTAGACGGCTCGGAAGCTTCCCTCGAAGCGCTGCGAAAGGCCAGCTACCTCGCCGAGCCTTTGAACGCCCAAATCGAAGCAGTCGGTTGCTGGGAGTTCCCAAGGATGTATGACGGGTACTTGATGATGGGCATCGGGGGGCTTCAAGGAGAGCGTTGAGAAGGTGCTCAATCAGGCTGTGACAAGTGTTTTCGGATCAGCAACACCAAACAACGTCAAGATCAATCTTGTACAGGGAAACCCAAAAACCGCGCTCGTCAAGACCAGCAAGAATGCAGGCTTACTCATCGTTGGCAGGCGAGGACACGGCGGATTGGGCGGGCTCCTTATTGGCTCGGTCAGCTCCTCCTGCATCGCACACGCCAAATGCCCCGTCCTGGTGGTTCACGCACCGGAAGACGGTGAGAACGACTGAATATACCCGCAAGGCTTCATCTTGAGTTGGTTCAGCCCGATGGGTAAATCCACGGGACGGGACTTCATGCCCAAGTGCCTCCTGTGCGATTGGTTGATTCGACAACCTGCATCGGCGATTTCAGGGACCGCATTGCCGAGCCCGGCGGTTCGGGATCCCAGTCAAGGTGGCATACTCATCGGTTGCAGTTTGGGGCAGAGCAGACCCTACTGGTGGCCTCCCAGTGCACACATCAGGAGGGTGCACCAGAACCAGCAAGCATGTGAGGCACAGTCCAACATTCGACCTACTCAGCCAGTTCTGGGCGGTGCACTGCCTCACGTGGGTGCCCGATTTCGGAATGGGTCAAATTGGAATGGTTTTAGCTCGGCCAACGCGGCCATGAATTCATCCACTTTGAGCCTGGTAAGGCACAGCCGTCGAAACGACTGCCACCAATCCCAACCACGGGAACACAGGTGGGCGGCCCCGAACATTGAGAACCGCAAGGTGGCGGCGCTGTCTCGACCGTATGCTGAAGCATGGAATTCATTGACCTTGCGGGAACGATCGCCGGTGCAGGACTGATTCTGCTGATGGCCGTCGATGTCTTTCACACACTCCTCTATCCACACGGAACGGGTCCGGTCTGCAGAACGGTCATGCACGGACTCTGGCTACTTTTCAGACGATTCAGCGGCCGGGCCTCCCCCATTGCCGCGCCTGTGGGCATGGCTGCCGTTATCGGAGCTTGGGCATCCTTGTCAATTATGGGATGGGCACTCATATACCTTCCGCATCTGCCGGCCGGATTCGTCTACGCCGACGGTGTGCCCCAACACGGCAACTTCACAGAAGCCATATACATCTCGATGGTCAGCCTGTCCACGGTCGGCTATGGCGAAATCGCCCCGGCCACGCCTCCACTCCGGTTCATCATGGCTGCCCAGGCAGTGACCGGGTTCGGACTGCTCACGGCCACGGTCTCCTGGATTCTTCAGACGTACCCCGCGCTGAGCCGTCGCCGCGCCCTGGCCCACGACCTGAACTTGCTCAGGGAAGCGGCCGGCCCTCCGGGCGTCTTGTCATTGGAACCCGGGCATGCCACCGCACTGCTCGAATCACTGGCCAGGAACGTTTCCACGGTCAGCATAGACCTGCTGGCATTCAATGAAACCTACTACTTCAATGAGGCAAAGCAACGAGGTTCGTTGCCCGCGACCGTTGCCTACGCACAGCAATTGGCCTCCGACGCAATCACCAGCGCAAACGCTGATCTCCGGTTCGCTGGTCGCATGCTGCATGCTTCGCTCGATGACCTGGCCGAAGTTCTTCGTGGGAAATTCGGCCACTCGGGCCCGACGTCATCCGCAGTGTTTCTAAGCTACGAGACACGCCATAGACACCGCCGAAATCCGGACAGCGAGACCAGCTAGAAGAATTCCATGGTGGGAGTGGATGCTTCCCGGTCCGAAGCTCTTGATCCATGGTTTTTGTGAGGGCCTGGATTCGAGAATGAATTCAACGTGAACGGCGTACTGGAGCGATGATCTCGGTTAGTGGCGAACAAAGTTGAACAACACGCCACCGACAGGTGATTCGATGAGTCGAAGCCTTGGTGTTGGGGTCGTCGTCTTGGGCGGTGGGACAGAGTTCGCGATCTGATTTGCCGTGTCCCGTTGGCCACGGCCGATGCACGAAAAATCCGGCCGGGCTCCCGTTCTGGGACAGTATGTGCCAGCGAATCCCGCATTACTCTGCAGGCCGATTGACGCCCGGAGCGACTGCTTCCCGACCTTGTGAGTGCGAACCTGGTCGAACTTCGAACTTTTGAGTGCCCTTCAGCGCGCGTAAGGCGTTGAATATGGTCAGCAGGTCAACGATCTCTTGGCTCAGGGCTCCAAGGATTGCCGGCAATACTCCGGTGGCGGCCACCAACATGAGCAGTACGGAGAGCACGATTCCAAGCCAAATGGATTGCACTGCGATGTGTACGGTGTCTTTTCCAATGCGCACTGCCTGAGCCGCCTGGGAAATGCGCTCCGTCATGATGACCACGTCCGCGCTTTGTGAGGCAGCGGTGGACCCCCGCGCACCCATGGCAACACCAACCTCCGAAGCAGCCAGTACCGGGGCATCGTTGACTCCGTCGCCGACCATCATGACCGGGCGGCGTGTCAGCCCGCGCACAAAGTTGACTTTGTCCTCCGGCATGCATTCGGCGCGCACCCGAGTCAATCCCAGTTCGCCGGCAATGTGGTCGGCGGTCGCCTGCTGGTCTCCCGTGAGCATCAGCAGGTCTTGGATGCCCATGGAGCGTAGTTGCCACAGTGTTTCCGCGGCGTCTGGCCGTAACGCATCGGCCAACACCAGAACCCCGGCAAAGTGCCCGTCGACGGCGACATAGACCGAGGATTCACCCGAGGCAAGCTCGTAATGCCTCACGTCCGGGACGTGGGATTTGATCCATGCCGGCTTGCCCACCAATACCCTTCGTTTCCCCACCAACGCACTGACCCCATGGGTGGCCACCTCGCTGGCGTCCCGGACCGCGGAGATGGCCAGCGACCGGTCACTGGCGGCCGCCACGATCGAGGCCGCCAAGACGTGCGAGGAGTACTGTTCTGCTGCGGCGACCAGCGACAGCAATTCCTCTTCCCCCATTCCCTCGACCGGGTGGATCGAACGAAGCTGGGGTATGCCTTGGGTCAGGGTTCCGGTCTTGTCAAAGGCAACCGATTTCACGGCGGCAAGCCTCTCCAGTGTTCCGCCGTCCTTGACGATGACACCGGTGCGCGCTGCCCGGCTCATGCCTCCCATGAAGGCAACAGGTGCCGCGATGAGCAAGGGGCAAGGGGTCGCCACCACCAGCACCTCGGCAAAGCGCACCGGATCGCCGCTGGCCCACCAGGCAGCACCCGCAATGACATAGGCGAGCATCGTGAAGGGAACGGCGTAGCGATCAGCCAGACGGACGACGGGGGCCCGCGAGGCAGCGGCTTCGGTGACCAGTTCGACAATTCGCGAGTATTGCGAGTCCGCAGCGGTCGCGCTGGCACGCAGTGTGATGGCGCGCGCCCCATTCACCGCCCCCGAGAGCAGGGATTCGCCGGCGATTTTATATACCGGCATCGATTCCCCGGTAAGTGAAGATTCGTCAAAAGAGCCCTCGGGGTCAAGGAGCACCCCGTCAACCGGCAGGATTTCTCCGGGACGCACCAGCACCGCGTCCGCCACCATCAGTTCGGCCACCCGCACATCGTGAATGGTTCCGTCTGCTTCAACCCGGTGCGCCCATACCGGGACACGTTCCAGCAGCGATGACAGGGATTTCGTGGCGCGCATCTGCGCATAGTCCTCCAGGGCCTCGCCACCCGAGAGCATGAGGCAAATGATGAGGGCCGCCAGGTATTCGCCCACCACGACGGTGGCCAGGATCGCGGTAAAGGCCAAGACATCAATTCCCCAATGGCCCCGGGCAATGTCCTTGGCCATACCCCAGCCCAGGTGCACGGCCAGGCCCAGCGCAAAGGCACTGGCAACCAACTGCGCCAGCTGCCCCCACCCTGTACCCAACATGCCCAATGTGGCCAGCAGTACGATCAGCGTGACCACGACCACCGGGTATCTCTTGATCAATGGCAGCATCGTTTTCCTTTCCCGGGGAACGCTACCTCCATACTCGGCCGAGATTGGCTCCTCTGCTAGCATGGCAAGCCTTGCCATGGAGGCAGCGTGTTCCCCAGCGCTAGAGCCATCGCCAGAGGGATTCCCCAAGAAACTCCGCCAGCGCTGTCCGAACAACAAATTCACGGACATCGGAGTCGGGTGACAACAAAGAACCCTCAAAAGGACCGTTCAGAAACTGCCCTACCCCGGGCCGCGGGCACCATGGGCCAAGTCGAAGCTGGGCGGGTTGCCGGTGGCACGCAGAGCCTGGGCGTCGCGGCCCTTCGGCGGCATGAAACGCTCGACACCGTCCCACGGACCATTGATCCCCGGTTCGAAGTCCACAGATTCACCAGATCCCGGCCCGAATCAAACCCGTCCGGGCACCCTGGAACAACGCTTGGCGGCGCGGTCCGGTAGCACAGTGATGCAGCCCCCTTCAGGAAAATGGCATCCCACCTGGCAGGGACTGCGCGACGGGCGCACCGCCCTAAGAAAACAGTTGGATCGACGCGCGGAGGGTCCCCGCCGAGCGCTGGAGGAGTTCCTCTTCCCGGTCATCGAGGTGGGTGTCCAGCACCCGCCGGACACCGTCGGCCCCGACGATCGAGGGAACGCTGAGTGCCACGCCGTCGAAGCCCCGGTAGCCGTGCAGCATGCTGGAGACGGGAAGGATGCAGCGCTCGTCCTGCAGCACGGCTTCCACGATGCGCGCGCCCGAGAGACCGATCGCGTAGTTCGTGGCCCCCTTGCCGGCGATGACCTTGTACGCCGCGTTGACGACGTCGTGTGTGAGGGTCTCGAGGCGTTCGCGCGGGAACAACAGCGTCCCCGCATCATCCCTCCACTCCGAGAGCGGCGTCTGGCCGATGGTTGCGGTGGACCAGAGCGGGAACTCCGTGTCGCCGTGCTCGCCGACGATCAGTGCATGCACGCTCTGCGGGGCAACCTGGGCGACCTCCCGACAACCCGGCGCTGCGCTCGCCGGGGTCCACGTGCCGGCGAGCGCTAACCCATCAAAACCGTTCAACGCTCTTGAATAACGGGCCTTCTCAGGGTTACTTTGATGCAGGCTTCGGTTCCCGCCGGGCCGCCAGTCGTACCCGGAGGCCTCAATGCCCGAACCCGCAACACGAGCTGTCCTGTCAACACGCAAGGTCGTCTTCCTTGTCATCGCGGCCGCGGCTCCGATGGGGGCGATGGTGGGCAACGTCCCGCTGGCGCTCACCCGCACCAACGGCATCGGACTGCCCGTCGCGTTCGTGATCGCCTCGGTGATCCTGCTGTGCTTCTCGGTGGGCTACGCGGCCATGAACGCGCGGGTCGTGAACTCCGGTGCCTTCTACACATACATTGCGCGGGCCCTGGGCAAGCCGGCCGGCACCGCCGGCGCCTACGTCGCGCTTGTCGGCTACACCTCGATGGCCCTGGGCATCGGGGCCGCGTTCGGCTATTTCACCCATCTGGTCTTCGCGGGGCTCGGCATGTCCGTGCCCTGGTACGTCTTCACCGCCTTCGCGATCCTGCTGGTTGCTTTCCTGGGCTACCGCAGCGCCGAGCTCTCCGCCAAGGTGCTGGGCGTACTGATGGTCCTGGAGTTCGCTGTCCTGATCATTTTCAACATCCTGGTTGTCGGCACCAAGGGTGCGGCTGCCTTCCCCGCCGAATCCTTCACCCCGAACCAGGCCTTCTCCGGAACGCTCGGCATCGGGCTGCTCTTTGCCCTGACCAGCTTCATCGGCTTCGAGTCGGCGGCGATCTACGGCGAGGAATCCAAGAACCCGGAACGCACCGTCCCGCGCGCCATGTACATTGCGGTGGCCTCGATCTCCGCCTTCTACGTGGTGACGGCGTGGATCATCATCGGCGCAGCCGGCGGCCCGGACGCGCCGGCCATGGCCGAGGCGCAGCTCGGGGACATGGTCTTCAACCTGGCCAGGCAGTACGGCGGCGAGATCCTCTACGACGCGACGGCCGTGCTGCTATGCACCAGCGTGCTGGCCTCCTACCTGGCCCTGCACAACGCCGCAAGCCGCTACCTGTTTGCGCTCGGCGGCGAGGGCATGCTGCCCGCGGCGCTGGGTCGCTACCATGCCCGCCACCTGAGCCCGCATATCAGCAGCCTTGTCATCACGGCAACCACGGCGCTGGTCATGGGCACCATGGCCGCGCTCGGCGCGGACCCCTACACCGTCATCGCCGCAAGCCTGGTGGGACTGGGAACGCTGGGCATCGTCTTTGTGCAGGCCGCGACGGCCGTCGCGGTGCTCGTCTTCTTCTGGAGGCGGCCGGACAGGTCGCTCTGGCGCGGCATCGTGGCCCCGGCCGTCGGCGCTGCCGGCCTCGGCGCCGGTTTCATCCTGGTGACGCTCAACTATTCTGTCCTCACCGGCTCCGACAACGCACTGGTCAACCTGGTGCCGTTGTTGCTGCCGCTCACAGCCGTCGTTGGCGTGTTTGTGTCCCTGCGCCAGCGCCGCGCCAACCCCGCGGCCTATGCGGCGTTCGCCGCTTCCCGGCTGCGGCGCCGCTCCGCCGATTCCCTCGGGGACGGCGCACCGGCGACCTACACCAGGTCCTACTGTTTGGTCGGCGGCGGCCCGGCCTCCATGGCGATGGCCCGCGCACTCATCGTCGAGGGCGTGCCGTTCGACTGGTTCGAGAAGAACTCCGACTTCGGCGGCATCTGGGACATGAAAAACACCGGCACCCCCATGTACAACGGCGCGCATTTCATCAGCTCGAAGTACACCAGCGGCTTCCACGGATTCCCGATGCCGCAGGACTACCCGGACTACCCGCGCTGGGACCAGGTCCGCGACTACCTGCGCGGGTTCGGCAGGGCCGCGGGGCTCTACGGACACGTCACGTTCAACACGGAGGTCACCGAGGCGCGGCTGCAGACCGACGGGAGCTGGAGCGTGCGGCTCTCCGACGGCACACGGCGCGAGTACGACGGTGTGGTCGCGGCGCCCGGGACAACCTGGCACCCGAACGCCCCGCAGCTTCCGGGGCAGGAATTGTTCACCGGGCGGATCCGGCATTCGGCCACGTTCGCCGACGGCGCCGAACTGCGCGGCAAGCGCGTGCTGGTGCTTGGCGGGGGCAACTCCGGGGTGGACATCGCCTGCGAGGCGGCCCGCAACGCCGATGCCGCGTTCCTCTCGGTGCGCCGCGGCTACCGCTACTTCCCCAAGCACATCGGCGGAATTCCCACCGACGCGCTCGTTGCCGGCATCCTCGAACCGCCCCGCGGCGTGAGCCTCTCCGGGGACCTCGGCCAGGTGATCGACTCCCTGGTGGGAGACCTGACCCGGCTGGGCCTGCCGGCGCCCGACCACGACGCGCTGGCCAGCCACCCGATCATGAACGGCCAGGTGCTGCACCACCTGTCCCACGGCGACCTGGTCGCCAAGGGCGACGTCGTGCGCCTGACCGGACGCGGCGCGGTGTTTGCCGACGGCTCCGCCGAGGACATCGACGAGATCCTGCTGGCCACCGGCTACGAGTACAGGATCCCGTTCCTCGACCCGGAACTGCTGGACTGGGCCTCGGGCCGCCCGCGGCTGTACCTGAACGTGTTCCCGCGCCGGGTCGATTCGCTCTACGTGCTGGGCTTCATCGAGTTCGCCGATGCCGCCTACAAGCGCTTCGACGAGATGGCGCAGCTGGTGCTTATGGACATCAGGGCCAGGGAAACCGGGGTGCACCGCGAGGAGCTGCAAGCGCTGAAGGCCACCGACCAGCCCGACCTGTCCGGCGGCATCAGCTACGTAGACTCCCCCAGGCATGCGGGCTACGTCGGGAGCCAGGCCTACCAGTCCTACCTGGCGGAGCTGCGCGACAGGTTCGGCTGGCCGGACGTGGACGACGATTCGTTAGCGGCACCCGCGGCGGACGCGGATCCCGCCGCCGACCCAGCGGACAACGGGCGCGAAGACCCCGAGCTGATGGATGCAACGTCCTGAGCCCGGCACCGGCCGCGCCGGGAACGGCCTTCCCGCGGGCCCTTTCGGGGCGCGGCATGGCAGACTGTGATCCATGAGCGAACCAACGGACGCAGCAAAGCCGCCCAGCCGCGCACCGGGGCGGGCCCTGCCGCTCACGGTGGGAATCATTGGGTTGCTGGCAATCGTCGCGGGCATCATCACGCTGTGGATCGGCAGCAGCGAGGAACTCGCCTTCGGCTGGATGGCCTACGCACCCCTGAACGATTCCGAGTTCATGCCGGGCAGGTACCTCATGGGCCCCAAGCAAATCATCGGCTGCGTGCTGCTGGCCATCGCCGCCGCCTGCGCCGCGTTCCTCGCTGGCCTGTCGGTGGGCAGGCGCGCACGCTAGCGACGGGTGCTAGGGCACCAGCTACTGCACCGGTCCTGAGCTACTGCATTGTGCCGACCGGCGGCGCACCGACGAGCTCCGCATGGAGCGCGTACTCGGCGAGCAGGTGTTCGGTGAACCGTTCCACGGTGTAGCCGGGAACCAGGTCGTCCGCGGCGCCCACGCTGGACGGGTCCATCTCGATCCCCATGACCTGGTAGACGTCATCGAGCACGGCACGAATGGGCGCGGAGTCCTCGATGACAAACACGCTGGAAAAAAGCCACGCGCCGGAGATGACCCGCTGGGCCGTCCCCACCAGTTTCACTGCGTGCCGCGTCGGGGATTGCGCGCCCGGCAGCCCGTGGACGCTGAAATCACCGGAGCAGTACTCCCCCGGGATCGCCCCCACGCGGGCATCGATGCCTCCGCGCCGCAGTGCATCGGCATACAGCTGCCCCAGCACCTGGAAGCGTTGCTGGTGGCCCAGCATGGCCTCGCCCGCGGGCTCCACGTGGTCCAGGATCACGGTTCCGCGGTGGTAGGCCGCCGCACGGCCGCCGGCCTTGCGCACCACGGGGGCAAAGCCGTGCTCGCGCGATTTTTCAACCGCCAATTCGTAGCCCGGCAGCCTGACATCGCGCTGGCCGAAGGCCATCGTGGGGTCCGGCCGGTACAGCCGCAACGTTGCGGGCGAGCGGCCGTCGCGGACGGATCCCAGCAGCTCAATGCCTCCCATGAGATCGGCCGCCGGGTCGCCGCCGGGCACATCATGCAGGACGTGCAGCGTGTGGTCGGCATCGGGATTCCAAAGGCTCATGGACTCGATTCTAGGTCCGGGGCGATCAAAGGAATAATGGGAGCCGTGCCGAAACAACATATGCCCCTGATTTTGCTTGGTGGTGCTTCCGGATCCGGAAAGTCCTACCTCGCCCACCGCTTCGGCCGTCCCCACGTGGAGCTCGATAACTTCTACCGGGAGATCTCGGAAAACACCGCCGACTCCCCGCTCCCGCAGACCGGCTACGGCGAGGTCGACTGGGACCACTCCGGCACCTGGAACTGCGACAAGGCGGTCGACGGCCTGGTCGAGCTGCTGGAAACCGGGCAGACGCAGGTGCCGAACTACTCGATCAGCACCTCCAGCTACGACGGGACGCACCCGGTGGAGCTGGCCGACGGCCCGCTGGTCGCCGAGGGCATCTTCGTGAGCGAGGTGTTGGCGCCGCTGCGGGAACTCGGCATCGACGTCCAGGCCTTTTACATCGACGTCTCGGCGTCGCAGACCGCGCTGCGGCGGTTCGTCCGCGACGTCAAGGAACGCCGCAAGCCCATCGGCTTCCTGATCAAGCGCGGCCATGCGCTCTTCCGCGCCGACCGCCAGGTCCGCGCCAGGTACCTCGAGGCCGGGTTCGTGCCGATGAAAAAGAAGGCGGTCAAGGCCATGCTGGCCGATGCCGCCGCCTTCTAGGAAATTGCCGCAACCGGCCCCTTGACCATTGGCCCTGGCAGGGCTGGAATGGGATGAAGAGGCTCTGCATCCAGCCGGGCCGGATCGTTGGCCTTGGAGGTACCGCGGTGGTCGCCCCGACACTTGGCTTGCTGGCAATACTCGTCGGCATTGCAACGGCCTGGCTAGTGAACACCAGGCCCTCCCGGGAGCAGGATCCGGATGCGCGCTTCTGGTACGGCTTCACCGGATTCTGCCTGCTGGCCCCGATGCTCCTGATTGCCGCCATGCTGGACCGGTGGATTGGCGCCCTGGCCCTTGTCATGATTGCCGCAAGCGCCCTGGCGACCGGCAAGCTTGCCGCCCGCCGCGTTGAAAACCTGGCAGCCGCGGAGTCGCAGTCCCGGCGAGCCGCCGAGCATGCCGCCTTGGCGGCACGTCACGACTCGGTGCTCCGGGCCTGGAGCCGCTACGCCTTGGATCCGGCCGCGGCCATTGATTTTCCGGCGATGAACGACGTGCATGTCCCGGAGGTCTCCACCCTGGCCAAGGCGCTGGCCGAGGCCGAGCTGCTGCGCCGGGACCCGCAAACCCCGGCATCGGAGCACGCCGGAACCGGCTATCTCCAGGCCATCGGCCGTTTGGAAACGGCGTTCCGGCTGGCCGAGCAGGCGGCTGCGGACGCCGGCAGCTCCGAACGCATCATGCCGTGACATCCCCGTGCCCTCGTGAACTGGATCCGCCCGGCTTCAAGACAAGCGGACCTTGTTGACCGGGGATCGAGGGTCCCCGGTCAACAAGGTCCGCTTCCACAGTGGACTGTGTGTGACGCCGGTATCAGGCCACGTTCCGGGGTGTGTCCCCGTGCACGCCCACGGCAACGGCAAGGTCCTGCCAAGACATGCCTGTGCCCTTGAAGACGTTCGGGCGGTCCGTTGCCCGGGCAACATTCCCGCGCACCAGGTTGCTCAAGGTCAGCAGCGCGCCGGCGTCCAGCCTGCCTTCCTCGATGGCCATGACCACATCACCGGCCTCGCGCAGCGCGGTCTGGACGTCCTCGACGACCACCCGGGCACGGCCCATGAGGTTGGCGTCCAGTTCGCGGCGGTCCGTTTCGTGTGAACCCATGGCCACGATGGCGGCACCGTCCTTGACCAGGGAACCGTCGAAAAGCGGCTCACCGGCAGAGGTGGCACACACGATGATGTCCGCGTTTTCCACATCCCCGGCCTCTGCCGCACGGGCCGCGAGACCCAGGCCGCGGGCCTTGCCCACCATCTCCTCGACCTTCCGGGCGGAGCGCCCCGAAATCCAGACCTCGGACAGCGTGCGGATTTCGGCCATTGCCTCGATGTGGCCCCAGGCCTGCAGGCCCGTTCCGAAGACCAGCAGCGTCCCGGCATCCGGTGCCGCCAGCTTGTTGGCGGCCACGGCCGAAACAGCCGGGGTGCGCAGGGCGGTGAGCAGCGAACCTTCCATGAGCGCCTGCGGGCTCAGCGTCAACGAGTCCATCAGGACGTAGGTCGCCTGGATGCGCGGGCGGCCATGCTCCGGGTTGTTCGGTCCCACGGAGGCGACCTTGATTCCTGCCCAGGCTCCAATGACCGAGGGCATCAGCAACAGATGGCCTCCGCCGGCAGGCGTGTTCACGCGTGCCGGGTCGTTGGCCGGGTCGAAGTCGTCAAGCAATGCGGCTTCGATCAGTGCGCGGGCGCGCGCCGGGGAAATGGCCGCGGCAACTTCCCGCGAGCCGTACCAGCGTGGTGCGGTTTCGGTTGCGGCGCCCATTACTTGTTTGCCCCCGCGGTTGCTACTTCGCGGCTGGTGCCCGTCTCGGTTTCCCCGGCCTCGATCTCGGAGTCGGCCTGCGCCACGCGCGGGGCGAAGGAGACGGCAACGATGGAAAGCACGGCGATGGAGCCGATGTAAATGGCGATGGGGGCCCAAGAGCCGTCGAACCTTGCCAGCAGGAAGGTGCACAGCAGCGGGGCCGTTCCGCCGGCCAGTGCGGCACCGACCTGGTAGCCCAGGGTGACGCCGGTGTAGCGGACGCGGGTGGAGAAGATCTCGGAGGTCAACGTGCCGAGGGTCGCGGTGACCGGCGGCCAGACGACGCCCAGGCCGATGATGACGGCCATGAACACGGCCCAGTCCTGGCCGATGCCCAGCAGCAGGAAGAACGGTGCGGCGAACAGGCCGATCGCCGCGGCGCCCACCATGTAGACCCGCACGCGGCCCCATGAATCCGAGAGCCAACCCATCACGGGGATCATGATCGTGCTGGCCAGCGCGCCGGCGCTGACTGCGCCAAGCACCGTGGAACGCTCGAAGTCCAGGGTGCCGGTGGCATAGCTGACCACGAAGGTGGCGAAGATGTAGAACGGCGCGGTCTCGACGATCTTGGCACCAATGGCGATCAGCACCGAACGCCAGTGGTGGCGCAGGGTTTCGGCGATCGGCAGCTTGGAGACGTTGCCGGACTTCTTCTGCTTTTCGAACTCGGGGGTTTCGCCAAGCCCGCCGCGGATCCACAGGCCCACGATGATCAGGATGACGCTGGAGATGAACGGCAGGCGCCATCCCCAGGCTTCAAAGGCGTCCTTAGGCAACTGGCTGACCAGGGAGAACGCGATGGTTGCAAGCAGCATGCCGATGGTGATGCCGGTCTGCGGCACGCTGCCAAACAGGCCGCGGCGGTTCTTCGGCGCGAATTCGTAGGCGAGCAGCAGCGCGCCGCCCCATTCGCCGCCGATGGCCAGGCCCTGGATGACCCGGCAGAGGATCAGCAGTGCCGGGGCCAGCATGCCGACCTGCTCGTAGGTCGGCAACAGGCCGATGGCGACCGTCGCGCCGCCCATCATCGAGAGCGTGACGACCAGCGTCTTCTTGCGGCCGATGCGGTCACCGATGTGCGAGAAGACGATTCCGCCGAAGGGGCGGATGAAGAAGGTCAGCGCGAGGGTGAGGTAGGAGAGCATCTGCGAGACGTAGGGGTCCTCCGAGGGGAAGAACTGCTTGTCGAAGATGAACGCCGCGGCTGTTGCGTACAGGAAGAAGTCGAACCATTCGATGGCCGATCCACTGAGGCTGGCCGTGAGGACCTTCCCGTAGCTCACCTTCTTTGGTGCTGTTGTCGTTGCTGGCTGGCTCATGTGCCCCTACCCATCTTCAGCGCGGCCGGGGCCGGAAACCCTTCGCGGGGTGCCCGCCTGACGCGCAATTGTGACGAAATTATCCCGTGACATGCGCCACGGCCAGAGACAACAGTAAAATTTTACTCAGGGATATGCAAATGGCGCGGATCACACCGGCGTTTCAAATCCGGTGGTTCAGGCCCGCCGGGCGCCTTCGGGACCGTCGCCGGACTCGGCCTGCCCGGCCCAGACGCCGCGGGTGTGGCCGATATGCCGGCGCATCAATTCGGCAACGCCCTCGGCATCGCGGGCAACCATCAGGTCGAGCATTTCCCCGTGTTCGCGAGCCGTGGCCAGCAACTCGCCGGCATCGGCCAGCTGCTGCAACCCCGACAAGCGCGCCATCGAACGCAACCGGCGCACATTGTTGACCAGTTGCCTGTTCCCGGACAACGCCAGGGCGCGCAGGTGGAACTCGGTGTCGGCTGCGACGAATTCACGCAGGGCACCGCGCCGGGCCGTCTCATTGAGCACCTCGGCCAGCGGCCTCAACTCCTCCAGCTCCGCCACGCTGGCCTGGTGGGTCACCTGCACCATCGTGGGAACTTCGATCAGCGTCCGCAACGCCGCCAACTCGTCAAGGTCCCGGTCGCTGAAACCCTTGATCAGGTAACCCTTGTTGCGCAGGGCCTCGACGAGTCCCTCGCGGGCGATATCAATCATTGCCTCGCGAACCGGGGTCGGGGAGACGCCGAGCATCTCGGCGAGGGCGGGGGCCGAGTATATCTTCCCCGGGATCAACGTCCCGGCAACCAGCGCATCGCGCAGGGCGTCGGACACCTGCTGGCGCAGGCTGATCTCGCCGCCGCGGCCGGTCAGACGGACGTGGAACGGGTCGTGGTCCTGGTCGCGGCCCATTTACTTCTGCCCGGGCAGCGGCCGGACGGTGAGGATCTGCTCGCTTCGCCCGAACGGGCCGTGGATATCGTGCAGCACCGCGGAGGTCAACCCGATCCCGTCGGCGCCGTAGGTCTGCTGCGCCTCGATGCCGAGCCATTGGCCCTCGGGTGCGCGGTGCATGTGGATCTGCAGGTCGACGTTCGGGAACATCCACGAGCCCGGGCCCGGCGCCACCCGCGGTGCCACGCCGTTGGCGGTGTCGACCATGCCCATCAGGCGTACCAGGTCGGAGGTGTTTGTCCCCTCCACCATCTCAAAGCCGTTGCGCATCCACACCACACCCTTGCCCGGGCGGTGGCCGTGGGCGCCGCGGAATTCCAGGCCCTGGATGTAGCCGCCGGGCCACGGGGTCATGCCGTGAAAGGTCACAAGCTCCTCGGGGTGGACCACCGGCTTGTCCTCGGACGCGGCAACGGCCGTGGAGTCCAGGGTCTTCAGGCGCCAGCCTCGGGCCACGATGCAGGTGCGCCCCTGGGAGAGCATCTCGCCCTCGATGAGCTCGATGGTGCGCCCGGGCCTGATCATGCGGGTCCGGACCTCGAATTCTCCGCCGTGGATGATGCCGTGGATGTCCAGGCTGATCCTGGCCATGCGCATGTCCGCGCGCGGCTGGAAGTTCTCCATCGCGTGCACCAGGATGCCGGTGGCCGGCGCCATGTGCTGTTCGTGCGGATTCCAGGCGCCCTGGGCGTGGACCGTCGAGCGGTACGTGTTTTCGCCGGTGGGCCGGTAGTAGAAATCGCCGACGGCCAGTTCCGGCGTATTTGATTCGGCGGTTGCTTGAGTCATGTCTGCTTCCTTCTGCCCGGTGGCGTTGCCGCCCGCTTCTCTTGTTGATCAGCCTAGCCACCAATGCGACGCGCCCCGCAATCAACGCGCACGCGGCGCCAAATCCGCACCGGCTATTGGCCCGAAACACCGCCGCGCGTAGGGTGGGCCGCAGCAGCCCGCGCCAAGGAAAGGGACACCCCCATGCCCACCGTCGCCGAAACCATGATCGCCGTCTTCAAGGCCAACGGGGTCAAGCGGATCTACGGCGTGGCCGGGGATTCGCTCAACGGCCTGACCGACGCCGTGCGCAAGGACGGATCCATTGCCTGGCTCCCGGTGCGGCACGAGGAAACCGCGGCGTTTGCCGCCGGCGCCGAGGCTGAAATGACCGGAAACCTGGCGGTCTGCGCCGGAAGCTGCGGGCCGGGAAACCTCCACCTGATCAACGGACTCTACGACGCAAACCGCAACCGCGTACCAGTGTTGGCCATCGCGGCACATATTCCCAGCAGCGAGATCGGCAGCAACTACTTCCAGGAGACCCACCCGGCCGAACTCTTCCGCGAGGCATCGGTCTTTTGCGAGGCGGTCTCCACCCCCGGACAAATGCCGCGGCTGCTCGAGGTCGCCATGCGCACCGCCGTGGAGCGCCGGGGCGTTGCGGTGCTGGTGATGCCCGGGGACGTGGCGCTTGCCGAGGCGCAGGGCACGCGCACCAGCGTGGTCACCCGCAGCCGGTCGGCAATCCTGCCGCACGCGGAGGAACTGGCCCGGGCGGCGACCCTGCTCAACGACGCCCCGAAGGTCACCATCCTGGCCGGGGCCGGGGTTGCGGGCGCACACGCCCAAGTCATGGAGGTCGCCGAGCTGCTGGCCGCGCCGGTCGTGCATGCGCTGCGCGGAAAGGAACACATCGAGTACGACAACCCCTACGACGTCGGCATGACCGGGCTGCTGGGTTTCGCCTCCGGGTACCGGGCCATGGACTCCGCCGATGCGATCCTGCTGCTTGGCACGGATTTCCCCTACCAGCAGTTCTATCCGCAGAAGGCCAGGATCATCCAGGTCGACATGCGCGGAGAGCAGCTGGGCCGGCGCACCGGGATCGACGTGGGGCTGCTCGGCACCGTCGCCGACACGCTCGAGGTCCTGGCCCCGCTGTTGGGCAGGAAGACGGATCGAACGCATCTCCAGGACGCCCAGAAGCACTACCGCAAGACCCGCGAGAAGCTCGACGACCTGGCCGTGCCGTCCCGCAAGGGCGCCAAGATCCACCCGCAATTCGTCGCCCGCACCCTGGACAAGCTGGCCGACGAGGACGCGGTGTTCCTGGCCGACGTCGGCTCGCCCACGGTCTGGGCGGCAAGGTACCTGGGCATGAACGGGCGTCGCCGGCTGCTGGGGTCCTTCAACCACGGCACCATGGCCAATTCGATCCCGCAGGCCATCGGGGTCCAGGCCTCGAACCCCGGCCGGCAGGTGGTGACGCTTTCAGGCGACGGCGGGCTTGCCATGCTCATGGGCGACCTGCTGACCCTGGTCCAGTCCAAGCTGCCGGTGAAGATCGTGGTCTTCAACAACTCGTCGCTGAACTTCGTGGAGCTTGAGATGAAGGCGGCGGGTTTCGTCACCTTCGCCACCGACCTGTCCAACCCGAATTTTGCCGACGTCGCCACGGCCCTGGGCATCCGCGGGTTCCGGGTGGAAAATTCCGACGACCTGCCCGGGGCCCTGGACGAAGCCCTGGACCATGACGGGCCCGCCCTCGTCGACGTGGTGACGGCCCGCCAGGAACTGTCGATGCCGCCGTCGATCACCGCGGCACAGGCCAAGGGGTTCGCGCTCTATGCCATCCGCACCGTCTTTTCCGGAAAGGGCGACGAGCTGCTGGACCTTGCCGCAACCAACTGGCGCAAGCTTTTCTGAGCCTTACAGTGCGGCCCTCTGCAGCCGCAGCTCCGCCACGTCCCGCTCGGTTTCCTCCCGGGTGAGATCGGCATTCACGGCCGCCCCCACGCCGAGCCCGCTGGCTGCAGCCATGATGACCTGTTGCTTCGGGTCCGCGAGGCTTCCGGCGACCCACACTCCCGGAACACCGCTTTGCCCCATGGCATCGGCCTCGACAAACTGGCCAACACCCATCGGATGCTCCGAGGCCGTAAGCCCCAGCGAGGCCACGCCGGAAAGATCGACCTCGACCCCTGGCATGATCACCAAGGCATCAAGCGGATACACGGTGCCGTCGGAGAGTTCCACGCCCTGGATGGACCCGGCGGAACCGCGCACCGCGGCGATGTCCGCCTCGATGATCCCAACGCCACGGGCCTCAAGCTGTTCCAGATCCTCGGAACCCAGTTCCCGGTCCGGAGCCCTGAAGAGGGTGATGTTCTTGCTCCACTGGGTGAACATGAGCGCCTGGTGCACCGAGAAGGCGCTGTCCACAATGCCGATGTGCTGGTCCTTGACCTCCCAGCCGTGGCAGTAGGGGCAGTGCAGGACGTCGTTTCCCCAGTGCTCGGCCAGTCCGTCGATTTCCGGCAACAGGTCCTTCAGCCCTCCGGCGAGGATGATTCTCCGGGCCGAAACCTGGGGATTCCGTGCCAGCGAGACGGTGAATCCGGTCTCCGTGCGGAAGCTGTCCGTTGCCCGATCGGCAACAATGTCAACACCGTACTTTGCCAGCTCCGCACGTCCGGCAGCCAGCAGCTCCAACGGGTTCATGCCGTCGCGCGAAAGGTAGTTGTGCATCGCATCCGCCGGCGCGTTGCGGGGTTCGCCTGCGTCCACGACCAGCACCGAACGCCGTGCACGGCCCAAAGCCTGGGCTGCGCTCAGTCCCGCCGCTCCCCCGCCTATGATGACCACATCGTATGTTTTTGCCTGGTTTTCCATGGGGTTTCGCTCCTTGTGATTCGTCGCGTGACGTGCCGTCCGCACTGCGTCAAGCGTGCACCCGGATCGCGGAAGAATCCAAACATTTTTGCCGTTGTGGCAAACTGTTGGCATGGAGCAAGAAATCGAAGACACGCTTTCCCAGGTGGGCCCGAGGCTGCGGGCCCTGCGCACCGGCGCCAACACCACCCTGCAGGAACTCTCCGCACGCACGGGGATCTCGGTCAGCACGCTTTCGCGCCTGGAATCGGGCCACCGCCGCCCGACACTGGAGCAACTCCTGCCCTTGGCGCGGGCGCACGGAGTGCCGCTCGACGACCTGGTCGGCGCCCCCGCCACCGGCGATCCGCGGATCCACATCAAACCCATCACGCACCACGGCATGACGATCCTGCCGCTCAGCAGGGGATCCGGAGGAGGACTGCAGGCGTTCAAGAACCTGCTTCCCGCAGGCACCGATCGCAGCGTCCCCGATTTGCGCACCCACGAGGGCTACGAATGGATCTACGTGCTCAAGGGCAAGCTCCGCCTCTGCCTGGGCGAGCACGACATAGTCTTGCCGGCCGGAGAGGCAGCAGAGTTTGACACCCACACACCGCATTGGTTTGGCAGGGCCGACACCAACGCCGTGGAATTCCTCAGCCTCTTTGGGCCGCAGGGAGAGCGCATGCACGTCCGGGCAAAGCCCTCGAAGACACCCCAACGAAAGTAGCTTCCCGGCCCTTGCGGTGCCCCGGGATCCAAGCCTCGGGCCCTGAAGGACCCCAATGAGGAGACGCTTTCATGAAATGGATCATGACTGTAATCCTGTTGCTGATGAGCGCTGCCTCTTCCCCCGCCGGGACTCCGGGCTTGCCATGCGTGATGACCCCCGAGTCCATGCCCGAAAGCTGGAAGCCCACGAATGCGCAGCAGAAGAATCTACGCACCGAACCTTGGTCCGTGAGCGAAGCCGAAGAGGCGACGTTCGCCATCCGTTCCGGGCTGGATGAGATGCTCAATCTCTTCGCCAAGACCCCCACGGCACCCAAGGAGTTGTGGGACGACTCGGTGGTTGCCCTGATCGAAGTAACGTACTCGAGTGCGAACGCACCCGAGCTCGACGCCTAGGCACGCGACGGGGCACGCCGCAACCTGTCCACACTGATGCAGCCCTACCTCAAACGGTCCACGAAATCGGCAGTATGCTACGAATACGAGCTCCTGCTGCCGCTGGCAGTATACGCCCACACCCGGTTGCAGGAAGACGACGCCAGGATCGACAAGATGGCGCAGCTGACGAATGCCGCCTACAAGGACTGCGGAACGCTCACCGATGCCATGGGCATCGAGTACAAGGAAAAGTTCCGGATCGGGAAAGCCAACCTCGACGACGCCTTTGACATGGTGATTTGGAGCCGTCTGTTCATCGAGGGCCAGCTGGTTCCGGACCTTGAGATGCCTGGCGAGTCCCGTGATTTTCCGGCCAAGCTGTGGGCATTCCTCGATGACTACCCGCTTCCCGGGGCGAACACGTACAAGGACGGCGCCCGGAACGAGGAATTCATCGAGGTTGCCTATCTGGCAACCCACATTGCATACATTCCAACCGGCAACCACCGTTATCCCATTTACGTCTCCGACTCAACACACTTGTTCGACTTCCATCGCGAGAACTTCTATGCGGTGATGGAAATGGGCGAACTCGACCTGGTCGCCGAGTTCGTGGACTCGCTGCGCCAGTACAGCTCCACGTCCGAAAACGACCGTCAGGTGCCCGACGGAACCCGGTACTTGATTGGTGTCTTCCATTCCGGCGATGACCAATGGACGACCTACCGGGAAGACGGCGAAACGGATGCGGACGTCGACAACTACGACTTGATCCACAAAATCTGGACCGGGGTGCTGGGTGTCAGGGAGCGGGAAATATGGGCGCCCGCCCCCGGCACTTACGGCGGTGTGGTCCGGGACTGGCTGCCGTATCCGCGCTTCCCCCAGCGACCCGACTGATCGCGCCGGGCACCCATGACACCGGTCAAGTGCCGCCACATCTTCCCGTAACGCACAATGCACGCCTGGTCTCAACGACCAGGCGTGCATTGTGCTCATCAAGCGGCCTCCGGGGATTCGATCCCGCCGGGCGACTTCGCCAAGCGGCCCGGTGCTAGCGACTCGTGGGAACCTTACTATATAGCTTCCAGGACTTAACCCATCCGGTCTTCGAACCCAACTTCACTTTGGACCAGGCATTGCTGGTTTTCAGCAACTGCACCTTCTTACGCTTGGGCAAGCTTACAACTTTGGTCGCGCTGGGGCTCGCGCTTTTCAGCAGCTTGGTGTTGATAGCCGCATAGCGGTGCATCTTCCCCTGGGGTGCCGCGGCAGAAAGCTTGTATGTCTTGACCCATCCGGTATTCGAACCCAACTTCGCTTTGGACCAACTGTTGCTGGTCTGCAGCAACTGGATCTTTTCATACTTAGACACGCGCACCACCTTGGCCGCAGTGGAGCTTGCACTCTTCAGCAATCTGGTATTGGTGGATGCATAGCGGTACTGCTTCCCGGCGGGCTTGGCCACGGCACTGAGGTAACTCGAAGAGACCCAGCCGGTCTTGCCGCCGTAGGTGGTCCGGCTCCAATTCCCCGAGGTTGCGGTGACGGTGATCTTCTTGCCCGCGGGAATGGTCAGCAGGCGATCCGAGTCGACGTCGGCCGACTTGCGCAGGTTCAATCCTGCAGTTGTCCACCTGGTGTAGTTCCGGGTGGCGATCGGGGCCTTCGGCCTGGTGCTCTGGACGAGCCAGGTGGTTGAGCTGACGCGTCCGGAATCGTCCCTTGCCCGGATGCCGAAGATTGCAGTCTCCCCGGCGGCGATGGTCACATCCGCCGACGTCCCGGTGACGGTCTTGCCTGCCCACCAGATGCGCGAGTCGGACAACGAACGCACCATGATCTGGTACTTGGTGGCCCTGCTGACCGACTTCCAGCCCAGCTTGATCTTTCCGTCGCGGCTCACGGGAGAGTCACCGGAGTAGCTTCCGCTGGCGGCCGGCGCCTTCAGCACCGCATGGGCCTTGCCGTATTTCGAAGTGGACGCTGCAATGCGCTTGGAAACCTCGGTGCGGATCGAACCGAGCTTCGAATACAGGAACCGGCCCGGGCAGGCAGTCAGGTTGGTGTTGCGGTGCCCAAGGATGACGGGGACCGTCACCTGGACCCCGTTCTTGTACTTCGCGGTGGAGGGCCCGACCGTGCTGGTGGTCAGCGTGGTGGTGCCCTTGACGTTCAGGTTGTACTGGTAGCCCTTCCAGGCCAGCACGCGGGTCAGCGCCTCGACCAGGGCCTCCGGCGGTTCGACCTCGTCGAAGTTGCCCAACGCCGAGACGCCGATGGTGTTGGCGTTGTAGCCGCCGGCCTGGGCCCCGACGATCAAGTCGTTCATGGATCCGCGACGACCCTCGTAGATGTTGCCGAAGCGGTCGACGAGGAACTGGTAGCCAATGTCGTCCCACTTCAGGACATTGGTGTGGTAGTTGAAGATGCCGCGGATCTGATCCTTCGCCTGCTTCTCGGTGTACGTGTTCTTGCTGGCGGTGTGGTGCACGTACATGGCCTGCAGCTTGGCGGAGCGGCGCGTGGTGGTGTTCGCTTGGGACTCCTTGGCACCCCACTCCGACCGGGTGATGACGGCCGGCTTGAGCGCGGCGCCGTCGACCGACGTGCCGGTGGAAGCGGCAGTCGTTGCCTTGGGCTTGCTGTCCGTCACCAAGGTTCCCGCGGCAACCAGGTTGATCTTTAGGTCCGCCGGGGTCTCTCCGCTGGCCGTGAGCACACGCGCCTGGATGCCGTCCGCACTCAGGCTGAGCACCGGCTCGGTGCCCGCCTCAGTGCCTTCGCCCTCGGAGCCCGGGTTGAGCACTTCGAGGCTCGTCCACTCGGACCAGGTTCCGTCCTCGCGCAACCGAACGGCAGCCTCGATGACTTCGTCGTTTGCATCCGGGGTCCACGTCAGCCCGGCGGCGGTGAACTCCTTGGTCGCCTTCTCGGCCGTGAGTGCCGCCAGCTGGTCGTCGTCGGCGGGATCGGGTTCGGTCGTCGCGACGTTGAGGTCCTTCGCCGGAATCGACGCTACGGTGTCCGTCAGGTTCGGCGGCGTGAGGGCGGTGGCTTCCTCGCGCGCCCCTTCGTCCTCGGCAGCCGTCTCGTCAACCCCGGGGACGGCCATCTGCTGGAGGCCTTCTCCGGTGACCGTGGCCGGGGCCGTAGCGGGCGCCGATTCCGGTTCGGGTTCGGTGACCGACCCAGCGCCTGCGGCGCCGAGTGTTGTGGTTTCAAGAACGGATGGAGCGGCAAAAGCCGGAGCTGCGAATGTGGGCGTGGCTATCAACGCTGCCGTCAGCAGCGCCGCAGGCAGCCTCAAACGGCGCACCTGTCCCCCGGAAGTGGTAGTCATTGTGCAACTCTAACGAATTGACAGATTGCATACCTAGTTCGCCACTCCACAAGTCCCGTGATTCCGTCCGGGAAATTTGCGCGGGGCGCGTATGGCGATCGGGTCATCTCCGACCACACATGCATCGTCCAATGAATTGCGACATGGGCCACACGCGAAATAAATGAAGCCGATTCGGCGCTGTCGTTGATTGACACAATGTCCTGCGAGAGGAACCACCCCCATGCTGTTTTCCCCCATGCAACTTGGCTCCATGGAATTGCCCAACAGGCTTGTCATGGCACCGCTGACCCGGATCCGCGCCGGAAAGCAGGGCATTCCCGGTCCGTTGCTGGCCGAACACTACCGCCAGCGCGCCTCGCTCGGGCTGATCGTCAGCGAAGGCACCTATCCCAGCCGTGCCGGCCAGGGCTTCCCGGGCCAGCCCGGCCTCGTGACCGAGGAACAGCTCAAGGGCTGGTCGGCAGTGACGTCCGCCGTGCACGCCGAGGGCGGCAGGATCTTCGCCCAGGTCATGCACGCCGGCCGAGTCACCCACGAGGACACCAATGGCGGCCATCCGGTCGTGGCGCCCAGCGCCATCGCCATCGAGGGGCAGACCCGCACCTACGAGGGCAAGAAGGACTTCCCGGTCCCCCACGCCCCTGCCACCGAAGAACTCGCCGGCATCGTCCAGGAGTTTGTCCAGGCGTCGCGCAACGCCATCGCGGCTGGCTTCGACGGCGTGGAACTGCACGGGGCCAACGGCTACCTGTTGCACGAGTTCCTTGCCGCCGGGGCAAACACGCGCGAAGACGGCTACGGCGGCTCCCCGGCCAAGCGCGCCCGTTTTGTCATCGAGGTGACACGGGCGGTCGTTGCGGCAATCGGCGCGCAGCGGGTCGGCATCCGGCTATCGCCCGAACACAACGTCCAGGGCACCCTTGAGCTCGATCCGGCCGACGTGCAGGAAACCTACGGGATCCTTGTCGATGCCCTGGCGCCATTGGACCTCGCGTACCTGAGCCTGCTGCACAAGGACCCGGCGAGCGCCCTGGTCCAGGACCTGCGGGCCAGGTTCAACGGACCCTTCCTGTTGAACACCGGGTTCGGCGTCATCACCACGCGGGACGAGGCCATCTCGCTGGTGGCGGACGGGCTCGCCGACGCGGTTGTCGTCGGGCGCCCGGCCATCGCGAACCCCGACCTGGTGCGCCGCTGGCGCGAGGACCTCCCGCTGAACGAACCCGACGCCGCGACGTTCTACGGTCCCGACGCCAGGGGCTACACCGACTACCCCTCCTACCAAAACTAGGATCCCGCGACGGTGCCCGCCCCCGCTGCGGGGGCGGGCACCGTCGCCTGCGCGTGGAAATGGAAGGCGGTCCCCCCGCGACAGGGTGATCCGGCGGGATGCCGCAACACGGGATCCATAGCGCTGGCCGGGCGGCAACGCAACCCTTGATGCAACGCCCGCTGGGGTGCCAGACTGCCGACATGGAAGTGGTCCCGAAAAAGGAGAAAGCCATGGGCGTCGAAGCAGTACGGCCGCTCTGCACCGTCAAGCCACGGACACCGTTGGTGTTGCCACCAGGATTGTCCGTTCAGCGGATGCGGCTCATACGCATGCTGTCCAGCAAGTGGGTCAACGGGACCGTGCTGCACTACTGGTTCCTCGACGGGCCCGCCGCCCAGCAGCAGGCCGTCCGGGACGCCTTTGCCGAATGGAAGGCGCTGGGCATCGGCCTGGTGTTCACCGAGGTGCAGGACCGCAGCGAGGCAGAGATCCGCATCGGCTTCGACCAGGCCGACGGCTCCTGGTCGTATGTCGGCCGCGACGTGCTGGGCGTTCCCGCCACCGAGCCGACCATGAACTTTGGCTGGGACCTGACCACCCCCTACGGCCACACCACGGCATTGCACGAAATCGGTCACACGTTGGGGCTTCCCCACGAGCACCAGAACCCGTTCGCCGGAATCGTCTGGGACGAGCAAAAGGTCTACGACTACTACGGTGGTTCCCCCAACTTTTGGTCCCGGGAACAAACCTTCTCAAATGTCTTGCGCAAGCTCGATCCCGCCGAGATCGAGGGTTCCACCTGGGATCCCGACTCGGTGATGGAGTACTGGTTCCCCGCCGGGCTGATCGTCGAGCCCGCGAAGTACCACGCCGGGCTTGAGCCCGCCGGCGGGCTCTCGGCCACCGACAAGGAGTGGATCTTGCGCTTCTACCCGAAGCTCAAGGCCACGAATCCGCAGCTGACCCCGTTTGTCTCCGTGCCGCTCTCCCTGGCCCCGGGCGGACAGGCGAACTTCAGCATTGTCCCGAGCGAAACGCGCAAGTACGACCTGGCGACCTTTGGATACGCCGACACTGTCGTGGTGCTCTTCGAGGAGGTCAAGGGCAAACTCCGCCATCTGGCGGCCAACGACAACAGCGGCTGGGAACGAAACGCAAAAGTCCGGGTGAAGCTGTTCAAGGGCAAGAAGTACGTCGCACGCGTACGGCTTACCTGGGCGGGGGCTTCGGGGCAGACCGCAATCATGCTCTGGTAGGACATGCCGGCTTGCTGCGGGTGGACCGTCGCCCGCGGCAAATGCCGCTTGAAACCCGCATTCCGCCATGGCCCTGACTCGGAATCCCGCATCCACGGCTTCACAAACCACACTTCCTCTGCAATCTGAATTGCACGCGAGGAATTCTGCAACCATAATTGCAATGTGCCCCACATAACACCCACTGAGCAGTCAGCCACCCCGCCCGGCGCAGACTGGCTGGATGACATCCTGAACAAGACGGCCCTGCCGAAGGCCCAAAACCGGGTGGCAGACGTCGTCATGCGCAATCCGCAACTGGCTTCCTATGCGGAAATCGCCGAAATCGCGTTGCACGCGGACGTCAACAACTCGACCGTGGTCCGGACCGCTCAGTCCCTGGGTTTCCAGGGCTGGCCGGACCTGCAGCGCGAACTGCGCTCGCGGTACCTGGCGAAGATCTCCAGCGAGGACACGCTGGTCCAGCACGGCGAACATCGCAACCCGCTTCTGGCCGCCCTCACCCGGGACATCGAAAACCTGCGCCTGACGCTCGAGACCAACACCTCCCACGACGTGGAAGCCACGATCGCCACGCTGGCGGCCGCACGATCGATCCTCGTGGTCGCCCACGGCTCGTACGCCGCACCGGCCGTGGTCATGGCCCACTTGGGAGCGACCATGGGCTACCCAATCTCCCTGGAAAGCCGCCATGGCGTCCACCTGGCAACCAGCACCAACACGCTGGGACCCGGTGACGTGATGGTTGTCGTCAACATCTGGCGCCCCATCGGGCAGCAGATCACCGCCGCCGAGGCCGCACACCGTGCGGGCGCCACCATCATCGGCATCAGCGACGCGCGTCGGGGTCGGTTGGCCGACATCGCCGAGCACCTGTTGGTGGTCCCCTCCGAGGGCATCGGCTATTTCCAGTCGGTCACCGCCACCACCTCCGTGGTGTACGGCCTGCTGGCGGGCATGCAGGCCGCCCATCCGGAACGCAGCCTCGCCACCCTCCGCCGTTCCCAGCAACTCTGGAAAGACCTCGATATCCACCTGGACTAGGGCACGCTCCTCCCAAAGCAACCCATGTCCCGAATCCCCATCCATCCAACCCCCTCCCTATCCCCAGGAGACACCATCTTGAATCCCACCGACACCACCCGGGCGGGTGCCGACGTCCACGCAGAGCTGGCCGCCGGCGTCGAGTCCTGGCGCGGCAAGGTCCATGACCTCGCCCGCGACATCCACGCCCACCCGGAGCTCTCCTTCGAGGAAGTCCGTGCCGCCGCCGGCATCACGGAACTGCTGCGCGAGGGCGGCTTCACGGTGGAAACCGGCACCTCGGGGCTGCCCACCGCCTTCACTGCCACCGCGGGCAGCGGCGAACTGACGGTTGCACTGTGCGTCGAGTACGACGCCCTGCCCAAGATCGGGCACGCCTGCGGACACAACCTGATCGCCGGCGCCTCCGTGGCCGCGGCGCTGGCGCTCGCCCCGCTGGCCGACAAGCTGGGCATCACGCTCAAGGCCATCGGAACCCCCGCGGAGGAGCACGGCGGCGGCAAGTCGCTGATGCTGGAGGCCGGCGCCTTTGACGGTGTCGGGTTGTCGCTGATGGTCCACCCGGTCCAGGACGGTGTCACATACAACCCCGCCGGAACCAGCGCCCAGGCCGTGGGACGCTACCGGGCCACGTTCACCGGCAAGGCGTCCCATGCTGCGGCCGCACCGCACCTGGGCGTGAACGCCGCCGATGCCGCGGTGCTCAGCCAAGTGGCAGTGGGCCTGCTGCGCCAGCAAATCCCGGGCGACCACCGGGTGGCGGCGTACGTTGCCGAGGCGGGCCACGCAACCAACATCATCCCCGAACTCGCCGTAGTGGAATTCGAATGCAGGGCCTTCACCATGCCCGCCTACGAGGCCTTGCTGGTCCGCGTGCGCCGCTGCTTCGAGGGTGCGGCGCTGGCCACCGGCACGACGCTGGAAATCGAACCGACGGAACCGCTGTACGAGCCGCTCCTGCAGGACGACGGCCTGGCGGCGAACTGGATCGCCGCCATGGAGGTCTTCGGCAAGGACACCACGCCGGCCGCCGGAATGAGCGGCGGGTCCACCGACATGGGCAACATTTCCCAAGTGATCCCCAGCCTGCATCCTTGGCTGAGCATCCCGGGCGCCGATGTCGGCATCCACTCCCACGCCTTTGCGGCCCTGGCCGACACCCCGGCGGCGTATGACGTCATGTTCGAGGCGGCCAAGGCGTTGGCCTGGACCACGGCCGACGCAGCCACGAACCCCACCCAACGCAGCCGCTTCATGGCGGCCGCCTACTCCCGCGACACCGAGGACTCCCGCGCATGAGCACCCGCACCGCACCGGCAATGGCCGGAATCAAACAAACCATGCCCATCGCCCTGCTGGCCCTTGTCATCGGCGTGGCCGTGCAGTTCATCGGCTCGGCCAAGTTCGACATCGGCATCGGTTCGATCGTCGTCTTCCCCATGGTCTGGGGCCTCATCCTAGGCCTGCTGGTGTCCATCCAGAAGTTCAAGCCGCTGGGTCTTGACCTGCAAAAGGTTGCCGCCGCCCTGGTGGGCGTCGCCGTGATGCTCCTGGTGGCACGGCTCGCCTTCAACATCGGGCCCAGCCTGCCCGTGTTGGTCAAGGCCGGCCCGGCACTGCTGCTGCAGGAAATCGGCCACCTGCTGGGAACCGTGTTCCTGGCCCTTCCGCTGGCCGTGCTGCTGCGCATGGGCAAGGCAACGGTCGGCGCCACCTTCTCCCTGGACCGCGAACCGTCGTTCGCCATGGTCTCGGAAAAGTACGGCCCGGACTCCGACCAGTACCGCGGTGTGCTGGCAATGTATGTCTTCGGCACGCTCTTTGGCGCCGTATTCATCACCCTGCTGACCTCGCTGGTGGCCAACTGGGGCGTCTTCAACCCGCTGGCCCTGGCCATGGGCGCCGGCGTGGGGTCCGGCTCCATGATGGCGGCCTCCGCGGCCAGCATCGTCGACGCCTACCCGGGCGATGAACAGGCCATCCTCGGCATGGCCGCCGTGTCCAACCTGATCACCACCATCCTGGGCGTGTATGTCGGCATCTACGTCTCGCTGCCGCTGGCCGACAGGTTCTACAAGTTGCTGACCCGCAAGCAGAAGACAGCCGCCCCGGTCGCGGCCGCGGCGGCCACCGCCGGAGCAGCACCGGCCATCACCGAGGATGCCGCCGAAGCCGAAGCCAACCGCGCCTTCCGCGACAAGGTCGCCGAGTCATCCGCCGAGGTCAAGTTGCCCCTGTGGCTGTCCCTGAGCGTGTTGACAGTGCTGGGCCTCGGCACCGCCTTTGTGGCGGCCAAGGGCGTGCACTGGAACATCGTGGGCGGCTATGCGGTCCTCATGGGCTTGGTCCTGCTGGGTCTGTTCCTGCAGAAGGTCTCCCGCAAGGTCTCATCCATCATCTGGATCACCACCATCGGCGCCTACGTCTCCAGCCCATGGTTCTTCGCCGCGAAGCCACTCACCGACCTCGTCTCGGCCGTCGACTTCCTGTCCATCGCCACCGTGATGCTCACGCTGGCCGGCCTGTCGCTGGGCAAGGACGTGCCGCTGCTGAAGACCATCGGCTGGAAAATCATCCCGGTGGGCCTCGTGGCGATCACCGCGTCCTTCCTGCTCTCGGTGGTCATTGCGGAATTCGCCCTCGGCTACTGGTGACAGGCCCCGGCCTTCGGGAGTGAACGGGCGATTGTTCCGGTAACCCCAGGCCTCCTGCCCAACGAGACTGCCCACGGCATGGCACCAGCCAAACCGTGGGCAGTTTCGTGTCCCGGCACGGGAACCGTCAATCGCCGGCAAAAAGAGCCGCCAGCGCGACATCGGCAGGACGAAACTATGCCTGGCGGCCGACCATGTAGTTGATCCAGATCGGCGCGAACGGGGAGGTGCACCCCGGGGGCGTCGGGTAGTCGGCCAGCACCTGCAATTTCTCGCCGATGGCCAGGGCACGTTCACGATGCTCCACGTGCGAAATGCCGATCTCCGCCAGGGTGTGGTTCATGGCCCACTGCAGGCGATCAGGGGCATTTTTCATGTCGGATTCGATGGTTTCCAGAAGCTGGGGCAAGTCCAGCAGCCCGGGATTCTTGGAGACCTGCGTTACCGTGAGTTCCCAGCCGGCGCTGGCGACGACGGGGTCCAGGTCGTCGAACCATCGCAGCCGCAACGCCTCGCAATGCGGGCTCTTCTTGACGACATAACTGACCAGCCACTCCTGGACCTTCGGAACCACTGCCTCGCGCAACATGGCATCGAGCTCTTCAAGTCCAAACGCCTTGGGCTTGCAGATCAACAAGGAGAGCAAGCGGGCGTCCGAGTCTCCGGTGTTCCACAAACCGATGGCCAGTTCCTGGTTGGTCTTGATCTGCTTGGCCAGCCCGCGAAGCTTGGTCAGGTTTACCGCATGGTCATTGCCATGCTTTTCGTTCACCGCAAGGATCCGCGGGTCATGCAGGCTTTCCAGTGCTGTCTGGATCTCCGCCACGCTGCTTGCGGGATTGATCGTCGTGTTGTCGGCCATGCTCACGCCTTCCTCGTTGTTTTCCATTCCTACCCTAGCCGGGGTTCCACAAGGCATGTTGCTCGATGCATTGCCTTGCCACAAATACTGATGGAAGGGTTCGGCATATGCCGCGAATTCGTCAATATAGGCCATGGCATGAGGAAGAAGCATGAATGAATCACTGTGAACCACGGATTCAGTCAGCTCTTTTCGTTTCAACCTGAACTTATGCATAGGGAGCCTGGATCTTGCCCGCGCGCAGGTGAATCAGTGATAGGGCAGTGCTGGTCGTCCGCCGGCCAGGCCAACATGTTCGGGGTCCCACGCGACGGAACCCAATCCCAACCCCCGTTCCCTTCCTTGGCGATGCAATCACCCACCTGAATCGAGCCTTCGACACGCTTCGGGACTTTGTGCACTGGCATGTGCCGTCCCGGTGGTGTCGACTGGGATAGGTGGCAGGTGCACCTCCTGCTCACAAAGTTGTTCGAGGCAGGTAGACAGAACGGAGCGGTAGCCATGGGAAACGTCAATCCCGAACCCGCAGGAGTCCACCTGACCCAGTCCCTTGAGCAACACCCCTGGCACCGCTACGTGGCGTTGGGCGATTCCTTCACGGTGGGATACGGCGATCCCGACCCGCTGAGTCCGGGCGGCTACCGCGGATGGGCGGACTACGTTGCCAGGGAACTCAGCCGCGGACAAGCCGACTTCTCCTATGCCAACCTGGCCATCCGTGGAGTCAAGGTCCGCCAGGTGGTTGAAAAGCAGCTGGCCCAGGCGATAAACCTCACCCCCGACTTGGTGACTTTTCAGGCTGGCGGGAACGACCTCATACGCCTAGACGCCGACCCCGACAAGCTTGCCGCGGCGGTCGAACCTGCCATAGAAGCATTATGCGCAACGGGGGCCACGGTGTTGATTTTTGTCGGCCCGGATTCCGGACCTCGCACCGTCTTGGGCCACGTCCGATCCAAGATCGCCCTTTTCAACGAGAGCCTCCGGGCCATCGCCACACGCAATGACGCAAAGGTGGCAGACTTGTGGGCGCTGAGGGATCTGTCCGATCCCCGCACGTGGGACCGGGACCGCCTGCATCTCTCCCCCATCGGACACCAAAAAGTTGCCGCGCTGGTCCTTGACAGCCTTAACGTTCCGCACTCCTTCGAGCCCTTCGAGTTCGATCCCCTACCGGCCCAAACCTGGCGCCAGACCAAGGCCGGGGACCTCATCTGGACCAAGGAATACCTCGTTCCGTGGGTGTTGCGCGGATTCACCAGACACATATCCGTTGCGGATCCCCCCGCCAAACGCCCATCCCCGGGACCTGTCCACGGCTACGGGTCGGCCTAGACGGGACAACGGCTGGCACTAGGCAGTCGGAGATTCGCGATTCAAGAGCCTTTGTCACCTCACCCGTCTGGCATTGGATACCCCGGCGGTCTTGGCACTGCATGCTGCCGCCCACGAGGCCACTATCGCTTCTCCTCCATGGTGTTGAGCCTGCTGTGCTTCCGGGAGTAGGTGAAGTACACAAGGAACCCGAGGGCCAGCCAAATGACGAACCGGATCCAGGTCTCGAGCGACAGATACAGCATCAGGTAGAAGCAGATGAGTGCCGAGGCGATCGGGAGTACAGGCACCCATGGCACCCTGAACGACCGCTTCAGGTCCGGTCTGGACTTGCGCAGGACGATGACGCCAATGGACACCAGGATGAAGGCGGCCAAGGTGCCGATGTTGACCAGCTCCGCCAGTGTCGACAGCGGAACGAAAGTCGCGAGGATCGTGATCGGGATGCCCGCAATGATGGTGAACCTGTAGGGCGTTCCGAAGCGCGGATGGGTCTTGGCCAGCGCCGCGGGCAACAGGTGATCGCGGGCCATGGCGAAGCCCACGCGCGTTTGGCCGAGGAACAGGATCATGCACACCACGATCAGCCCGATGCAGGCACCGATGGCGATGAGTTTTGCCATGATCGGCAGGCCCACGCTCACGAAGGCCGCGGCCAGCGGGGCACCGTCCTCGGGATCAATGTCCTGATAATTCTGCATTCCGGTGATGACCAACGACACCGCCATGTAGAGCAGGGTGACAATTGCCAGCGAACCGAAGATGCCGATCGGCAAGTTTCTTTGTGGGTTTCGGGTCTCTTCGGCCGTGGTGGCCACCACGTCGAAGCCAATGAAGGCGAAGAAGACCATTGCTGCCGCGGCGAAGACTCCACCGACGCCGTAGACGCTCGGTTCCAGCCCGAACAGGGTCTGGACCAGCGGTAGGTGCAGGGCACCGCCCGCGGATTCGGGAGCCGCCTCGGCGGGGGGAATGAACGGTGACCAATTTGCGACGTTGACAAAGAATGCTCCGACAATGATGACGGTAAGCACCACAAGCACCTTGATTCCAGTGACCACTTGGTTAATGCGGCTGGTGAGCTTCACCCCGGATATCAGCACGATCGTCAGGCCTATCACCAGCAGGCCTGCGGGCAGGTTGAGATAGCCTTCTTCCACCGTCGCAATCGCTGGGGGGATGGCAAAAGGAGTTCCCTCGAGGATAACGCCAAGATACTGGCTGAAGGATGTGGCAAGTGCCGCGGCGCCGACGGTGAACTCCAGGATCAGGTCCCACCCGATGATCCACGCGAGCAGTTCACCCATGGTGGCGTAGGTGTAGGTATAGGCGCTGCCGGCGGCCGGAACGCTCGAGGCAAGCTCGGCATAGCAGAGGGCGGCCAATCCGCAGCCGAGTCCGGCAATGAGGAAGGACAACGCGATGGCGGGCCCGGCATTCGATGCGGCAGCCTGGCCGGTGAGGACGAAGATACCGGCTCCAACGCTGACCCCTACGCCGAAAACGATGAGATCCAATGCACCAAGGTTTTTCTTGAGCTGGTGCTCTGGTTTCTCGGTGTCTTGCATCGTCTGCTCGATGCTTTTCGTCCGAAAAATTCCCGATGACATGATGCCTCCTCGTGTGGGAACGAAGCACGCAGTGCTGCACCTCACGATACGCCGGGGCCATCTGCTCCGGTAGAGCGCGATGGGCTTCATAGGGAACGTGGGCAACTCGTCGGTAGCGAGTTGCCCACGACAGGGTTATCCCATGTTGGCGCCGATGGCACCTGTGAAATACGGGATCAGCCAGATGCCCCAGACAATAAGGGAAAACTTGTGGAAGCTCTTCTTTTCGGCGTCGCGATTACGCAGCAGAACAATGATGGCCCACACCAGGTGAAGCACCATAAGTAGCAACGCCGCGGCTCCGGTGACGGCCATGATGGTATTGAGTCCCGCACCGACCCCAACGGCCTGGACTTCGCCGGATGCCGCGATTTGGGACATCAGGTAAGTTCCGCTGGCGTCGCAGATGAGTCCCAAGGCAAACAACCCCGCGTGCCACCACTTCAGAACTTTTTGGAGGTGTTCCGCCCACACGCCAATCGTGTAGAAGACCAGGGCGGATGTGATGAGAATGATCGCAGGCATAAGCATCCATTTAGCCTACCGACTAGGGGTTATCCGACGAATCATCCGAATGGAGGATGTTCGTTCGTATACGACAGGAATTTTCAGGCCGCCGATTGCGCAACGTTGAACGCTGATCTTCAGGGGAATCATAAAAATCATTGCCCCAATCCCTGAACCGCTCCATGGTATTTAGCCAACTGCTCAGGCAAGCGGAAGTTCACTGTTATATCTTGGTCTCGTTAACGGCCCAACAACTGTGCGCTCCGAGCTCAGCGGCGGTCCAGTTCATGGTTTTGGTTCCCGGTTTCGAACCAAGCCCGACCATGGCTGTAGCGGATCGCCTGTCCTCCTAGTCCGACGGGGCGCAGGTCAATGCGATCAAGTATTCCACCCAGCGGGGGCTTGGGCGGCTCCCAGCTCCACGCTCCGGTGCCCGGTACACGTTCATCGGCAAGTTCGCCCGGGCCAGGGTTGGTCTCGGCTTGCCCGTTCTTGAATTGGGCAGGCAATCCGGTAAAGGAATGTCCGGCGAAACCGATGAGCAGGCACCTATCGGCTTCGAGGTTCTCTGAGATTGGTTCGGCAGAATTCTCATCCCAAAACCACGTGGTTATAGCTTTTGAACGGAACTGCTCGGGAGTCAGGGAATTAACCTGGTCGATTCCGTGGGCCGGACAGTACGCAGCGGCGAGAACTCCATCGCCCTCAAGGAATTCCTCGTCTTCTGACGGGTCCGAACGGAAGAACTCCTCAATACAGGTACACCCCGGGGTGGCTTGAGCGTGTGCAAATGGAAGCATGCCGGCATCATGTTCCTTTGGGGACAACAATCCTTCAACAGGACCCAGCCCTGGCGAAACTTGCCAGAGCAGATTGCCGACGACCGTACGGGCGATCGCCCGCCAGCCGCAACGAACCCATTGAATAATCGCCAAAATGCTCAGGATCGCCGCAGCCGTAGCCAGGTAATCGGAGAACGACCCTCCCTCCAGCTCTTCGTAGGTATGCCCCAGCTCCGTGGACAGAACCCCGAAGGTTGCGATCCCCGCGATGGTTGCCGCAATGCTAAGACCTGTCGCCCAGAAGATGCTTTCTCTCGCGATGCTTCTCAGCGCTGCGCTGGCGGCCGGACCAACTTCAGCTGTCAAGCCCGTGCTTGATCGCTTGGCAAGCGTGCGGACGGCTCGAAGCTGCCTCACGGAGAACACAACCTGGAACAGAAACCAGAGCGTCGCCGCGATCGTCCCTGCCCACCAGATCGGGGCGCTGGCATATCCGTCCAAGGTGTGCGGTATGGCGGCATAGGCCAATACAAGCGGAGCCATACCCACGGATAACCGCCCAAAGGACCAACCGCCGATGGAAAACAGCACTGCCATGAGAATCCCGGAAAGACCTAACATGTCAACAAACCGGTACGGACCGTCCCACGCATCTTCTTCGACTGTCTCCCAGCCGCGGTCTGCAATGAAAGCCGCGACTGTCGTTGCGACGGCCAGTAGGCAGGCAACAACCAATTGGCGGGCCCTGGAGGGACGCAGCGGAAGCGCAGTCCATTCTTATTCACGCGGTCTGACCAGCGCGTACGTGTGATTCATGCTGCAACCAGGGCCTTCATGGAAACATTCTCGCATTCTAGAATCGTGTCTACCGAGTCTGCTTTGTCGAATGCAAATCACTATGGAGCCACCGCTAAGTATTGATGCGCAGGCTATCTGCCGGGTTCTCGCCTACCGCAATGGCTTGGGTGCCTGATGCGCGGTGATCTCACGAGCATGCGGGTTTGTTGAGACTGGCTCCTTGGATAATGGTCGAGGCTGTTACCCAGACCGAAGTTTAGGTTCATGGCTCATCGCAACGAGGTCGAGAGCCCGTTGCGATCGAAAGGAATACCGCGGACGGTGAGTGCAGCAGCGACCGAGACGGCAAGGAGCTCTAAGCTAGCCGAAAGCGCGACAGGCTCGGGAAAAAGACGACGAGTCCGCACAATTGCAAACACTCTTTGACTAGCCGTTCTGTCGCTGGGTATCGGTTGCCCTCGAAGCCAACCAGCCTGGCAAGGTAACTAGCAGTCCCGCAACGCCGATACCGTACATCAACCACAGAGCAGATTGCGGATTCGAGGTGAGGTTGTTTTCGTCAGCAACGATGCCCGCGTTGAACAAGGCAATGGCTCCGCATACCAGTGCGCTCAGGCTTACGCCAAAGGCCACCGCCCATGATGCTCTTCGTTTAGAACCCACGAAATACTCCCTTGCAGGATCAATCATCTTCTAGTTGCACAAATTCCATGCATGCTATTGATCCTTGCTTCAGTCCTTGCTCAGTTCAAGATTTGAGGAAGCCTTTGCAGATACCTCGACCCCGTGACAAACGTATTACCAGAACTTCCACACTGTGTTTGCCATAGTTCTGCTGTACCACGTTCCTATTCATGCATGTGCCTCGCCTTCTTGGCAGGGACCCAGTGGGTTGCGTCCGGCATGGCCAGGATCGCGAATGAACATTCAAGCATCATGCCCGTTCAAAACGGCCCGCCGCCAATCCGCACAGACCACCAGCGGGCATGCCCCACCATTTTGGAAAGCAGCCAAGCGGTTTAGCATTGGCCTCCGCGACCGGCTGCAGGAAGCGTAGGAACCCTAGGCCTGTCGATGGGTCCGTCGCGAGGCACGACGCTGCCACCAGTCGACCTCGACGCGGCAGTGAGTGGGTTCCACTCCGTGCGACGTCCGCAAAGGACGTCGGTGTTCTTTGGTTCTCTTTCACCCTCGTCGGGTGAGGACTTCCCCCACTGGAAGCGTTAGCTTGGAGAACATGCGATTGACCAGCCTCTCTCGCTTGCGAGACCTCGCTGAGGGCTCCCGCCGTCTAACGGACGGCCAGCGGAAGGAGAAGGGATGCCCGACTGTTTCCACCGGCGCACCGAACCCGTTCTCTCGGTCCTTTCGGCGCCTCCGTTTGCTGGGTACCGTCTTTCGGGCGGACGATGGCTGTCTCCGCGCCGAATTGGGAAGCCATCGGTGACGTGGTGCCGGAGGGCAGCCTAATGATCTGCTCGTTGAGCATCGGTGACTCGCGGTGTGGCCTGCTTGGCAAGTCGACCCGATCTAGAAGAAGAACATTCGGGGTCACCCGAATCGTCACAGGCGAGACGAGGTGCAGGGAATGAGCGAGCCTGCCGCGTCGCCGCCCAGTATCGATCCGGTCGCCGTAATTCGTTCCAAGCCTTACATCGCTGCGCTCGTGCTGGCAGCGGTTTTGGGGGTTCCCATCTCGGTCATTGCGTATGGTTTTCTCGCTTTGGTCGCGGCACTCCAGCGGTTCGTCTTCGTCGAGCTGCCGGGTCAAGTCCTCGGAGGTCCCGCTCCTGCATGGTGGCCGGTTCCGTGGTTGGTGCTGTGTGGGCTGTTGACGGCGTTGACCATCCGCTACCTGCCGGGAACCGGGGGCCACTCACCCGCTTTCGGATTCAAGATGGGCGGCGGTCCGCCCAGCGGTCGGGAACTCGTGGGCATCGTTCTCGCGGCGCTGACCACGCTCAGCCTGGGTGCGGTGCTCGGACCGGAGGGTCCGCTGGTCGCGATCGGTGGCGGCCTCGGGGCGTTGGCGGTGCACCTGGTGAAGAAGGACGCTCCGCCGATGGCCCCGACAATCATGGCGTCGGCTGGCAGCTTCGCAGCGGTCAGTACCCTGCTCGGGTCTCCCGTGCTCGGTGCATTCCTGATCATGGAGGCCGCCGGGATCGGGGGAATGACGCTAAGTCTGGTGGCCCTGCCCGGACTGCTCGCTTCTGGCGTCGGGGCACTGGTGTTCGTCGGCTTGGACGGCTGGACCGGGTTGGGCAGCTTCTCGCTGGCGCTGCCCGTGGTGCCTCCTGCGGTGCCGCCGACGCTGGCGGCTTTGGGCTGGGCGGTGGTCATGGGCGCGGTCGGCGCGCTGTTGGGATGGCTGATCCGCTGGGTCGCGCTGTCTCTTCGTCCTGTCGTGCATCTGAACCGGGTGTTGGTGACGTCTGCGCTGGGCTTACTGATCGGCCTTACTGCGATGGCGTACCAGTTGATCTCCGGGCAAAGCTTCACGCAGGTGTTGTTCTCGGGGCAGGACGAACTTCCGGAGCTGGTCGAACAGGCCGCCGACTACTCGCTTGCCGTGCTGGTCCTGCTGATCGCGTGCAAGACCTTGGTCTACGGGCTCTCGCTGAGCGCATTTCGTGGTGGGCCGGTGTTCCCGGCGATGTTCATCGGAGCGGCCCTCGGTATTGCTGCGAGTGGATTGCCCGGAATGGATCTCGCATCAGGGATCGGCATGGGCATGGGAGCCATGTGCGCGGCCATGCTGCGGCTGCCGTTGACGTCCACGCTGCTGGCCACGCTACTGCTGGGAGTGGACGGTGTGGCCGTGACACCCCAGGTGGTGGTGGCTGTGGCGGTGGCCTTCGTGATCACCACTGTGCTCCCGGTCCCGGGCCCGAGGGCGTCCGTGGCGCCTGACGATGTCGGCAGCGTCCAACATTGGGCTCCCTCGAGGGCCGACCATGCAACTGAGATCTCGAAGGTGAGCCGTTCGACCATACAGGGCCGGTGGATCGCCTGGTTGTTCATCATTGGCTCCAGCCTGTTCGCCTTGGGTGCGGTGCCGTTGTACGCCGAGGCCGTGGGATTGCGCTTGGGTGCAGCCACATTTTTCGTTGGTTCGCTGTTCTTCACCTCTGCGGCGTTCCTGCAGTACCGCGGAGCCGTCGAGGCGCTCCCGGCCGTGGGTGCCACGCGGCGCCATTCGTTTTGGGTATGGGCGCCGCATAATCTCGGTTGGCTCGCCGCCGCGGTTCAACTTGCCGGCACGCTGTGGTTCAACTGGAGTACGGCAAACGCATTGCAGCTCAATCTCAGTGCGGAGCTGGCCGAGCAGCGGGTGTGGCGACCCGATGCCCTGGGTTCAATCGCTTTCCTCATTGCAAGCGGTGTGGCGTTGCGAGATGCCGGTCGCGCCATTGCCGGCCGGCGATGGCATCGGACGTGGAAGATCGCGGTGATCAACGTGGCCGGCTCTGTTGCGTTCGGCATCTCAGCTGTCGCGGCCTTTGTCATACCGTCGAGCGGCGATGTCTGGAACGCCGAGCTGTCCAATCTCGGCACATTCGTGGGAGCCCTGTGCTTCCTCACCGGCGCGATTCTGATGCTGCGTCCAGAATCCACCGACGCCCCGGTTCCCGCGGACCGGGGAACGCATCCGTAACCCATTTTCAACAGTCCCTGAAGGAGAAATGATGTCAGAAAATTACCAGCCGACCGATGCCGACGCTGCGCTGTTCGGCAACCGATTCGTCACCCAAGAGGTTCCGACCCGGGAGTTCCCGGAGACCGGCATTCCTGCTGAGGACGCTTTCCGGCTCGTGTCGGAGGACCTGGCGCTGGAGGGTGATCCGGCCCGGAACCTGGCGACATTCGTGACGACATGGATGGAGCCGCAGGCCCAGCGGATCATCGCCACGAACCTGCACCGCAATTTCATCGACCACGCCGAATATCCCCGCACGGCCGAGATCGAGCAACGCTGCATTCGGATGCTCGCCGATCTCTTCCACGCGCCCGGCGAGACGACGGGAGCCCGAACCCAGGGATCGTCCGAGGCGATCATGCTCGGCGGCCTGTCGCTGAAGTGGAACTGGCGCAAGCGTCGCGAGGCCGCCGGCGCGTCGACGTCGAGGCCAAACCTGGTGTTCGGCGGCGACGTGCATGTCGTGTGGGAGAAATTCTGCCGCTACTTCGACGTGGAGCCGCGGATCGTGCCCCTGCAGCCGGGAAAGTACACGATCGGCCCGGCCGACGTGCAGCCCCATGTCGATGAGAACACCATCGGTGTCGCAGCTGTGCTGGGTACGACGTTCACCGGGCACAAGGACGACATTGTCGGCATCAACGACCTACTGCTACGGATCAAGCATGAGCGGGGCCTTGATGTGCCGTTGCACGTGGACGCAGCCAGTGGGGGGTTCGTCTGGCCCTTCCTCTACCCGGACTCCAAATGGGACTTCCGACTCGAGCAGGTCCGCTCGATCAATGTCTCCGGGCACAAGTTCGGACTGGTCTATCCCGGCATCGGCTGGCTGATCTTCCGGGAAAAGGCCGACCTGGCCAAGGACCTCGTCTTCGAGGAGAACTACCTCGGCAAGACCGACTCGACCTTCACCCTGAACTTCTCCACCGGCTCGTCGATGGTTCTCGCCCAGTACTACAACTTCGTGCGCTATGGTCGCGCCGGTTACACCTACATCATGCAGAACATGCAGACCAACGCCCGCGTCCTCGCCGAGAAGCTGGACGCCATGGGCCTGTTCGAGATCATCGGCCGCAACGAGGAGCAGCTTCCCCTGGTCGCGTTCCGGCTCGCCGACGACACCAACTACGACGAGTTCGACATTGCCTGGCAGCTCGCGGCCGAGCGCGGCTGGATGGTGCCGGCATACACCATGCCGCCGAACGCCCAAGAAGTGACGATCATGCGGGCCCTGGCCAAGGAAACGCTGAGCCGCGAGCACGTCGACACGCTCGCCCGAGACATCGAAGAGGCGTGCTCCACGCTGGCGAAGAAGGGCGGCGCGCATGAATCCGAACGAAACAAGATCATCACCGGACCCGGCCATTGACCCAGTGCAACGGTGAAACACCGGGCCCGACGCAACCGGCGGGAACCGACATCACATCTACAGTGCTCCCCGGCCTGGCGGTGGAACCGGTCGAGGTTCCGTAACATCTGGGGCGGTCGCCGTAGTCCACCTGGATCCGACAACAGGTTATCGGCCGGCTCCGCCACCACCTTGTCCGGGTGCGGGAACAGTACCGGCAACAGGTCCCTGTCGCAACAAGATCCGGCCGAAGCGGCACGCTGTCACCATTCTCGAAATTTGTGCCAGAACCAATCGTAGTTAACAAGAGCACCGCAGGATTCTCGATTCGACCCGTTCTTGAAATACTTTGTTTCCGAGAATGGCCACCGTGCGCTGTGACCGCTAATTTCGATCGGCAAACACCCACAACGCAGTATGGGTCCGACTCTATTTGGAGCCGGACCCATACTGCGTTTAGCGGTGGATGTGAGATTCCAAGGTACTTGGCACTTTTCCAACTACTTGTCACCCCCAATCCATGCGGATCTTGCCGAACTTGAATCCCCCGGAGGTTCCAAACTAGTTGGCAACTTTTCTGGAAGCGGTGCCCACGCAGTATGAACTGTCCCGGGTTCGTTGCCGCTAATTTTCCCAAAAACAGTGGCATCAAATCCGGGACTGTTCACGGGGCCGCTTGGCGACTTTGCACTCGCCCTGACTGAACTCCACATATGGATGGACTTTGCCACTCAGGGGTTGTCCAGTCAAAGGATGGCTTTGTTGAGACGGGACGGTGGGGACCTGGCCGGCGGCTTTGCCCGCGTCTCCTGGAAGGGGCCCGGATCCCACCGTCGTTTGCCCTGCCTGCACGGAATTTCCGAAGTGGCCTGCACTGCTTCTGCCGGCGCCACTGATGCGACTCCGGATCACCGTCCCAGTGCCATGGAAGGGAACACTACTGGACTACGGCTCGAAGTGTCTCCCAAAACCTACTTTGGACATTCCAGGTCTTGGTTCAAGAAGCCGTCACGTACGGAGCAGGCAGCTGGAAATTTCAGCCTTGAATTGGAAATCCCATGAGCCGAAGATGGGACCTACCAACGAAGAGAACGGAAGTAAGTGCCATGCGCGGAAGCTACATTGTATGGACAATTGTGGGTGTTCTTGTGGCCATTGCCTTGGTGATCTGGATCGTTTCCGCGATCTAGGCCCCCTTCCCCAATCGGATACGAAAAACCCGGCCACAGCGAGAGATCATCTCTGGATAGGCCCGGCATTCCGCTTTCCTTCCATGGCGGGAATCGACGACTACCGTCACCTTTGCAAGTCCCGAGTGCGGCTCACCGCAAGGTCCACCTTGCGGCGAGCCGATGAACGGGATTGTGTCTAGGTTCCCCTAGATGCCCGTGCCTTGAAGCGGTGATTGCAGGCATTTCAGCCTTGTCCTTGCCCTCACGAATAGCCGAACATAGCATTGCGGCAGGGAAGAAATCCCTCGCAACCGACTTCCGGCCGGTGGCGAATCAAGGCCACAGAAGGACGCAACAATGGCAACAGGAACGGTCAAATGGTTCAATTCCGAGAAGGGCTTCGGCTTCATCGCACCCGACGATGGATCTGCGGATGTTTTCGCCCACTACTCGGCAATAGCCGCCAGCGGGTACCGCTCCCTGGAAGAGAACCAGAAGGTCCAGTTTGATACCGTCCCGGGACCCAAGGGACCGCAGGCAGAAAACATCCGCCCCGTGTAACCAGCGGTCTCGGTCCGTACCCTGACGGCGCACTGCATCCCGGTTCGTGAATCCGAAGCGGAACCAGCCGGTCCCTGCGTTTTGTCCCGGCGACCCGACCATGGTTTGAATACGGCGAAAGGCTTCAGCGGCACGAAACCGCTGAAGCCTTTCGATGCAACCGAGGTTGTCACCCACCGCGTTATCCATGCGGTGAGCGTCTACGACGCTAGCGGCGGTAGTTCGGGTAGTCGGGGTACCGGTAGCCGGGCGTCCAGTAGGGAACGTATCCGTAGTACTCCAAGATGCTGCCGTATGTGTCGCGTTCCCGGACCAGACTGGGGTCGTAGAGTGGCGAGCCGGTGATGTGGCTGCGGGTCTGGTCGATCCGAACTTCGCCTGCGGTGATGGCGGTGATGGCGTCGACCGGGATATACGTCTTCTCCCGGCCGATGCCCAGGAATCCTCCCGAGGCGACTTCGATGAACCGGACCTTGTGCTCGGTGGCATCGACAAGCAGGTCGCTGACCTTGCCGAGGTCCTCGCCGTCCTTGTCCTTCACGTGCCGGTCGCGGATGTCCTCCTCCCCGTTGGCGACCGTTTCGCCGCTGTCGCTGAGCCGGATCAGCATGCCGGTGTCTGGTGTCTCCATGATTGTTCTCCTTGCCGTCTGTGGGGACGAAGATGATCAGGTGCGGGCAGCGCCCGGCTCGGAGATCTGCTCGACCAGGTCCCCGATGCGGTCCCCGGGAAGGGTCCGTGCCGCGTCGGCCTGGGTGGGCATGCCGACCGGAGTGTGGCCGCCGATCGCCGGCAGCCGGCGGACCCTGTGCTCCTTCATGGTAGCAAATGCTTCGCTGACAGCACTTGCGGTCAGCCCGGTCTTTTACGGCTGAATGAACCCCTGTTGCAAGGAACCCGGGGCGAACTTCCTGAAAGCCATTTCCCAGTAGCCGAGACCCTGCGGAGGACCACTTTGTCGCCAGCCAACGAGTACACGGCATTGGCTGGCCACGTCGAGGCAACTGCCCTAAAAACTCGGCCCTCCGACCCTCAGTCCTTCCGCAGGCAGCGACTCTCGGACTGCGGAAGAACCCATTCCCGGACCGCCAACAAGTTCCTCATAGAATCCCAGGTGGTTGGCGACCATGGCATCCGCGCTAAACAGCTCCTCGGCCGACACCCGGCAAGCTCGCCGGTCCAGCGCCTCGGCCGCCGATAACGCCTGCGCCAGCCCCTGCAGCCCGGTGCGCAGATACCCGGTGATTCCATCCCTGACTATCTCCGGTGCCGAACCACGGCGAGTCGAGAGCATCGGCGTCCCTGTGGCCAGGGCCTCGATCATGATCATCCCGAATGGCTCCGACCACTGAATCGGGTTCAACAGGGCCACGGCCCCACCCAACAGGATGTATTTGTCCGTTGTGTTCAGCTCCCCGACATACTCGACCTGCGGGCCCAGTAGCGGCTTAATCACCGCGGAAAAGTACTCGTGTTCCTCGCGACTGTGCATTTTTGCGGCAATCCGAAGCGGCACTTGGGCCAGCAAAGCGACCCCGATGGCCTGGAATAATCCCTTGCTCGGATGCATCCGGCCCAGGAAACAGGCATAGCCCCCGTCGCCCGTTCCGGTCGGGACCGTGGAGGTGTCGATGCCGTGGTGGATGACCCGATCGACCACGGACGCAGGCGCGGTGCTGGCTTGGTGGTGGGAGATGGCGATCACCGAGGCGTCGCGGGCGATGTCCCGATAGACCTCGCCCAACTTGGCGTCGAAAGGCCCGTGCGCCGTCACCACCACGGGCGTGTTGCCGGGCCGGTGCCGGTACAGCGCCCCGGCGAGGGTGTGGTCGTGAATGAGATCGACATCCCCCATGCTCCCGTAGGCGAGGATGCTGTGCCGAAGTTCGTCCACGCAGGACCCCGGTGAACCGGGATCCCCCACGGGCAGTCCCGCAATCTTATCCACGGGACAGGTGCTGTCGGCGGACGCCGCCAACAACACCTCGTGGCCCGCGGCAGCCAGTCCCCGCGCCAGCGTGTCAACGGTGGCCTCGATGCCGCCATCGGCAGGCGGCGGCACGGGGATCCACGGAGGGGCCACCAGTCCGATGCGCATCCTAGTCCTCCCCTCTCAGGCCTGGGCCGGATACGCGGTTCACACGTATCCCAGGACCTCGCACCAAGCAATGGGTGCAACAGGCCGGCGTCCCGTGGGCGAAATCAATATCGTCCCCGGGATCCTTCCCGCCTCGGGTGATCAGAACATCCATCATGGGTTCCTTCGTCCTTTGAGATGTCAAAACGAATGGTGGTTGGTTTCGGACATCGGTCGGCAATCCAAGCCAACCGGGTCGCAGGAATTGATGGTCGGCCTCGGGCTGCAGCCCGAAGTCAACCGTTTTTCACCTTCCGTTACCCTTTTCACTAAGGAACGATTCTTCCGGCCAAACCCAATGGAAAGCGTGGGTCCTGTGCCCGTCTGCTTATTTCCGCTTGATGCACCCCGACCACCATGTCGACATTGCCGCTCCAGGACGCTGAGCATGATGCACGGTCAGCCCTGCACCTCCTATGCCGCTTCCAGGAACTCGAGCCGGAATACTGGGGCGGTGTTTGTGTCCGTCATGTGCACAACGTCGTACCAGGGTCCGCCCATGCTTTGGCCATGCCCGCGTCCCTGCATCCATAGGGAAACCCGTTACATACCAGTGTTTGTGAATCATTCCATGGCTCAGGAAATCTATCGGATTTAATGACAGATTTCGGCTATGACGAATCTCCAACTCCAAGTGTCCCCTCTACGGCCGGGGTGATTGCTGATGCGCCCGTGAGGTCGATGGACACCATACAGAAAGTGACACGGGTGATCTTCTGGAAAGGGAGAATGCGCACTAGCCAACAGTGGATCGGGCTAGTTTTCAAGGTGGGCATTCTTCGAGCCCACGACGAGCATCTGTCAGGCCAGCAGCCTGAGTAAGAGCCGATCCACCGGCTCAGGCGAACCGAACCGGCAATCACGGGGCTTTCAGCTCTTTTTGTCGACGCCTCGGCGGAGCTGGAAACAGCTCCGCTGGAGGAATTTCGTGGCGGCAACTCTACCTCGCGAATCACCACCGATACATCGAAAAATACCGGTGATGGAAGGGATTTGGACTATTTCGATGTCCACTCTCTACGTGTTGGGAAAATGTATACGCCCGCGGGGACCGTCTGCCCGGGTTTCAATCAAATGTCCCGGATTTCCTTGCCTTGCCCAAATGGCTGATGTTGCAATTGTCCGGTAGGTCACAGTCGTCTCGGTTCCGCGGTTCCAATTGCAGCACCGGCACGTTCAGGTTTTGTAGCGAAAGGACACCACCCATGTTGAGTCAGCATGAGATTCAAAAGCTGCTTGAGGACAAGGCCAAGGTATTCGGTCCCGACGGTGAAAAGATCGGAACCCTCGGCCAGATCTACCTCGACGACGAAACCGGCACCCCCAACTTCGCCACCGTGCACACCGGATTCCTGGGAATGGCCGAGAACTTCGTGCCGCTGGATGAAGCGGAGATCTCCGACGAGAATCTTTATGTGAAGTTCCCGAAGGATTTCGTCAAGGACGCCCCCAACGTGGATCCCGGCGGGCACCTCAGCGAGGCCGAAGAAGACCGGCTGTACAGCTATTATGCGCAGGCCGGGGTTGGAAACACCGGCCTGGCTGCTCAGCCGGACCTGTTGGAAGGCACCGCGCCATTCACCTCGGAAGAACGTGGGGCCCGTGACGATTTCGCCCCGGTCCGTCCGCGGCTGCGCAGGTATGTGGTCTCGGAAGGCTCTGGCGACGAGACCGTGGTACCTCACGTGGGTGAATCGTCGCAGCCGGGTGCGCGGGTAAATGACTTTAACGGCGCTGCGGTAGAAGAAGACCCCAGCCGACCTGGCCGCAGCGACCGATTGGATCCGTAACGGTACGCAAGCGTGTGATTCCCCGGGAATGACCAGAGCCACGACTCCAGGGCACTGTCGCCCAGAGGGAATTGGCCTGACGGGGGCGCCGTGTATTTGATTGGTCGAACCTTTTGGCAACGACGTGGCCAAAATCTAACCCGTGTGCCGCATGGAAATCATCTCAAATGAGTGCGGCGGTTGGAGTTGGCCTGACGGTGTTCAATCATTCATGGAACGATTTTTCCCACGGATTCTGGAGTCAGGATCAACAACAAGAGCGACAAGAAGGGTGACGAAGCTGCCGGCAACGCCAGGGAAAAACCGCAGCCCCGCAGACGAGCTGTTGCGGGCAAAAGGGGTGAAAACCCCAGCCGCTGCCAAGAGGACCAAGCAGGCCGGCGAATGTCTCACGGACGCCGAGAGGGAGGTTCCCGACCGCAAGTGAGATTAATGGATCCGCTGAATCTTACCTGGGAGTCTGTACGGCGAGCCGGGGGTCCTTGGCGGCAGGGCTCAGATGCCAATCTATTGGTCTTCCGGCAGCTCTAGTACCGGATTTACGAGGCAGTGGGCTATTGAGCAAGTCCGGCGGCCTCACAGCTTCACCTGCTCATGAGCGACACCATACAAGTGCGCGATTTTCGCTGCTGTTCCACTCAGGAGGAAGACTCATTATTACCCACCCTTTGATCCCCCAACTGAAACGCGCCACAACGATAGCGTGTCCGCAAAATGACTCGTCAACCGCGCCGTTTCATACCTCGGACGCGAAACCGGGCTGCGAGGTGTGTCTCACGGGCGAGTACTTGGTCTATGAAGAAATCCGCTTGGTAACGAAACCCCAAAGCGGTGATCAGCCAATCTGGGATGTCGACTGCTGGTGCGGTAAATGCGAAACGTTCTACGGGTTCCGGACCGTCTATCGGCCCCGAAAACCTGCTTTGAGCACCTAACCCTCCAAGTCAGTTGTTCCTCGCCGGGGGATGAACGACCCGCATTCTGAAGCCTCGCGGGGACGGTTGCCCGATTGGTCGACGGAGTGGCTCAGGCCGCTTGGGCCGTGTTGTAGCTTCCGCAGCGGGTTCCCTTCTCGCTGGGGCCCCTTACCGACTTGGGGGCCCCACTCCATGCCCGCTAGGGATCCTTCCGTGAGTTTTGCCCCGGCGCAGGGAGGACTGCAGGGATATGCACCGTGTGGTTGGAATTGGCCCTGATGAACCGCCGCAACGGTCCACACCTTCCTCGCGGGACCCTAGTACTAGGCTCGGCCTGTGACTACTCATGATGCTGACGAAGCAAAAGGACCGGCAGCGCCCGCCGACGGCCCGCCCGACTCCGGCACCCTGGAACCCGAAATTCCCGGGAAACTCCCGGGCACTCCCACTCAGCCCGATGCCCTCCAGGTTGAAGAGACCGTGGCGACGGCGCCGTGGTGGCGCCGCGTGATCGGCCGGGCACAACACACCTGGGATTCGCGCATCAAGCCGCCGGAGAATTTCGGGTTCCCTCCGGATCCCGGACACGACGTCCCGGCACCCGCGGCGGAAACCCTCAACGGTGCCCGGGCGCACCCGGTGGCCTTCGGATTCCTCTTTACCGTCGGTGTCGGGCTCGCATTGCTTGGATTCTTCCTGCTCACCAACGTGGGTTCCCTGGTCACCTGGATTGCGATCGCCCTGTTCATCGCGCTGGGCCTGGATCCGGTGGTGCGCTACTTTGTGGGCAGGGGCCTTTCACGCATCGCCGCCGTCTTGATCACCATGGCCTTGCTTCTGGGAGTCGCCGGAGGATTCATCGGCATCATCATCCCGACGATCGTGACCCAGACGGCACAGTTCATCGAACGGGCCCCGAGCATCGTCGACGAATTCCTGAAGTCGGAATTCTTCGTTTCCCTGGACCGGCAATACCAGGTCTCCGACCGCATCAGCCAGGAAATCGGCAAGTTCTTCACCGACACCGGTGCCGTGGGCGGAATCTTCGGCGGCGTCCTGGGAGTCGGCAGCGTGGTGGCGCAGGGCCTGTTCGGCGTCTTCATCGTGCTGGTGTTGGCGATCTACTTCCTCGCCTCGCTTCCGGCGTTCATGGCCTTCTGCTACAGGCTTGCCCCGCGCTCCAAGCGGGCCAGGACCGAGAAGCTTGGCAACACCATCACCCGCTCGGTCGGCAACTACGTCATGGGCCAGGCCGTTGTCGCGGTGCTGAACGCCACGGTCGCGCTGATCCTCATGAGCATCCTCAACGTCCCGTTCGCCGCCCTGCTCACCCTGATGGTCGCCATCCTGGCGTTCATCCCGCTGGTCGGCGCGGCAATTGCCGGCATCCTGGTGTCGCTGATCTCGCTGACCCTGGGATGGCAGACCGCAGTCGTCTACGCGATTTGCTACTTCGGCTACCTGCAGCTCGAGGCCTACTTCATCTCCCCGCGGATCATGCAGAAGGCCGTCTCCGTGCCCGGTGCGGTGGCCGTCATCTCCGTGATCGCCGGCGGCACCCTTATGGGCGTGGCCGGGGCTTTGATGGCCATTCCCACGGCCGCCGCCGCCATGTTGCTGCTGCGCGAGGTCTTCATCGTGCGGCAAGACCGGCGCTAGCCGCACGTGGTCCGCGATGGCGGGCGCTGTGACCGGAATGGGGACGATATTGCTCGGAGCGGGAGTGCCGTCCCGTGACGTCCCCAGCGGTGGCCCATTTGCTGCGCACCCGGGCCCATTCCCGGCACCGGACACCCAGGAACGTCTGGTCCCCCGCATGGGGTCCGGAGGTCCTTGCGCCGCGGGGCAACGGAATACCGGAAAGATGCTGGCCAGAAGGACAGGTCAAGCACCCGTGAGCTTGAAGAACTCATGGAGTTTGGGGAGAAGGAGGGGTCTTGAAGAGCCGTTCTCACCCAGGGAGCGCTGCACAGCCCCGGTGCTGTCTTTCGATTCGTGATCCCAAGTCACGGGCTCATCGATTTGGATCCAGGCTCAATCGCATGCCGACCGACCGCGGTCAAAGACCCGGCGGGAACTGCCGTCCGCCGCTCATGTTGCGAACGCGCAGCATGTGTCTGGGCCTCGTCATCAACCCTCATGCCGCGATCCATATTTCTATTCTCCGAACGAGGCCGGAGTGTCTACAAAAATGAAGGTGGTTCATCCCGGAGCCGACTACAGAGCCGCCAGCGTTGTACTACCCATGGTGCGGATGCTATGCCTGAGGTCCGGATGATTGCCGGCAGGCCTGCGCATCCGAAGAAGATCCTCACGAAACCGAAGGAGCAACCATGGCTGACTATGACAACGAAAAGCGGAACCTGGAACACTGGAGCCACCGGATCTCACAGGCCCTGCAGATCCTGGACTTGGAGGAAGAGAATGAACTGATCCTCAAGCCTGGCCGAGGAATCCTCCAGGTCGGTGAGCCCCTCTGCCGGACCGATCAGCGCGTTCTACGTCGGATACGCCGCGGCTCTGGCGGCCACCAGCGGCCACATTGATCCACAAAAGGCAGTGAGATCCGCCGTGGAGAAAGCCCTGAAGCTGTGCGAAGCCGGCAACGAGCAGGGCCCCGATCGCGGCGGATGGGCGGAGACCGCCCGATAGTCCGCTGCCGGACGTTTTCCGTTTCGAAACGCCCGGTACCGATCCCGTATCCCGATTTAGGCCGTGACCGACGCGCCGACCTCGTGCCCGTCGGAGGCCGGCACCAGCTTGACCACTACGTGCTTGGACACCGGGGTATTGCTTCCCTCCGCCACGGCCTCCAGCGGGACCAGCACATTCGCCTCGGGATAGTAGGCCGCTGCACAACCCCGGGCACTGGGGTAGGCCACCACCCGGTAATTGCGCAACACGCGTTCCTTGTGGTCCACATACTCGCCATGGATATCCACGTATTGGCCATCCTGAAGACCCAGTTCGGCCAGGTCCTTTGGGTTCACGAAAACCACCTGGCGGCCCTTCATGATCCCGCGGTAGCGGTCATTATGTCCGTAAATCGTCGTGTTGAACTGGTCGTGCGAACGCATCGTCTGCAGGATCAGCCGCCCCGGCGGACATTGCACGTGTTCCAAGTCGTTGACCGTGAACACGGCCTTGCCGGTGGCCGTATGGAAGGTCCGCGAATCCCGCGGGCCATTGGCCATCACAAAACCGCCATCCTGCCGAATCCGCTGGTTGTAGTCCGCGCAACCGACCACCACGCGCGAGATGTGCTCCCGGACCAGGTCGTAGTTCTTCTCGAATCCGGTCCAGTCCACGTTCACCTTCTGACCCAACGTGGCCCGTGCCATCCGGGATACGATGGCCACCTCTGAAAGCGGGTGCGGCGCCACAGGCTCCACCTTGCCCCATGACGGATGCACGGCACAAACGGTATCCTCCACGGAGACGAACTGCTCGCCGCTTGCCTGCCGATCGATTTCCGTCCGACCCATGGTGGGCAAAATCAGGGCCTCCCGGCCCACGACGGTGTGGGACCGGTTCAGCTTCGTGGAGATCTGGACCGACATCTCCAATTTCTCCATGGCCGCCTCCGCCTCATGGGTGTCCGAAATCGCCGCCACCAGGTTTCCTCCCAGCGCCACGAAAACCTTCATTTCGCCGTCGCGCATTTTCTGGATGGTCTGCACCGCATCGGTCCCGTGCTCGCGGGGCGGATTGAAGCCGAACTCCTTCTCGATCGCGTCCAGGAAGCTTGGCGGCATTTGTTCCCAGATGCCCATGGTTCGATCCCCCCTGCACGTTGGAGTGCCCGCGGATCGGGGACGCCCCGGCGCCGGGTTTACCGATGTTGCCGCGCAGCAGCAGCAGGTTGATGATCTCCTTGATGGTGGCCACCGCCTTTTCTGCTGGGTCAGGCCCATGGCCCAGGTAATGATGACCCGCTCGGCCTTCAGATAGCGCACAGCAAGTTCGTCGATCTCCTCACGGCGCAGGCCCGTGGATTCGAGCACCGCGTCCTCATCGAGCCGGGCCAGGTGCGCTTTGAGTTCCTCCAAGCCCTCGCAGTGGTCTTCAATGAATTGACGGTCCAGCACCGTTCCCGGGCTCGCTTCCTCCGCTTCCAGGACCCTCTTGGAAACCGCCTGCAGCAGTGCCATGTCACCGCCGAGGCGGATCTGCATGAATTGGTCCGCGATGTCGGTGCCCCGGCCGATGATGCCCTTGACTTCTTGCGGGTTTTTGTAGCGCCGCAGGCCGGCCTCCGGTAGCGGATTCACAGCGACAATCGCGGCGCCATTGCCTTTAGCTTCTTCCAGAGCGGTGAGCATCCGGGGGTGGTTGGTGCCCGGATTCTGGCCCACGATGATGATCAGGTCTGATTTGCCGAAGTCGTCATACGCAATGGTGCTCTTGCCGATGCCCAAGGTCTGCCCCATCGCCCAACCGGTGGACTCGTGGCACATGTTCGAGCAGTCCGGCAGGTTGTTGGTGCCGAATGCCCGCACAAACAGCTGGTAGATGAAGGCCGCCTCGTTGGAGGTGCGGCCACTGGTGTAAAAAGCCGCCTCGTCCGGGGACGCCAGGCTGTTCAGTTTCGTGCCAATAATCGAAAATGCCTCGTCCCAGCCGACCGGCCGGTAGTGGTCCTCGCCCGCGGGCTTGTACACCGGCTCGGTGAGTCTGCCTTGCTGGCCCAGCCAGTACTCCGACTGCCCGCGCAGTTCGCTGACCGAATGCTCCGCCCAGAAGCCGGATTCCACGGTGATCGGAGTGGCTTCCCAAGTGACGGCCTTGGCCCCGTTCTCACAGAACTCAAAGGCCTTGCGGTGGTCGGGGTCCGGCCACGCACAACTCATGCAGTCGAAGCCGTCCCTGTGGTTCATCGCCAGCAGCGTCTTGCGGCTCCTGTCCACACCCATGTCCTTGAGGGCCGGAACCATTGAATGCATGACTCCGGGTAGGCCCGCCGCCCAGGTTTTCGGTTTGCCGACCTCCATTTCGTCGTCGGTGGGCTCGTCTACGCGAGGAGGATTTTTGCGTGCCATTTTGCACTTCCCTTTTCTTCACCAATGCCGGTCTGCGCGCTTGCATGCCGTCTGGGAGTGTGACCGCGCGCACCTATCTCAGGACTAACAGTTATTCGCGGGTGCCGCAAGCAAAGCGGGCTTTGGGGCGGGCGGATCCTTACAGTCAGGCGGGAGCAGGGCGACTCCGGAGCGCCGGGGTGGGTAGGAAAAACTTCAGAACATTGGCCCGGAACCCTTGCCAAGCCAACCAGGTGGCAGGAAATCCTCCATCCTCCAGATGTTGGTGTAAAAACTCCGCGGCCCGGCCGTGACCCCTGCCGCCAGGGGCGTTGAAAGCCTCGGCACCAACCGCCGTGGACGGTTACGGCGGACCCTCGCGGCCAGGGACGGAGCCCGATCCCTACCCGAACCCTACTCCTGACCCGTTTCCGTCAATGCCTTCCACTTCTTCGGGAATGGAACGCTGCTGGCCTACGGCTCCAAACATCGCCGAACAGCCAGCTCCAGGATTCCAGATCCGGGTTCCATCAGCCGTCCCAGCCGCACGTACAGAGCAGACTTCGGGAATGCGCGGTCTTGGATTGGGGTTCCCACAATTCGATGATGGGAAAGCACCAACGAAGAGGACGGAGGTAAGTTACAAGCGTGGAAGCTACGTTGTATGTACCATCGTGGGCATTCTTGTGGCCGTTGCCTTGGTGATCTGGATAGTTTCAGCGATCTAGATCGACGTCCCCAGTAGCCATAAGGTCGCCCGACCATAGTTGGGGAGGCTACCTCAGGAAGGACTTGGGATACGCGCATCATTTGTATCCCAAGGCTTTTTGTTCAGGACGGAAGCCGATGGCCACAGTCATTTATGTAGTCCTCAGCACGGAACTTTTAACGCAGGCAATTGCTATCTGACAGATCAAGTCAGCTACCCCGGATGGCGCCCCCTGAAGCTACGAGGCGACGTGGAAGGTCGCGACACGCACTGCATCAGTCTTTCACGTAGTGTCAGCCCGGCGGCACGACCCATGGGGCACACTTGATGCCATGGACGGTGCCGAGGAATTTACGACCCAAAGCTCGACGGTTGAGGATTGGACGCGGGCCTTGGCGGAGTCCACCGGCTCGCCGGGCGGGGGTGCCGGGACGGGGTTGATGCTCGCCATCGCCGCTTCACTGACATCCATGGTTGCCGGCTACACCGAAGCCGACGCGCGCGAGCACGGGGAACTCTCCCGCGTTCGGGCACGAGCTCGATCACTCCGGCAGGACGCTCTTCGCCTGGCCGACCAAGACGCGTCAGCATCCCGGGCCTTCGGAGCCGCGTTTCGGTTGGAACCGGGTCCGGAACGTGATGCCGCCATATCTCGGGCATCCATTGATGCCGCCAAGGCATCGGCCGTCCTGGGCAGGCGGGCTATCGTTGCCATCGGGGACCTGGCGTGGCTCGCGGCCAACGGCAACCCGGCACTTATTGCCGACGTCGTCGTCGCGTTCGGCGCCTTGAGGGCTACGGTGGCCGGTGCGCGCACCAACGTCAGCTTCGATCTCGCTGCGCTCACCTCCGGTGGCAGCACTTTGGAGCAGATTCGCGACCGGCATCCGGACCTATGGGCGATTGTTGATGATCTCAACGACGCATTCGATCGGATCGACCGGCTAACGGCCGAGATTGATCATCGCGCCGCCCCCACCGACGACCTGGAGTAAGGCGGGGCGGAAACTCGGGGCATCCCCGGCGATGCGCAGCGCCCGGCGGCCGGGAGACGCTGGCGGCGGAGGCCACCCGCGCAGCCACAGGCCGTGGGAGGACACACCCCACGGCGCCTTCCCACGGCGCTTGCCTGGCTAGGTGGCCGCGGGTGCAACCGGTGCCGGTGCGGTCTGCGTCTCCACCAACAGGGCCGCGGCGATGGCGTCGAAGGCGCGCAGGGTGGGGAAGAGCCTGGCCGGATCCTGCGGCAGCGGCCAGCTGGACAGCTTCACCGCCACCACCCGGGCGGGGCGGTTGATGTAGACCATCTGCCCGTGGATCCCCAGGCAGAGCAGCACGTCGTTGCCCGCGTAGGGGAACCACATCTGGTTCCGGTACATCCCCCCGGGCATCAGGTACTCGCCCGGGCCGGTGGCGAAGGCATCGCGGGAATCCGGGGCCCCGGCCAGGGTCTGGTCGATCCACTCCGGGGAGAGCACGCGTTCGCCGGCCAGCGAGAGGCCGTCGTCCAGGAAGAGGGAGCCGAAGCGGGCCATGTCGCGCAGCGTGGCGTTGATCCCGCCGTCGAAGATCCCGGTGCCGAACTGGTCGATGCCGATCGTGGCGTCGGATTCGGCACCGATCTTGCCCCACACCAAGCGGGACATCAGCTCGGGCATGGTGGACCCGGCGGCGGCCTCGCAAACCCAGCCGAGCATGTCGGACTCGCAGGAGCGGTACTCGAAGACCCCGCCGTGGGCGGTCTTGCGCCGCAGCGTGCTCAGGTACGGGTACATGCCGGTGGGCCCGGGGGGCTTGGTGGGCGACCAGCCGATGGCCTGTTCCAGCATCCGGATCCCCGCCAGCGGGTCCAGGTAGTCCTCGGAGAACTCGATGCCCGAGCGCATGTCCAGCAGGTCGCGCACCGTGGCCCCGGCATAGCCGGTGTCGGCCAACTCGGGCAGGTAGCCGGTCAGTTGCGCCTCGGCATCCAGCACCCCGGAATCGCACAGGGCCCCGGCCACCGCGCCGATGAGCGACTTGCTCATCGACATCAACAGGTGCTGCGAGCCCGGGGCCATCTCACCGAAGTACTGCTCCGTGAGCACCCGGCCGCGGTGCAGCAGCATCCAGCCGTCGGTCTCGGTGGACGCCATGACCGATCCCACGCTCATGGGCGCTTCCCCGGGGACGGCCGCCGCCAACATGACGGAGTCCAGGTCGCGGTGTGCCGCCGGAAGCTGCGCCGCCTCTCCCTTCCCCCGGGATATCGTCGCGGTGGGCAGGAAATCGGCCATGTGCTGGAAGGACCAGCGCAGGTTCTCGGGCAGTTTCCAGTTGTTCATGTCCACCCCGGCGGAGTGGTGATCCAGGTTCGTGCCGTCCACGAGCGTTGCCTTCCTGTGCTGAACCGTTGCAGCGTTCAATTGCTGCTTTGGCGCTTCGTCGCCGCACCGTTGCGGCTTTTTCGTTGCCGTGCCGGTGCGGCGTTGGTCTGTTTGGACCCTACCACCGGGTTTTCCCTCCGTCCCGCAGCGTTCTTCATTCGTTTGTGGCGGCCGTCAATGTGACACCGGGTGGCACGGGTACCGGCATCCTGCCCCGTCTAATCGCCGATAACCGACCCATGGAAAGTGCGACTTTCGTCCCGCCCGAGTCCCGTTCACCCACGGGCATGAAGCCGACGCGCACGGAACCTCCAGGGAATGCCAACGAGGGCCCCGGCTTGGGGAACCCAGGACCCTCGCATGCAGCGCGACATTGGCGCGGCGCATAGCCCGAAACTCACGGGCGGGGGAACCCGAAAATCGAGCCGGTCGGCTTTGCCTGCGGACCCCGAAAAGGCCTTCGCAGGCCTCACATCGGTCCGCAGTCCCAGGTTGGGCCGTGGCACGATTCTTCCCGCCTGCCCCTGTGGAAAGCTTGATCGTTGCAGCGTCGGCTCGTTCCCCTTGAACTGTTCCGGTAAACATGCGTAACTCTTCGAAAAGCATGATTTCCCGCTCGGAATACTACTGCCAACTGCTCCCCTGAAACGTGCCGGGATCGGGGTATCACTTCATACGGGCCGGGGCAGGTCCAAGGCCACCCGATATCCCTTGCCGCCCATGGCGAAGGCGACAGCTATCGACGATCTTATGACAACGTGACCTCGTCGAGGCCATGGAGCGGAGCGCGGTCCCACGGCGAAAGTGCGCCGACACGCTGTCCGCTCTTCATTACCGCTGGTCAGGTCCGCTACCTCAGCCGCGAACAAAAACGCCAGCAAGTATTCCCTGTCCATGCATGTCGATACCCCCGGAAAAGTCAATGCATTGCCTCAGATTTAAACCTCCGGGAAGTACTCTGGTGCCTGCGGGATGTTTGTGTTTACGATGTGCTCAACGTTGCACCTGTGGTTGAAGGTGCACATGCTAACCGCTCCGTCGCGGGGACGACGGACATACGGATGGGGATGCAATGGTTGACCTGCAGAGGTTCGAGAACGCGCACTATCTCACGGTGGCCGAGGTGGCCCTGTCGATGCGGGTGTCGAAAATGACCGTCTACCGGCTGGTGCATGCCGGCCAGCTGCCCGCCGTGCGTTTCGGCAGGTCCTACCGCGTGCCCGAACTGGCGGTGGAGGAATACCTGGTTGCCGAGCAGCACGCGGCCACGTCGCCGGTCCCCCGCCTCACGGCCCCCTGACAATGCAACGCCGGCTGCCTGTGCCAGGGGCCGGCGGTCGGGGCGATGACAACGACATGCCCGTTGCGTTCCTTCTTCGTCCCGCGTGCCTGGTGGGTTTGCAGGCACACACAGGAAAACCGTTCATGAATCCGCGCTGGATTCCTCGCCGGACACCAACCATCCGACCAGCCGGATTGCGGCATTCCGCGACCGCGCCATCCCTTGCCGGATGGCAAGCCGCATTGCCCGAAACACAATCGCTTTGGGGGAATCATGAAAAAAATCGTCTCCGTGCTCGCATCCGGTGCCCTGGTCCTCGGGACGTTCGCCCTGGCGCCACCGGCACTCGCCGCACCCCCGGAGGTCCGGCCGCCTGTAGCTTCCCCGGTTTCCGTGGCCGCCGCAGGATCCACCTCCCCGAGGATCCTCACAGGCGCCAAGAAGACCACCACGACCGACAAACCGAACAAGTCGGTCCAGACGACCAGGCTTCCGGTCCTGCAATCCTCGAGCACCACGAACCGCAAAAACTTCACGGCCTATGCGAACGAGGCCGTCGCGGCCGAACTGAAGGCCTTCAATGCCGCACGCAAGGGCAAATGCCGGGGGAACACGAGTGCCACCTTTGATGCTCGGCCCGGCAGCACGGGCGTCTACAAGGGCCGCTACGCCTCCGTCACCATGAACTTCTCCCTGCACCTCTGCGGGGCCGCGGCAACAAGCAAGGCACGGTCCTTCACGGTGAACCTGAAAACCGGCAAAAAGGTCGGCATCTCCACCTTCGTCTCCCAGAACGACATCACCACCAAGATGGCGGTGGCCAACAACTTCGCGGCCGCCAAGAACAAGTGCCTCGGCGAACTGAACCCGGCCTCCCGCGATTTCCCCCGACCCATCGCCTGGGACCTCTCGGCCAAGGGCATCCGGCTCCACTACGCGAAGAAATCCGCAGGAACCGGCACCTGCGAAACCCCCACCGTGCTGCTGCCCTGGACCGAGGTGGCCACCGCTCAGGACATGAGGGGCGCGGTCCAGAACCGCACCTACGTCGGCACCCTCACCTACGACAAGGACTACGCAACGTACCGGGGCGAAGTCATCGTGACCTCCGTCCAGGGCCGCAAGGTGACGGTGTTCGATACCTTCCTTTTCAGCGACGGGGCCTGCCTCCACGGCGTCCGCACCGGCACCAGCGCCATCCTCAGCCAGTTCGGGGGCGACAACACCAAGTTCAACGCACGATTCAAGGACACCTCCGCCAACCCGAAATTCGACACCGCCCAGTTCGGAAAGGGATGGCACGAAGCAACCGCCACCGAGATCAAGAACATCGTCCGCACAGTCGGCGGCCCGATGTTCACCGCCCACCAAGTGTGCGGGTCCTAATTCTTCCCTACGGCGAACCGGTCTGGATCAGATGCGCTAGAGGGACTCCTCCCGTGGCAAGGCACCAGGCGATGGAAGCGGCTGCTGAATCGTCCCGTTGATCTTGTCTCAAATACATGAGCGGTCCGTCTTCGAAGGGACGTCCGTTCCCGCCAACGACGGCACCTCTGGAACGCGGTGCCCTCGTTCCCGGCAGATTCGGTTCAATCACAGACATGTAGCCACCGCATTCAAGCTCCGCCGGGGAATGCCGACGAGGGTCCTGGCTCGGGCGGGCCAAAACCCTCGCTGCACCGCAACATTGATGCGGCGCTTGGCCCGAAATTCAAGGCAGGGAACCCAAAAATCGATCCGGACGGCTTTACCTCCGGACCCCGGATAGGTCTGCCGCACGGCACGCGTCGGCAAGGAGTCCCGGTTTCGGCCGCATAACGACTGTCCCGGCCAGACCCGTGGAAAGCTTTGGCCCTTGCCGGGATGGCTCATTGAAAGTCGATGAGTCCCCGAGATCAAAGTGCCGCTTCCTGGAGGGGTCGTAGCTGGTTTCCCGTGGGCACAACAAAAATCGAGCCCCTACTAGGTGCTGCATCGGCACGGAAATGGAGAATCCCCACCGACGATTTTCACGGAGACTAGGGAACCCCCGCCACATCGCAGTCAATGGCCAGCGAGGCTCCATATTGCGCGAATATGCGGCTACACTTCGGCGGACTTCTCCTGGCAGAGCCCGGATCTTTAGGGTCCGCATGGTCGGTTCGCTCACGGCCACCTCCACCGCAGTGCCGGCCAGATCCAGTTTGTGGATTCCTGCCGGAATTACCAGGCTGTAGGCCAACTTCGCACCGACTTTTTGACAGTTCTGTCATACGGCCGCGAAGTCTCTGGAACAAGGCCAAAGCATGGTCCTTTTACAGTTTCCCCGATTCCTGGGCAGCGTCCGGTGCTGCACCTAGCGTGGCGTGCATGCTTGCCCTCGGTTTCGTTCCCCCAAATCCCAAGAAAAGCCTCCCATTTTTCTATGGCACAGCCAAGGGCGCTGGGTATCGGGCGGGGAGTTTCGTCGGATCTGAGGAACGTTGATATGGTTGCGTTTACGCAGGTGACCCCCAAGTACCTGCGCAACCATTCGCCGATGCCCAATCCCCCCCAGAAAGGCATCTGCGAACGAAAGGCCCCACCCTTGCGCGGGTGGGGCCTTATGCGCGCGTCAAACGGACAGCAATTGAGGCCTGCCCACCATTTGGGTGGTCGCGACCAAGGATGCGTTGCGCTTTTCAACGACCTGGATCCTAGCTAGCCCGTGTTCCAAGACGGCCTGCACAATGACATGCAGTGCATTGATTCGTTCCTAGCGATCACCCGCACCAGAGCTACATCTTCACCTGTTGCTCCGACCAAATGAAGTGATTGTCTCTTCATTGGCCGAGAGGTTCGCACCAACACTTGTCACAGGCCGGTGCCTTCCATCAATCCACAGGTGTTCGTTAGCCCGAACCCATGAGCTGAAGAATCCCGGAGATGATGTTCGCCTCGCGTGAGATCTGGCGCCAGGCATTTTCCTTGGTTCCTGCTGCACACCGCGCTTCTGCAAATGATGTCTCCCTCGTTGGGGACAGCTCCCATAAGGGCTCTCATGTGCCGTCAAGGGACCGCACAAACTGCCGCTGCCGCCGTGACACGCAGCAGGGGCGGTGTTCCAAATCAAGCAGCCAAAGTTCGAAACGATTGGCAACGAGAACAACCGCAAGATATGACCCGTCTAACGGAGGCTAGGCCTCTTGATGGTACGTGCCGTTGACGATCTTTCCGTCCGAGCCTTGGTGCACTTCGGTGACGTCAAGGATGCGGGTTCCTTCCACGGACAACCACCCTGTCGGGCCATATTCGAAAAGCACCTTGCTGTATCCGGTTTCGGGGACATGGATGATCTGAAGCACTCCACTGGCAAGGATCTTGTACCCGGTTTGTGAGGTGCGGTCCTCACGATTGCCCCCGTGATGGGTGACGTGGTAGCTCATCGGTTCCTCTTTTCGCCCGGGCGAACATGCCTGTATGGCAGGTTGAGAACGAACCCTACCAATAATTCGCATCCAAATCCTCGTGAACTGACCCACATCCAACTACCTTGACAGACGCCCGCAGCTACCTCTGAGGCTTGCTCTAGGCCCACACGCTCACCTCACAACCGGGTGCCGATCAACCCCTAGAACAAGCGGATGCGGGGACAGGCTTCAGTTCGATATTTGTATCTGAAATCTCATCCATATATGTGTGGGCCAGAACCTTTGCGATCACTACCTGCCCTCCTCTTTTCTCCACGTCGGACGCTACCGGCGATGGGCGAATTAGCGAGGAGGCCCGCAGACACTGTTGGGCGAGAACACTGATGCCATATCTCGTGTGTTGGCCTCAAACACAGGCGTATGCAAGGCTCAACCATCAGGACTTGTTGGCATCCACGCAATGATCTGGTGATCTGGAAGGCGTCTAGACGATCCGTGTGGCAGCGTGGAAAGACGTCCCCGGGGCCCCTGGGAACAAATTCCCTTTCTGTCTCTCCACAGCGGAACGAGTTGGGAGGTTTCCAGCCCAAGACCGAGGAGCAGCCGTTTTGATGAAGAAGCTTCAGAAAGTAACCAGCCCAATTGTTGTTGATGATCAGACATTGCCTGGGGACGAGCCTGTCCCAGCGCCCCCACCCGACCCAACGCCGGTACCGGACTCGGTCCATCCGCCGTCTCCACGGCCGGACCCGAATTCTGCCCCCCTTTCCTCCACCGTCACCGGGGCCAGTGCCCGATCCGGGTAGAACGGGGCCGCTGCGGGCGACGGGCATCTGAGGCTGCTCCCCGGACAGAAATCCGTGGGGCCAAGGCCAGCCGCACCAAGTCTCATAAGCACCTACGCGAGCATCGCGGTTCCACGGACACCGCGGTACAGCTCAGCGCCCCGGTGCCCGCGTTGGCGACCCCTCGTACAAATGGGAAGGACCGGCAATGTTCGAATCCCCCAGCATCCTGTATGCGGCGGCGGGCGTGGCGGTCTTCGCCGCTGCGGTGCTCCCGCGACTTCTAAGTCGGGCCCCGCTCTCGATGCCGATGGTTTTTCTCGCGACCGGGGCGCTGGCATTCGGCCTCCTCGGGAACCTACCGGACCCCGACCCCGTCGCGTACCCGGATTTCACGCTGCGCCTCACCGAGGTATGCGTCATCATCTCGCTGATGGGCGCCGGCCTCGCCCTGGACCGCCCGATGGGATGGCGCCGGTGGGCGACGACGTGGCGCATGCTCGGGGTGGCCATGCCGCTGTGCATCCTCGGGTTGACTCTGCTGGGGTTAGGGCTGCTCGGGCTGGGTTTGGCTGCGGCCCTGCTGGTCGCGTCGGCGTTGGCCCCGACAGACCCCGTGCTGGCCTCCGAGGTGCAGGTCGGTGAACCCGCGGACGAGGAGGACAAGATCGGACAAGAAGACGAGATCCGCTTCGGACTCACGTCCGAAGCCGGCCTCAACGACGGTCTCGCGTTCCCGTTCGTCTATCTTGCCATCGCCATTAGCTTGGTCGGAGCCGCTTCCGGGGCCTGGTTCCCGGAATGGTTCGCCGTCGATGTCCTGTGGCGGATCGGCATCGGCGTACTGACGGGGCTCGGCACTGGAAAGCTTCTGGCCGCAGTGTTCTTCTCGTCGCGGCCCGAGGCCATCCGGCTTGCCGAACATTCAGAAGGCTTCGTGGCCTTGGCCGCGACGTTCCTCGCCTACGGCGCCACGGAAATGATCGAGGGCTACGGTTTCATCGCCGTGTTCATCTGCGCGGTGACGATCCGGGCGGCCGAGCACACCCATGGCTACCACCGGGTGCTGCACAGCTACGTCGAACAGCTGGAACGGCTGATGACAGTGATCATCTTGGTGCTGCTCGGCGGCGCGATCGCCCGCGGGCTGCTCTCCGGGGTCGGGTGGCCCGAGGTCGTCGTCGCTCTGGCCTTCCTGCTCGTAGTCCGTCCACTGGCCGGATGGATCGGCCTGATGGGCGGCAAGACCGGGATGCGGGAGCGTATTGCCATCGCCTTCTTCGGCATCCGCGGCATCGGTTCCCTCTACTATCTTGCCTATGCCTTGGACACGGGTGACTTTGGCGATCAAACGGACGACCTGTGGGCCCTCGTGGGCTTAATAGTTGTCATGTCCATTGTGCTGCACGGGGCAACGACCGCACCTGTCATGAACAGGCTCGACAGGCTCCGCCAGCGCGAGGCCCTCCGGCGATTCGGCGACGAGGGTCAAGCCCCGAACACCGCAATCTAATGCCCTTCGATGGTGGTCAGTTTGTGTTCCATTTCGTCCAGAAAGAACTCCGTTTCGTCGTGGAGCCCCCGTGGCCAAGCCAGGCCAGAGCCTCAATCCCGCGGACTTCACCGGCACCTCGGCAAATGCCTCCATTGCGCGTACCGCCCTGACACCTTCCGCCTGCTCGACCGACTCCTCACCCGCTGGAACGGTTCATGAAAATCGACGAGTTCAGCACCGTAATCGGCGACGTCATCGAGGCGCTACGCTCCGCCCTCGTCATCGAAATCAGCTAAAACCGCCAAATTGAGCTGTGAATAACCGTCCTTCCGAAATATCCCGACGGCCCGGCCATATCCGGGCATATATCCTTGAATTCGTCAGGGTGTCCGTTTAATGAGGTTGCTTCGCAATTCAGCGTCTCAGGGAAGGATCAGGCCGTCAGTTCTTCGTTCGCGTCGCTGATCACCTGCCGCAAGCCACCGCGGGCGTAGCTGTCGCGCTGCCGTTGGGCGCCGTTGCCGCCCCGAGCCAGCCGTTCCAGACCCGATAGAACGAAGTCGCTGTCGCCATTTGCGGCCAGGGCATCCCGGATATGGTCTAGCAGTGCAGCGAGTTGCTTTTCGGTACTGGTTGCCTGCCCTGTCTCTGGGGCGACTTGGTTGCCCTTCATCCCGTGCTTGGCCGCTTGCCAGAATGCGAGGTCTAACACCTCCGGGAGCAGGTGATCGGTTGCGGAGGTGTCGTGCAAACATGTGTCGACCAGCGCGCGCACCATGAGCGCCAACAGCACCGAATCCTCGGAGCGCAATTGCGCGTCGGCAATCCTGATCTCCACGGTGGGGTATCGGCTGGACAGGCGTGCCGCCCACCCGATGTGGCCCTGGTCCAAAACGACATCGGAAGCCAGCAGGGTGGCAAGGCGCCTCTGGTAGTCACGGGCATCAGCAAAATGAGGTTGGATCCCCTGTACGGACCACCTTCGATAGTGGATGCTGCGCCAGGAAGCGAAACCGGTATCGGCTCCGCGCCAGAAGGGCGAGTTCGACCCGAGCGCCATGAGCAGCGGCAACCACGGCCGAAGCCCGTTCAGTGCCACGACACCGGCGTCCGGATCGGGTACGGAGACGTGAACATGCAGCCCCGAAACATACTGGTCTCCACTGATCCCTGGAAGAAACTCGTGCATCCGGCGGTAACGTTCCTGGTCGGCAATTTTTGCGGCCCCCGCGGGTACCATCGGAATGGTACCCATGCTCACGGGCAGGAGGTTCAGGCCTTGCACGGTGCGGGCCAGCTCCTTGCGGTACTCCCGCAGCGATGCCAGTGCGGCAAGCCCATCAACGCATATCGGTGTTGCAGTTTCAACTTGGCAGGCCAAGAGCTCGGATTGGGTGGTGTTTCCCCCGGCGTGTATGGACATCAGGGCGGCGGATGCAGCCGCGTCCGGGACAGCTGGCAGCCCCGTTTGCGGGTGAAGCAGGAAGAATTCTTCTTCAATACCGAAGGTGCTCATGGGAAGCCTTCCATGGGTGAAGTTCAGGCAAAGCAACGGTGGGGAATACTGTTGTATGCGTCGAGACGGGGGTTCCCCTTCGGGTCCTCCCGGCACGACAGCAATTTCCAGGTCGGCACCCGTAGGTCAGCCCAACCCTCATCGCGGTGCAGGCCACCGGGTCAGCGGCCGGAACCTAGGCACACCGGTGTCGCACAGAGGAACTACTCGTCGGCCTCAGTATTGGTCGCCGGACCGGATTCGGTGGCGCCACCCTCGTCGGTCCAATCGTGTCCGGGCTCGGTGGACAGCGACGGATCCGAGACGTGGTCTTCGCGTTTGGCATGCTGTTTTGCTGTTTCTTCTGCCGGGTCCGTTGTGGGATTCTGGGATTCCGTCATGGCTGCCATCTCCTTTGAGCGTTGATTGGGCAAATTCGGTGGTGGCGTTCCGGCCACCTCGGTGGTGTCTTGTTTTTCTGGCTCGTCAAACCGAACCAGCTTGTGGGTGCCATCGCAAAATGGCTTGATTTTTGACCCGCCACAGCGGCACAGTGCAACGGTTCCGCGGTGCGGGTCCACCGGCTGGCCATCGCCGTCGACGATGTCGAAGGTCCCGCGGATGACCAGTGGCCCCTGTGGGCAGATGGTAATGCGGGCGCGGGCGGAGGCGCTCACGACAGGGCCCGGCTGTTCGTGAGCAAGGAGCTGAGGCCCGATTCCCAGGCGTCCAGCTGCCATCGACCCACCAGCCCGTCGAGCAGGACGACCGTGGCAGCTCCGAAAAATACACTGCTTGCCATGCTGGGGTCTGCCTCGATCAATCCGCCGGCCAGATCGCGTCCGGCTATCTGTTCATGCACGGCATCGGCCTCCACGTGTTCGTCGAAGTAATCGGTGACCGGTGCGTCGAATCCCAGCCGTCGGAATCCGCGGGCATACTTGGCATTCGGTATCGAAGACGTCATCTCGTAGATCGCCAAATGCCCGCAGATGGCGCCGCGGTGCCGGCGATGAAGACCGAAGAGCGAAATGACATTCACCGAAGCCAACGTGATGGCCGGGATGACATCGATGTAGGTTCCGAAGTCGCTCTTGAGCCCCACCCCTTCCATGGTGCGGGCAAACAGCTCAGCATGCGTTCGTCCGGGGATTCCACCCCCATACTCGTCCGTTTGGATCTCAACCAGTGCCGACTTGGCACGCCCGGTGAGACGGGGGATCGCCCACGTATGCGGATCGGCTTCCTTGAGTTGGTAAATGGATTTGTGGACCAAGAATTCACGGGCCTGTTCCACCGTCGCGTTGCGTGCCAGATACGTGGAAACCGACGGCCCGGTTGCGTCTTGGCTCATGCCGAAAAGTGCGTCCGCGACCGCCTGAGCATTCGGGGTAGGTCTGGGAAGCTTTCCCATGGCGTCCCGCAAACGGTTCTCGAATCGTTCTTCGATCCTGCGCCGCAATGCCAGAAGCGGTGGATGCCATTCCCAGTCTGCGGTGAGGGTATCGAATCCCGAATAATGCAGTTCATAGAGCACGAACAGGGATACCTGAAGATCCTCGTTGAAGAAAATGTCGGCGTCAGCGTCGAAGGCTTCTTGCACCGTAGCCTCAAACTGTTCCAGATGCTGTGGCAGATCGTTGCGTGCCAACGTTTCCAAGAGGAGCACGCTGAGCGGGCCACGCGCGGTGGGAAGATCTTGCATGGTGCCCCTTTCGTAGATCGGCGCTTTCGAACACGCAATCGAGCAAGGCCATGTGGCCTGATGGATGCCGTGAGGAAGCTGTCCGGATTCTAAGGATGATCGTGAACCAACCGTAGTTCGCAGAGGCCGGGACGACAACCACATGGACCTCGTCGGCGACTCAGGCCAAGGCGTCCACAGACGACCTAGTCCTGTGCGAGATGAGGAATAGTCGCCGTGGTTGAGGATGTCTCCGAGAAAGGAGAATTCACAGCAAACATCAAGTTTCAGGTCCTACGTTGGGGTTTGTTCCTGCTGTATTCAATCAAAGGAGGACCTTATGGGTCTCGGAGACAAGATCAGTAACAAGGCACAAGAAGCCGCCGGCAAGGCGAAGGAAAAGGTCGGGGAGGCAACCGACAACGAGCGCCTGCAGGCCGAGGGAGCCCAGGACCAAGCTGAGGCGAAAGCCAAGCAGGCCGGCGAGCATCTCAAGGATGCAGCCAAGGACGTGACCGGCCAATAGTTGCATGCGGGGCTGGGACCTCGCGGAACGCGTAAACTGGTCCCCGAAAATTGGACCCGCACCTAAAATTCCATGCACCAGGGTCTGAATCCGGTCTTGAACCGGGTACAGACCTTGGTGCATTAACGATATGCGTTCATGGTTCTGCCAATGGATTGTGGACTGGGGATTCGGCCGCGGTCACGCGAGACCTTGTGTTTTCATGGGTAGTACTTCACCTCTTCTTGCTGGTGGCAGAAGAAATTATCCACACCGGTTCATCGAGGCAATTGGCCTCCATTTTGGCCCGCCCAGTATGGAGGCGGAGGGCAGCACCGTCTGGTGTAGGTCCTGAATCCCTTGATTTTCTTGCACTTCAAATGTCCGCCGCGACTCAGCGTTTTGATTGCCCCGGTGCGTGATCGATTCGCAAACCTGGTGCTGGGCGATCCTGACACCGTGAGGGCGACCACCGACCGGTCAAATAGGTTCGTGAGCGCTAAGGGATAGCGCTTCCGGTCAATGATCATTGGCTCAGCCTTGCCCTGGATCCATTTTTGAGGAGGTGCGGTGGTTACGAGTTCACGATTCAGGGGGTTCTCCATTCGGGGACTTGTTCCAGCAGGGCTGCGGTGGTTTCAGGTTTTTGTCGATATTCCTGCTCGAGCAGTTTGAGCGTGGTGTTCTCGAACTCTGGATCCGTCGAAGCCATGGCCTCGACGGCCAATGCCACCCGTAGATTTGCGGCGTAGGCGTCGGCGGCCGTGGAGGCGATGCAGGTATGGGACGAGACCCCGGCCAGGACCAACGAGTCGATGTGGTGCCGGCGCAGTTGTTGGAGCAGGTCTGTGCCCCAAAACGAGCTGTCCCTGTGCTTGATGACCTCGATAGAGTCCTTGGTGTCGAGTCCGGAGAGATTGTAGGTTTGCGGTGTTCCTTCGAAGAGGAATCCTTGGTCATCTTCGAGCATGCTCAAGGTCCAGGTCGATTTGTCCCTTTTATGGATTGTCCGGATATTGAATATCGGCATAGCACCGCGGCGGGCCGCCGCCACAAGGTCGTTGCAGTGGCCGATGAGACGTTCTCGGCGCGCTTCCAGCCTTTGGTCCTCGAAGAATGCATTCTGCATATCCACCAGAACCAATGCGGTGCGTTTGAAATCGTGTGCAACTGTAGCCATCGCCACCCAGCCCAATCTGAGACTAAAATCCGGCATGTGCTTCGGATTTTCACCTGAGCCACCCAGCCATGCCCGCCCAATGGCAACATACGAGGCACGGCCATCGAGACCCAAGGCTGAGGGAATCCCCAGTGTGCACGGCGGGATGGATATCATCCATCGGCACTTGGCAGGTCCGGATCTTCGAGACCTCCGGGGGCCAATCCTAGTGCGGGGCGATCGCCCCGCTACAGACCCCGGCACTCATCTTTTGCGGGAGCCGTTCGTCGAATCCCAGAACGCGGGGGAACCGGGAGTTCAATACCTATTCCTCGTGCCCTTGGTCCCTGCTCATGGAGCTTTCAGCCGGTGGTGTCTCCCCCGGCGGGACGCCGCCTCCAGGTTCCAGTCCGGTAATGTTCCCTTGTTCGGGATCAGGGTTGGGACCGGCCGGTTCGTTCTGAGGGTCTTCCTCGGTGCCGTCGTTCGCATCCCGGTGAGTCTTATCGGAGCCATGGGGCTTTTCCATGGTCACACCTTCCTGGTATCTTTTGGGGCTTCTTTGTCAGTGGATCGTAGTTCATGGTCCCTACCCAGACAAGGCCTAGGGGAGCACGGTAAGTGCCGCGATCGCATGGTCCGTCCCGTACCTTTGCCCGTTCCCGAGAACAGGCACGGCTTCTCCTTCAACGTGGGGATTCGGGCACATCAATGCCTTTACGTTGCCCCGGATTTGGCCGTACGCTCGCGACATGAAGACCCAGTTTGTATTGTGGCTTGGCTTGATTGTTGTGGGTTTGGCTTACATGACCTTTATCAGCTTCTCCGGGAGGTAGCCGGCCATGAAAGAGAAGATTCGCGACCAAGGCCTCGGCATCGGCTTTGCACTGATGTTCGTACTGGCGCTGATAGGCCAGTCCTTTGCCGGGCTGGGGGTCTACAACGAGAACCAGATCGCGCATGGATCGACTCCCATCGGATACTGGGAGTTCGTCACCTCGAGCAACTTCGTGGTCGACGAGGCCGAGAACTGGCAATCCGAATACCTTCAATTCTTCCTCTTCATCTTGGCCACCGTATGACTGGTCCAACGCGGTTCACCCGAATCGAAGAAACCAGGCGATGCCGGAGTGGACACCGACGAAAACCAGCTGGTCGGCAAATATGCCAAGCACAATTCGCCGGCCTGGGCCAAGGCCAGGGGTTGGCGCCTGACGGTCTATTCCAATTCCCTGCTTCTGGTCATGGGTGCGGTTTTTCTCGCCTCGTGGTGGCTGCAGTCGGTCGCCGGGACCGTCGTGTACAACGCCGAGCAACTGGAGCACGGCCAGCCGAGCGTTTCATGGACCGGGTACGTCACTTCGGCGGATTTTTGGGATCGTACGCTGCAGAATTGGCAGTCAGAATTCCTCGCCGTGGGCAGCATGGTCACGCTTTCGATATATTTGAGGCAGCGCGGCTCCGCCGAATCCAAGCCAGTTGGCACGCCACATGAAGAAACCGCCACCGAAGCGGAATAGAGCATGAACCGAACGCCTCACTGCAGGGATATCAACCAACGCAGAGAATCGAAAAGCTTCGAACTCCCCCGCAGCTTTTGGGAGTCTCCCGTCGCACTCGTCTCGATTTAGTGGCGCTGGCTTTTGTCCGCCAGTTTCCGGGTCCAGCGATTGGTTATCGCTTGGATGCAGGCAGCACTGGCGCCGGAAATGACGGCGAAAACCAATACTTTCCCGAGGGTCGCGCGTTGCTGCGCCGTTGGGTTCGCCGGGGTTGGAGGCTCCTCGCCCGTGATTTTCGTCCACACGGCGCTTACGACTTTCGTTCCAAGCAGTCCTGCCAGCAATGACACGACAGTTCCGAATACCTTGGCCTGTATTTTCATGATGATTCCTCCAGGTTGCTCTGCGTATAAATGCCCTGTGCACGGGACGCGGAAGTGATCCGGCCTGTTCGTTGGGTAGTTTGTGCTTCGGTCTTCAGAGCGGGTGCCCCGCTTCCATGTCGCTGATCTGCGATGGCTGTAGCTGCTCGGAATCCTCCTCAACATGCATCTCGACCGGCGCAAGCACCAGTCCGAGATGATCGCCCAAGTCGGTCCGGTCCACTACCTCGGCAACCATCCTCCGCCGACAGCCGGTCAGCACCGGGACCCCGTGCGGACCGGGCCGCCACACGCAAGCCGCGAACTTGTCGATGTCGTCGCCGGTTTTCCCGCCGAACAATTCGGCCAGGTCCCGCTGGCCCGCGTCCACCACGTGCACGCCCACCATCCGAGCCCGGGACATCAGCTCGAAGCTGTGATTGATTTTGGAGATGCAGACCAGGAACCGGGGCGGCTCGATGCTGCACTGGGTGGCGAATCCGACCAGGCACCCGGACCGCGATGCCGGCCCGGTTTCCGTTTCCGTTTCCGTTTCCGAGGCGACGGTGACGATGTGCAACGGGTAATCCAGGCCCTGCAGGAATCTTTCAAGGTCGGTCTTTTGTGCCATCGGTTCCCCTTCAGAAATTCATGTCGGACACTTTGGCGTCCGAGTAGTGGGCGGCATGGCCATGTGGCTCAACCTCACGGCGCCGAATCTTACGGATTCAGGGGGTGTGTTTGCCTCCGTTGACGTTCAGGGTCTCCCCGAGGACATAGCTGGATTCGGCGGATGCGAGAAATACATAAGCAGGTGCAAGCTCGACAGGCTGCCCAGCCCGTCCCAGCGGGACATTGTGCCCGAATTTGGGAAGTGCGTCTTTGGGCTGTCCATCCGACACCTGCAGCGGCGTCCAAATCGGGCCCGGCGCGACTGCGTTCACCCGGATCCCACGTGGTGCGAGTTGGACGGCGAGTCCCTTGGTCAGGGCATTTATCGCTGCCTTGGTGGAGGCATAGTCCAGCAGCGTCGGCGAGGGATCGTAGGCTTGGACGGACGTCGTATTGATAATGCTCGCTCCGTCGGGAAAATGCTTCAACGCGGCCCTGGAGAGGGTGAACATGGCCAGGACATTGACCTGGAAGGTCTTCATGATCTGCTCATCATCCAGGTCTTCCAAGCGTTCGACGGCGATTTGCTTCCCGGCGTTGTTGACCAGGATGTCCAGTCCTCCCAGCGCTTGCGCTGCCTCGTCGACCAAGGTGTTGAGGTAATTCTCGTCGAGCAGGTCGCCGGGGAACCCTACGCCCAACCGGCCTTCCTCCTGCACCAGGGAAAGAATCCGGCCCGCGTCTTGCTCCTCCGCGGGTAGGTAGGCGATCGCGACGTCGGCGCCTTCCCGGGCGAACGCGATGGCGACCGCGGCGCCGATGCCCGAATCGCCGCCGGTAATGAGCGCTTTGCGCCCCTTCAGCCGTCCGGTGCCCTTGTATGTTTTTTCCCCGTGATCCGCCAGAGGCTCAAGCAATGCGTCAAGACCGGGCTCAGGTTGGTCCTGTTTTGGTGGGGAGATCCGGGGATGGCGCTTCACCGGATTATCCACAGCGAGCTGGTTCTTACCATTCATAAGCTTGGGTTTGCGGTCAGTCATGAAGTTCTCCAAGGGCATTGGCAAGCGACTGGGTGTGATACCCACGGTAGGACATCAGGAAATGCCAATCAATGCGTACGTTGGATTGGCGGCATTCCGGTTCCGGGCTTTACCGTCCCACCGGCGCGTATGGTTCCGATGCACGCACGGGTTCAGCATGGGTGGGCCCGCCGGTTCTCCGTATCCGCTGAAAGGGCAGTGCGCGGAGGAAGGATGCATCCGAACCTGGTACCTGACACGGCCTCCATGGGTGCTGTGTGCCCGGACCCCGTTGGCTGCCGGGGAGCCAACGGGCAGGCCAATGCAGTTGCATCGGCCTGCCAAATTGATGGCTACAACAGTTACCCGTCAGGCGGCTGTTCTTTTCCTCCCGACGATGACGCCAAATATTCCGGCCATCCCAGCCTCCCCCTGCCTGTCGAGTCCTCATGAAGAGGGCGTATGGTGCCTCGCGTGAATGGTATCTGTCCACCGATTTGGTGTCCGGGGCATCATGACCGCGCAGTGCCGGCCAGCGCCGCTTGAGTCGGTTCAGGGGGAAGTACGCCCGTCCGGGTTTTCACTTCCGTCTTCTGCTTTGCGGGGCTGCTCCGATTGGCTGGGATCGAGGGTTTGATCTTCCTGTGCGGCGGGTGAATCAGCAACACGGCGTCCGCTGGTCTCGGTCTTCGGATCCAGCGATTCGGCCTCTCTGGCTTGCTCCTGAGCTCGTGCTCGGGACGATTCAGCCTCTCTGGTTTGCTCCTGGGCCTGTGATCGGGCCGATTCAGCCTTTTCGGCTTGCTCCTGGGCCTGTGATCGGGCCGCTTCGGCCTTTTCGGCTTGGTTGCGGGCCTCTTCACGGAGGCGCTCGGCGTCAACGTCTGCCTGCTGCGCCGCAGCGGCCGAACGCGCAGCTTTGGCTTCACGTTCCTTGGCTTTGAGCTCGTCGGCGGCCGCCGCCTGGCGGAGATTCTCCGCCTGCTCATGCTCCTTGGCTTGCTTCCGCCGTCGGCCCAAGAAAAGCACCAGACCAAGCACCAGAAGAACGGCGACGATGATTACGATGATCCATGTTAACTGGCCGGAATCCATGTTTGTCGACCTCTTTCGATGGGAACAACGAGCATAGAAACAGTAAAGCGCAAAACCCGGACTGTTACTACGGATACTACGGAAGCGCCATGACCGTTCGCCACTGAGGGGATTTCCGTTCATGGTCGATGGACCACTCGCACGCATGCGCTGGTTCTATGTCTTGGCCCATGGCCATCCCGTGCTGTTGTTGACCTCGTGGCTGCTCAGGCTTCAACGGAGAATTCGCAGGAGCCCGGTCACCGGCGGATCGCCCCCCCGCTCAGCGATTCCCGCTCTGGGCAGCCGCCGGGACCACCAGCACGGGTAGATGCAGGTGCGTCGCCAGACGGGAAACAACGGCTCCGTTCAGGAATTCGGCAAGGTGCGCCCCGAAATGCGGTTCCCGGGTCCCCACCACAAACATGGAACCCGCGGCCTCATCCGCCAGGCGGATCAGTGCCACCCAAGGTTCCCCGCCCACGATGCGCAAGATCCACGTCGCCGAACTGTCAACCATCAGGTCCCCGATGGCGGTGAAGATCCCGGCTGCGTCGGCACTCATGTCCACTTCGATCTCCATCGGGGGAACCGGCAGATCGGTCATTCTGACCGTGAGGTTCCATGCCGCCAGGTGGCTTTTGGGCTCCACAAAAACAAATATTATTGTCCGGCCCAGCTGTTCGGCCAGGAAGGCGGCCTGGGAAACGACGTCCGGATGTTGCCGGGGGATGACTCCGACGATCAACGGCCCCTTGTGGTTATCCCTGTTCAAGGGCAGGGTTCCCCCCTTCCTCCGCCGAACGGCACCATGCCGTTTGTGTTTCAGGATGGTGGAGAAAACAAGCCGATGGAAGTACCCAGCCTCGCCTGCACCATGGACAAGACCACATGGAGGGTTTCGTCCCCTTCTATTCCGCCGGGTTGCCGGGGCTCAAGCTTCGCTCTCTTAACACCACGCGAAGCCGAAGGACCACTGGTGAAAGACGGGGCAGTGTGTGGCCGTTGCCGTTGCAGGTACATCACGTCCAATCGGAGGGACGGAGGGAACGAGGTGTTGGGAAAATCGCATTGCCAACACAAATCTCCTGTTCGCGAAATTACGCCAACCCGCGGGCTTCCCTTGGGCGAGGATGATCAGCCGTACGCTGGCGGAATCAGTGGCAGGATCTGCATGCGGTGTAGCTGCGTTCAGTTTAGTCTGAGCGAAGCAAGGCAAATATGCGCGGCACGTGCCCAGTCTTGTATTGGGGATTTGATAAGCCGATGATGAGAAGTACCAACGAAGAGAACGGAAGTACATCACATGCGTGGAAGCGGCCTTGTATGGACAATCGTGGGCGTTCTTTTGGTCATTGCCCTAGTGATCTGGATCGTTTCAGCGATCTAGGACTTTTCCCTAAATAATTGCGAAGAAGCCCGCCCGAGGTTGGAGGGGCTACTTTAAGAATGCCTTGTCACACAAGGAACGCTTGCATGCCAAGGCATACTGTCCATGATCGGAATCGATTACGGCTTTCATTTTCTAAGTCCCGGCACTCATTTCCCGAGGTCGGGGCGACCCCGACCTCGAGCATCTCCAGGTCGTCGGTGGCGGGCCCCTCTAGGACCTTTCCATCGACCGTGAAGCATGAGCCGTGCAGGGGGCAGTCCAAGATTTTTCGGCGTCGTTCCAGGACAGTATGCCGCCGAGGTGCGTGCAGACACCGGAGACCCGGCAGGTCCGGCCCCCAGTGTGGAGACGGCGACGGGGTTCAGGCCGCGACGCAGCATCCGACCTTCGCATTCGTCCGGGAGGTCCTGCCCTGCCCGTGGGTACGACGTCGGCAGCTGGCCCGAGGGCCCGTGTTCCTCTCTCGAGGAAACAGAGTGTTTCGGCTGGATCCGGCGAAACGATTCGCCAACGAAAATTCCACACAACGCATCTTCCGTGTATCTGCGCTTGATACTTCAAGACGTTCGTCAATCTTGTGTCGTCAACTTTCACGCTACGGAAGGCACATTGACGTGTCTAGGTCTGGACATGGCTGAAAGGTTTCCCGGCTACGGCGGTGTCGGCTATTCTCAATGGCCTTGAATTTCGAAATCTGCCGGCGTCTCCACTGGTTTAAGGATCCACGCCTTGAACAGAGGCCCGTTCACGGCCGAACTGAGTCTGCACTCTTGAATCACGCCACGTGAACGGGCCACAAACAATTGCATAAAACAGGATGGACAAAGGGAATGCTTCAGCCGTCCTCCGAGGGAGCCAGATCCACCCTCACTTGTTTCTATACAGGAAGTCGGTTCCTGTTTCCTTGGTGCCGGGATCGACTCCCACATGTGAAGTGTGCAAAACTGACGAATATCTGGTTACTGAAAAACGCTCCCATCCGGCCTTCGGGACGTCGGGGCCCATTGCATGGGACGTCGACTAATGATGTGGAAATCGCGAGAACCAATTCGAATTCCAGACACCCGGTCGCGGCACAAACCAGCACAAACCCTAAGGAACCCGCTCGGGACACATCCGAAGCCCCGGGTGGCGCACTTGTCAAACACGTTGGAACGGTCTTGAATGGCCGCTGACGAAGCTCGAGGACGACCCGCACGGATCAAGGAGAGAACATGTCAATCCATGAGAAGCCACGCACGTCGAACCACCACGCGGGCGGCGTTGCTACGAATCCCCCGGCGCATGAGCCGGTCCCCGAACCGCCGCCGGCACCGAGCCCACTGCCCGAGCCAGGCTATCCGCAGCCGCCCTCGCGGCCAGGGACGGAGCCCGATCCCTACCCGAACCCCGATCCGGACCCGTTTCCGTCGCCCAACCCAGTGCCCGGGCCTGACCCGATGCCGAATCCGGACCCGACCACCAGGCCGCAGTACAACTAACCGGCGCCAGGTTCCGCCCAGACAGGGCTGCCTCGGTTTCCGGTTCGGTCAAATCCACGGTATTGATGCGCCCCCAATGCCGTGAGCAGGCATGTGGCTCGCGAGATATTCCAATTGTTCGACTGCCCCGCCTAGACGCGGATCAGGACGGGGTCGGGAGAGCCCGGCTTATCCGGGATGAACCCCTCGGCGATGTCGGCTCACGGTCCGCACTTCTTGGCAACGGCTACGCTCCTGGTTGCGCGGGGCCGCTCACTGAGACCCACGTCTTCCCTGAGCTGAGGGCGCCGGGTGGCTGAATCGTGCGCTGCGATCCCGGCGATGTTTCCTGCATCGTGCAGGCTGACGAACCATTGCTCGTCCTCGGTCGTGGCTTCCATGAGGGCCAGGGTTTTGAAGGGAGCATGTCGCACTCACGCCTGATGGACATTCCACTTCGCGTGTCGTTGACGATGTCGCTAGCGGACGGCGTTTCACGCGTCGACATGATGTTCGCTCGTAGGGATGGTGCTGTCGAGTTCGGCGGGTGTTGCAGGGCTGAGGACGGCGGACTTCAGCCAGTGAACCCGGTGCGGTATCGGCGATCACGTACTCTATGCCCTCGGTAACCAACCTCACGTGCTGGCGCTGCACCCAGGTGCCGTGTTCGAGCAGTCGAACGTGAGCCGGAAGCTGTCCGATGGCCCATCGTCTGTGGAACGGTGTGTCTCAAGAGCCCCGGTGCCTGGGGATGCGACATTTAGCGTTGGAAACCACAGCTATGACCACTGAAATGGTGGGGCTGCATCTGGTCCGCGCCATACCTACTCGTTTGTTGGGGTCGAGGGCGCGATCAGGGCGACTTGCCGCGAATTGTGCTGAGGGGGGTCTTCGCTTTGCCAGTCCATGTCCAGCTGCGGCGGGTCGGCCTGCCAACCGTCAGCCAGCTCGATATGGTCGAGCGCTATGAATTCCCCGTCGTAGAGGGTGTCGGCCGTAAACTCCCAGCCCGAATCCCCGCCGACGGTTGCCAAACCGATGGTGCGCAAAACTACATCATGGACTGCGGCTCCGGTGCGGTTGGTGACATGGGCCGTGCCACTGTCTATCCAATCAAGTTCAAGGTGCTGTGTCATGGCACCAGAGTAATGCCGCCATGTCGTGGAGGTCAGTACCTGAGCCGAACCAAGTTGCGGGCTTGGGCCTAGGCACGGCCGGGACCGTGTCCGTTGGCCGCAACGAGCACTGAGGACCCCATGCAGGGCACCGGATGGAAGGCCGGTCCGACGTGGTGCGGAGCCGGTCGCGAAGGCCGATCCCCCGCGTGACTCGGATACAGGCAGCGGGGACCGGCCCTTCGCCACGACAATCCCTGGCCGCCATCTCCTGGACTTGGCGCGCAGGCCTGCGCCGGTGAGACGGGCAGGTCCTCCGTGCTGCCGCCGATGCTCCCTTAAGTGGTGTCGGTGTCATCTCGGCCCGGGTCGCTGGCTTCCGCCTCGAGGCGCAGGTCCCTGCCGTCTCGAATGTCTTTGTCCGCCTGCTTCTGCAGCTTGTCGCTGGCCTTGGTGTCCCGAGGTGGCAACTGCAATGATTCCTCGGCCTTGATGCCGCCTTGCAGTTCGCGCCCGCGTTCCACTTCGGCATCGAAGACCGCACCGAAAAGCAGTGACAGGTTCGCAATCCAGAGCCACAGCAGCAACACGATGACCCCGCCGATGGCACCGTAGGTCTTGTTGTAGTTGCCGAAATTCGAGACGTAGAAGAAGAATCCCAGGGTGGCGATCGCCATGATGACCAAGGCAATGACGGAGCCCGGACTCAGCCAGCGGAACTTGGGCTGCTTGACGTTCGGTGTTCCGTAGTAGAGCACGGCAATAAGTACGACGGCGAAAACAACCAGCACCGGCCATTTGGCAATGTTCCAGACCGTGACCGCCGTTTCACCCAGGCCGACGACGTCGCCGATGGTTTGAGCCAGTGGCCCCGAGACCACAAGCATGACGGCCATGACGACGACCATGAGCAGCAGGACCAAGGTGACAAGCAGCATCAACGGCTTCAGCTTGTAGAAGGGGCGCCCCTCCTGCACATCGTAGATCTGGTTGACTGCGCGCCCGAATGCCCCGACATAGCCCGAGGCGCTCCAGAGAGCACCCAGCAGACCGGCAACAAACGCGAATCCCGCCGAGGGAGCGTTGGTCAACTGCCCGATGGGCTGGCGCATCGTGTCCGCCACCTCCGGGCTCGCTATGCCCTCAATCACCTGCATCATTGTTTGCGTCGTGGACTGAGCCTGTCCCACGAGACCGAGCAGCGAAACCAGCGCCAAGAGGGCAGGGAACAGTGAAAGCATCGAGAAGTAGGTCAACGCAGCGGCCAGGTCGGTGCATTTCTCGCGGGAGAATTCCCGGAGGGACCGCCTGAAGATGTACTTCCACGACTCGCCGTGCAACTGACTCGGCGAGTCTGGTTTCCGTTTGTCATCGGGTGCCGGCGCTGAGGTCGCCTTCGCGGCGGTATCGGCGGTCGTTCCGCTTTTGCCGGTGGCTTCGTTTCGCCTGGACATACAACACCCCAACAATCGGTGGTCTTCCGTGGACGTCTTTCCGCTCATCCCAAAGTCAAGCATGCCCGAAGGTGCGCGGCAAGGATCCGCGGCGCTGTTGGTGCCGATACCATTGCACCTTCATTCCCGCCTCGAAGCCCGCCCTGTCGGTGGCACCACGACGTGGGCCGCGCCTGCAGGACCAGTTCGTGGAGTGAGGAGTACGGAATCCAGCGTCACGGTGTCTGGGTCGTTGATGCGATGAAGGTGGTCGGGGTGAAGGATTACCCCGGAGGCACCCGGCTCTACCTGAGGGCCGATCCGCTGGATCCGGAGTTGACGGCCTTGTTGTTCGACGCGGAGGGGCATCGGGTGGCGGCGTTCCCCCCCCCAACGCCCCCGAGAAACCAAGTCGCCTCCCCTGACGCCCGGCACCGTGCCCAGTGCGAAAATCGCATCAAGACGCTGAAGAATGGAGGTCTTGAGGAATTGTGAAGTGCCGCGGATGCGGGGCGGTGTGATGGACCCGACGAAGCCGCGCTTGCACATTAGGAGGAGGCCGGTGGCTTCGAGAAATGTTTCCGAGCTGGCAGCGAGAAACAGCGTGCGGCATCTCGTTCCGTTTCTTCGTCCCGCTCGAGCCTGGCAGCACTGCTGGGCTTATTCGCGATATTCATGCTGGCATCCCGATCCGGAAGTGCTCCTCCCACCCTTGGACCGATTTCACCTTGCCGACCTACGCCGCGGCATTCTTGGGAGCGGCGACCATACAGCCCCGCTTTTTCAATGGGTGGTTCACCATCGGAGCATTCCTGGTAGTGGTGGGCGGCAACTGACTGACGCTCAGGGGTTCACCAACCCGGGTGGCCAACGTTTCAGTGGGGCGGATCTGCTCGAAGCGGGTCCACGGCATCCAGGGTGCGGGGGTCGTCGGAAGAGCCCTCGGTCACGGGCTGGCTATCCCGTCCGTCGAAGGGTTCGTTCGCGGTTTCGTCGTCGTGCCCCGGTTCAAACTCGGGGTTGTTCGTAGGCATCCGAACCTCCTAGCGGCATGGGTACCCGCTATGAATTTCATAGGGATTGAACCAGTTCGCCTTGCGCTGTTTGGAGTAACTGGTCAGGCCGATTTCCTTCACCCACGCCTTCAGCTCAGGCACGGTACAGTCCTCATAATCACCGGATTCGCCGCCTCGTTTTCCCACGGCCTTGCGGTCGACACGGGCAGCTGCATTGGCGATGCGGGCCGATTTTTGCTTCGAGTTCCCCTCGTCCCTCATCGTCTCGTAGGGTTCTTCGTCCTTGATCTGCGGTTTCGTGTTTCGGAATGCGTGGTCCTCCGTTCGGTGGCGGGATCGATCCACCTGACATCGTGCGGGCGATCCCCTCGGCTTGGGTTGCCGAACGTCGCGCGGCCGTGTCTGCCCCGGCGCGCGACCACCTGACGCCGCAGGGCCCTCGTCGACCCCAAGGCACTCCCAGCCACGGCATCGTCACAACCGGGGGCCTTCGGGACCGTTGGCCAGATGTAGGCCGGAACCTTTCGCCCGCGACGGTGCGTGGTCCCGGGCACCCTGCCCGGCTCGGTGGACGGGTGGATCCGTACGAACAGTTGGCCGCTTTCGATCGAATTTTCAGGGACACGACGTGTTGGGAAAATCGCTATGACCGGGGATCAACGGTGCGAGGGATTCCGGCCAAAGCACCGGGTTCCCTTGATCGGTGCGGGACCCGATGGTCTGATGGACGGGTAAGTCACCGCCTTGCCGATGCGCCAACGCCATCCAAGGAATCGGCAAGCCCAGGAATTTTCTCGAAAGGGCACCAGCATGCTGAGCCATGAAGAGCTCCAGAAACTTCTCGATGCCAAGACCAAGGTCTTCGGGTCCGACGGCGAGAAGATCGGAACCCTCGGCCACATCTATCTGGATGACGGAACCGGAATCCCCGACTTCATCACCGTGCATACCGGATTCCTTGGTGCCTCCGAGAACTTCGTGCCCCTCAACGGAGCGGAAATATCGGACGGGCAGCTCTACGTGAAGTTTCCCAAAAGTGTTGTGAAGGACGCACCGAACATCGACCCCGCCGGAGACCTAGGAGCAGAGGACGAGGACCGCCTCTATTACTATTATTCCCGGCTTGGAGCGGGCAGTCCGCAGGCCGCGGCAGATCCGGCTCCCCCGCGGGTGAATGAAGTTCCTGACGTGCTGGCGGCAACGTCCCCCCTAGCCCAGGGGCAACGTGCGGTTCGCGACGATCTTGCCCCCGTGCGTCCGCTCCTGCGGAAGCATGTGAGCCCGGAGCCCGGTACCCCCAAGCCCGGTCCCGAGAGCGATACACGGTCCGGAGAGCGCCTTGAGGCGGAAGATGTGGATGCCGAGGTTGGCGGGACACCACGCGGCCAGACACCCGAAGAGCCTCCCAAAGACAATTCCGAGCGAGCGGAAACCATGCGATCCGGCGGCACCAACACGTTGGACCCGTAGTACACGTGAGCATGAACCTCTTGGCAAGGAACCTCATGCATGGCAGCCTGCTGCCCCAGACGTCGGCAACGCCGTTGCCGACCCGCCGGCCCCGGCTCCCGCGCCGTGCCTGATCGGCACGGCGGTCGGGCACGGCAACCACAACCGCACAACGAATCAAAGGAGTTTTCCCATGGGCGCCGGAGACAAGATCGGCAACAAGGCCAAGGAAGCCACGGGCAAGGTGAAGGAGAAGGCCGGGGACGCCACCGACAACGAGAGCCTGCAGGCCGAGGGGCTCAAGGACCAGGCCGAGGCGAAGGCCAAGCAGGCCGGCGAGCACCTCAAGGACGCGGCCAAGGACGTGACCGGCCACTAGGCGCCACGCTGCCGCAGCCGCAATCGGCTTCCAAAAAATTCACCTGATCCTCGGAAGGGGGCCTCCAGCCCTCTTAGACAAAACGGATTGCCAAAGCCTTGGTCCCACGCACACTGGGACCAAGGCCCGGCGAAGAGAAGACCCGCGATGCCATGACGCCCGATCGCCCCACCGGCGCACGTAGATGTTCGGGCTTCCCACCACAACGATTCATCCCCACTTGGATTATTTGGAGGAACACCATGAGTACCAATGATTTCAACACGCCGGATCCCTTCGTCGAAGACGCCGGACGGGTGCCCCGTGCCCCTGAATTCGAACTTCCTGCATCGAATGTCCCCCCACACACCACCGACCCCGTTGCCTCCGCACCGCTCTCCCCCAGGACGGATTCCCCGCTGGTGTCGCCGGAATCCCCCGGGGCGACAAAAGCCGGGGACATCGCCGATGAAGCACGCGACCTTGCCCATGAAGGCCAGGACGCGGCCAGGCATGTGGGTGATACGGCCCGGCGGGAAGCAGAGCACATCGTTGAGGACGTGAAGGAGGAGGCCTCGCACCTGTTCGAGGAGCTAAGCACCGATGTGCGCGCCCAGGCGGCGATCCAGCAGGAAAAGATCGCAGCGAATTTGCGTGACATCAGCCAGGAACTGCGCGGAATGCTCAACGCCTCGCCCTCCCACGGGAGTGCCTCATCGCTGGTCGACCAGGCCGCGCACCACAGCGGAAAGATCGCCGATTGGCTGGAGGCCCGCGATCCCGGCGACCTGATCCAGGAGGTCAAGGGTTTCGCCCGGAAGCGTCCGGGTGCGTTCCTCGGGCTGGCGCTGGGTGCCGGCCTGCTGGCCGGACGCATCACCCGCAACGCCGGAGGGAAGCCCGAAGACGCGGCGAAGCCGACCCCCCCTCGCGCGGCGGTGCCCTCGCCTGCGGGAATCGCCCGCGAGACCACCCCGATGCCGCCGACGTATGACGACACCCTCGGATCAGGGGCCCCAGGCGGCAGCGGCACCGACCCGCGCATCGCCTACCCGCCGCCTGCCGGCAGTCGCACGGACCAGGGGTACCTGGGATCATGAGCGACCAATACACCTCCTCCGGTGCCCACCGTTCGAGCTCCCCGCCCCAGGGCGAGGGCCACGGCGAGACACCCAGCCCCTCGCTCGGGGACCTCTTTAGCGACCTGAGCCAGAACGTCTCGGTCTTGGTGCGCCAGGAAGTCGAGCTCGCCAAGGCCGAACTCAAGGAAACGGCCCGGTCGGCAGGCAAGGGCGCCGGCCTCTACGGCGGGGCCGGCATCGCCGCCCACTTTGTCCTGCTGTTCCTCTCGGTTGCCGCCATGCTCGGCATCTCGGCATGGGTGGGGTACGGCTGGGCCGCGCTCGTCATCGGGGTCATGTGGGCCATCATTGCAGCAGTCCTGGCCGCGGTCGCCAAGAAGCAACTCAAGACGGTCAAGGGGTTGCCCCAAACAAGCGCCACCCTCAAGGAAATTCCACCGACATTCAACCCCCAGGAGGAAACCCCATGAACAAGGACCCGGAGGAAATCAGGATGGACATCGAACAGACCCGCGTCGAACTGCGCGGGGACGTCGATGCCATCGTTGACAAGGTCAGCCCCTCAAGCATTGCCCACCGGCAGAACGAAAAAATCAAGAACTCCGTGCGCCGGGCGAAGGATGCGGTCATGGGAACGACTGAATCGGCAAGTGACCACACCCATGAGGCTCTCGGCGAGGTGGGAGACACCGTCCGTGAGGCCCCGGCGCGTGTCGCCGCCCAGACGCGCGGCAACCCGCTGGCCGCTGGCCTCATCGCCTTCGGCGCCGGGCTGTTGGCCTCCTCGTTGTTCCCCTCCAGCGACACGGAGCAGGAACTGGTCAAAAACCTCAAGGACAAGGCCGAACCGGTGACCAGCGAACTGGCCGACGCCGCCCAGCACATCGCCGAAGACATGAAGGAACCCGTGGCCGAGGCTACGGAGGCCGTCAAGTCCTCCGTCCAGGAATCCGCCGCAACCCTCAAGGACGACACGGCGAGCGAGGCACGCCACCTGAAGGACCAAGCCGACGACGCCGCGGCAAACCTCTCGGAAGACGTCCAGCGGCCGGATGCCGGGCCCTGGACCACCGGAGACAGGATCTAGGCGAGGGCCCGATCGCGCCTGTCATCTTCCGCGCCTGCATCCCGGACCCGGGCAAGACACCGGCGTGCCTCCCAAAGATGCTCCCGGGAGGCCAACGGGCCGCACGGACCACCTGGGCCCCTAGCGGGCATGAACCTCTTGGCGGGGACCCGCATGCGCTGCAGCCTCCTGCCATCCCAGTCGTCGGCAACGCCGTTGCCGACCCGCCGGCCCCGGCTGCCACGCCGTGCCTGATCGGCACGGCGGTCGGGGCCGGCAACCACAACCGCACAACGAATCAAAGGAGTATTCCCATGGGCGCCGGAGACAAGATCAGCAACAAGGCCAAGGAAGCCACGGGCAAGGTGAAGGAGAAGGCCGGGTAGTGGCGAGTGCCGTCACTGAAAAGGAGGCAGAACGGCTGGGACCCGATAGCCTCAACTGTCCCTGCACGGTCCAACTGCATCAGGACATAACGTTCGGTCAGTGACTCGTGCCAAACACTCCGGCCGGTAGTGGCAAACCAATAGCTGCCTTCGTAGGCAGGACGTTGGGGGTAGTTGTACGGGTAGCGAGATTGCTTGGCTCCCGTTAGGTCCAGACTGCTGCAGTGGAGCCCAACCGGCACAGAAAGATGTTCCTTGCCCTCCCTGTAAATGAGCAAGGTCGAATCAGTTGCATTTGCCACCCCACGATAAGGGTCACTCCTATTACCCTTCTTCAAACTCACTCCTACGGCAACACCCGACGGGGAGCCTCGTTTCCCGGCCCAAGGGAACCGCTCCTAACTAATTACAGTCCTTGCGCGCGAGTTATGACAGTCTCAGTTGAAGACGGTTTGGGTCATTCGCTAATCCTTGACTGGCAGCAGCAGTCGACTTTCCCAGACGCGTTGTGGGCTAACAACGTTATGCCGGTACGAAGCCCTCTCAGCCCGGCATCCACCACGTGGACCGTTCAACGCCGATCAAAACCATTAACACAATTCTCGGACAAAGCAAAACTCCCGGAAGGGTTATCTTCCGGGAGTATTCGCCAAGGCGATGACGCCAGGTCCGAGGGGAGCTGTTGCCAACTATCCTGAAATCTGACAACTATCTTGAAATTTTGCTCTGCAAAAGTCGCAACTAGACGTTCAAGTCACAAGGACTGTAGATTGTCAACCTACTTGGTCCACTGAACCAAAGCTCTTGGCGCATGATTCCAACGATCTTGATCTCCCCTCACGTCCGACATTGTCATCGTATGTTGGTCCATATTGACTTAATTCTTCAGAGCGCTTCCCGTAGGTTGAATCGTGGAGCTCAACCTTAGGGTTTTTGACGAAAAGGTTACCGTCTATAGCGGTCATTTCTCAGCGTCCTATGGCGGCGCTTTGGCCCCACCTTTGCGAGCGATTCAATGAGGTCCACCATGCACAACAAGATCGGCACCTACTGTTGTGCGGAAGTTGCCACCAATTCGGAAAGACTCTTCGCCCCCAACGGTCCGCGCAAACGAGTCCGAGAAATGGCATGTTCCCCAATCCCCCGTGATCGCGGTTTTCACCTCTCACGACGCTAATGCCGAGCGCGCTTTGGCCGATTACAACCCTAGTGGCGGTAGTTCGGGAAATCCGGGTACCGGTAGCCGGGCGCCCAGTAAGGCACATATCCGTAGTACTCCAGGATGCTGCCGTACGTGTCGCGTTCCCGGACCAAGCTGGGGTCGTAAAGCGGTGCGCCGGTGATGTGGCTGCAGGTCTGGACAATCAGCACTTCGCCGCTGGTGATGGCGGTGATGGCGTCGACCGGGATGAACGTCTTCTCCCGGCCGATGCCCAAGAATCCCCCCGACGCGACCTCGATGAACCGGACCTTGTGCTCGGTTTCATCGACGAGCAGGTCGCTGACCTTGCCGAGGTCGGCGCCGTCCTTATCCTTGACGTCCCGGTCGCGGATGTCCTCCGCTGCGTTGGCAACCGTTTCGTCGGTGTCGCTGAGCCGGATCAGCATTCCGGTGTCAGGCGTTTCCATGATTGTTCTCCTTCTGCCTGGGCGGATGTGGATGACTAGGTGCCCGGCTCCGAGATGTGCTCGACCAGGTCGCCGACGCTGCTCTCGGAAAGGCTGCGTGCCGCGTCGGCCTGGGTGAGCATGCCGACGAGGTCGTGGCCGTCGATCACCGGCAGCCTGCGGACCTTGTGCTCCTTCATGGTTGCCAGGGCTTCGCTGACATCGTCATCGACACCGACGGTCACGGGCTTGCCTTGGGCCATCTCACCCGCCGTCATCGTCGTGGGGTCACCGCCCTCCGCGATACAGGCGACCACGATGTCCCGATCGACGCCGTCGACTTCTCCAACCTGCTCGTCATCTACGGGTCCTGACCCGCTCCGGGCCTCGCATCCAGGCGGACGGCAAAGCGGGCCGCCGGCTCTGGGATCCGACGGCCCGGCTCGCCCCGATGCCGCGCCCTGCCCCGGGGCGAGCCGAAGGACGCGGCCACCTCTCTCGACGCAGCAATCCCTGCCTCCGACGTCCGGCATCTGCCGGAAGATCCTGGGCCAACCCCCGATCATTGGGCAACCATGACGAATCCTGTTTTGAACAACCGATTTCATGTGCTGCTTGGGCGGGTAGGCTGGTTCAACTTGGGTTCCAGCAGCGCGGGGCCCGTCACCGGTTCAGTGTTTCTTCTTGGGGAGAAAATCTGATGAAGAGAAGGAACTCTAGGTTCACTGCCGCGGTCCTGGCGCTTCTGCTCGTGGTGGCGAGCGAGCCTGCCAGCGCCAAGACAGCCGTTGCAAAGCGGGCTCTGGTCCCCGCCCGAGTTTTCCAGTTCGATCCGCCCGTGCAGGACCAGGAGATCCAGGCATTCGACAACGGTGCGGGCACGGACGTCTATTTCACGCAGCATGTCGGCACGGGCACCCGCCTGTCCAGGTGTTCACGCACCGCCACCGGAACGTGCACGCAGAAGGACAGCGTCATCCTGCCCGGCTACGGCCACGGAGAATCGCTCGAGGTGTATACGGCCAGTGGCCGCACCTATGCTTGGGTGGGGAGCAAGGCATCGACCGCGACGAGGTACAACTTCGCCAGTGAGGTCTCCCTTGTCGAATACATCAAGGCGCCCGCCGGCTCGAAGGCGGCAAGCTACCGCAGGGTCGGCACACTCACGAACTTGGCAGCGGTCGCCCCAGGGAAGACGGGCGCCGGTGTCCGCAGCAACGTCGCCAGTGCCGAAAGAGCGATAGGTTGGCGCTCCGCGTGCAGGTTGGCGCAACGGGATCGATCAGCTACTACGGAATCTACAGGACGGCGGCGCTGACGGCGCTCATGAAGAAGGCACCCGGACAAAAACTGTCGATGTCGAACGCCAAGGGACTAATGGTGTCCCGGTTCAAGGAACCCGCACGCCCGCACAACTCCTTCCAGGGATTTGACATCAAGGGCGTCGGAACCAACAAAAAATTCCTCTACGTCTTTGGCGGCCAGCCGGGCCAGGCGCCCACGATCTACCGCTTTGGATACACGAACGGCGGCAAGCTCACCCAAGATCGCACCTACGTCGTCAAGGGCGCGCACGTCGGCACCCCCGAGGCCGAGGGCGTCAAGGTGGAAGCCGATCCGACCAGTGGCGGAAAGGAACGGGTCCAAATCAGCCTGAACCCGCCCGCCCGTGACAAGGCAGGGCGCAAGATGTTCCGCCTGTATAGGTTTGCCGAATAGCCAGTCGCACCATCAGTGCCGCGTTGGCCCAGAAGAAAACCTCCGGGAAGTACCTGTTTCATGACAGTACCTCCGAATGGCGGTCATGGGCGGTGCCGCCCTTGGCCTTGGCCAGGGTTCTGAGTTGACCGGTCAGGGCCAGGATCTGGCGAGAGATTGTCATGGCCCTGTTCTTCTTGAAGGGCGCACTCATGCGGCTGGCCGGCATCTTGCCCGCCGCGGGATCGGTGATGGCCCGCCGGTGCGGGGTGGCCGGTTTGTCGTGGATCTTGGCGATCTTGGCCCCGCTGCGGGTTTTCTTCAACAGGTCCTGCTCGGGCGGCAGGAAGGTGGCGAAGGTCCTGTCCAGTTCCCAATGCACGTTGAGCAGTTCCCCAAGCGGACGGGTAGCCGTTGCACAGAGGACTCCGGACGGACGACTTAGATGGAAGTGGCAGCCGGACCGGTTCGCGTGATCGTGGCCGCCGGATCCATCGTCCGTCTCGCTATGGTCATGTGCCGCCAGTGCCGAGGAAACACTGCTCAACCGGGCGCTGAAACCCGAATGGGACCTTCGTCCCACGACGTTCAGACCCGCGTCGTTGGAAAGTTTCGCCAAGACTTCGTCGGCGCGTCCCGGAATCGCAATGCTTCGGACTTGTATGTCTCGCGCTTTCGCTTCGGCTTCCAGTTCTTCAAAGATCAGTTGAGCCGTGCGATGCGAGGCCCGCACATAGGCCGCGTCAACCGCGGGGTCCGCAATCGTGGGTTTCGGAAAGGCATGGGCAAACAAAATCAGCCACTGCCGGGCAGTGGCTTCATGCAAGGCCCAGCTGGCTGCGCCCCGGCTTTCGGGCGAACCATCTACCCCAACAAGAACCACGTTCTCCATAGCCCTCGTGGTAATGGACAACCGGTGTGACGGGGGACTCCTCCGCAGACTCCTTATCCGGCTGTCGTCACGCAGGCGGCCCTTGGCTCGCGCGGATCGCCCGATCGTCTCGCCTCATTGACCGGTGCCGGCGGGCAACGGATCCGTGGCGGCAACCATGGACGGGCAACGACCCACCGAGCCGTTCCGGGGAGTGCCCGACTGAATAAGACGAAGACCTCGCACGGACGAAGGGTCTAGTATGTACCAACACCATGAGGTTGGGTTGATGACAGCAGATCCATTTACCGGCCATTTGGGGTGATGCCAACCCGAGCAAGGTGCCGGACAAATCCCCCGGCCGGGAAGAACGCATCCGGCAGATAAACCGCTTCCTCCGCTCAACGGCAACTCCACATATCCGGCGGGATTCGTTCCCATCGCCCGATGAAAGCAGGGACACATGACCGTATCGCCGCTCATCTGGGGCATCACCATCGTCGCCATCGTCGCTTTGCTGGCCTTCGACTACTTCTTCCACATCCGCAAGGCACACGTCCCCACCCTGCGGGAGGCCGCCATCTGGTCTTCCATCTACGTGGGCCTCGCTATCCTCTTCGGCATCTTGGTCTGGGTCTTCGGAGGACCAACGATGGGCTCGGAGTACTTCGCCGGATACATCACGGAAAAAGCGCTCTCCGTGGACAACCTCTTTGTCTTCCTGATCATCATCGCCAGCTTCCGGGTCCCCCGCGAGGACCAGCAAAAGGTGCTGCTCTTCGGCATCGTCTTTTCGCTGATCGCCCGGACCGGATTCATCTTCCTGGGCGCGGCACTGATCAACTCCTTCGCCTGGGTGTTCTACATCTTCGGGCTGATCCTGCTCATCACCGCGGGCAACCTGCTCAAGCCCGGGGCCCACAACCAGGAACAAACGGACAACGTCATGGTCCGCCTGGCCAAGAAGTACTTCCACACCACCGACCATTACGACGGCGACAAGCTGTTCACCATGCACGAGGGCAAGAAGGCGCTCACGCCCATGCTGCTGGTGATGCTGGCGATCGGCGGCACCGACATCCTGTTCGCGCTGGACTCCATCCCCGCGATCTTCGGGCTGACCCAGAACGTCTACATCGTCTTCACCGCCACGGCCTTCTCCCTGATGGGACTGCGCCAGCTCTATTTCCTCATCGACGGGCTGCTGGACCGGCTCATCTACCTTTCCTACGGACTGGCGGCGATCCTGGCCTTCATCGGCGTCAAGCTGGTGCTCCACGCCCTCCACGAAAACAACCTGCCGTTCATCAACGGCGGCGAGCCCGTCCCGGTCGTGGAAATCTCCACGGCGCTCTCGCTCAGCGTCATCATCGGGATCCTGCTGGTGACGGTGGTGGCCTCGCTACTGAGCAAGGCGGGCAAGGCCCAGAATGCCATCAACAACGCCCGCCGGCATGCGATTGACTACCTGGACCTGGACTACACGGCCGATGCGGCCGAACGCGAGCGGATCTACACGCTGCTGACCCGGGAAGAGGCGCAGATCCTGGAAATGGACCCGAAATACCGCAACAAGGCCAAGGACGTGGACAAAATCCGGGAGCAGATCGCCGAAGCCCACCGGCAACACAAGGAGTACCTGGGGCGATAGCTCCGTCCCGTTTGCCCGGAGCTCCCGAACAACGACCCGGCACAACCACCAAGGAGAAACGCAATGAACAACGAAAACACGTTTAATAGTACAAATCCGCTGCCGGAACCGGCATCGAGCAACAGCATCGTTGTCGGCCATGACGGATCCAAGGGCGCAAGCCATGCATTCACCATGGCCATGGAGCTCGCAGCGGAACTCTCCGCACCCGTCGTCGTGGTCCGGTCCTGGTCGATCCTGACTGCACCAAAGCCGGCCGAATGGGAATACGGCTACGTGTCCTCGTTTGACGAGTACACCACCGCGGTGCGCGAGGAAATGATTCTCACCCTCAAGGGCACCGTCGAAAAGTTCGACAAGGTCCAGGTGGCCTACGAGCCCGTCCACGCACCTCCCGCCAAGAGCCTCATTGCCATCTCACACGATGCCCGCATGCTGGTGGTTGGAACCCGCGGGCACGGAGGATTCACGGGAATGCTGCTGGGCTCCGTGAGCGAGCAATGCGTGCGCCACGCCGCCTGCCCCGTCCTGGTCGTGAGGCCCACACCTGCTACGAGCTGGTGAGGGAGAGCCTCAGAAACTCCTGGCTATCCTGGGCCGGGTGGCCGACCGCCGATCAAACGGCATTCATCCCCGCGGCAAGCAGTAGAAGGCAAGAACCCAAATAGACGGGAGCCGAATTGGCTACTCATGAATAGTCGACCATGCCGGTAGAATCGAAATGCAATCCAGATGGCCAGCTTTGGTAGTAACCCTCAAACGTTCAGTGGTTAGGTCCATAAACAGACTTAACAGGCAATAATCTAAGGGTTATGAACGCCATATGGGATCTAGAGGAACGCGCCGGCCGGCTCATTCGTGAAATCCGATTGTTGGGATGCCTCAGCCAGAAGGACCTTGCCCGGCTACCAGATATTTCCAGCAGCATCATGGCCGACCACGAGCGCGGCAGGGGCTCCAGCATCGAGACCTTCCGGAGTGTGCTCCGGGGCCCAGGCCGGGTCGACGATGTGCTTGAGCACTTGGAGGAGCACTATTCTGAGTCGACACCAATGAAGCTGCTTCGCGTTTCGAAGCGGAAACCAATGCGGGCGCAGAGAGCGCCAAAAAAGCCTAGTCGGACTAAAATTCAAAGAATTCAAAAGCATATAAAGGGCGACTGCCACTCCAATGAGGTGGCTCCCTGACGCAAGCTGGCGCCATGAACACCATCCGAGTACTCGATGCCATTCAGCAAGTCATTGCCGGCCCTGACCTCCGGGCGCCTATGTCACCGGCCGGTAGTCTCAATGGCTTGAAGGAGAGGCAGAGGAACCAGATCCAGGCGAATCACTGACACTTGTGCTGGTCACCGAGGAGAAAAGCATCGATCATCGCACCTTGTCCAAGATTTCCATGACGATCGAGGGTCATCTAGGCGTCAGCGAGGCCTTCATCAGCCGCGTCACCCAAACTGAGTGGGATTCCGCCGAGAGTGACTTCGTGCGGTACTTGAAAAATGCTAGTGACCTCGGGCCACTCAGAGCTTATGATCTGCTGAAAAATGCGGTGGGCGATGCTAATCAACTACGTCTAAGCGTGGGAGATCGCGAGAACCGGGCTCGTGTTCCTGATGGTCGAAACTCCATCGCGCCTCAAATCAAGCGCGAAGACTGCTGGGTGCCCGACTGCTAGGCGCACGATCTGCAGCACGGTGATCGCCTCATGATCACGGCGCAAGAAAGGCACTTCCTCTGGCCTGAAGTCTTCAGCGCGAATAGCCACAGTAGGGTGCCTACGAAGGGTCATACCAGCGTCAGTAATGGTCAGCTCGTAAAAGCTGCCAGTCGAAGTACGAAAAGTGCACGAGTCGCGATCCATGAGCCCAAGCTATCAGCCAGCCAAGATCATTTGGGGATCCCCTATGTGTCAGGGGTGAACGGAAGCACGATGACATAGCAACTTCAGTTTAATCGTGTGGGGCAAGAACCAGGAAACCAAACTTTGTTTCTCACCTTGTTTTGTTCGGGCTCGGCCAACCAGCCGGTCCGGGTTTTGGGGAACGCCGTCGGAGGCAAGCTTCCATTGTGGAACGTGGATCTCGAGGGTCGCTGTCTGCGCCAACCACACCAACGTCCGTGCGTCGTTGACAAGAGGATAGATATTGTCGTGGTCCATGTGATGCACTCTCTGGCGCTGCACCCACTCCGGGGTGGCTGCATCAAGATTCTTCTGGAAGAAGCTCTTGCCGGGGCATGCTTCCGTCCCCACGCCGTCCACCCATCGCTTGCGGGTTGCGGGCCGGTTCTTAGCCCACGGAAGCAAAACTGGGGCAACCTGCAGGTAGTACATGGCCACGTCCAGCTTGGTGGTGCCGGATTCCGGATACAGAACTTTCCCGGGATTGGTAAGCCGGACCGTTGCACCATCAACCTCCAGTTCCTGCGCGCTCATGCTGAGCCCGGGCCTTGGCAGCGGATCATGCTCTCGCCATCGCAGACACGGGTAGCGACGCTCTCCAGCCAGTAGGCATGTGCAACGCATGTTTGCTTGATGTGTCCCCGGAACCGTCCGCAACAGGGACCGGGATCGGTCGTGGACCCGGAGCTACGCCGTCATTCATTCGACTTCCCTTTCACCGTCACCCATCGACTTTCCATGCTGGTGCAGGCACCAAGAGATGTCTAGAGCCGTACAAGCCCGGGGGGTCGGATTTAGCCGCCGAATGTACGCATCAAGTGGTTCAGTAGTTTCATTGACTTCCCTATGCCCAGAGCCGTTCCGGGGCTACGCTGTCGATCATGTTAGTGGTCTGGACTGGTGTTCCCGCCTCGGGTCCCCCTGGCCGGGCCATGCCACGTAAGCTTTGGAGAGACGCTTGACTACGCACTTTGAACGTTACGCCGAGGTCGCGGAAATTCTTGCCCGGCATGGTTTCGGTTCGTTGACGGCCATTCTGGGTCTCGAACGGCTGCAGATGGGCTCCATGCCCCGTTCGTCCGGCCAGCTCGGAAATCCGGATCGACTGGCTCTGGCGCTGGAGGAGCTGGGTCCCACCTTTATCAAGCTTGGGCAGGTGCTTTCGACGCGGCCGGACGTTCTTCCACAGGACTACCTGACCGCGCTTTCCAGGCTACAAGACGGTGCGCCGCCCATATCTACAGAGATCATCCGTTCCTTGATCGAACAGGAGTTGGGTGCAACACCCGAGGAAATTTTTGCCGATTTCAGTGATGTCCCCATGGCCAGCGCGTCCATCGGCCAAGCCCACGCGGCGACGCTGCACGACGGCACTGCTGTCATCATCAAGGTTCGCAGGCCCGGTGTTGTCGCACAGGTTCAAGAGGATCTGGAGATCCTGCAGAACCTGGCCCATCAGGCGAGCCGCAATTGGCCGGCGGTTGCCGACTACAACATCGAGGCAATAGCGGCTGCCTTTGCAACAACGCTGCGGGCCGAATTGAACTACCTCAACGAAGGCAGAAATGCGGAAAGGTTTGCGAGCAATTTTGCCGACGACACAAGCATCCATATTCCGAAAATCTACTGGGAAACGACGACTTCCCGCGTTTTGACCATCGAACGAATCTACGGGCTCAAGATCGATGATGCCGAGGTCCGCGCCATGCCTCTGGCGGCCAGGGACGAGCTGGCTCACCGAGTCACGCGAGCGTTTGCCAAAATGATCTTTGATGATGGGTTCTTCCATGCGGACCCCCACCCCGGAAACCTATTTGTTGAATCCTCAGGGTGCATCGGCTTGATCGATTTTGGAATGGTCGGCGAGGTGAACGAACATCTCCGAGACCAACTCGCCAAGCTCCTATTCGCCTTCAGCAGGAACGACCCAGACCGAATTGCCCGAGCCCTCATGAAAATTTCTGTCCACAGGACCACCACAAACCGGGAACTACTTCAGCGGGACATCGCACACTTCATTGAGCAATACCAAGGCCGGATCCTTGGTGAAACCCAGCTAACGTCCCTTATCAGCGAACTACTGGCCATCCTGCGCACCCACCATCTTCAACTGCCAAGTGAAATGGCCATGCTGGCAAAGATGATCCTAATGACCGAAGGCATGGGTGGTCGCCTCAATCCCGAATTCAACGTTGCTGCGGTGCTCAAGCCGTACGCCAGCAGGCTGGCCATTGAACGGCTCGACCCCCGCAGGCTCCCTGGATTGCTCAAACAGGTGGGACTGGATGCTGCAGACCTTGGATCCGATCTACCCGAGCTGTTGGGGCGTGCGCTCCGCAACCTCGAGGACGGACCCGAAGTCCGTCTCCGTTCCGATGACCTCCTACCGCTGGCAGACCGGGCGGAACGCATCGGGAATCGCCTCGTGGCCAGCATCATTCTCGCAGCATTCATTCGCGGAATTGGAGATCTAACAACCGCCGACAGTGAACGTTTACGTTCGTGGCAAGGCAATCTGCTTGCGGGTGGAATCGGCGCGCTGGCTGCTATTGGCGGTTATCTTGCGTGGTCCTCCCGGCCAAATGCACGCCGTCCTCGGCCGTAGTAATGCGGTTCCGTCTCCGGCACCGCCCTGCGGCAGCCCTCGATTTGCAAGCTGGCGAAACCATCCAGAAAGTTCAACTGAACACGAACAGCACCATCGTGGAACACCAGAACCAACCCAAAAAGAACCGCGCCAACGGTTCGCAACACTATCCACCTGATATATGAGCGGGCTGGCTCTGAAAGCCGGACCCCGTCCAAGCGGCGCTGCATTCGTTGGCGCGCATACGTACGCATATCAACGGATCGACTGGGCTAAGGCCCAGCGCTTGAGAACTCTGTCATCATTGCGCGGCTCGCCCCATCTACCCATGTGAGAGCACTCCATGACGCGACGGATTTGGCTCCTACAGGGCGATGGAAGGGGTAACTCAATAGGACCTAAGACTCTAACGAGTTCAAGTGTTCAAACGTAGCCTCGTGAACACCTGCGACATCATCGCAGCGCAATCAACCACTGACATCCAAGGATTACAACCAGAGCAGGCAACAGGCAGGAGACCCTTGGACTACCTTCGATGCGGCTTTCTGGTTGTTCCATCTGGCCAGGCGTTGACTGGCGGGAAATCCTGCACACGTGTCCGACCGGAGGCAAACCAAGATCCATCTTCGACGGAATTCCGCAGCTCGATAATATGACCAACCCAGAACCCTCACGCATTGTGCCGCCGAGGTCGGCGCTCCGATCATCATCCATTGCCATCCTCGTCATCTTCATCATCGACCAGGAGAAGGCTATGGAATGTTGTATGGGTGCTGGCCGGGCCAATGCCGCTTTCCCGCCTAAAGAATACTGCCGCCACTGACGCTGCATTCCAGGCCCGACCCTTGATCGTCTCGGTCATCGAACCGTTGGAAGGACCCGCATGAAAGCCCTGATCTACAAAGGGCCTGGCGAGAAGTCATGGTCGGACGTTCCAAATCCACAACTCATCAATCCCGGTGATGCGATAGTGCGGGTGGAAACCACCACCATCTGTGGCACCGACCTTCACATTCTTAAGGGGGATGTCCCAGCCGTGCAGCCGGGACGGATTCTGGGCCACGAAGGGGTCGGAACCGTCGTGGAAGTGGGCACGAGCGTCCATGACCTGGTGGTGGGCGATCGCGTCTTGATCTCCTGCATCAAATCATGCGGCCACTGTCCCAACTGCCGCTCGGGCCTGTATTCCCACTGCCTTGGCGACGAAGGCCAATCGGGCATCGGCTGGGTGTTTGGCCACCTGATAGACGGTACCCAAGCCGAATTCGTTCGGGTGCCGTACGCGGACAACTCGCTGTACAAACTACCCGACGGAGTCAGCGACACCGAGGCCGTCATGCTCTCCGACATTCTGCCGACAGGCTTTGAGATCGGCGTTCTGTCAGGCGGGGTCAAGCCCGGCGACGTCGTGGCAGTCATCGGAGCCGGCCCGGTGGGACTGGCGGCGATCGCCACCGCCGGACTCTGCGGCGCGGGAACAATCGTAGCCATCGACCGCGATGAAAACAGGCTCCGGCAAGCCAGGGAATTCGGCGCAACGGACATTGTCGATTCCTCTGCAGTCGACTGGCGCGAAAAGGTCATGGCCCTCACCGACGGGGCAGGCGTCGAGGTGGCCATCGAGGCCGTCGGCCTGCCCGAAACCTTCACCATGGCCATCGACCTCGCCCGCCCCGGCGGCCGCATCGCAAACATCGGCGTCCAGGGCAAGAGCGTCGACCTGGCGCTGCAGGACCTATGGATCCGAAACATCAGTATCAGCATGGGCCTGGTCAATACCAACACCACACCCATGCTGCTCAAGCTTGTGGCACAGCACAAGATCCCGGCTGCCAAGTTTGCAACGCACACCTTCACGTTCGACCAGATGCTTGAAGCGTACGACACCTTTGCCCGAGCAACGGAGACGAAGGCGCTGAAAGTCATTATCACGCACCAGCCAACCCAGCCCTGAAAGGCATCAACACCATGGAACAGATCACCATCATTGGCAACGGGCATATGGCCCGTTCTCTCGCCGTCCGCATGATCAAGGGCCGGCATTCCGTATTGATCCTGGGCCGCAATGAAGGCAAGACCCGGGACCTCGTTGAGTTCCTCGGTGCCGGAGCACACGGCGGCAGAGAGGGCACCTCCATCGAGGGCGACCTCGTGTTCCTGGCGGTCCCCTTTGAAGAGGGCAGGAAGGCGGTATCTGCCTATGGCAGTGCCCTCGCTGGCAAGGTCGTCGTTGACATCAGCAATCCCGTGGACCTGGCCACCTTCGACCGGCTTTTGGTTCGCGAGGACACGTCAGCCGCGGAATCGATCGCATTGCTTGCGGGCCCGACCACCGACGTTGTCAAGGCCTTCAACACCTGCCTGGCCAAGCCGCTGGAAGCAGGGTCCGTGGCCGGGTTCCCCTTGGACGTCTTCATTGCCGGCGACTCCGAACAGGCCAAGGCCACGGTCAGCGCGGTGGCCGCGAACTCCGGCCTGCGCCCGATCGATGTCGGGCCGCTCAAGCGGGCACGCCAGCTTGAATCCATGATGCTCTTGGTCATGGGCCTTCAGGTCAACCCCGAACACAAGAACTTCAACTGGGACACGTCACTCAAGATCCTTCCCTAGGAAAACGATGGAACCGACAACAGAATCCTCCGGTCGCGTCATTGCCGGCATAGACGGATCCGAGCACTCAGCACGCATCCTGAAAACCGCCGCACGGATCGCGGGAGCGCTGAAGCTTCGCCTCGACGTCATCTGCTGTTGGAAGGAGCCGGGCATTTACCTTGCCGCGGAAATTCCAGGCGGCGGGTTCCAGGAGGCAGACATCCTGGAGAGTGAAGCCCGACGCCTGGTCGAGCGCACGCTCAGCAGGGCGTTCGGCCCGGAACGGCCCACCAGGATGAGTGTCGAGCTGAGGCGCGGCAACCCCGCAAAGATCCTCGTCGAGGAAAGTCTCAACGCGCGAATGCTGGTCTTGGGCCGACGCGGCGGGGGCGGTTTCCTTGGTCTACGGATCGGGTCGGTTGCCGCTGCCTGTGCAGCGCATGCCCACTGTCCGGTTCTCGTTGTCAACGATGACGCATAGACGGTGCCTGGCCGGGGCTTCGCGAGGCATCCCCGCCTGCTCGTCAACGGGTTTCGTGCCCACCACGGCCGACGTCCAACACCTGCGGACCCGTCTGAACCACGAATGCCTGGTTCAGACGGGTCCGTTCCGGTGCTTCACACGAGCTCAACTCGGGTTTCGAAGATTCACGGTTTCCAGGTGCTCGGGTACCCGGGCACGCCAGCCCAGTTCGTGCTTGATGCGCAGTCGCAACGCGTCCGCGGCCTCGGGTTCGCCGTGGGTGATGTAGGTCATCCGCGGGGCCGTGGGTGCTTCCTTCATCCAGCCGATTAACGTGTTGGAATCCGCGTGGGCGGAGAACCCATCCATTGAGACGACCTCGGCCCGGATCTGCACATACTCGCCATAGATCTTCAGCGTCCGCTGCCCGCCCTCCAGGGCCGCCCCGCGCGTTCCGCCCGCCTGGTAGCCGGCCAGGACGATCGCGTTCTTCGGGTCCTCCCCGTAGGCGGAGAGGTGATGAAGGATCCTTCCGCCGGAGAGCATCCCGCTGGCGGAAATGATGATCATGGGCCCGCCGCGCAGGTTCAGCAACTTGGACTCGTCCGCCGTCCGTGTCAGCGTCGCCAGCCCGTACATCGCCGAAAAATCCTTGTCGCTGAGCCGGTGTTCCTCCCTGTGTTGTTGATAGATCAGGGAGGCGTCGATGGCCATGGGGCTGTTCAGGAAGACCGGCACTGCAGGGATCTTTCCTTTGGCCAGCAACCGCGACAGGGACAAAAGGATCGACTCGGCGCGACCCACGGCGAATGCAGCAATGAGGACGACTCCGCCGCGTTTGGCGACCCGGGTGACCAGGTTTCCCAACTCCTCGCCGGGATCCTCCGGAGAGTGGTTTCGGTTCCCGTAGGTCGACTCGGTCACCAATACGTCGACCGAGTCCAAGCCACGCGGCGGATACATCAGCGGGTCGTCCGGCCGCCCGAGATCGCCCGTGAAATGAATTCCGGTGCCGCCAATGCCAAGGTGGACTTGGGAGGCCCCCAGAATATGGCCTGCCGGGATCAGGGTGACATCGACGCCATCGGCAACCTCGAAGCGTTCATCGAACTCGTGGGTTCGAAAGCTCTTGAGTGATCGCGCCGCGTCCGCCGCCGTGTAAAGCGGCAGGGGTGGATGGTGAATGGACGACCCCTTGTGCGCGGCGAACCGCGCTTCTTCTTCCAGAAGATGGCCGCTGTCAAGTAAAAGCAGGCTGCACAACTGTGCGGTGCCCTTGCTCGAATGGATGGGACCGGTAAAACCGTCCCGGACAAGGGCAGGCAGATAGCCGGTGTGGTCAAGGTGGGCGTGGGTGATGACGACGGCGTCAATGGAAGCCGCCGGCACGGGCAGCGGAGTGCGGTTCCGGTCGCGCAATTGCTTGAAACCCTGAAACAGTCCGCAATCCACCAAGATCCGTTGTCCGCCGGTATCCAAAAGGTACTTCGAACCGGTCACGGTGCCGGTCCCGCCCAAAAACCTGAGGCTCGGGTGCTGATGCCTTGTCATGCCTGGCCTTCTTGTCGTCGCAGTCGTTTGAAAGCATCGCCGGCGAAACCGAACCGCTCCGGCCGAGGCCGGCATGTCATCTCGGCGCCAGGGGTGCTCGCCCTGCCCTCACCAATGGAAATTCTTTACCCCTGCAACGTGTGACAAGCAGCTGTCGTTTTAGGGGCATATTGCTGCCTCCAGTAAACGGTCCCTCTACCGGAAACTGATAGGGCCCAAAGACCCCCTCGAATTGACATTGGTCGCGGACAGGCTTCCCCGACCGGTCCGAAACCAGCGAGTCACTGTGCCCCGACTCGATCCCTTTGGCGCTGAGGCCCACACTGGGACTTGGCGATCCGCGCCCCGGTCGTGGCGAAACCCTTTGCAGCGACCGGTCAGGATTCCCAAGCCCATGGTATTTGGCGTGCCGCAAAATTCGACTGCTGCCTTGAAGGCCATTTCCCTTGGAAGGCCCCCGGCACGGTTGGGCATTCTTGACCGTTTCGGGCCCCAGGTGTGCGCCGTTTCGCAGCCTGCACTGAAGCGAACGCGTTGATGCGGCAGCACCGTTGGAAACGGCGGAAGTCATGCTGCCGTTGGGCAACTCAATGCGCGTTCTGTATCAGGGATATCCGCAGTGCCGGATCCCGGTGACAGCCGCGGCTTACGGAAGTCCTGTCCGGTTCCGTCCGCCACGACGTTCGTCCACCGCAGTGCCCCTGACGCCGGCATGCTCTTAGCGGTTCTCCAGCGGACGGTGGTTCTGCTGGCTGCCTCGAACGAAAAGACCCAGACACGGCAGCCGACCGCCGAAAACGTTGGGATTCCTAGGCCCGAACAAGAACTGCTGGATATCCGGCGGAAGCATGATGCGCAGGAACTTGAAGAGAGCACGCGTTTGCCCTGGCCGCAGAACGGAGCCCGAAACACATGGAGCCACCGGTGCAGGAACCCGGCGGCAGGCTGCCTGCACGGGTGGTCTTGCCTTTGGTTGCCCTGAGGCCTTGATCCTAGCCATTAAGCCGGACCATGACCTGTCCTTTCACCGTGCAAAGAGGCCTGACTCAGGTTCGGTTCGTGGCGAACGGGAACAGGAGAGGTTCCACAGCAAGGGAAACCGCAAGATATTTTCAAGGCGAGACATCAATGGCCAGTCTTCAGAGCCGAGGCCTTTGTGCCCTACTGCCCGAGTTGAGGGATCCGTAGGATCAGACGTATGAGCGGCAATCCCATGGTACCCAAAGTAGAAATCCTCGACACAGGACAGTGCTGGAAACTCCTTTCCACGACGTCGGTTGGGCGACTCGCCGTTACGGTTGACGGCCACCCCGATCTCTTTCCCGTCAACTACAAAATTGACGAGGATACGCTAATTTTCCGAACAGGCGACGGAACAAAACTTAGAGCAATCAAAAACGACGCAAGGGTTGCATTCGAAACCGACGCCGTGACTCCGGAGTCGGGAGTTGCTTGGAGCGTTGTCATCAAAGGCTCAATCGAAGCCACGCCTTCGACGAGCCCCGCCCTCAACGAAACTGAACGTATCCTGTTTCCCTGGCAGGGCGTAGGCCAAGACCATTTCGTCCGGATCATCCCCGAAACAGTGACGGGAAGGCGCTTTACGCTGGATACCTCGATGACTTGGCAAATCTCGCTCGATGGCTCCATCAGGGCAGGGCTGGAGTAGAGGGACTTCGCAGTCGCGGCGATATGCCCTGCTCCTCACGAAGCAAAGCTTGGGAAGCACCCGGTTCGTGCGTGGGCCATTCGTCCCGGGCCGCAAGTTCGAAACTATGATCCTAGATGTGGGCGACGTCTGGGATCATTGTTGACGGCATTCAAGTTCACGCGCCGGAGGAAGCAATTCGACTGCGGCGCCCAATTCAAGATTCAGGCGTGGAACCACTTGTTTGGGGCCCCGCGAGGTGGCCTTTGCCAAAGTTTGCCCCCCGCGTTGGAGTGCCGCAGGGAGTTTCGGCCATCCGCGCGATTCGCTTGGTTGGCATCAATCCATGCCAAACGAATGGGTGTTAGGTTAACCAGTCCCTCGATTGTTGGACTCGTCTACGCCTAACTGCAAAAGCGGTACTCTGCCGGATTGGGGTGCCTGACCAGTGACACAGAGGAAATCTCATAGCCACTGAAGGAGGCCCCCGGATCAAGCATCAGGTATTTGCGAATCCTGCGGTGGGACGTTGAGTGTGGATATTGCTTCGCGCACGAGTTTCAGGTAGGAATCATTCGTATATAGGCCGTACGTATACAGTTCCAAGGCCGGCATTGCCAGGCGACGCAACATCTGTTGCTGCGAAGCAGGCAATCCGAGGATGCGTTCGATGTGCGGGGCCATGATTATCATGCCCAATGCGGTCGTGGCGACCAAGACGGCCAGTGCACGCGGGTCGTCGGAAGGGCGCATGATACCGTCAATGATGCTGGCCTTGATGATCGCTTCGCTCTCATCGACCAAGACGTCGACGAACCGCGCGGCTACGGAGCCATTCTCCCTAACGACGCGTCCAAGGTAGCTCATCTGCATCTGGTAGCTGCCCGGGTCGACCATGTAGGAATGCATGACCTCGTTCATGCCCTCCAGTGTGGCCTTTTCATGTGCCCATCTGACTAACGTCTGAAGCACGCTTTCGTCGCATGCCTGACGAAGCCCGTCTCTATTTTCGAACAGCTCAACAACGTCACTGGCGTTCACGCCGGCAGCGTGTGCAATCTCGTCGAGACTGGGCTTACTGAACCCTTCAGTGGCGAAATGGGCGATCCCGGATTTGAGGATGCTCGCCTTTATGTCCTCCTGCGGCTTCTCGTCCATGGAGGGAGCACTGTCTGGTCCGTTTCCTACCATCAATGCCATTTGGGTAAGCAACCGAATCATTCCGCTCACCGAGACCACGCTCCTTACAATGCAATTGAACTTTAATCATTCCTTTGACGTTTAGTGAATCATCCGGCGCGTGGCACCAACAGAGAACAAGGTCCTGTTCCGTGGACTTGGCGTTCGTGATTGCGATACCACATGAGCTACAGCCTGCTTGGCCGGCCGACTGGCCCCACACGTGAGCCCGATACTTGAAACACGATTCTTGATGATGGCCGGGCGCGCTTAAGAGGCAGGGTTCCGGATCTTGGCCAGTGGGGAACAGATATGTTTCGACGGAACGGAAGGCTCCCGGAGCCAAGTGCCGAGGCAAGGAGCAATGACATGGGCGCCATCCCAGGACACCGGTTAATCGTATTCATCCATGAAAACAAGACCACGGACTTCAATCTCCCCGCAGTGGCAGCTTGGGGCGCCGTCGTCGCCAACCGCGGCACCTTGCCGGAGACATTACCCGATCTCTACCAGCTCCATGACCGCAACGCTGGGTCCGCTACGCCGTGGGCGACCTATCCGGCACTTTGGCACCGGATCAAACTCCACCCCCGAAAAAATGTTCGCCCTCAGCGGCCAAATACCGACGATTAAGAGTCCCCATTCGTCGGCCCATCCGGTCTGGGAGCCACTCGCTATCTTCACCGACGCCCCGGCCGGAGAAGTCTCTTGGGGGCACTCACAAGTCCCTGCCCAAGGACTTCACCACATGAGCCAAGGCAGGCACCCTTCCACAGATCTACTATCTATGGAGTTCTACAGCCTACGACGAACATCCGCATCAGGTGAGCACACCACGCAGGTTCCCCGCCCTCCCTCGTGGCACTCCTCGATCCCGCGATCTCAATACCCAGAACCGCCGACCCGGGCATTGCGATCGCCCAGCAAGCTCCTCCGAAACCGGCCCCGGACTCGGTCCTGACCGACCTGTGGTAAGGACCCGCGGGCCAACAGATGCCTCCACAACAACACTCGATGGCACGGGAATCCCCGCCCCCAACGTGCGCCCTCGTGGGCAAGACCCCACCCAAGCCCGAAAAACAAGGCACTGCCATGCCGCATCCTTCCAGTGGTCGTGGCAAGGACGGGCCATCGCCGTCGACAACCGGGTCAAAAAGATGGTGCCTTGTCCGCTCCAGACCTCCGCTTAGGTAGATTGATCCCGATGACCAGGCAAAAACAAGGCTTGTCCCGTGGATGGTTCCGATCAAGAGTGTTGAAACCATACAGGAGCACCCGGCCCCCTGTCAGCGGTCGGGCAAAGTTTCAGTGTCATTCGCGGCCTCGGCCGCTGAAATGGCCGGAACGGTGCGTAGAAAACTATCGGGATTCAGGGAAATTGAGTCGATACCCCGTTCCACCAGAAATGCGGCAAAATCCGGAAAATTGCTGGGCGCCTGCCCGCAAATCCCTATCCGTATGCCAGCTGCGTGTGCCCCGTCAATGGCTTCACGGATCATTTCCTTGACTGCGTCGTCACGTTCGTCAAACAGTGCCGATAGTTTCTGTGAATCCCTGTCTACCCCCAGAACCAGTTGCGTGAGGTCATTCGAACCAATGGAGAAACCGTCGAACTTGGCGGCAAACCGCTCTGCCAGAACAACATTTGAAGGGACCTCACACATCATGTAAATCCGCAGCCCGTTCTGACCCCGAACAAGACCGTTTTCCGAAAGCACTGCAAGCACGCGATCAGCTTCGCCCAGCGTCCGGCAAAACGGGACCATAACAACGACGTTCGCAAATCCGCAGTGTTCCCTCAGCCGGATGATGGCCCGGCATTCCAAGTCAAACCCGGCCCGGTAGCTTTCATCGTAGTACCGGGACGCCCCGCGAAATCCGATCATGGGGTTCGATTCTTCGGTCTCAAAGTCAGTTCCACCGATCAAATGGGCATATTCGTTGGTCTTGAAATCGCTGAAGCGAACAATCGTCGGCGCCGGATGGAACGGCGTCGCAAGTTTGGCGAGCCCTCGCGCCAAGGTTTGCACGAAGTAGTCCGCAGGGTCGGCATAATCTTTTGCCAGTTCGGCAATCTTGGTTCGCTCTGCCGCGTTGGACACGCGTTCGGGGAAGGCCAAGGCCATCGGATGAACCTGAACCATGTCGTTGATGACGAACTCCATGCGCGCCAGCCCGATGCCTTGGGCTGGCAACCTCCACCACTTGAAGACCGTTGCCGGGCTAGCCACGTTCAGCATGACCGCGGTATCGGTTGCCGGCAAGCTTCCGAGGTCTACCTCGTCCTGGCGACTTGCAAGCAACCCATCATAGACATGGCCGCTTTCCCCGTCGGCACAGGAAACCGTCACGGACTGCCCCTCGGCAATCACGGCAGTGGCGTTGGATGTTCCCACCACGGCGGCAATACCCAGCTCCCGGCTGACGATTGCCGCATGGCTGGTTGCCCCGCCCTTGTCAGTGACGATGGCCCGAGCCCGTTTCATCACAGGCACCCAATCCGGGTCAGTTTGTTCGGTGACCAATACTGAGCCGTCCACAAAGCGCTCGATGTCGACAGCATCCCTGATCACACACGCAGGGCCCGAAGCAATTAAATCGCCAACCGCCGCCCCCGTGACCAGCAGCGGACCCTGTTCAGTCAGGTGTTGCGAACGCAGAATTGTGCTGCTCTTACGCGCCTGCACGGTTTCCGGCCTGGCCTGGACGATGAACAGTTCGCCGGTTGTCCCATCCTTGGCCCATTCCATGTCCATGGGCCTTCCATAGTGGTTTTCAATCTGCACGGCCCACTTTCCAAGCTGAACGATGTCGCCTTCATCAAGGACGAATGATTCTTGTTCGGCTTCGGTGGTGTCGACCAGCAGCGTTCCGGTTCCTCCAACAGATGCGTAGACAAGTTTGCGCATCTTCGAACCCTTGGACTTGTCGATGATCGGTGAAAACGATGAATTCTCCAGCAGTGGCTTGAAGACGCCGTATCTGTCCGGATTAACCATTCCCTGCACAACGGTTTCGCCGAGCCCCCAGTTGGCGCTAATGACTGCGGAGCGTGGGAATCCGGTTTCGGGATCAAGGGAAAACATGACACCGGATGCTCCCAAATCCGATCTGACCATGAGCTGAACCCCGATGGACAACGATACGTCCAACTGCCCAAAATTCATGATTTGTCGATAGCTGATTGCCCTGTCCGTAAACAGGGAAGCATAGCATCGTCGACAGGCGTCCAAGAGCTGTTGTTCGCCCCTGACATTGAGGTACGTTTCTTGTTGTCCCGCAAAACTCGCCTCAGGCAAATCCTCAGCTGTCGCGCTGCTGCGAACAGCAACAGCGGGTTCAACGCAACCAGCCCGCATCGCCAGCTCCCGATAGAACGCACAAATTTGGACGATAGCACTAGGGGAAAACTCTCCTGTCAATATCAATTCGCGCAATTCTTGTCCGGCCTGTTTCCAGCTGATTTTCCCCGCGCCCTTGGACGCCAAGATCCCTTCCAATTTTGATTCCAGATCATTCGTCTCAAGGAAGTTCCTGTAGGCAGAAGCCGTGATGGCGAATCCGGCAGGTACCTTTACTCCGCTGGCGCTCAGCGAACGGATCAATTCGCCCAGTGAGGCGTTTTTTCCCCCGACCTGGGAAACATCCTTGTTGCCAACGTCCTCAAGCCACACGACTTTGTCTTGTTCCATGGTATTTTGCTCTCCCTTGCCGGCGTTCCGACCTCGATAGCTGTGAGTCGTGCCCTTCGGGATCCGGCATTGCAAATTCCGGCCATCCACCGCCCTTGAAGGCGTCACCCACGATTTGAGTCAACACCACGGGTCGCACCTCAGCTAGGGGATTTAGGCACATCTCAGGAACCTACGCTGCAGACACCCCTATTCCGCTGCAACTAATCGCCAAACCATCTATAGGCTTTGCCCCCTGCGGAAAGTACAGCTTGCGACTAACAGGGAAAGCGCCCATGGTAATTTGCGATTCACGAACGAACAATGCATGAGCCCGCCGAGGGCTGGGACAATCAGACACGACGGGCGGATTCCATGGCGTTCTGCTCAAGGGGCCGACTTTCGGGTTTTGAAGTTCGCTGAACCGGAACCGCCGACAACCGATTAATCGCCGCAGCCGGAAGGCGAGCATCAACTTCGGTTAGCATCTCGCGGCGTCACGCACCGAGTTTTCGGAGATACCAGAGTGCCGCCGCCTCTGGCTTCAGGCTTGGCTGTTGGCGGGGACGAAAGCTGAGCTTCGTCCCTCAAGTCTCTATTCATAGCTGCAGGATATCTGCGGCCCTACAGCGAAGTTTATTCCTGACCGTAAACCTTAAACTATGGGAGATTTCATCTCTAAGTAGTCGCCGCTCCGAGGCCTAAGCCTGGGATCGTCGCTGGTGTTCAGACTTAGACGGCCTCAGTCGGGTATGTGCTACCAATCGGCGTCGGAGGAGAATGGGCGCCAAGCATAGGCGCGATCTCAATGCCGTTCCTCAGCACAAGACCGGCGAAGCCAACCGCGAAGCAGCGCCGATTGAACCGACCTTTGACACCCCGAAGCTGGCTCCGCTCCGGTTGCCCCATGCCGTTCACCGACGGATCCCCGGTGGGACATGCTCCTTGTTTCGACCCCGTACTGATTGTCATGATCGGTGGATAGTCTTGCCCCAGTACTCCGGCGCAGTGTCGGCTTTGAACTCGCTGGAGTTGCTCTCACCGCTGCGTGTCCTCATCGCAGTTGTCCTTGAGCTGGCTTCTTTGGCTGTTTATTGCGTCCTTACGGACTCGATACTGGGTCCTGTTCATTAGGGCCATTTCACCCTGCATCGCATCGATGTGGCCGGACCTAGCGTCAACCACGTGGTGCCAGGCGGCGAGTTCGGCGGCCGTGCGGTTCAGGCTGCGTCAGAGAGTCGGAGTCCACCCCGAGGAAGCCCTGACTTCGCCGGCAATCGAAACAGCCGGTTCAAATTAGGTGCTGGCCTTCATGTTGTTCGTCCTCGGATTGGTGCTTTCACTAACCTATTTTTCAACCACCATCTACTATCGCGGTTCAACCATCGCGGCGCTGGCTGCAATGCTGGCGGCTGGCCTTGGAGTATGGTTTCTGACGCGGCAAACGGAACGGGCAATATCCATGCCCGTAGCCTTGCCAAGCACCTGCCGTTGGTGAGCGAGGATTCCGCCGAATGGTTCCGGCGCACGATGACCGGCCAAATCCTTCTCGCGACGCAGTCCCCTCCTTGGATGGCACTGGACCTCCTGCCTGCCGTCGTCAATATGACGTTTGACGCTGCGGCGTTACGGTCCCTGTTGGCGGTCTTTGGCCACAATCTCGGTTTCGGACCCTGCTCACGGTGTATAGCGTGAGAAGCATTTTGACCATGCTTCCCCCTGACGCCGGGAGGATTGGGCATTGTTGAAGGCGTCATGCTGCCCGCGTTCATCGGATTGGGTACTCCGCCCGGGTCGTGCTCTTGGGCGTTCTGGGTTGGCGTGTAGTCCAATTCTGGATGCCGATTACTCTCAGGGTCTTGTCCTATGCATCATTGAGATTTGGCACACTTCGAAAACACCCGTTACTCACAAACCCGTGCACGCGAACAATAATCAGCGGAGGATTAGAAGTATGCTCATATTGGTGCTGAATTCCGGCTCGTCTTCGATCAAGTTCCAGTTGCACCAGTTCCGGGATCCCAACGCCCACGGGGAATCCGAGGTGCTGGCCGTCGGCCAGGTTGAGAAGGCCGCCGGAGGCAAATCCGGAAAGGGTACCTCCAGCGATCATCTTCCGGCCCTGGACCAGGTCAATCAACGGATACTGACGGTGTTGGCGGGTCAGAAGATCGATGCCATCGGACATCGGGTGGTCCATGGCGGCGAGCGATTCATCGAACCTGCCGTGCTCATCGAAGAAGCAATTGGGGAGTTGGAGCAGTTGAGCTACCTTGCCCCGCTTCACAATCCAGACGACATCAGCGGGATCCGCGCTGCCGGCAACACCTGGCCCGGCGTCCCCCAAGTGGCAGTCTTTGACACGGCTTTCCACATGACGTTGCCGGAATCTGCTTGGCGCTACGCCATTCCGGAAGACCTCTACAGCCGCTACGGGATCCGCCGCTACGGCTTTCACGGAACCTCCGTCGAGTACGTCACCAAGGCCGCAGCAGGCTTCCTGGGCCTGCCCCTCGGGCAGTTCGACGGCATCATTGCGCATCTGGGCAGCGGCGCATCGGTGACCGCCATCCAAGGGGGCCGAAGCATCGATACGTCGATGGGCTTCACGCCGGTGGACGGGCTCGTCATGGGTACGCGCTGCGGGGACATCGATCCCTCGATCGTGTTGTTACTACAGCGTCGGGGCCTGGACGCCGACGCCATCGAGGAGCTCCTGAACCTGCAGTCCGGGTTCCAGGCCCTGTGCGGCTTCAGCGACATGCGCTCCATCGAGGAAGCCGCTATGGCGGGCCACGGCAAGGCCAGGCTGGCCCTGGAGATTGCCGCCTACCGGCTCGCGAAATACATCGGCGGCTACCACGTGGCCGTCGGCGGCGCCAAGGCCTTGGTCTTCACCGCCGGCATCGGGGAAAACTCGTCTCGGTTCCGTTCCCTGGTTGTCGGAAAGCTTGGGCCGCTGGGAGTCGCGCTTGAAGATGCCGCCAACCTAGGCGCATCAATGGAACGTCGTCGCATCAGCTCCATGGATTCGGCGTTCCCGGTGCTCGTGATCCCCACCGATGAAGCACGCGCGATCGCCGAAGCCACGGCCGCCCTCATACAGACGCTTTAGGGTGCGCAATATTGCGTCAGTAACCTTTTGCGCCCAAGGCCAGGAAGTTTAACCGTCCTCCCCCCTCAAACGGCCCGCGTGACAACGCATTCTCCGGTCGCCAGTGACATCTGGAGCTTGTCCCCCGGCCCCAGCGTGCGTTTGGCACCCTCGATACACACCTCAATGGGATTGGCGTTTCCGGCGAACAGCTGCAATCCAATGCCGTCCGTGGTGACCTCGACATCCATCCCCTGATCACGGAAGTAGAGCCGGAAGGAAATGTGCGGCAATTCGAGCGGCAACAACGGATGCAGCCAAAGCGTGCCGTTGCGGGTTTCCACCCCGCCGTAGCAGCGCAGGACCATGTCGGAGGTGCCGGCCATGGCCCCGAGGTGAATACCCTCGTGCGTTGTCCCGCCCTGAGTGTCTGCGATATCGCATTCAAGCGCCTGCGCGAAGAGCGACCAAGATTGCTCCCTGTCGCTGCGTGCCAGCACCCAACTGTGCGCCAGGCGGCTCAAGGTCGATCCATGGCTTGTCCTAGAAAGGTAGTACTGAATGGTCCGCGGCAAAAGATCCTGCGGCAGCGGGTAGCCGAGCCGGTCAAATACATCCTTCAGTTCCTCGGCGGACAGCAGGTAGAACAGCATCAACACATCGGCCTGCTTGGAAAGCTTGTAGCAGTTGGTGCTGTCGGCCTCCGCCTGCAGGATCAGGTCAAGCCGTCCAATGTCACCGTAGCGGGTGCGATAGACGGCCCAATCGAATTCCTTCAACTCTTCATAGCCCTCGAACTGGCTGATGATGCCGTCCGCATGAAACGGAACCCGCAGTCGGCGGCTGATCTTGCCCCAGCGTTCGAGCTCCCCTGCGTCCAGGGACAACCGGGTGCATATTTCTTCCCGGCGCTCGACGTTCAACTGGCCGATGGCTTCCGCCGTCTTTGTTAGCACCCAGGACACCATCACGTTGGTATAGGCGTTGTTGCGCAGGCCTTCACCTGGCCGGCCCGGATAGCCGTCATGGAATTCGTCGGGACCCATGACCCCTGTGATATCGAACCTGTCGTCCACGGCGTCGTATGCGGCCAGAGCGGCGAAGAACCTGGAGATTTCGATGAGGATCTCCGCCCCGTATTTCTCAATGAAATCAAGATCGCCACTTGCTTGGTAGTACTGCCAGACGCTATAGGCCACTGCAAGACCGACGTGGCGCTGCCGATGGGAATGGTCCGGCATCCATTGCTGGTCGCGAACATTGAAAAGCGCGGCAGGAGTTTCTTCGCGTCCGTCGCTACCGCTTTGCCAGGGAAACATTGCTCCCGTCAGGCCCACTCGGCGGGCCGCGGCCCGTGCTTCATCGAGACGACGAAATCTGTAGAGCAGTAGCGAGCGCGTGAGATCCGGCCTTCGCAGGGTGAGCATGGGGTAGATGAAGAGTTCGTCCCAAAAAATGTGTCCGCGGTAGCCTTCTCCGTGCAGGCCACGTGCCGGAACCCCGGCGTCCAGATCCGGTTCGGCCGCGAAAACGGTTTGCAGCACATGGAAGATGTTCAGGTTGAGGTCCTGCGATTGCTGGATCCCGCCACGCATAATGATGCCGAATCTGTCCCACAAACCTTCCCAGATCCTGCTTTGGGACGCCGCAAGAGAGCCCGCATCCGGTGCACTTCTGATCTTGTGGATTGCGCTTAACGCCGCGGTGGATATCGCCCTGTCGCGGGACGTGGCAACCGCGGCGAGTTTTTCAATGACAACCGGCCGGCCGGCTTCGACAGAAAATACAAGTTCGCGCCCCACCAGGTTCCCGTCGGCGAAGAACCGGCTTGTATGGGCCGCTTTGTTGCCGTCTTCATCAGTCAGACGAGTCCGCAATGCCGTGGCAATTCCGATCTCGGACTGGCTCGTTCGCGATTCCAACAGCACAACCTCATCATCGAGCGTCGTCCCCGCCACGACAGCAAGATGATGGGCGGTGAGCTGCCTGTCAACGGCGGCATTTCGGTTCTCCACGCCTCCGTTGACGGCAGAAACAACCATGATTTCACCTGACCAGTTTTCGGCCTCAACAGTGGTTTCCAGGCAGGCCAAATGCCGATGTGCCAACGACTGAAATTGGCGGGAAATCACACTGGTGGTGCGGCCATCCGAGTCTCGATAGCGATTCATGCGGGTCAAGATCCCACGGCGCAGGTCCAGTTCCTGCCGATGGCACAGCATTTCCGCCTGCCCGGGGCGCAAAACGGGACCGCCCACCGCCCGGACGCTCAGGAAGGTCCAGTCCGGGGTGTTGACCATGTGTTCGGATTCGTCGCGGCGACCGGCCAAGTCAGTGGTCACCCTGTTGAAGACGCCGGCCAAATAGCTTCCGGGGTAGTGGGTTTCATCCGCCACGCTGCCGGGGAACGAAGCGCGGGTGGCCCAATAGCCGTTCCCCAGCGTGCACAGTGCCTCACGCCGCCCTTCCAACACCGGGTCGAAGCCTTCGTAGGTCAGCAGCCACGGGTCCAAAGCGCCGACGGGGTGCTCGACTTCTTCCAAAGCCCGAAGCGTAGATTCCGAAACGATGTCCTGCATCTTTCCAACCCCCAGGTCAAGAGCGCGCAGGTCAGCCACGATGACGTCCGCACCCGAGACACGGCGTGTGTTTGACCAGGTCGACCTGTCGACCTCGGCCACCAACGCGAAGCCACCTGCAACGCCTGCCTCGACCCTGTCCTCCCCGTGGACCACGACGCCAGTTCGTGCAGGCCCGACCCCGAGCCGTCGTGCCGCATCCAGGAACATGTCCGGGAAAGCACTGTCCGGGAGCGACAAGTTGGCCCCGCCGAGACAAGGGACCACCACCGTGAACTGGTCAAGGACGCCTGCCGAAACCATTGCTTCCCGGCTGACGCTTCTGGTTGCAACCAGTGCCGTCGGTATCTTGGCCTCTGCAAGGCGGCGCAACAGGGCCAACGCGTCCGGGAAGACGCGTATTTCCTCGTGGGCTTGCAACGTTTCGAAGATCTGTCGCTTGAGACTCGCCAGACCATGAATGCTGAGAGTATCCGCCGCGTCCCCGGGAATACCTTCGGACAGATCGACGGCTCGCGAGGTGAGAAAGTCCCTGAGTCCGCGCTCACTGCTTCGACCGTCGAAAAATCTCCCGTAGTCCTGATCTATATCGAAACCACGGTCAGCAATTCCTGGAATTTCCTTCAGGATCTTATCGACGAGCATCTTCCACGCCAAGGAATGCAGGTGCGATGTGTCTGCAATGACTCCATCCCAGTCAAGAATGACTGCGGCACAGGCTCCCATCGGAGATCTTCCACCATGACGCGCAGGCAGATTACGAAGCTTCATGGGACATGACACCCCCGGGGCCCGTTCATCAGGACCTGATCGATCCGGCGACACTGAACCGGGCAGCCCGGCGATGAACGTGGTGGGGGCGGCCGCGTTTGCGGATCGCCGGAGCCAGTTGGACAGGTCTGGAGAAGAACCAAACCTTGGCACACTCCACTATGACCAGGTAGACCACTACCAGCGCCAGCAGGGACAGGAAAAACGGCACGGGCAACGGATCAAAACCCAGCACCCCGGCCAGCGGGGAGAACGGAAGGTAGATGCCCAACGCCACCACTCCGATGGCCGCCCAAAGCAGCCCGGCCGAGGGCTTGCTGCGCAGGAACGGCACCCGGCGGGTTCTGATCGCAAATATTATCAGGGTTTGCGTAGCGATGGATTCAATGAACCAGCCCGCCCGGAACTCCCCCGGTGCCGCGTGGAATGCGAAGATCATAAGCCCGAAGGTCGCGAAGTCAAAGAGCGAGCTGATGGGTCCAAAGAGCAGCATGAAGCGCCGGATGAACGAAATGTCCCAATGCGAGGGCGCGAGCAGTTGTTCCTTGTCCACCCGGTCCCCGGGGATGGCAAGCTGGCTGGTGTCGTAGAGCAGGTTGTTGAGCAGGATCTGTCCCGGCAACATGGGCAGGAAGCTCAAGACAACGGAGGCCGTCGCCGCGCTGAACATGTTGCCGAAGTTGCTCGAGGTTCCCATCAGCACGTACTTGATGGTGTTTGCAAAGATCCTCCGGCCCTCCCGAACGCCTTCGGCCAGGACGCCCAGGTCCTTGTCCATCAAGACGATGTCGGCTGCGTCCTTGGCGACGTCCGTGGCACTTTCAACGGAAATGCCGACGTCGGCTTGGTGGAGCGCCAAGGCGTCGTTGACTCCGTCTCCCAGGAACGCGACGGCACGGCCCTGTTGGCGCAGAAGCCTGATGAGCCGTGCCTTCTGTTCCGGGGACACCCGGGCGAAGATGCTTGCATCTCTGGCAGCCTCGCCGAGTTCCTGGTCGCTCAGGGCATCCATCTGCACACCGATCAGTGTCCCGCCCAGCACCAGCCCCAGATCCCTGCACACTTTTTCCGCGACCCGGGCATTGTCCCCCGTGGCAATCTTTACGGTAATGCCCAAAGCTGCCAGATCGACAAGCGACTTCTTCGCGTTGTCCTTTGGCTTGTCTTGGAAGACGAGGAATCCTGCCAAGTGAAAACCGTGTTCGTCGGCGGGCCCGATCTCCGTCAGGCCGGTGGCCGGACGGGTGGCCACCGCAACAACCCGTGCACCCTGGTCGTATTGTTCATCCAGCAGGTTCTGCGCAGTAGGTGGAACCTCGATGCACAAACGCATGACATCCTCCGGGGACCCCTTGCTGACAATGCGTCGGTTCCCGGCCGAGTCAGTAACCAGGACGCTGGTCATTCGACGCTGGTGGTCAAAGGGAACGATGTCCAGCCGTTTCCAGCAACCCGGCTCAAAGTCCCTGGCCTGCCCCGAATCCCACAGTGCGGCGTCCAAGGTGTTTTGCCCCACGGTCGAGACAATGTCCTGTGCGTAGTCGACCTCCGTGGACAGCAACCCCATGACAAAGAGTTCCTCCGCCGGGATCGTCGAAAGCACCGGCAGCGCAATGGTGAATCCGATGCGCCCCTCGGTCAAGGTGCCGGTTTTATCCGTCACCAGCACATCCATGTCGCCCAGGTCCTCGATGCAGACCAGCCGCTTGACCAAGACGTTCCGCTTGGCCAGCGCCCTGGTGCCGGCGGCCAGGCAGGTGCTCACCACCGCGGGCAACAGCTGGGGCGTGATGCCCACGGCTATGGCAAGGGAGAACAGCAACGAGTCGATCAACGGTCGCCCCAGGAGCAGGTTCGCAATGAAGATGAGGCTCGTCAAGACGACTGCCACCTGCAAGAGAAGATACGAAAATCGTTTCAGGCCCAGCTGAAACTCGGTCTGGGGATGGTGCTCGCCCAGCCCCAAGGCGATCCGACCGAATTCGGTCCGGCCGCCCGTGGCCACGACGATACCGACGCAGCTGCCGGATTGAATCACGGTCCCCATGAAAACGCAACAGCTTAGGTCCCCCACTGACACCTCACCGCTGACGGGCGCGGGATTCTTGTCCATCGGAAGCGATTCCCCGGTGAGGATGCTTTCGTCGCACAAGAGGTCATCACAGGCAAGCAGCCTGATGTCGGCGGGGATGATGGCACCCAAGGCCAGCCGCACCACATCGCCGGGAACGAGGTCCACAACATCGATCTGGCGCGCGACGCCGTCCCGAAGAACCACAGCGGTGTGAGTGACGCGTGAGTGAAGAGCCTGCGCTGCGCGTTCGGCCCGGAACTCGTTGCTGAAGCCCAGGCCAACACTGACCGCCAAGATCACGGCGATAACCAACGAGTTCGTCTTGTCCCCCAGAAACAAGGACAACCCTGCGGTGACAATCAAAAGGACCAGGATCGGGCTACGCAGCTGCCGCCACAGGACAGACCACGGGTTGGTTTTGTGGGTTCTCAGCGCATTGGGGCCCACCACGGCCAAGCGGCGCGCCGCTTCCCCGTCGCTCAGGCCTTTTTCGCTGGACTTCAAGTCCAGCAGGACCCGTTCCACGGCTTGCCGGGCAGCACCATCCATTGAAAGCGCCAAGGCATCCGCTGTTTCAGGGCCTGCCGACTGGACCATGGTTGGTTTCATGCCCCGTTCCCCCGGCTTCCGGCGCCGTCGTCGCGGGATGGACAACAAGAATCGGGCACGCTGAATGCTCCGTGCAAGCAGAGCTGCCGGATCCCAGCAGCAAGCCGGCAAATCCCCCATGACATCGCGAACCGACAACAAGCATGACGGCCGACTTGTTTTGCTCGATCAGGACCTGTGCGGGCTGTCCCTGGAAGCACTTGCCAACCAGGCCTTCGGGCGTGTGCTCGCCGAAGGCCTCGGCGAGCACATCCGCCAGGATCTGCTGGGCATCGGCTTCGGGGTTCCAACACGGAAGGGCATAGGCACCCCACGAGGTCTCGAAGTGCCAGGTCGTGACGGCCACAATGACCGCGTCAAGTTGCGGCGCCAATTTGGCATCCCATTTGAGGGCCTTCGCGGAACAGGCCGAATCGTCGACCCCCACCACGATTTGCGGACGCTCGCGGACCTTCGGGTCCTCCATGGCATCTACCGTCTTTCGCTTATCCGCATGATTCAACGGAGTTTTCCCGCCGAAGAAAAACGCACAGAACAGCCCGTCCCTAAACATCAATCTTTTATGCCCCGTGGAGTGGTTGAACAGGGCACAAGGTCCCTAACCGTCCTGCTTGATTCATGCAAAGGTGGAAGCGGCGGAACGCCCATCCATCGACTCGAAGAGCCCGTCAACCGGGCAGGGATCCAACACATCCAAATGGAGCACCCATGATGAACCGGTTCGATCGAGCGACTCCCCAGGTGCACGAGGTCAACGCCCTAACCGGCGACGCCGAGGGGCTCGAACTCCTGAACAGATACTGGGATGCGGCCAACTACCTGACGGTGGCGCAGATCTACCTCCAGGAAAATGTCCTGCTCCGCGTCCCGCTGGCTGCGGAGCACATCAAACCGCGGCTGCTTGGACACTGGGGAACCAGCCCAGGGCTCTCCTTGATCTACGTCCATCTCAATCGGCTCATCCGCAGGTCCGGCGCCCAGGTCCTTTTCGTTGCGGGTCCAGGTCATGGCGGCCCTGCCGTGATAGCAAATCTCTACTTGGAGGGGACCTATTCCGAAATCTATCCCGACGTCAGCCGCGACCTGGCAGGGCTTCGGAACTTGGTTCGGCAGTTCTCCACCCCGGGCGGCATCCCCAGCCACGTGGGGCCGGCCACCCCGGGTTCCATCCACGAGGGCGGGGAGCTGGGCTATTCGCTGGCCCACGCCACGGGTGCCGCAATGGACAACCCTGAGCTCATCGTGGCCTGCGTGATCGGCGACGGTGAGGCCGAAACCGGACCGCTGGCGGGTGCGTGGAAGGCCCCGGCCTTCCTGAATCCTGGCAGGGACGGAGCTGTCCTGCCGATCCTTCACCTGAACGGATACAAGATCTCCGGCCCCACGGTTCTGGGCAGGCAGTCCGACGAGCAGGTCGTGTCACTGCTGCGGGCCCATGGCTGGGATCCGGTGGTTGTCGCCGGCGATGACCCGGCGCTGGTGCATGCGGACCTTGACCGGGAGCTCGGGAACGCGCACGCAAGGATCATCCGCATCCAGGAGCAGGCGCGCCAGAACGGGACTGACGGGCCTTCCCGTTGGCCCGCCATCATCCTGCGTACACCTAAGGGCTGGACAGGACCGGACTTTGTTGACGGTGTTCCGGTCGAAGGCACGTTCCGATCCCATCAGGTCCCGTTGGGCGGCGTCCGCGAAAAACCCGCCCATCTGTCCCAACTTGAGACCTGGCTGCGTTCCTACAAGCCGGAAACGCTTTTTGATGCGGACGGACGGCTGGTGCCGGAGCTTGCGGCTCTTGCCCCGAAGGGAAATTTGCGTATGGGTGCCAACCACTGGGCCCACGGCGGCACCACGATGGATCCGCTGCCCCTGCGTCCCCTGGAAAACTATGCCCTTGACGTCGGCACACCGGGATCCACCAAGCACGAGACCACCATGCCGCTGGGTCAAATGTTCCGGGACATCTACACCGACACCGCCCGGGACCCCCGTTTCCGGCTGTTCAGCCCCGATGAAACCAACAGCAACAGGTTGGGCGCTGTCTTCGAAGTGACAGACAGGTGCCTGATGACACCGGCACGGGACGGCGACGACCATCTGTCCCCGGACGGACGGGTCATGGAGGTCCTCTCCGAGCACCTCTGCCAAGGCTGGCTCGAGGGCTATGTCCTCACCGGACGGCACGGGTTCTTTGCCACCTATGAGGCGTTTGCCATGGTAGGCGCCTCAATGACCGTCCAGCACGCGAAATGGCTCCAGCACTCCCGCGACCTTCGCTGGCGGCAGCCCGTGCCGAGCCTGAACATCCTGCTGACCTCGACGTGTTGGCGCAACGACCACAATGGCTTCAGCCACCAGGGACCGGGCCTGATCGACACCGTGCTGTCACTGTCCGGTTTGGTTGTGCGTGTCTACCTTCCACCGGACTCCAACACGCTGTTGGCAGTCGCCGAACATGTTCTGCTCGGCATGAACCACCTCAACCTGGTGGTGGTGGACAAGCAGGCGCACCCGCAGTATCTGAACATTCAGGACGCCCGCCGGCATGCCGCGGCTGGCGCCTCGATCTGGCACTGGGCCGGAAACGACGACGTACCCGGTGGAAGGAGCGCTTCCGGGGGCGCATTTTCCGACACCGTTTCCTCCATCACGACAGCGGACGAACCGGTGCCTGCCACCGAGCCGGACATCGTCATGGCCTGCGCCGGCGACGTTCCCACGGAGGAAACGTTGGCCGCGGCCTGGCTGCTTCAGCGCCACGTGCCGGACCTGCGAGTCCGCGTTGTCAACGTGATGGACGCGTTCGTGATCCCTCCCCGCGACGCCCACCCCCACGGGCTCACCGACGTCAACTTCGAAAGGCTTTTCACCTCCGACCGCGAAGTGGTCGTGGCTTGGCACGGATACGCCCGAGCCTTCCACCAGCTGCTGCACGGGCGAAGGCACCCGGGCCGGTTCCACGTCCGCGGCTACAACGAGCAGGGAACCACCACCACGCCGTTCGACATGGTTGTCCTCAACCGCATGAGTCGCTACCACCTTGTATTGGAAGCACTGAACCGGGTCGGCGGCGGTTTCGAAGGTGCCCCGGAATTGGCGGAGCATTGCCGGGCAATGCTTGCAAAACACGCGGCCCATATCCGACTGTACCTGGAGGACATGCCGGAAATCCGCGACTGGGTCTGGTCCTCGCCCAGGGCGGGAAGGAACAGCTCCAGAGGGGAAAACCCGTCCTAGAAGTGCTTGGTTACGTCTATGGGTCGGAGCGGTCGGCATTGCCTTGACAGTTTGCTCAACGATGAAATGGCCGCGGTCCACGGCCTACTTGACGGGTTCGTTCGGGCGGTCGTTGCCTCCCTGCCGCGCAAGGACCAGCGAGGCAAGGGCGCCTTGTATCTGCAGGGACTGATGCTCGACGGGAAGCGCAAGTCGATGCGGCCCATGGGCGAACACCTTGGCATCGACTACCAGCAGCTGTAGCGGTTCGTTTCCTCCTCGCACTGGCCGGCCGAGCCGGTCCGCCGGAGCCTGGCCGGCAAGGCCGTAGAGCCGATCCGGCCCGAGGCGTGGGCGCTCGATGACACGGGCTTCAAGGAGGACGGTTCCGCTGGACCCGGAGTGGCACGCCAGTACTCGTGGTGGCACGCCAGTACTCGTGGTGGCACGCCAGTACTCGGGCACCCTGGGCAAGATCGGCAACCGCCGGATCGGCGTATCCGTCAACGCGGTCACCGATTCCGCCTCGTGCCCGCTGGACCGGTGCCTGTTTCTGCCATAGGCCTGGGACGACACCTGCCATGACACCAACGAAGACGTGGACCGGGCCGCGGACCGGCGGGCCAAGGCGCAGATCCCCGACACGGTGCGGCACCGGCCCAAGTGGAAACTGGCCCTGGAAATGATCGATGATCTGGCCCGCTGGGGATGTTCGCCGCAGCTGCTGGTCATGGACGCCGGCTGCGGTGAGTGCGGCCCGTTCCGGTCCGCGCTCACCGAAAGGGGCATCCCGCATGTGGCCTCGGTGAAGAACCTGGCCGCACGGCACGAGAACCGGCCCGGAAACCCGGACGCGCCCATGACTGGACGGTTCGCCGCCCTGCGGGTCCGCCCGTCCAACCGCAACATTCCGCAGGACTGCGGGGCCCTGCCGGTCGAATGGCTGGTTGCTCAATGGCCGGAGGACTCGGCGGAGCCCACGGACTACTCGCTCTCCACCCTGCCCACGGGCACTCGCTGGCCGAACTCGTGCGGCTGGCGAAGATCCGGTGGCGGATCGAGCACGACTACCGCGAACTCAAGCACGGCCTGGACTTGGACCACTTTGAGGGCCTAACCTGGGCCGGCTGGCACCACCACGCCACCCTCATCACCGCCGCCCGCCTCGTCGTCACGACCATCTGCCTGGCCGCCAATCCAAAGCCCCCGTCTTTTTTAGTTCCTAACCCGAGCCCCATGGGCAAGGTGCGGGGTTGCCGGCCTGTCGGTCCCGGCATGATCCACTCCCCCTGTCATTCCATGATCCGGGGGGCCGTCACCAGGACCGAAAGGCACCGGGGAAATCGCAAATAGGGGCCGGATCCGAACAAGACAGCACCCGTCCAATTGTCGCTCGTAACGTGGATGCCCAGCCGCGGAGCCACAAGGCCCTGCCGCAGGACGAAGGCAAGCTCAAGACCCTCATCAAGTCCCTGTCCAAGCACGGACAATTGCTCTTCGTGGTGGACCAGGCGGCCACCATCGGCGCACTGCCGGTCGCCGTCGCCCAGGCCCAAGGGATTCTGGTGGCTTACCTGCCCGGGCTGGCGATGCGCAGCATCGCCGACCTGCACCCCGGGGAAGCCAAGACCGATGCCCGCGACGCGTACATCATCTCCAACGCGGCACGCACCATGCCGCAGTCGTTGCACACCGTGCAGGTCCCCGAGGAACACGTCGCGGAGCTGAGCATGCTCTGCGGATTCGACGACGACTTGGCCAAGCAAGCCACCGCAACCTCGAACCGGATCCGCGGGATTCTCCTGCGATCCACCCGGCCCTGGAACGGGTCATCGGCAAGCACCTTGACCACCAGGCCATGGCCGAGCTCCTCGCCAAATACCCCCCCGATGTCCTGCGCCGGGCCGGGCATGCCCTCGTGGAAACCCTGTTGCGCAAGCACGCACCCCGGGCCGGACGAGGGTGGACCCAGGAAATCTTCGCTGCCTTGAAGCAACAGACCGTGGTGGTATCCGGGACCACCGCCGCCGGCATTGTCCTGCCCGAGCTGGCGGGCATGCTCACCAAAACGTGAGCGGCCCGGTCCGCGGTGCTGGCACGGGTCGGATACCTGGTCAAGGACCACCCGCTGCACGTGTTGCTGGATTCGATGCCCGGGGTCGGGATCCGCACCCAGGCAAGGATCCTCACCGAGGTTGTCGGCAAGGAGTTCGCCACCGCAGGGCACCTGGCTTCCTCCGCCGGGCTAGCGCGGGTGACGTGGAGATCCGGGACCTCCATCCGCTTGCGACCATTCCTCCCGCAAGGGCAACAAGACCCTCAAACGCGCATTCTTCCTCTCCGCGTTTGCCTCGCTCAAATGCAAGGACCATACGTCCAGGTCCTACCACGACAGGGAACGGGCCGAGGGCAAGAAACACAACCAAGCCGTCGTGGCCCTGGCCCGACGCCGGTGCAACGTCCTGTTCGCGATGCTGCGTGACGGCACCGTCTATGAGGCGCCGGAGGCCATCGCCGCCTAACGCCGGCCCCATTCGCGGCACCCGCTATCCGGTTCACGACAACCGATCCGGACCGGGCCCGCCAACCCGTTCGATGCAAATTCTCCTGATTATCTGTAGGTGGACAGGGGGCCGGACTTGCCTAAATGAACCCCGAATGCTCCCTTGCGCCCAATGTTGTCATGTACCAGTGATCGAGAATCAGGGCTTTCGACTCTTACCTTGTTCAACCCTTGCGCAGAGTCTTGAGTTGTTCAGTTGTTCGGCATCTCTCTCAGAGGCTGAATTCCTACCTAAACGTTTGAGGAAATGACCATGCCGCTATCTGACCACGAGCAGAAAATATTGCAGTCATTGGAAAAGGACTTGTCAATACAGTTTCCCCTGCTTGAAAAGAAGATGAAGCGCTCTGATACACGGTTCAGACCAAGTTTCATCGTGGGTACCGGAATACTCTGCACAGTAGTCGGGCTGGCGTTCGTGATCATTGGTTTGGGCATCGGCTCCGTACTGCTGAGCGTCATTGCCTTCGTAGTGATGGGCGCTGGATCCTATTTCGCGTCAAGGTCCGTCGCTCTTGCCCGCCTTCGCCGGCATCTCCAGCACGCTCAGCCGCCTCCTGCATAGCCCCAATGGTTCGGCAAACATGGGCCATCACGGGGTTATCTGGAACGTACCAACGCAGAATCTTGGCAGGAGCTTGCACGGAACATTCTTTCACGCGAGCCCCAGAAAAACGGTGACGGCGTCGATCGCTTCCGTACCTTTTGTGTTTCTGTTGCGAGCTGCATCGGATGAAAGTACCGTCCAGAATTTGTAAATATCTACGGCCAGCACGCCACCGTGGAACAGTAGAAATCTTGTTGATCCGCGGCGTTTGGTGTTCACCCGATCCGAGCCAGACGAACCTGTTGCTTTCCACCACGCCTAGTTCCAACTAAGTCAGCCCTATTCCTCGGTTATCCTCTCCAATCCAGCTGAAAGCGGTGCTGTCCATTCAAAATGAGTCCTGTTTTCCTTGGAACTCTTCGCAAAAAAGTTCCGTTCAGATCCTGGGCGCGCGCCTTCATGTTGTCGAAGCCGTTCCGGCCCTTGAGCTTGCTAAAACCACACCCGTCATCGACAACTACGACAACGACATTGCCCTCGACGGCGTCCACGCGAATGCTGATGTTCTCCGCCTTCGAATGGCGAACAGCGTTGCTCACACCCTCGGATACGACCGCGAGAATGTGTCCGTCCATCACGAACGGGACAAGTTCGTCGACGGCCGCTCCCACATGGAGGCTGGGCGCAAATGACAAAGCCCTGGATAGTTCTCGGACCGTCTGACTGATTCTCGTGCTGAGAAATTGGGCCGTTTTTGAAGGCGCTTGAAGCGAGTAGATCGTCTCCCGCAGTTCAGTGATGGTTGAGTCAAGTTCGTTCGTGATGGCCTCGATGCGTTCGAGCGCCACAGGGTCGACCATGAAGCGTGCAAGGCTTTTGGTGCTGAGCCCGGCGGCAAACAGTCGCTGGATAACGACATCGTGCAGGTCCTTGGCGATGCGGTCCCGGTCCATGAAAACCGCAAACTGCTCCCGGAGCCTGTACACGCGCATCAGTTCCAGGGCCAAGGCCGACTGGGAACCGCATTTCCCGGAAAGGGTGATCTCCGCGTGACCGTATACCGGTGCCCCCGGTTGACGTGCCAGAATCAGGAGATCACGGCCGGCTTCGCTCGAACCCAAAGCAACCAAGAGGGCGGGGCCGATCTCAGACGCTTCCACGGTGTCTGGTAGATACTCCGCCAGATTGAATGTCACGGGGTGCATTTCGTCGAAGACACTCTTGACAAGCCCCTCGCCTATGCAGAACGACCGATGCATGAACTCCGGAGCAAGGGCGCCAGCTCCTGCAGAAACATGAATGCTTCCATCATCGTCGGCACAGATTCCGACCAGGGCCAAAACGGAGGACGAAGCCTCCAACGCCTGGCGCGCGACAATCGTCTTGCCCGACTCCAAGTCCTCGATTCCTTTGTCCATCATCCGCACTGCTACCTGCATGCTCGCTTCCATCCACCGTGTCCGCAAGCGGGCTTCGTCAAAGAGCTTGGCATTTTCTATGGCGAGCCCAGCCGCAGCGGCCAACACCACGGCCAAGTCCTCGTCGTCGGCGGTGAAAGTTTTGCCGTGCCGCTTTTCCGTGAGATACAAGTTTCCAAATACGACATTGTGGACGAGGATGGGCACTCCCAAGAAGGATTGCATGGGCGGATGGAAAGTCGGGAATCCAACGGATGCCGGATGGTCGTGGAGATCATCCAGCCTGATCGGCTGGGGTTCGTCAATCAAGACGCCAAGGACACCGTGACCGGTGGGCAACGGTCCTATTCGTTCGGCCAATTCGGGCTCTATCCCCTCAGTGATGAAATGGCTCACTTCCTTGCCCTCGCGAATGACCCCCAGTGCACCGTACTTGGCATCCATAAGCTTGCACGCAGACTGAATCATATGCTGAAGAACTGCAGTCAAGCTCAGTTCCTGGGAAATGGTAATGACCGCCGACAATAGCCCCTGCAAACGCGTCTGCGATTGCACCAGTTCCTCAATGCTGGCCACAAGTCCGTTGCGAAGATTCTCGATCTCTGCGGCCGATGTAGAGGAACCCGTCCCTGAAGAGCGATCTTCCATCGAAGGAAATTCCACGGCGTTTCTCCGTCCAAGGGAAACAAAAATTCCATCGACCGACTAAGACGGTCTGCCAGAGACAAACACAGGCTACGCTCGGCAGCGCCAAAACTCCATCAACTGTGGACCCGGCGACCGAAGCATCAAGGAACGTTCTCATGCTTACTCGGGGTTCCTGGCCAGAATGACGCTTCTTGAAGCTCGAAGTCGTGGCAGAATCCAGCATGTCATTTTTAGGGGTTTCAGGGACCTGCTGGGAATCTGTCCGGCGAAAGGAGCACTCACGCGAAACGGCGGGAGGTGGTGTTGGTCCGACGCTGTGTTTCCGCATCCAGGTGGCCGCCGTCAAAGTGAGGATGGCAGTTGGCGAACCGTAGCCAGGTCGGTGCGTCGCAACTCCCAGGCTGTACAAAATAGTGCATGGACCACGAAACGGTGTGTCCGGCACTCTCCGATGAACGGAACATCGTGGCGCAGGGACCGCTTGCTTTCGGCGCGGCGGGACGTTCGGCCCTATCGGCGAACTGATTGGGGGCGCTTACTGATACCAGTGCTTCTGCCGTTTTGGGTAGGGCACACCCACCCCTACCAAGCAGGAGGAATCGCCATGAGTGAAATGCTACGCCGGTCGCCGTTTGAGGCATCGCGGTCGCACGCACCTTTTGATATGCCCTCGAAGTCCCCGTTCGGCATGCTGGACTCCCTCCAGCGCCTCTTTGACAGCGACATCGAAAAGTCCACCATGCGGGTCGAGGAAATCGTGGAGGACAACACCCTGGTGGTCCGGGCCGAACTGCCCGGCATCGATCCCGACAAGGACGTCGAGGTCTCGGTTGAGGACGGTGTCTTGACCATCAGCGCCCGCCGCGAGGACAAGTCGGAGACCCGCCAGGAGGGCATGTACCGCTCCGAGTTCCGCTACGGATCCATGCTACGGAGGATCGCGCTTCCGGAGGGGGTCAGCGAATCCGATGTGAAGGCATCCTACAAGGACGGCATCCTGGAGGTCCGTACACCGATGCCGGCCAAGAAAACGGCCCCCGCAGCCACCAAGGTGGCCATCACCCGCGACTAGGAAAGTTCCCGGCACAGTCGGATCGATGGGAGAGCTCCCAGAAAGCCAGGTAACCATGCACAGCGAAACAGCCACCGACCGAACAATTCAAGACGCGGTCGAATCCGAACTCCGGTGGACCCCGGACGTCGAAGCTGCACACATCGGGGTGAGCGTGGACGACCACGCCGTCACCCTCACCGGTGAAGTGGGCAACTACCCCGAACGGCTCGCCGCACGGCGGGCCGCATTTCGAGTCAAGGGGGTGACCGCCGTCGCCGACGAACTCACCGTCCGCTACAACGGCTCCCCCAGGACCGACAGTGATATCGCCGAGTCCGTGGCCCACGTACTGAACCACAGCGCGGTCATCCCCCAGGGAACGATCAAGGCCGATATCCGCAACCACGTGGTGACCCTGACCGGCACGGTGCCGTGGAACTACCAGCGCGAGGCAGCCGCCAAGGCAGTCGGCGCAATCGCCGGCGTAAAGCATGTGGAAAACCAAGTCAACCTCTCTGTCGAGCCCTCAGCAGCCGTACTGGCAGACAAGATCAAGGACGCGCTGGCCCGCAACGCGGCCCTGGATTCACAGAAGGTCAACGTGACCGTCGAGGGCGACCGCGTCACCCTGACCGGGTATTTGCCGTCCTGGATCGAGAAGAAGCAGGCGGGACTGGCGGCATGGTCGTCCCCTGGCGTCGGATCAGTGCATAACAAGATCAAGATCGGTGCATAACAAGATCAAGATTGGTCTGGGATAGCCACGTTCTGTGGCGGGGCCTTATCCCCGCCACAGAACCTTTTCAAGGTCTTCCGGGTGGGGAGGAACTCGTCCAGCGTTTCGTCGATTTACCCGGGAGGACTTCTTCAGTTTGCGCGCCGATTTCCTGTCCAACCCCCCGCTGCGCATCCAAGAGGCCGGGGCCGTTCCCCGGCCAGCTTCGTTCAGGTCCCCGGACGGCCAACCCCGAAGGCGTGTCAATATGGCCCCTATCCAGCTTTCGAAAGCGTATCCCTGTTGAAATGTGTGCGAAACGGACAAATACCTTGTCTATGAAAAAACCCGCAAGGCACAAAAGAGCATGGCGTCGAGGCGCAGATGCGGAAATTGCGAGACTTATTGCGGATTCAGTACCGCCCGCAGGCCACGTGATCCTCATCCAGTCCGTATTCCCGGAACATCAACCTATTCCGGGTAGGTGATCAATGTTCACTTCACACGGTCTTCAACGAAAGCCATACGCCAATTGGCAGGGCAATCAATCGGAAGCCATGCTTTCTTGGGAGATTCGTCCTGACGGTCCTCCCCTCCACCGATATGAGGCACCCCCGGCCTGCCCGCCCGTGGACAACCGGAAGTCGTCAAGAAAAAGCGGAGACGCACTACACGTACATTATCTGTCTGTGATGCCACAGCCCGATGCCCTCGATCGGTCGTCGACTGACATCACCGCTTTTGCGGCGTTTTCCTTCTTGTCGTTCCGCCGGCGCAGGGTGTATTTCAGGAGCTCGTCACTACCCCACACCAGGAAAGGAAAGGGCAACAGCAACGCTAGCTGCCAAGGCTCGGGAACCGTCGTTCCAAAAATCGCCTGCAACGGTGCGATGAAGACGATGCCTGCCGCGAAGACGAGTTCAAACGCTATCCCCCACAGCAGTAGCCTGTTGGTGGTCAGGCCGATTCGGAAGAGCGAGACCGTGTGGGTTCGGGCAGCCATAGCGGTTCCCAGCTGACAGGCGACAATCCCTAGGAATGTCATGGTGGTAGCTTGTTGCCAGACCAAGTACAGGTGCCCCGTTCCGACATCTGCTCCAAATGTCCATCCTCCGGCAATCAGCGTCATCAGGAAGACTCCGGTCACGAGCAACGCAGATACTCCGCCCAAGACAACCCAGGCACGGACAAGCATCAGGGTACTGATGACGTTTTCCCTCGGCGGCCGTGGCGGTCTCTTCATCAGGCCCGGTTCAGGTGCCTCCCGACCAAGAGCCAACGCCGGCAGCGTTTCGGTGAAAAGGTCGATTGCGAGGATCTGCATCACCGTGAGTGGCAGCGGTATCTGCCCGCCTGATGCAGCATAGATCAGGAACGGGATGACTTCCGGAGTGGCATGGGCAAAAATGTAGACGATGAATTTCCGGACGTTGTCATAGACGCGGCGGCCGGCCTCGACGGCGCTGACTATCGACGAGAAATCGTCATCGGTGAGGACCATTGTCGCCGCCTCGCGTGCCACCTCGGTTCCCGATTTGCCCATTGCAACGCCGATGTCTGCCCGGCGAAGAGCGGGCGCGTCGTTCACGCCGTCACCGGTCATCGCCACCACATGTCCCAGGTCCTGGAGCGCATCGGCGATCCGGAGCTTGGCCTCGGGCGAGCTCCGGGCAAAGACGATCTCCTCACCGGCTCCCAGCAAGCGATCCAGTTCTGCCTCGCTCATCCGATCCAGGTCGTTGCCGTTGATGACTTGAAGACCGTTGGTACCGATACCGACGAGGCGGGCGATTCCGGCGGCCGTGAGCCCGTTGTCGCCGGTGACAACGATCAGTTGGATACCGGCTGTGTGGCACTGCGCCACGGCTTCGACTACCTGTGGTCGGGGCGGATCCATCATTGCGGCGACGCCGAGGAAGGTGAGGTTCTTTTCTGCCTCCTCACGGGAGGGGCCCGGGGTTGTACAGGCCACCTGTGGCCTGTCAGCCACGGCGAGCACCCGGAGTCCCTGCACTGCCCAATGGTCGACCACAGCGGCAATCGTCCTCCGGTCTTCCTCCGTCAGGGGCCGGTCGGTCCGAGCGACCGCGATGCGCGTGCAAAGCGCAAGGATTTCCTCCGGAGCTCCCTTGGAATGCAGGACCGTTCCGGATCCGGTCCGATCCACCGTGGACATCCGCCGCAGGACGGGATCGAAATGGAACTGGGACAGCCGTTCGCTATCCAGGTCGTCGACGGTGGTCCCCAGGAAATCCGCCAGATGCAGCAACGCCAGTTCGGTCGGATCCCCAGTCTCTTTGGCCCCGGAAGGGCCCTCGAGGCGGGAGTTGCTGCAGGCCACCGACGCCACCGCAAACCGTCCTGCCGCAGACCCCAGGACGGCCGAGGGCATCCCGGGACGCACGTGCTGGCCTCCGTCAGCGGTCCAGAAGTTGCTGACTTGCATGCGGTTCATGGTCAAGGTGCCTGTCTTGTCGGTGCAGATCACGCTCGTGGAGCCGAGGGTTTCAACCGCAGAAATCCTTTTCACGAGCGCTCCGCGTCGGGCCAACACACGCACGCCCACCGCAAGTGCCAAGGTGATGGTCGGAAGCAGGCCCTCGGGTACGTTCGCTACCAGCAACCCGATCGCGAAATTTAGGGTGTCGCCGAAGGCCAGCCCGCCCAGCAACATGCCCACCGGAATGAAGGTTGCGCCCATGGCCACGGCAACGACGGCGATCAGCCGCGCCACCCTGGTGACCTGCCGCTCCAAGGGGCTTATATCCTTCCCGACCCGCTGGGAAAGCGCTGCGATCCTGCCAAGCTCCGTGCGCATGCCGGTCGCGTAAACCAACGCGGTCGCTCCGCCGCCGATGCAGCCGGTGCCACTGAACACCACGTCCCGTGCCTGCAGCAGCGGCACCTTTGCATAGGGGTTGTCTTCCGCGCTCCGAAACACGGGCAGCGACTCTCCGGTGAGCATGGAATTGTCCATCTCCACGGATCCCGAGACAAGTCGTGCATCCGCCGAAACCCTGTCACCCTCCCGGACCACCATCACATCGCCGGGTACCAGACGCGTGGCATCGACCAAGACTTCCGCACCTTCACGAAGAACCCTGGCCTGCACCGGGAGATACGTCGACATGGCCTCCACCGCGTGCTCGGCGTGTCGTTCCTGGAAGAACGCAAACAACGCGTTCATGACAACCACCGCCACGATCGCCACGGCCAGCACCGCAGTTCCCGTTGCGAACGCCAGCATCGCCGCCACCCACAGTAGCAACGCCAACGGATGGACAACCTGCCTGCCCAGTTCGCGCGGCCAGTTCCGTTTCCCTCTCCGGCTGAGCTCGTTCAGACCAAACACCACAAGTCTCCGGGCTGATTCCCGTTCGGACAAACCCTCACGACGACCACGAAGATCCCGCATCAACCGTTCAAGGGGTTCCTGCGGATCTGGTGGCTGTGGCACTGCATCATCTTGGCCCGCCATTCCCGGAGACGGCGCACGGTCGGGGATGGGTTCATGCTTGTCCATCTCAGTCCTCCCACATTGTCCGAACGGGTCGGGGTGAACACTGAGTACGCTCGATGCTGGTGGGCAGTCGCCGGCGTTGTCGCCGCATAGGAAGATGTGTCGACTTCTCGCGAGTACGCATGGAACAGGACATCATTATGGCTCCGTTATGGTTGGGAATCGTTCCCGCCCGTGGTTTGACGCTGCATTTCAGGGAGCCCGCGGCGCCACCGTGCCCGCTGTTTCACCACCGTCGATAACGAACTCGGCACCCGTGACAAAGGCGGATTCGTCCCCTGCCAGGTAAAGCACCAAGTCGGCGATCTCCATCGGCTGGCCTATCCGGCGCAGCGGAACGCGGTCGGTCTCGAAGACCATACCGGCGGTCATGGGCGTCTCGATGACCCCTGGATGCACCGAGTTGACCCGGATTCCGGAACCGCCCAGATCCAAGGCTGCGCTCTTGGTCAGGCCGCGGACACCAAATTTCGAGGCCGTATACCCGGAGAGTTGTTCGTAGCCACGCAATCCGGCAATGGAGGAGATGTTGATGATGGATGCGGCCCCGGCATCCGCCAGCGACGTGGCGGCAGCCTTGATACCGTTGAAAACACCCGTTAAGTTCACGTTGATGATCCGGGCCCACTGCTCATGGCTGTAATCGTCGATCCTGCCAAAATTCACGATGCCGGCATTGTTGACCAAGATGCCCAGACCACCAAAGACATCCACCGTTTCTTTCACCGCTCGCTCCCAATCCGCGGGTTTGGTCACATCCAGATGCACATAGCGGACGCCGTCGCCAAGCCGTGCCGCCAGTTGCCTGCCATCCTCGTCCAGGACGTCGCCGATGACGACTTTTGCCCCTTCGCTGAGAAATCTTTCAGCAATGGCCGCACCGATCCCGCGGGATCCACCGCTGATCAGGGCAATTTTTCCGGCCAGCCTGTCCATGGCTCATTCCTTTCCTGGGAATGAAGATACCGCCACAACCACCAACCCATGCCGCGCGACAAATGTCTGGCAAGAGCGCAACAGGATCACCGGACATCGCGGGAAATCCTTGCTCGAAATAGGCCGTTCCTCGATTACAGCCTCCCTGCCGTTCAAGACGGTTGGTAGGGGCTTTGGGCCTTGCGCCGCAGGGCCGTCCAAAGCATGTGGTCGGCTAAGCTGCCAGCGGGGTGCTCGGTGGTCTTGATGCCGGGCCTGCTCGGCGGTGGCATTATCTCAAGCCCGCTACAGGGGGACAAAGGCCAGGTCCCTACGAGGAAAGCGTATCCAACCGTGGTAAAGCGCGTTCGCATTCGCCAGATTGATCTTTGAAACCTACGACACAAGCCGAACGACTGCGAATGCATCTTCCGAATTTTGACTCCCATATGGGCCTCCCATCCGCCACAAGCATTCGAACGACTCCATGGGCCCTATTCCTCTGGAATGCCTTGGAGCCAAGATATGTACTGGAAATACGACAAGCCTCGCCGGGCACCTTGCATCTTCCTTGTCTCGGCAGGATGAATGAACCACGCAAATTGATGCCTGTGAAGAACCGAACCGATGGCAAGGCCTGGCACACGTCACGGTCAGAACCTTTGGCGACAATTTGCATTCTCCGTCGGGCTCGGGCGGATTCAGGCCGGTTGCCCGGTCGGCGCCATGACGCACGAGGGAAAGGCATCTGGAATGACTGCGGCACAAGACACCACAGACAGATCCGGTCATGTGCTTGTTCACCCGAACGGAATCGTCTGCGGTGTGTACGATCATGCGAAGTGCAATCCCGGGTCAGCTGGAAAGTGAAAATCCAGCTCATGCAGCAAGTCAGGGATCCGTGAATTTACGGGACTCATCGGGGCCCGGACAAGCTCACAGGAAGGCGAGAGCCATGTATGAATTCAGGGACCACAGTGACGCTGGCCGAAGACTGGGTCAAAAACATACAGGGTTGCGTGGACAGACCTGGTGCTCTTGGGGTTCCCCGAGGCGGCGTAGCTGTCGCATTCGAGGTGGCCAATGTGCTCGACGCGCCCTTAGATGTGATTGTCGTACGCAAGTTGGGTGTAACGTTCCAGCCCGAAGTGGCGATGGGAGCCATAGGTGAAGGCAAAACCCGGATACTTGATACACGCCTCTCATCGCACTTGCCGGCGTCACCGAAAGTGAACCGCAATCCATTGAGCGGCGCGAACGTGACCTATTGGATTCACGGTTCGCAAGATACCGCAAAGGTCGGGAACGCTTGGACCTGCACGGCCGTCATCGTCGACGACGGCCTCGCCACCGGAGCCATTGCCCGCGTCGCCTGCCAAGTTGCCCGTCAGTTGGGAGCGGCAAGAGTGTTTTTGGCCGTGCCGGTGGCCCCGGTCCGGCTCTTGGCCTCGCTGACGGAGCCGGACGACGTCGTCAGTCTGGTTTCCGTCAGGAATTTCGAGGCCGTCGGCTACCACTACAGAGACTTTTTTGCCCACGGAGGACGACGAGGTCGTGGTCTCGGTGCTCCAGGGTGCCGGGTCGGGCACCCTTCTGTTGGATCTGCTGGCCCCCGCCGAAGAGGCCAACCGGGTAAACGTGTTCGACATCGCCCTGCTGGCAGGGCGGCTAACGGCGGCAACCCGGTGGCTCGGCGCCAGGGACGGGACCTCCTCACGTAAGATCGGCTACTTCGGGGCGAGCACGGGCGCCGGCGCTGCGTTGTGGCCCGCTTCCTAACCCAACGCGCAGATAGCCGTCCTCGTTTCACGCGGCGGACGCCCGGATCTCGCCGGCCCCCGGCTGGCAGCGGTGCGTGCCCAACCCTGTGATCGTTGGCAGCGCCGAGGCCTTGGTCTTGGACCTCAACCGCGAGACCATGGCCAAAATGCGGGCAACGCACCGGCTTGCAGTCGTACAGGGAGCGACCCACCTTTTGCGGATCCCAGCGCTCTCGCGCAAGTCGCCACGCTGGCCGCCGACTGGTTTGGCTGCTACCTCGTGCCCGAACGAAACCAGAAACGCGCACCAGAGGTGCAGGAATGAACGAGAACCCGTACGCGACAGCCAACCGGTCGAAGGAGCTTGCCTAGATTCTGTTCCTGACGCACCGGGGACCTGGAGGGCTTGGTCCGTCTCGCAGTCGACAAACGTTTCGTGTGCCTGGGTGAGGCGTCCCGCGGCGCCCACGAGTACTACAGCTGGCGTGCGTTGGCCAGCCGCCGGGGCATCAACGAGCACGGCTTCAGCTGGATCGGGGTGGAAGGCGCCTAGCCCGACTGCTGGCACATCAACCGCTGGCTCAGGGGGCAGGGAGACCAAGACCTCGACTCATACCAATTACTGGCTGCGCGAGCGGAACCTTGATCGGGCAGAATCCGAGCGCACCGGTTTCTACGGCCTTGACGTGTATTCGCTGTGGGACTCGCTGCGGCAGATGTTCAGCTGGCTCGAGAAAACCGTGCCCGATGCCCTGCCCGCCGCCCTGCGGGCCTGGAAATGCTTTGTGCCGTTCGGGGAGGATTCCCAGCGGTACGCCTGGAGCACCCGGCTGGTGCCGCAATCCTGCGAGGCGGACATCGTCGCGCTGCTGGCCGAGATGCACCGGCGAACCTTGGGCAGGCTGCCCACCGACCCGGAGGCCTTCGACGCGGTGCAGAACGCCGACGTCGAGGCCAATGCCGAACTCTACTACCGCACCATGGTCCGCGGCAACCGGCAGTCGTGGAACATCCTTGATCACCACATGAGCGACACCATCGACCGCTTCGTGCTCCACCACGGCATCGAATCCAAGGGAGCGGTGTAGGCGCACAACACCCATGTCGGCGACGCCCGCGCGACCGACATGGTCCGTGGCGGCATGGTCAACATCGGGCAGTTGATGCGCCATCGCCACTCCAGGGAGGTGCTGTTGGCCGGGTTCGCCTCGTACTCCGGGTCGGTCATCGCCGCCGATGCCTAGGGACCGCCCGAGGAAGTCATCGCGGTTCCCGCGGCCGCCCAGGGCAGCCACGAAGACCTCCTCCCCGCGGCCATCGGCGAAGCCGTCGTGCTGTTGTTCGGGCCCGACCGCTCGGGGTCTTGGCATGAATCCCTGCACGGCCATCGGTCCATCGGTCCATCGGTCCATCGGCGTGGTCTACAACCCGCACCGCAAGGCTGGCAACTACGTCCCCACCACATGGGAGAGCGCTATGACGCATTGCTCTGGATCCTGCAGGCGACAGCGCTGCACCCGCTGCACAACAAGCAACGCCCCGAAGAACCGGAGCTCGAAACCGAACCCACATACTTCTGGACGCAAGGTGCGCCCCGGCACCCCATCGGAAATGTTGCCTTGGACCCGCGCTGCCATGAAGGCGACGATACTGACTATGTCATCGACTGTCGAACCCCAAGAAAGGTCGTTGATGAACCGGCACCGGCACTGTCGGTTCGGTCGCACCGCAACGGCCGAAGACGGCAGCTTGAGCGTCGCTCGACCGGAATTTAGGCATTGCTGTCATCGATCTGTGACTGATGATTTTCTGGTTCCATGGTTTGCCCCAAGGGGGACACCTTGATAACTTCGGTGGATTCGGCAGACAACAAGGCGCGACAACTATTGCCTACATCGAACGCCGCAATTCTCAGCACAAATTCAACCGCTCCTAGCTAGCGACATTACCATCCATTATTTCCGGGAACTGGAACCACGGAGGGCCGCCGATCCGACCGAAATCAGGGAATTGGCGGTCTGCTAACAGCCATTTGAGATAATCGAGGCTATCGTTCCAACGACGTGGCGAGTACATTGGTAAGCCCAACCACCTGACATTGGAGACGCCCATGGGGCTTGGATCCGGAAAAGCAAAGATCATCGTTGGCGTAGACGGCTCGGAGGCTTCCCTCGAAGCCCTGCGAAAGGCCCGCTACCTCGCCGAGCCTTTGAACGCCCAAATCGAAGCAGTCGGTTGCTGGGAGTTCCCAAGGATGTATGACGGGTACCTGATGACGGACATCGGAGGTGGAATTAGGGAGAACGCCGCAAAGGTCCTCAACCAGGCCGTGACAACTGTCTTCGGCGCTGCGACACCAACCAACGTCAAGATCAACCTCATACAGGGTGACCCAAAATCTGCCCTCATTAAAGCCAGCCAGAATGCCGACTTGCTCATGGTCGGCAGACGAGGCCACGGCGGATTCCACGGACTACTTATAGGGTCGGTCAGTTCTGCCTGCGTCGCACATGCCAAATGCCCAGTTATGGTTGTGCACGCCCCAGAAGATGGTGAGCACGGCTCATAAAACCCAGCGACACCGTTTCTGTCGAGTTAAGCTAGAAAGACTACTGAGCAAAGCCACGATTCTTAGACCATTTTCTGGTTGACGAAACGCCAGCACCGTTCCGATTCCACCGCCTACCTTAAGTGCTGCCAGTTGCAGTGGTTCCGCTCCATCCTGGATAAATCGCAAAGCATCCCGGGGAAGAAAGCGAAAGTCCATACCCGTACATTCACCCCGGCATCCGCCACTGACTGGCGGGCCGATTATGAGAGCGTCTGGCCTGGACTGCACGGACGGCCAAATATCCGATCACGCACTTCATCCGATGCCGGCCGCCGACCAAGACCTCCGAGCTTTGACTGCGGACCTAATGCCGGCACTGCTGTTCGTCCGGGCGGGTTGGCGTGTTAAGAGAAGAAAACCTGAGAACTGGGGTCCGGCCATCATGTCTTTCCAAAGCCAGCGCATACACCACCCCTTGACCCACACGTCCTGCCGGGGGCAGATCCTTCATTCAAGCGTCGAAAGCTCAGAGTAATTAAGGGAAGCGGCTTTCGCGGTGTTTTCCATGGTCTTCCCAAACCATACGGCGCAGTGTTCGGTGGTAACCGCCGCTGCCAAGTACTTGCCTCCGCTAGCTGTTGCGTTGCTTTCGCCCAGACGGCGTCCGCCTCCGGCTTCGCACAACGTCTAGGCAGTCACATTTTGCTCATTGGTCCGAGGCCGTGGCAGGACATCGAACCTCCGGGTGCCCTTTAGCGCACGCAATGCATTGAAAATGGTGATCAGGTCCACGAGCTCTTGGGTCAGAGCCCCAATGATCGCCGGCAAAACCCCTCCCGCGGCCACAAGCATGAGCAACACGGAGAGCACAATCCCAACCCAAATTGACTGCCTCGCAATGCGCAAGGTGTCCTTGCCGATGCGGACGGCATTGGCCGCCTGAGAAAGGCGCTCGGTCATGATCACTACGTCTGCGCTTTGTGTGGCGGCGGTAGACCCGCGGGCGCCCATGGCCACGCCCACCTCTGCTGCAGCTAGGACCGGCGCGTCATTGACCCCGTCGCCAACCATCATCACCGGGCGGCGTTTCAGTCCGCGCACAAAGTTCACTTTGTCCTCGGGCAGGCATTCGGCGCGCACCTGACTGAGCCCCAACTCGGTGGCAATGTGGTCGGCAGTCGCCTGTTGGTCCCCGGTCAGCATGAACACCTCGTTGATCCCCATGGCACGGAGTTGGCCCAACGTCGCCGCAGCATCGCTGCGCAATTCATCCGCTAGCACCAGCACGCCAGCAAAATGTCCATCGACTGCAACGTAGACCGAGGATTCACCCGAGGAAAGTTCGTAAGTTTCCACGTCATCCACCTGGGTCCTGATCCAGGCCGGTTTCCCCACGGCTACCCTGAATTCGCCCACTAGGGCGCTCACCCCATGGGTGGCCACCTCACTGGCATCCCGGACCGGGGCGATGGGCAGGGCACGAGCGTTGGCGGCTGCAACGATCGAGGCCGCCAAGACATGGGAGGAATACTGCTCGGCAGCCGCAACCAATGAAAGCAAGCGGTCTTCTTCAAACCCCTCGACCGGTTGAATCGAGCGAAGCCGGGGAACGCCCTGCGTCAATGTGCCGGTCTTGTCGAAGGCAACGGATTGCACGGAGGCCAACCTTTCCAGGGTTCCACCATCCTTAACGATAAGTCCGGTTCGTGCGCCTCTGCTCATACCGGCAAGAAAGGCGACCGGTGCCGCAATGAGCAGTGGGCAAGGGGTCGCTACTACGAGCACTTCGGCGAAGCGCACTGGATCACCGCTTGCCCACCATGCGCAACCGGCGATCGCATAGGACAACGCTGTGAATGGGATCGCGTACCGATCAGCCAAGCGCACTACCGGGGCGCGGGAGGCAGCTGCATCCCTAACTAGTTCGACGATGCGCGAGTACTGCGAGTTGGCGGCCGTGGCGCTGGCACGGAGGTTGATCGCCCGCGCTCCATTCACCGCACCAGAGAGCAAAGTTTGACCGACCACCTTGTTCACGGGCATTGATTCGCCGGTCAGTGAAGATTCGTCAAATGACCCTTCGGCATCGAGGAGCACCCCGTCGACCGGAAGGATTTCTCCGGGGCGTACCATAACGGTGTCTCCCACAGCCAGCTCAGCTACCTGCACATCGTGAAGCGTTCCAGTTTCGTCTACCCGGTGGGCCCACACCGGAACGCGTTCAAGCAACGACGAAAGGGACTTCGTGGCGCGCACCTGTGCATAGTCTTCCAAAGCCGCCCCACCTGAAACCATCAGGCAGATGATAAGGGCCGCAATGTACTCGCCAACGAGAACCGTCGCCAAAATCGCGCTAAAGGCCAAGACATCGATTCCCCAATGCCCCCGTGTAATGTCCGTGACCATGTTCCAGCCAAGCTTCACGGCTATGCCGAGCGCATAGGCGCTGGCAATGCCCCGCGCAGGCAATCCCAACCCCATACCCAGCACGATCATGGTGCCGAGGAGAACCAGCAAGGTGGCAGCTACTACAGGGTATCGCTTGATCAAGCTCACCATTCCCTACCCCTTTTTCATAGTGAAATCTCTATGGTCGACGGAGCATCCATAGACGACCAGCGCCGTAAGCACTGTCGTAAGCATGACGCGTCCATGTCTGGTTATCGAGGCCATCGCCATGTCGGCGATCTCTGCAGCGGGCTGGGGGCCTACTTCGACAAGCCTCAACTCACCGGTCTCACGTGCTGGAGAACCGCATCCCAGTTTGCAAGACAGTGATCTCAAGACGGCAGGAGTAGGCGCTAAACCTCCCGGCGACGGGGGCCTTGCCCACTGAGTATTCGGGCAACAGGCCGAAGACTCCGAAACCGAAACCGCGGGCTTCTAGAGGCGGTGCGCACCCGCTTCACCGGTGCCCGGCATGCCATCGGCGATGTTGCCTTGGGCCTGCACCGCCGTGATGGCGACGGTATTGACGATGTCCTCGACCGTCGAACCCCGGGACAGGTCGTTGATGGGCCGGCGCAAGCCTTGCAGGATCGGTCCCACCGCGATGGCGCCGGAGGACTGCTCCACGGCCTTGTAGGTGTTGTTGCCGGTGTTGAGGTCGGGAAAAATGAACACCGTGGCCTGGCCCGCCACGGCCGAAGACGGCAACTTGAGCGTCGCTATGGACGCATCAACCGCGGCGTCGTACTGGATCGGCCCCTCGATGGCCAGGTCAGGGCGGGCGGCCCGGGCCAGTTCGGTGGCCCGCCGGACTTTGTCCACGGCGGTTCCCGTGCTGGAGACTCCGGTGGCATAGGAGAGCATGGCCACCCGGGGCTCCACGCCAAACCGGGCCGCCGTGTCGGCCGAGGCCACGGCGATGTCGGCAAGCTGTTCCGCACTCGGCTCGGGATTCACGGCACAATCCCCGTAGACCAGGACGCGGTCGGGAAAGAGCATGAAGAACACCGATGACACGGTCCCCGAGCCCTCCCGCGCCTTCACGAATTCCAGGGCCGGGCGGATGGTGTCGGCGGTGGTGTGGGCGGCTCCGGAGACCATGCCATCCGAGATGTTCAGCTGGACCATCATGGTGCCGAAGTACGCCCCCTCCAACATGATTTCCCGGGCACGCACCGGCACCATCCCCTTGTGGGCCCGCATGCGCTGGTATTCGAGGGCAAACCGGTCCCTCAGTTCCGAGGTTGCCGGATCGATCAGGGTCAACCCGTCCAGGCCGATGCCGTGGCTGGCGGCCAGCTCGCGGATGGCCGCCTCGTTTCCCAGGATGGTCAGGTCGCAGACGTCCCGGCGGTGCAGGATCTCCGCGGCGCGAAGCACCCTGACGTCGTCCCCCTCCGGCAGTACGATGCGCTGTCGTTGGCTTCTGGCCCGTTCGATGAGCTCGTGCAGAAAGCGAAGGGGCGTCGTGGTGGCGGGACGCGGAAGGGCCAGCCGCGCCAGCATCTCGGACTCGTCGACGCATCGGGCCCAAGCGCCAAGGGCCGCCGCGACCTTGCGCCGTTGGCCGACGTGGATTTCGCTTCGAACCCCCGCCACCATGTGGGCCACGGAATAGGTGTCCTGCCCGCCGGCGAAGACCGGAAACGGTGCACGGGCCAGGAACCTCAGCACCTCGGGCCCCGGGGTCAGTCCGTCGGTCAGGATCATCGCGCTGGGGATGGGGAACTCGGGTGAGAATGCGGAGGCAAGGCTGGCCACCATCACGTCGACCCGGTCCCCCGGCACGATCACCAGGTCGCCGACGCCCAGGACCTGCAGGAAGTTCCCCACCGTCATGGCGGCAACCTTCACCGCACGGACGTCGCGATCCAGCTCGTTGCTGCCGGCCAAGTGCCTCAAGCCCAGGGCGGCAGCGACGTCGCCCACCGTCGGCATGGAAATCTCCGCGATCTCCGGGATGACGTAAACGGGCCGGCCGCTCTTTCCGGGTCGGATTGCGGCCTTGACCCAGGCCACCGAGGCGGCATCGGCCCGGTTGACCATTACCGCCAGGAGCGAGCAATGCGATGCCGCTAGCTCCTTGCGCGCCACGTCGACGGAGTCCGCGGTTTCCTCCGAACCCAGGCCCCCGGCGCCGACAACGGCCAGCACCGGCAGGCCCAGACTGTTGGCCAGGCGTGCATTGAGGCTGAACTCCGCGGCAGCGTCACGACCACTGAGGTCCGATCCCTCGACCACCAGGACGTCGCACTGCTTGGCCATTCCGCTGTACAGCGCGACGGCCTCGGCCTCGATTTCCCCGCCATGGCCGGCCGCCAGCAAGACCCTGGCCGCGGCGAGCGTCAGGCCGCCCCGGCACACCGACGGATCAAGGTCGTAGAGGCGCCGCAGCATGCAGACCATCGGGTCGAGTTCCGGATCCGTGCCGCCGACGATCGGCCTGAAAAAGCCGACCCTGTCGGCGTGGCGGTGCAGGGCATCGACCAGTCCCAAGGACACCAGGTTCTTGCCGGATCCCGGAACGGATGCACAAACGTAGATCCCACGGGCCACGCGGAACGACCTCACCTTCACGATTGCGATTTGGGCGGCAGGGCGGGATCGCGTCGACGATGGGGCCGCCCGCCATCCTGTCCAATCGGAACAACCACGTCATGGACGGAACCGGCTACCATTCAGGATGACGGCAAACTCGAGTCCCGACCAGTGGCCTAAGTCACCGATCGGCGACGGGCGGGTGGAAGACCAGGTGCAGGGACCTTGTGCCCTACTCCCAAGCGCCGATGCAAGTCATCCTCGGGTCAAGAAAGGGAGTCCGTCATGCGCGCTTGGTGGGTTGGCCAACCCGGTCCGATAGCCTCGCATCCCCTGGTCCTGGGCCATCGACCCGATCCGCAGCCGGCCCGCGGGGAGCTGCTGCTCGACGTGCAGGTGTGCGGTGTGTGCCGGACCGATCTGCATCTGGCCGAGGGCGACCTTGCGCCACGGCACGGCAGGGTGGTCCCCGGCCACGAGGTTGTCGGCATCGTCCGCGAAACAGGACCGGATTGCGTCAGGTTCAAGCCCGGCGACAGGGTCGGGGTGCCCTGGCTGGGTTCCGTGTGCGGCACCTGCCGGTTCTGCCTTCGCGGCGACGAGAACCTGTGCCTCGCACCGACCTTCACAGGGTGGGACCGGGACGGCGGATACGCCGAACTCGTCACGGCGTCCGAGGACTTCGTCTATCGGATTCCGCCGACCTTGGCCGACGAGCATGCCGCGCCGTTGCTGTGCTCGGGCATCATCGGCTACCGTGCGCTCAAACGGGCGGCGCTGCCTCCCGGCGGCCGCCTGGGCATTTATGGTTTCGGAGGATCCGCCCACCTCACCGCCCAGATGGCCCGCCACCAAGGCGCGTCCGTCTATGTCATGACCAGGTCGGCCGAGGCACGTGCCCTCGCCCGAGACCTCGGCGCGGTGTTCGTCGGGGGCCCGACGGACGTCCCGCCCGAACCGCTTGATTCTGCAATCCTGTTTGCCCCTGTCGGGGACCTGGTTCCCATCGCCATGCGTGCACTGGACCGCGGCGGAACGCTCGCCGTGGCCGGAATCCATCTCACCGACATTCCGCCCCTGCACTATGAAACCGACCTTTTTCAGGAACGCCAGCTGCGCAGCGTCACCGCCAACACGAGGGCCGACGGCGAAGAGTTCCTGGCGCTGGCCGCCGAAATGGAGTTGCGCCCCACAACAACGGTGTATGCCTTTGCGGCCGCCGACCAGGCCCTTGTGGATCTGGCCGGGGACCGTGTCACCGGCACCGCTGTTCTGCGGGTGCAGGGCGGCGGGTAGCGCGCGGCGGACATGGGCCGATGCGGACCCGCCGGAACCGCTCACAATCATGGCGATGGAGCCTCACGATGGTCGGCAATCGCAGCCCGGTTCGGCCCCGGGAAGGGCAGGGCCGCTTATGGTTTCGGGGCGTCCGGCGGGGCTTCGAGGGTTCCGGTCAGGTAGTGCTGAACCACGGGTCCCAGCAGTCGTGCGATCTCGTCGTGCCCGGCCGACGCCAAGGGCTCGAGTTTGATCACGTAGCGGGCAAGCATCAAACCACCCATCTGGCTCGCGGCGAGTGAACCGCGAAGGCGTGATTCCTCCTCGCCGTACCCAAGATCGGCCATGACGCGGTCGAGGATGAGATGGCGGATCGTCCGGCGCAGGAGGGTTGCATACATCTCCGACTTGAACACTTTGCCAACCAACGCGAGCATGGCTGCTTGCGCGTGCGAATCCCAGACCCTGAGCATGGTCCGCACGACGATTTCGCCACGCTCGGACGGCGCCTGGCCCAGGGCATCGGCCAAGATCTGGTCCGGCACGAACGGCAGGTCCAGACACGCGGCCAACAAGTCATCCATGCACCCGAATTGTTCACGGATCGTGGCCTCGTCGACGCCCGCCTTTCGGGCGACTTGCAAGGCGTCGACGGTGTCCGCACCGGCATCTGCCAACAGGCTCTGGGCGGCTTCGACAATCGCGGCGCGGATGACCGTGTCATGATCGCTCATCAAGGTCCCTTCCAGACTCGAAATGATCCCGGTGTGCGGCAGCTTGTGGTTCGGGCGCACAATGCCATTCCCGTCGAGAGCGGAACTGGCCGGACCTCGCAATCCTCTCCCGTTGCGCCGCCGCCCGCCAGTGTCGAAGGTCCCCTGCCGATGCGGTTTTGAACCCTACAAGCGCCAGAGGGTTCCGGGGAACCCGGTTCTTGTTTCCACGCTCCCCCTGGGCCATGCTGTAGGTGTTGAACACCGACGGATCACGATTTGTTGTGGACTTGGTTTCACTCATGCCCTGGAACAACGAACCGCCTGCCGAAGGAAAACACCAAGAGCCCCTCCCATGAAGGGGCTCGGCAGTTCATCCCGACGAACATCACCCAGGTCCCCGGACCGTCAGTCCGAAAGGAGTGGTCTCATGTCCTCTGGCCAGCTGACGAAACCGTATCCCCTCTGCGAACAGTGCCTAACGGACGAATATCTCGTCTATGAAGACGTCCGCAAGGCGATGAAGGTCAAGGGCGTCAAGGCGCCCATATGGGACGTCGAGTGTTGGTGCGGCAAATGCGAAACATTCTACGGTTTCAGGGCGACCCACCCGCCCAAGGATCCCCGTGCGGTTCAAGCCCGCCGGAACACAAACCCGTTCACTGACACGGAGCCACACAGCCACTTCCCGCATCCTTAGGCCCCGGACAGGCGACGCATGAGGATAGTGTTTCGGCAGCACGCTACGAGGGGCCATCCGGACCTATCTCCCCCCCCGGCAACAGGCCACCCGGTCTGCCTCGCACGGACAACCAAAACTCGCAGGTGAAAGAAGATACGCAGAATGCGTACATTTGGTATCAAGGAAGAATTCTTCATCGTGGAACCGCTCAGCGGCTTGCCCTGTGCACCACCGGCCTCGGCCCGGGCCGAACTGCTGGCGCTCACCGCCGGCGGCACCGGAACCCGCGACGAATTCCTTGTCTGCCAGCTGGAAAGCAACAGCCCGATCTGCACCGAACGCGTAGAAGCCCTTGCGGCCGCGCAAACGTACCGCCATGCCTTGGCGCGTGCCGCCAAGGACCTTGGCTACCAGGCGGTGGCGCTCGGCACTCCCCCGCGCATCTCCGATGCTCCGGCGGTGGTGAGCTCCGGCGACAGGTACCGTGCCATCAGTTCCTTGTACGGCGGGCTCGGATCGGAGCACTACATCTCGGGCCTGCATGTGCATGTGAACGTGGATGACACCGAAGCAGGCGTCATTGCGTTGAACGGATTGCGCCGCTGGCTCCCGGCACTGACGGCGTGCGGCTCCAATTCGCCCTACTGGCGAGGAACAGACAGCGGCTTCGCATCCTGGCGCAACATCCACTACCGGCGTTGGGCTCTCCATGGCATCCCGCCGTACTTCGCAGATATGCAGGACTACGAAGAACGGATGAAACTCGTCCTCGGCGCCGATGTGGTGCTGGATTCGGGCCACGTACGGTGGGGCGCAAGGCTTTCCACCATGTACCCCACCCTTGAGGTCCGGGTGGCCGATGCCCAGCTGGGCGCCTCGAACTCGATCTTGTTGGCGCTGGTCGTCAGGTCGTTGGTGGACACGAGCCTCAACGGCGCGCCCCCTCGCTTCCAGCCCATGCCCGAGGCCCTCGACCTTGCGCAATGGCAGGCGGCAAAGTTCGGGTTGCGGGGCAATAATTTCGATCCCTTCGACGGGACGAAGACCTCCGCGTCCCGCATGCTGCACAGCTTGATGGAGCACATCAGTGACGCGTTGGAACGCAACGGCGACTACGAATACGTCGCCGCGGGGCTCGCTCGGATCCTGGAGCGGGGAACCGGAGCAGAGACCCAGCGCAGGCATTTCCGCAAGGGTGGATTCAGCGAAGTTCTGGAGAATGCGGCTGCCGCCATCGCCACCTGAAATCAAGGATCAAGCGTGTCGCTGCCCAGGCAACGATCCAGACCTACGTCGTTTGTCGTCCAGTTCACGGTTGAGAACGGCGCTTCCTGCACCGTCACAGCCGAACCTTTCACCCGGGATCGGCAGAGAACAGCAACTTGACCAGAAATTCCTCCGGAACTATACCAACGGCACGATCCAGCAACCCCAGAAAGAACACCATGGACCAGGATTACGACGAAGCCCGCCCGGATATTGCCGAAGCATCGGAACGCACCCTCAAAGCCGTCCAGAAAATGGACGCACCGAACGCCAAAAGCGTCCAAGTGGATCTGGAAAGAAGACGATCTCTCGGAAGGCCAGGAGCTCCCGGGCACCATCGTCCTCGATGAGCTAGTCGTCGAAGTCGTTCCCCAGGCTGCTGACGAATTCATGTGCGGCCAGTGCTTCACTGTCCGGCACCGAAGCCAGGCTGCCAAAGAAGTGAACGGTGTGAAGATCTGCCGCGACTGCGACGAGCTCTAGGAATTCACGAACCTGTCAGCAAGCTGGCCCGGTTGGGCCGGATGCGCGGACAATGCCCCTCTCGGATTCCCCGCGAAGCCGGGCCACTTTGATCACCGCCAGCCACAACCCACGCCCGGCTTGGGACAACCTCATCGGGCAGCGAACCAACAAACACTGCCGGTTCTTAGATCAACAAGCCGAAAAACTCCTCCTCAAAGAATCGGGAGACTCAGTTCACTCCAACGGCCCTGCCGCAAACTCCCTGCAGTACTGTCCTTCACAGCAACGCCGCGGACGGAAAGGCCCGGCTCCTTCTCAAGGGCCCCCGATGCGGCTTCAAGGCCCCGCCATCTCGCTGTCCTGCAAGAACAGGCATGGGACTTTCGGCACTTCCCCGCCATAGGGCCCAACGCAATCATGAGAGGCATGCATGAGCCTCGTGTTATGCCCTCCGACGCCGAAGCCGATGCCGACAAACAATCGAGCAGGGACAACGGTGATCCCTTTCTCCGGTATGGCGACCGTTTTCAGCGGTCGCTCGCGGCCGCGATCAACATGCTCCGGTCCTCCGACACAGTCCCCGCCGAGATCGCCCGATCGTTCGGTCTTCCCGCAGCGGCCGTCGCAGGCCCGGCATCGTTCTTCGCCGATTTCTCCGCACCCCGCGGACGCCGACACATCCGTGTGTGTGGCGCCGCCGCCTGCTTCGCAGCGACCGGGGGCCGGCATGTGGCGGAGGTTGAGGAAGCACTCGGAGTGGGAGCCGGAAACCGGAGCATGGACGGGGCCGTCTCGGTTCAGGAGGTGCGCTGCCTCGGCTACTGCTTTTCCGGCCCTGCGGCGCTCGACGGCGAAACGGCCTGTGCCGGGGCAGATCTGGCCGCTCAATTGCAAGGATTGGCCCCGCGGCGTACCCCGCCTGTTCCCGTCCACAACGACAGCCCGGTCCCCGTGGTCACTGCCGGGCTGCTGGGAGCATCAGAGCCGTGGTCGACGTGGCCGAATATCGTTGCCTCGGGCACGTCCGAGGATGTCCTCAGGCAGGTCGATGCTGCCCGGCTGTCGGGCCGCGGCGGTGCCGGATTCCGGGTCGGTACCAAATGGCGGGCCGCACTTGCCCATCCGGCGGCACGTGTGGTTGTGGCCAACGGCGATGAGGGCGACCCCGGTTCATTTGTTGACCGTTTGCTGATGGAGCGGGACCCGCACCGCGTGCTCGAGGGTCTCGCGCTGGCCTGCTTTGCCGTCCGTGCGGAGAACGCCGTCGTGTTTGTCCGCTCGGAGTACCCACAGGCCTTCGCCCGGATGCAGGAGGCGGTGCTGGAAGCACAGGCGTCCGGCCATCTCGGCACAGACATACAAGGCAGCTGTTTCAGCCTGGAGATCGATGTGGTTGAAGGCGCAGGGTCGTATATCTCCGGTGAGGAAACTGCACTGTTGAGCGGCCTCGAAGGGCTGCGCGCGGTGCCGCGTCCCCGCCCGCCCTACCCCACCGAGCACGGGCTCCACGGCCGACCCACGGTGGTGAACAATGTGGAGACGCTCGGGGCGATCCCCTGGATCATGCAGCATGGCGGAGCGGCCTACTCGGCAATGGGAACCCCGGATGAGGTCGGGACCGTGGTTGCTTGCCTATCCGAAAGGTTCCTCCGGCCCGGGGCATACGAAGTTGAGATCGGCACCCCCTTCAGACGGCTTGTTGAGGATCTCGGCGGCGGCCTGCGGGACGGAGCCACCCTGCGTGCCCTTCAAATCGGAGGACCCTTGGGCGGTTTCATCGGCCCCGAAGACCTCGACGTTCCGTTCAGCGACGCTACCCTGTCCCGCTATGGCGCAGCCCTCGGCCATGCCGGCGTTGTTGCCTTCGACGACACACTTGCCGGCGAGGACGTCCTGAGGAACCTTTGGGACTTCGCAGTGGCGGAAAGCTGCGGCCAATGCTCGCCGTGTCGGGTCGGCGCATGGCGCGGCCGGGCCCTCGTGGACCGCCCCGGCGGACCCGGCGACCGGGGCGAACGCGACCAGGTGCTGCGCAGCATGGCGGTGGGAAGCCTGTGCGCCTTCGGCCGCCGGGTCCCGGCCGCGGTGCGAAGCCTCGCCCGCGTATACCGGCTGGATGGATGGTTGCCGTGAGGCTGGTCATAGACGGACGCCAGGTTGAGGTGCCTTCCGGTGCGACACTGCTCGATGCCGTTGGAGCGGCAGGGCTGGTCCTCCCGACGCTATGCCATGATGATCGGCTCACCACCGTTGCCTCGTGCCGCACGTGCCTAGTGGATATCACGGGACGGGGGCCAGCGGCGGCCTGCAGCACCCCGGCCGAGGAAGGATTGAATGTCTCGGTCAACGCATCCCGGCAGATGCGGCGTGATGCCTTGCAGTCCATCGTCGCCGGCCTGCCGCCCAGGGCGTTGGAAGTCCCTGCCGACCGTAGCGAACTGGCCCGGCAATGCGCCGACTACGGAGTTGCCGCCATCCCCGGTTCCCCCGCTCCACCCGAACGCGGGCTGGATCACTCGCACCCCTACGTCAAGCTGGACCGTGACTTGTGCATAGCCTGCGGACGGTGCGTCCGCGTCTGCGCAGAGGTCCAGGGAACATTCGCCCTGACCCTCGTCGGCCGCGGGGCCAACACCGTGGTCGCGCCGGGAACCGGCGGCCCGTGGGCGGAATCCGACTGCGTCTCGTGCGGCGCGTGTGTGGACACCTGTCCCACCGGCGCCCTGTCCGAGCACGGGTTGCTCAACCTGTTGCCGATCGAACGCCGGACCCTGACCACTTGCGGATACTGCGGGGTCGGCTGCAGCCTGGAAGTCTCCACCCGCGACAACGAGATCATGACCGTCCGCCCCGCGACTGGCGGATCGGTCAATCGCGGCCACGCTTGCGTCAAGGGACGGTTCGCGCATGGGTTCCTCGGTGCTGCAGATCGACTGACGACCCCGCTCATCCGCAAGAACGGAACCCTGACACCCGCGACATGGGACGAGGCAACGGGCTATGTGGCCGCCAGGCTGACGGAAATCCGGAACTCCGCCCCGGATGGATTCGCCGTCGTGTCCTCCGCTCGGGCGACGAACGAGGAAAACTACCTGGCCCAGAAATTCGCCCGCGCCGTCATGGGGACGAACAACGTGGACAACTGCGCCCGGCTCTGCCATTCCCCCTCGGCAGTTGGCCTGGCCGCCACATTTGGCCTTGGAGGCGGAACCAACCCGTTCGATGACCTCGACCGGTGCGACGCCGTGCTCCTGGTCGGGGCCAACCCGACGGCGGCCCACCCCGTTGTCGGTTCCCGCATCTTCCAACGAGTCATGGATGGCGCGCGCCTGGTGGTCGTGGATCCCCGCCGCACGTTCCTGGCCCGGCATGCCGATGTCCACCTTCGGCCGCGGCCGGGAACCAACGTGGCCGTCTTCAACGGCCTGTCGCACATCCTGGTCCGCCAAGGGCTGGCCGACACCGACTTCCTCGAGGCACACACCAGCGGTTACGGGGAGCTGCTTGGTTTGCTTGGCGACTACACCCCGGAACGAGTCGCCGAAATCTCCGGCGTGCCCGCGGACGACCTCATCCGCGCAGCCTTGATCTACGGCCAGGCACGGTCGCCGGCGATCTTCTACGGTCTCGGGGTGACCGAACACCTGCACGGCACGGACGGCGTCAGGACCCTGTCCAACCTGGCCCTCCTCCGCGGTGCCGTGGGACCCGGAACCGGCGGAGGGGTAAACCCGCTTCGCGGGCAAAACAACGTCCAGGGAGCCTCGGACATGGGCGCACTGCCCGATCTGCTGCCCGGCTACCAACAGGTGAAGGACCCGGCGGCACGGACCCGCTTCGTCCAGACCTGGCAAACCGGGCTTCCGACACGGCCGGGACTTCGGATCCCGCAGATGTTTGCATCCGCCCGGAGCGGGGAGTTGAAGGCACTGTGGGTGATCGGGGAGGACGTGCTCGCCACCGACCCGGACAGCACCTCGGTAAGGGCTGCCCTGGATGCATGCCCTCTTGTGATTTGCAATGATTTGTTCCTCTCCCCGACGGCCACCGCAGCGGACGTCGTCTTTCCAGTGGCCGCGTGGCTCGAGAAGGAAGGCACCTTCGTCAACTTCGACCGGCGCTTCCAACGAGTGCGGTCTGCGGTGGCGCCTCCCGACGGCGCCCGCTCGGACTTCGCGGTGCTGCATGCCGTCGCTGCCCTGATGGGAGCAGACCTCGGGTGCGCCACACCGGCGGAGGCCCTGGCCGAATGCGCGAGCCTGGCGCCGCTCTTCGCGGGAATTTCGCACCACCGGCTGGACCGCGAAGGGCCTCTGCATTGGCCGTGCGAGTCTGCCGAGTCCCCGGGAACGCCCAGGCTGTACCAGGACCGCTTCGCGACTCCGGACGGCTTGGCGCATCTCGCGGTCCGACCGTACCTCCCGCCGGGTGAGCAATGCGATGCGGCATTCCCGTACCTGCTCATCACCGGCCGCAGGGAAGAGCACTACAACTCCGGCAGCATGACCCGACGCACCGGGAACCTGCGTCTACTCGCCGAGGAGACGGTCGACATCTGCCCGGGCGATGCGGCGGGATTGGGCCTTGCCGAGGGCGATCGCGTCGAGCTGTCCAGCCGTCATGGGACGGCGGTGCTGCGCATCAGGGTCACCGACGACGTCGAACCGGGTCAGCTGTTCGCGGGTTTCCATTTTCCCGACGCTACGGTCAACAGCCTCACTTCCTCCGTGGAGGATGAGTTCACAGGCTGCCCGGAATACAAATTGACCGCTGTGAGCATTAGCTCATGCTCCTGAAATGTTTAACCCTGTCAATGGAGAGCTTCACCTGTGGTTCCGGCCTAGTACCAAGATGGACCTCGGACAAGAGGTATCTTTCGTAGAGGGTGATTTCACGGATGCGCAAAAGTCTCCTGCACCGCTCACTCAAGATCGAATGTGCCGCGACGAACGACCCCCGTCTGTGGCCCGGATGCATGGAAGCGGAGTCTTGTTGAGCTACGACGCAAAACGACTTATGCAATCAATACGGGCGTTCAAGATCCTGATTCCAGAAATCCTTCCACCTACTCCATATGTACCCGATCCATTGGGGCTGTCAGCTAGCGGTGGATGCAGCGCCGCGTTTGCCGATCCCCCACCGCGTCACCCTGATAACAGAATTTCGACAGCTAGATATGTGAATCACAACGGTAAATGGCCTGTTTTCACAGCGCCTCATGGCTGTGCCGTCTAATCTTCCACCGTCGCGCCTTGGGCCAATGGATAAACCAGCCTCATTGGATGTTCCCGCCCAGCGCGCGGTACCCGGGCGGCGAACAGCGGTTCTGATCGCTACGGCCCGCTTTACGGCAGGGGAACAATTCCTTGGCGGTTGCGGAACCGCTGCACCGCCGAAGTTCTCGCATGGGCGCTGCCAGAATGCCGGATATCCGTGGTCAAAATCCAGGGAAAGTGACCGCTGGATGGCCGGGGCTAGGCCAGTGAGAGGAAGAGCTTTTCCATGTCGGCACGGTCTGCCGTGGGGTCCTCGCTTTTCAGGCACTGTTCGAGCCCGGTGGCGATGATGGAGAACCCGGCGCGGTCGATGGCCTTGGATGCTGCGGACAGCTGGGTGACGACCGCGCGGCAGTCACTGCCTTCCTCAAGCATGCGAATCACCGCGTTGAGCTGTCCCTGGGCGCGCTTGAGCCTGTTGATGACGGGTTTCATGGTGTCCGCTTCAAGTTCCATGGGTTCCTCCAGGGTGTTGTTTTTTCAATTGTATACCCCAGGGGGTTTCCTGAGGTATCGTCGACAGTGGACCCCAAATACCCCTAGGGGTATGTGCCACAATCAAACACTAGAGGGTGGACGCGCCTCCATCAGCAACCCCAAACCGAAGGAATCACCACATGTGTCGAGCGACCAAATGCCGCAAATGCCAGAAAACCACCTGGGCCGGATGCAGCCAGCACGTCAAGCAGGTGATGGCCCACGTGCCGCGCAATGAGCGCTGCTCCTGCGATCCAAATGCCCCGAAGAAGCCCGGCAAGGAAGGCGGGTTCTTCGCGCGCCTCTTTGGCCGCTAAACCCCGGCCATCCCATGCCGCGCGGCGGTCGGCGCCAGCGCGAATGTCGCCGACCGCCGCTTTTTTGCGGGGCAAGCGATCCCGGGGTCCGGATAACGGATGACTTGACGCATACCCCTAGGGGTATTATCGTTTGAAGTGAAGTCCATACCCCCAGGGGTATCAAGGGCGGGCGAACCAACCGCGACCAACAACAAGGAGAACCAATGCTTCTCGAACGCATCTATGACGAAGACCTCGCACAGGCCAGCTACCTCATCGGCTGCCAGGCCAAGGGCCAGGCCGTCGTGGTGGACGCCCGCCGCGACATCCGGGTCTACCAGGACCTTGCCGCGAAACACGGCATGGAGATCGTCGCCGTCACCGAAACCCACATCCATGCCGACTACCTCTCCGGCACCCGGGAACTGGCCGCGGCCACCGGCGCGGAGATCCACGTCTCGGGCGAGGGCGGGAAGGACTGGCAGTACGAGTTCGAGGCCGAGCGCCTCCTCGACCAATCGACCATCACCCTGGGCAACATCACCGTCAAGGCCCTGCACACCCCCGGACACACCCCCGAGCACCTTTCCTTCCTGGTTACCGACGGCGCCTTCAGCCACGAGCCCGGCTTCCTGCTCTCGGGCGACTTCGTGTTCTCGGGTGACCTGGGACGCCCGGACCTGCTCGACGAGGCCGCCGGCGGCATCGACACCCGCTTTGCCGGGGCGCACGATTTGTTCACCTCGCTGAAGGAAAAGTTCCTGACCCTGCCGGACTACGTACAGGTCTACCCGGGCCACGGCGCAGGCAGTGCCTGCGGCAAGGCACTGGGCGCGATCCCGTCCTCCACGGTCGGCTACGAGCGCAACTTCGCCTGGTGGGGCCCCTACCTGGCGGCAAACGACGAGGCCGGCTTCGTTGAGGCACTGCTCGACGGGCAGCCCGACGCCCACGCCTACTTCGGCCGCATGAAGCGCCAGAACCGCCAGGGACCGGCCGTCATCGGCGACCGCGCACCGCTGGCCCAGCTGGCCACCGGGGACGTCGCGACCGCCCTGGCCGCCGACGAGATCGGCGTGGTCGACACCCGCCACCACACCCTGGTCCATCAGGGCACCGTCGCCGGGGCCCTGAACATCCCCGCCGGCACCAAGGCCGCCAGCTACGGCGCGTGGGCCGTGGATCCGGAAACGGACCAGCGCCCGCTGGTGCTCTTGGCTCCGGACAGCGAAACCGCCACCGAGATGTGGGACCACCTCATCCGCGTGGGCATCGACAAGGTCGCCGGCTATGTCAAGACGCTCGATGGCTTGCCAAGCTACACCCCCGAAACCCTGGACCCGGCCGACCTGGTGGGGTTCGATGCCACCCTGCTGCTGGACGTGCGCAACAAGACCGAACACACCGCCGGGCACATCCCCGGCTCCATCCAGCTCAACGCCGGACGGGTGCTCTGGCACACCGACAAGCTGCCGAAGGATGGCGTGATCGTGAGCTATTGCCAGTCCGGGGTGCGCAACTCCGTGGCCGCCTCCGCCCTGCGACAGGCCGGGTTCGACGTCGTTGAACTCGAGGGCAGCTACGCCGGCTGGGCCGACTGGAAGCAAATGCAGAACGCCTAGGCTCCTCCGCCCGTCCTCCACCAGACCACTAATTCCTCCGATTCCTCCGATTCTCGGTCCCGCATCTTCCTTTCCGGATGCGGGGCCGGCCGGGCGCCATGCCCGGCAGAAAGGGCCCACAAGCCATGAACCCCACACCACAGACCGCCACCCCCGAAGAGCTCAAGGACTGGATCGCTTCCGGCTCCGACGTCGTGGTGCTTGACGTGCGTTCCGCCGCCGAATTCGAAACCCTGCACATCTTGGGCTCCTACAACGTGCCGCTGCCGCTGCTGGCCGAACACACCGAGGAACTTGCTTCGAAGCTTGACACCAAGGTGGTGCTGGTCTGCCAATCCGGCGTGCGCGCCACCGAAGCCAAGACAAACCTCGCGTCGGTCGGATTCGACAACGCCCATGTGTTGACCGGCGGCGTTCCCGCCTACAAGCAGGCCGGCGGCCGGACCGTTGAAGGGTCCAAGCGCTGGGACCTGGAACGCCAGGTGCGCATGGCCGCCGGCTCCCTCGTGATCGCCGGGCTGGCCGGAGGGAAGTTCCTTTCCCCGCAGATCCGCACGGTTGCCGGTGTCATCGGGGCGGGTCTGACCTTCTCCGCGGCCACCAACACCTGCGCCATGGGCAAGGCCCTGGCCAAAATGCCGTGGAACAAAACCGGCAACGATCCGACCCGTGAATCGGTCATCGCCCAGCTTCCGTCCAAGAAGTCCTAGCACACACCCGGTTTTCCGGGCTCGGGTCGCGTTGATCCGGGCCCGGAAACCACCCACACCACTTGCCCCCCCCGAAGGAGTAGACCATGCCAGAAATCACCATCACCGATACCGACCAGCGACGTGCCGAGGACCAAATCCTCGATGTACGCGAAGACTTCGAAGTCACTGAGGGCATGATCCCCGGTGCCCTCCACATCCCCATGGGCGAGCTGAACACCCGCCTAGGTGAAATCGACCGGGCCCGCCCCGGCATCGTCATCTGCCGCAGCGGCAACCGCAGCGCCCGCGTCGCCGATGCCCTCACCGGGGCCGGATTCACCGTCGACACCATGGCCGGCGGCATGATCGCCTGGCAGCGCGCCGGCCTGCCCGTCACCTAAAGCCACCCACCGGCGCCGACCCCGCGCGACCCCCTGCCCTTCCTCCCCAGACAAGGCCCCCCTCCATGACCCTCACCCTCGCGCTCACCCTCCTGCTCTCGGTGCTGATCGGGATCTCGCTCGGCCTGCTCGGCGGGGGCGGGTCCATCCTCACGGTCCCGATCCTCACCTACGTCGCAGGCATGAACCCCAAGGAAGCCATCGCCGCATCCCTCTTCGTCGTCGGCGCGACCTCCGCCGTCAGCGCCGTGACCCATGCCCGCAAGAAGCGCGTGCAATGGCGCACCGGTCTGGTCTTCGGCGCCGCCGGCATGGCCGGGGCCTTCGGCGGCGGCCTCCTGGGGGGCCACATCCCCGGAGCCGTCCTCATGATCGCCTTCGCCCTCATGATGGTCGCCACCTCCCTGGCCATGATCCGCGGCCGCAAGAACCACACCACCGGTGCCCGCGACGCCGAACTCCCCGTTCCCAAGGTCGTCCTCGAGGGCCTGGTCGTGGGCCTAGTCACCGGACTCGTCGGCGCCGGCGGCGGTTTCCTCGTCGTCCCGGCACTGGCCCTGCTCGGCGGCCTGTCGATGCCCGTCGCCGTCGGCACCTCGCTGGTGGTCATCGCAATGAAGTCCTTCGCCGGCCTCGGCGGCTACCTCACCACCGTCATCCTGGACTGGGCATTGGTCGGCGGGGTCACCGCCGCAGCGATCCTCGGTTCCTTCCTCGGCGCCCGTCTGGCCGGCCGCATCCCCGAAGCGGCCCTGCGCAAGGGCTTTGGCTTCTTCGTCCTGGCCATGGGCGTCTTCGTCCTCGTCCAGGAACTCCCCTCCCCCGCCAACCTCTTCCTGGGCATCACCGCCGGCGCAACCGCGGCGGTTGCGGCCCTGTGCTGGTTTGCCATCCCCGCATGCCCCCTGCGGCGTAAATCGCCTACATCCCCCGCTACCACCACGGCAACCGAAGCCCACTAGCCGCCGGCTCCTCGCCGTCCTGCCCTCCAGTCCCAGCACACCAGGAGTTCGAGCATGAAGCAGTCCACCGCCGGGTCCCTCCCCGCCCTGGGTTTGCGCGCCAACGCGGCGCAATTCGTCCTGCTCGTCGCGGTCAACGCACTCGTCGGGGGCATGGTCGGGCAACAGCAAACCGTCCTGCCTCTGCTGGCCCACGCCGAATTCGGCCTGAGCGGATACACGTTCCTCTTTGCCTACGTTGCCGCCTTCGGGATCGCCAAGGCAACCTCCAACTGGTTCGCGGGAACCCTCTCGGACCGCTACGGACGCAAACCCGTGCTGCTGGCCGGGTGGCTCTTCGCCATTCCGGTGCCGCTGATGCTCATCTTCGCCCCGGACTGGGGCTGGGTCGTCGCCGCGAACGTGCTGCTGGGCATCAACCAGGGCCTGACCTGGTCCACCACCGTCATCATGAAGATCGACCTGGTGGGCCCGGCACAGCGCGGCCTGGCCATGGGGCTGAACGAGGCCGCAGGTTACGGGGCCGTGGCAGCCACCTCGATGCTGGCCGGATACCTCGCCGAGCACTACGGGCTGCGCCCCGCACCCTTCCTCCTGGGCATCGCCTACACCGCCCTGGCCCTGCTGCTTTCAGGCCTATTCGTCAGGGAGACCCGCCCCCACGCACTTCTAGATGCCGAAAACATGACTACCCGGGCCGCCTCCGTGAGGCATGGCCGGGACGCCAACCTGGCCAACCGCCAAGTCTTTGCACTGACCAGCTTCCGGGAACCGGCCTTGTCCTCGGCGAGCCTGGCCGGGCTGGTGAACAACCTGAACTTCGGACTTTCCTGGGGCCTGTTTCCGCTTCTGTTCGCCACCGCGGATCTCAGCACCAGCCAGATCGGCCTGCTTTTCGCCCTCTATCCCGGGGTGTGGGGCATTGGCCAGATGTTCACCGGCGCCCTCTCGGACCGGATCGGGCGCAAACACCTCATCACCGCCGGCATGCTGACGCAGGCCGGGGCCCTGGCGGTCATCGCGCTCGGCCACGGCTACGGTGCCTGGGCGGCCGGAACGGTGTTGCTCGGCGCTGGAACCGCCATGGTCTACCCCACGTTGCTGGCCGCCGTCGGCGACGTCGCACACCCCATCTGGCGGGGACGAGCGGTGGGCGTCTACCGGGTCTGGCGCGATCTCGGGTACGCCGTCGGTGCCATCATGGGCGGGATCATCGCCGACCTGATGGGGCTGCACGCGGCCGTCTGGATGGCCGCCGCTCTCAGCGCAGCCGCAGCCCTGGCCGTCGCAGTTCGGATGTATGAAACGCACCTGCCTCCCAGAACCGCCGGCCCATGCGGGGGATGCGTCCGCAACGCTTCCGACCCGTCACACCAGCACGTAGCATGATCGAAGAGCTGAGTGTCCCGGCCATCGCAGACCGAGTATTTCCCACGGCACGGGGCCACACCACAACCCCAGGAGAAACGCATGACGTACACCCACGCCATCACCGTCCCGATGTCATGGCAAGACGCCGTTGACAGGACCCGCAGCGCCTTGGCGGAACAGGGATTCGGTGTCCTGACGGAGATCGATGTGAAGGAGACCTTCACCCGGAAGCTGGGCCAGGAAGCCGGGGACACCGTGGGGGACTACATCATCCTGGGGGCCTGCAACCCGCAACTGGCCCAGCGCGGCATCACTGCGGAACCGCAGCTGGGCGCACTGCTCCCGTGCAACGTCGTCGTGCGTCGCGCTCCCGGTGCAGCGGAAACAACCATCGAGGCGATCGACCCGCAAACCATGGTCCAACTCAGCCAGAGCGATGCCACGCGCGAGGTCGCCAACGACGCCGATACTCGCCTTCAGTCGGCGTTGAAGGAAATTTCCGGGAAATAGGGACTCTAGAGACCGAACTGAATGGCAGACGTTGCTGGCATGGTTCTCGCATCGCTATCTGACGCCGATTTCTGCGCGGAGCTCGGTGTCCTCAAGGCCGACGGTGCCGAAGCGCCAGACGGTGGTGAGGACATCACCGGCGTCGACCATTGATCGCAAGGCGAATGAACGGTGCGGAGCGTTGGTGCCCACGTGCCGTCCGGTTGAGCGGATAAGCCCAATACGGACCGTCTCGAAAACCCACGTGTTTCCGGACACCAGAACGGAACAAACTCATTCAAATTCTTCCGCACTACTCTTGCTCGCTTTACTGAGTCCACACTGGATCACGGACAAAGCGCCAGTCAGAAGTCATGGACACGCACTGCCAGCTGTCCACCGCGCGGTCCATCCTCGTTGGACCTGCCCACAGGTTTGGCCTATCTGTTTGTTCCACCGTGAGGCCTCCAACGCTGCTTCCCCATATGGGCATGCGACCCAACACACTTTGGTTCAGTTCTAATGGAGCCTTCCCCGGCCGTACCGGCTACCCACGGGGAAGGCGCGGCGCATCAGTTGCGGAATCTGGAAGCTTCTGGTCATCGCGCTTCGATCACTCCCATCATCCCGGCGTCCTCGTGATCCAGGATGTGACAGTGGTAGACGGTTTTTCCGGTGAAGTCATCGAAGGCGATCCGAACCCGGACGCTGCTGCGGGCCGGGACATTAACCACGTCCTGCCACCGGAGGGTGTCCACGGGAAGGCCCGCCTGTTCGATGACCTGCATGGGCCACACATGCAGATGCACCGGGTGGTCCATAAGACTGGTGTTCCGCAGCGTCCATTCCTCGACACCGCCAGCCGAAACAGTGGTATCGACCCTTGCCGGGTCGAAGGACTTGCCGTTGATGGTGAAATCCATCATCCCGGTGCCCGGCCCCATGCCCATGCCCATGGCGAAGACCAGTTCGCGCCGGGCCGCGACCGGCTCGGACCGGAGGTCCCGCGGCACCTGCTGCTCGGGTACAGGAACGAGGGTGGCAACGGGTGCACCTGCAACGGTGAAGGTCGCCAGGACCGCCCCGGATCGGCCAGCCGAAGAGCGCAGAGGCCCATTGCCGCCCATCATCGGCCCTATGCTTCCCCTGTCGACGGGCAGTGCCCGCAGCACAGCAGTGCCTGTCTGGGCGGTGACCAACAGATCGGCCCTGTTTCCCGGTGCCAGCAGCACCTCGTCGACTTTGGCGGGGACCCTGAATCGGCCGGAGTCCAGACCCAACAGTTGCAGCGACTGACCATCCAGGCGAAGCTTCAGGTGCCGGCCGGTGCAGGCATTGATGACCCTCCACCGTTCTCGCTCGCCCGGCCGGGCCGCCAGGCGCGGGTTCAGCTGCCCGTTGACGAGGACCAGGTTGCCTTCCCGGCCCATCATTTTCTCCATCACCGACACTGCGGCGATTCTTCCGCCCGGAGTCAGGGAAATGTCGGAGATCACCAGAACCCGTTCCCTACTCGTCGGGATGGGCTGGTCATCCTGGACGACAATGGCCCCATACAGCCCGCCGAAAATCTGGTCGGCGACAAAGCCATGGTGATGCGGGTGGTACCAGTACACTCCCGGCGGGTGATCCGCCGGCAGCTGGTACTCGTAGTCAAGGGACGTGCCGGGGCCAACGGAAAGCAACGGATTGTCGCCGTTGCCCTGCGGGGAAACATGCAGCCCGTGCACGTGCAGGTTCGTCGGGTCCCGCAGCCGGTTCTCCAGCGTCACGTTCAGCCGGTCTCCGGCCCGGAGGAACAGGGTGGGACCGGGCAGGGAACCGTTATAGGACAGTGCAGTGGCATCCTTGCCGGCGATCTTTACCTTCCCCAAGGCTGCTGAAAGCGTAAGTTGAAGCCGGCCATCGGCACTTCGTAGGGTCTGCGGTTCTTCCAGCTCCTGCCCGCGGGCGGCCTGAAACCCCTCGCCACTGGCCCACAGCAATCCTGCCGCACCCGTCGCGGTGGCCGCTGCCCCGACACTTACCAGAATCAGTGCGCTGCGACGACTAAGAGGTTGCATCAGGTTTCGCCCCTAAGGGTTTTGAGGCGTTCGCGGTATTCTTCGGTAGTCATTTCGCCCCGGGCATAGCGTTCATCCAAGATTCGCCGGGCGCTCCTGCCGTCGCGAGCCCCGCCTGAAAAAGACCGCACCGTAAGGATGCCCAGCAAGACGAGGCCGATGACCAGAAGCACCCAGAAGAGCCACACCCAGCCCATCATTGAACCATATCCATATCCATATCCATCCATCATTTTCCTTCTCCTTTCTTGCTATACCTGTCGCCCCCCCGGCTACAGCCCACCGCACCATTTGCGCAACGGTTCCCGGCTGCACCCGGCCACGAGCCGCTTCAAACGGATTCGCTTTCAATGTGCCGCCGTGCGGAAAATCGAAACGGTAGATTCAGCGATTTGCCGCCCGCAGCTGGTTGCCCGGTGACGACGAGGGCTGTATGTTGCCCCGATCTCGGCGCCACTGATGCCGGCCGGCTATTGCGGCACACCCTCGGCGGTGGAGGCCAGAGCCGCGCGTCTGCCTCGTTGGGGATGTCCTGCAGCGCAGGGTTGTCACGCACCTAAGATCACATAGTCCCCAATGGCATTGGCGGCTCCGGTACCGAGCTTGACTGTAAACGTAGCCCGGAGGTCAATTTCGGACAGAATCCAGAACCCCCGGGAAGCAAGGGCCCCGCGTGTCCGCCGGACGGCTTCATCCCATCCCACTGGGACGGTGACGGTACGGGTGTAGGACTTCGCGGTTCTCCTTAGGCTTGGATTCTCACCGGTTGCCCGTAGGCAAATGACTGAAATAATCTATCCAGGTCCCTCGTATTCATCCTCACCGCTTTCTGGGCGACGGCGCTGCCCTGCTCGCGCATTTCCTCCGGCATTCGGGCGTCCGCGCGCTGGCAGTAGACCCGCTGGACGACCGCTTCAGCTCACATTAATCACGCGGCCCAGGCACCCTGAGCCTTGGGAACTTCTGAAATTCACCGTATACCCCCAGCAGTGTTTTGTAACCACCCTTGTATGTCATTCTCGCTGCCCCTCCGCACAGCGGGAATCGCGTGTTCAAGGATTCGCCGGCGAGTGTGAATTGCAGGGGTAAATGGTTCTGGCACGAATTTCGTGAACGTGAAGGATCGGTGCTGTATGGTGTTCCCGCATCTGGACAAATCGATGTTGAAGTAGGTGCGCCATATTGACGGGACGACGCGCGTGTCTGTCCGGACCGTACGAACAGGGCATTCCCTTGTCCGGGCTGCCGGGTGCGGTCGCGGCGGGCGCACAACGGCTACCGGAGCCGGCCAACGGACACTGATTCACGATTCACGATTCACGATTCACGATTCACGATTCACGATTCACGAAAATCGTGCCAGAACCGGGTAATTGGCGTGTTTTTCGCAGCGGTAAATGTCGCATCGCCGAATGCCAAGGGTGCCGGTTCGCTTCGAACGGCGGTTTAGCTGCAGCTGGGTTTGGTTGGTGCCCTGCCCCGAGTTTCCCGCCCATGCGTTCGGGCATCTTGAGGCTGGCGCTGTTAGGCCCGATGATGTCGATGTGTTTGCCGTGATGCTTGTATTTTCGGTGATGGCATCCAGGGCAGCGATCGTGGAGGAGTCCCACAGGTGGGAATTGTGCATGTTGATGACGACGCGGTCGGGATCCCTGGCGTACCCGAACCGGGCACAGGGGTCGTTGAAGAGGTGGCGGACGACGTTTCCGGCGGCGTCCTGCGCACGTTGGGCATCTACACAATCCAGGTACTTGCCGGAATCTCCCACGGACCGCCCGTGATTTTTCATGCACGTTCACCGAGCACCGGACCTATGCTTGAGTTGATGCTTGTCCGTTCCGTCGAAGGAGAACTCGGATGTCCCGCATCATGTCGACCGGCCTGGCCAAGACGGGCCTCTTGCTCGGCTACAAGGTAGCCCGCGATACCGGGAACCGGCAGGCGGGCGGCGCCGTTTTGGCGGCCTGCGGCCTGGCCGCCTTCATCATCTGGAAAAAAGACGCCGGCACGGCCCGCGCTGCCGCCCTCACCGGTGCGTATATCGCGGCCTTCGGTGCGGCCCACCCGTTGGCCAAGAAGATCGGTGGCTGGCCGGCAGTGTTCACGGTCACCGGGGTCATGGCGCTGGCCTCGATGGTCTTCGGCGGGCACCGCAAGAAGCCCTAGTTCTACGGTCGCGCTGGCTCCGGTCCTTTACACGCCGCATGGAACCTTCAGGGAGACCGCCTAGAAAATGATGACGCGTACTCAAGATGCCGCTGAAAGGAACCGGGATGTCCGCTCGGCGGCGATGCCACCCCGCCGCCGGGCAACCACGGAGCCACTCGAGGGGAACCCGCCATGCGGGTCCTGATCATGTCGTTTGGTACCCGCGGCGACATCCAGCCCTACGCCGCCCTCGCCGGTGCGCTGGCCCGCGCGGGGCACGAGGTCACCCTTGCCGTCCCCGAGGGGTTCGCGGATCTGGTGCCGCACACCGGTCCCGGGACCATCACGCACCGGCCCGCCGGCTCCACGCTGCTGCGCCTTCTCCGGGATCTCATGCCCGAGCTGGGCGGTCCCCTGGATGCCTTGCGGACACTGGGGATCATGACCTCCGCGATGCGCGAGTTGAATGCGGAGTGCTGGGCTGCCGCGCAGGCGGCGCGACCGGACGTCGTCGTGTGCCATCCCAAGTGCCTTGCCGGGCCGCACATCGCCGAGGCCCTGGGCGTGCCCGGGGTGCTGTCCCTCCCGCTGCCGTACTTCACCCCGACGTGTGCGCACCCCATGCCGTTCTTCGGCGGCGCCTCCTTCGGGGCGTGGGGCAACCGCGCGTCCTACGGGCTCCGGCGGATGGCCGGGGCCATGTACGGCGGCATGATCAACGACTTCCGGTGCGAGGTCGGTCTGGGCCGCATCGGCCGGCTCGCGGACCCGCTGAGGAATCCGGATGGCAGCCCGGTCCACGTCCTGTACCCCTACAGCAGGCACGTCCTGCCGGTCCCCGAGGACTACCCGACCTCGGCCCACGTCACCGGCTACTGGTTCCTGGACGACGGCGACGATGTCTGGGAGCCGCCCGCGCACCTGGTGGACTTCCTCGCGGCGGGCGAGCCCCCGGTCTATGTCGGGTTCGGGTCCATGGGCTTCGGCAAGGGGGCGAACGAGCGCCGGGACGCCATCCTGGCCGCGCTGCGGGTCCACGGCCTGCGCGGGATCGTCGCGACCGGGTGGGGCGGCATCACGCCCGGACAGGCCGGGACCGGCGACGTCCTGGTGCTGGAGGGCGCGCCCCACCAGTGGCTCTTCCCGCGGGTTGCGGCCGTCATACACCACGGAGGTGCGGGCTCGACCGCGGCAGGCCTCCGGGCGGGCCGGCCGACGCTGGTCGTGCCGTTCCTGGGGGACCAGCCGTTCTGGGGCGCGCGGGTCCATGCGCTCGGTGTGGGCCCGGCCCCGCTTCCGGCCAGGCGTCTGGGCACGGGCCTGGCCGGCCGCCTCGGCGATCTCGTCCACACCGGCTCCTACGCCTCCCGTGCCGCAGGGGTGGGCGCCGCAATCCGCACCGAAAACGGCCTCGCCGCCGGTGTCCGGGTCCTGGAGCAAATCACGGGGGTGGCTGCCCTCGACGAATAGAACAGCCAATGGCAGTCGCCCGCCCGGTCGCGACCACGACGGCGACCACCGCAAAGCCGGGCCCCGGGCGTTCGACACCGTACACACATCTGCCGCATCCTCTGGAACTCCTGCAAGAAGCAGAACAACACCACGACAAGGAAGGGTGCAGGCTGCACCCCGACCCGACGCCGTCAATCGATGGCCCACAACCCCATCCACCCTTCAGCTACTCGGCTGCCTGCTGAGAGGAGTCCTGCGGCTCCAGGCAGTTGTTCGCGTGGCGCGTCGCCTACTTGCCCCCGGGCCAAGTCTTGGGTTTCTTCGGCGAGGATGGGGGTATCAGGTAGCGATCGTTCGCATGGCGCAGCAAAGGCGTCTTTAAAGAAGGGGCCGAACCATGCGGCCGCCTTTGCAATGCTTTCCGCATGCACACCACGCCATGGCTTTCCGGCCTTGGCGGTTCACACCGCCTGCATGGGCCTGCCGCCGGCCGGGAACCGGACAGATGGCAGGTCGAGGGCTACCCATTTCCGGCGGATAGTCGCGTTATCGACGGATAATTCACATTTTCGCGAGCCACCCTTCCACCCCGTGGTCGCCCCGTCGTTCAGCGGACCGGCCCGGTCTCGGGGAACGGCGGGAGTTCAACGGCGTCGTGGAAGCTCCTGCCCATCACGATGTCGGCCACGTGGGGCAGGCCCATTGCTTTCATCACCGTGGTCCGGGCGAGGAGCTGGACTCGGTTCTTCGGTGCGAAGGCCAACCCCAACCCCTCGGCGGCAGCCTGCTTGGACGCCAGCAACGGCATGAGCCGCTCCTCGTAGCGGGCAAACGCCACGCGATGGTCACCACCGCGGGCGATTTCCGCCGCCAGGGTGTAGGCCTCGACCATGGCCAGGGCGGAGCCCTGGCCTGCAAGAAATGACGGACACGCCGCCGCATCTCCCACCAGCGCAACCCGCCCCCTCGTCCAGGACGGCATCCGGATCTGGCTCACGGAGTCGAAGTAGAAGTCCTTGGCCCGGGCCATCGCCTCCAGCATCGCGGGCACCTCCCAGCCTTGTCCTTCGAGCTTCTCCCGCAGCAGTTTCTCCTGCGCACCCCGGCCGGCCGGAATGTCCCCCTCATGCCGGAGGCTGACGAGGAACAAGGTGGCATCGTCGCGCAGCGAAAGCCTGACTGCCTGGAAGCCGACGCCGGCGTACATCACCGCGACCAGGTCGTTGCGTTCCGGATACCGTTCGACTGCGAACGCGGCCACCACCATGCCCAGGTATTTCTCGAATCCTCCATCCGGGCCGAACGCAAGCCTGCGCACCCTCGAATGCAGGCCGTCGGCACCGATGACGAGGTCGAAGTCACCGGTCCTGCCGCTGTCGAAGACGACCCGAACCCGGTCCCCGTCGTCTTCGAGTGCCCCGACGGTGTCACCGAGGACCAGCTCGACCGCACCGCCGATGGATTCATAGATCACGGCCGCAAGATCGGACCGGGCAAGGCTCAGGTACCGTTGCCGCGATTCCATGATGGCCTCGGGCCTGAACGAGGCCACCGTCCGGCCGGCCCGGTTGACGGCCCGTGCTTCGGTCATCACGTATCCGCGCCGGCGCAGTTCAGGCACAAGGCCCATCTTTTCCGCAACGTCGAAACCGGCACCCCAGAAATCTACGAGGTACCCGCCACGGCGCAGCTCCGGGGCGTGCTCCACGATCGTGACTTCATGCCCGGACCGGTGAAGCCAGTAGGCCAGGGTTGGACCGGCAATTCCTGCACCAACAATGAGCACCCTCACGAGGGGATCCTTCCCGCACGCCAACCAGGACACCAGCCTAAACCGGCAGCACACGTCCATCCAGCCCCGGGTTGTCGGGGTGCCTCAGCGACTGGAAACACCACGCCTGAAGGGACCACGGTGTCGACAATCGGCACCCTCCGGGTGAAGGACGGCACAACATCACGATCGCCGCGGTAAAACGCAAGAACGGTGCATGGGGCTAGGCCACCGTCCAAACGATCCTGGCCAGGCCGAGGAAATCATGGTGGCAGGAACCACTTCGGCCGCCGAACGATTCGCCACGCTCCTCATAGACGCTGCAACAGAGGAGACGCGGTGGCTCCCTGCGGTCTTGCCCGGTGCGGAGCCAACGCATGAGCATCGAGAAGATTCGGGGTTGCCTATCGACCCAAGCACCTGTCGTGTACCAAACTGGGACCAATACCAGAAGGCCATTACCGGTGGCTTTCCGAAATCGGTGGCACGGGGAGCATAACGGCATGAGTGGCGACACCATCGGGACGATTGCCTTCTTCACCGTCACCGGCACATTGTTGGTCTGGCTCATCATCATCTTTATGCGCGCCACAAAATAATGGGCCCACGGCACCGCTGCCACTCCACTCAAACGAGATTTGGGACTTTCACCTCGGCAACAGCACAGCAGGCTTACCCATGCCAAGACGGCACCGAGTAGTACAAGATGATGCTGGCCACCGGTGGCGCGTTTTCTTGATTACCCGGAGTGAACTCGTCTTGAAAACCTACAGTTTTTTGAGACATGGGAACGGGTCCCCATCCGCCAATCGTCTTCGTTGAAGTCACGCAGCACGAAATGTCTTATAAAGTCATCCCGCCGCAAAACGTCTCGCGCGGTTGGCGTTTAGGGGTTTCTGAGCCAAAATGGCGGCATGAGACATTTGGGATACACACGGGTGAGCACCTCGAGCCAGGATGCGCAGTTGCAGCTCGATGCACTGGTCACTGCCGGGGTGCAGAAACGCGACGTGTTCGCCGACGTCACCTCCGGAAGTCGGACCGCGATCGAGCGGCCCGGGATGAAGAAGCTCTTGGAATACGCCGAGTCCGGGGACACCGTGGTGGTCTGGCGGGTCGACCGGCTCGGCCGTTCCCTGATCGATGTGCTGAACACCGTGAACCTGCTGCGCGAACGCGGCGTGAACGTCCGATCCATTGCGGACGGGATCGACCCGGCAACCTCCACCGGGCGGATGATGCTGAACCTGCTGGCCTCCCTGGCCGAGTACGAGCGCGAGCTGATCGTGGAGCGGGTCAACGCGGGGATCGCCGCCGCCCGGCAATCCGGCACCCGTTTCGGCCGTCCGCTCGTTGATCCGACGGTGATCGCCGACAAGCTCGCCATCGCCAAGGACGCCCGCGCAAAGGGCCGCACCGCGGAAGACGCGGCGCGCCTGGTCGGGTGGAGCCGCGCGACGCTTTACCGGCACCTCGGCGAAGCAGCCCGCTCCGCCAAGAAGCAGTAGCTACCTGCAGGCTGGTGATGTAACGACGCGGGCCGGCATTGCTGGGCTAGCCGGATACCGGCGACGCATGGACGGCCACCGACTGCGAAGAACCGGTGTTAACCAACGGTCGTTTACGTGACACGCCATTTTCGAAAAAACATACCACGTTCGAAATTTGTCACTTAACCAGTTACTTATTCTAAGTCATGCAAAGGATGCTTGATCCGCAATATGTGACAGCGTTTCGAGGTGACTGCCGAGGGCGGTGACGGCCGCCCCCACGGTAGGACAGCTTCCGGGGTCCGGTACCGGATGGGAGCGAAGGGTTCCACCAAAGGGCGTCTTTTACTGATGTGATGCACAGTGGTTAAATCCGCACTCGGTTGGGTCGCGGACGCAGTGACGCCGGGCCCGATGAAAATTGGTGCAGAGGACTTCTGAAAAGTGACGGCTGGTGCAGCGGACTATTGAGCAGAATGCCTGTTGTGCAGGCCGCTGTAACCAGCCGGGTGTTCAAACCCGCCTGCACAACCCCCGCGTTACCAACGATGCCGGTGCAGGCGAAATCGAACAACGACACTATTTAACGGTCGGGCTTTTGGTGCTCGGGTGTCGCGGTGCGGGTTCGGTTTACGAACAGACTGTCGAGGGGTCACCAGATAATCAATGACTGATCAGCGGGTCCGGTTGTAGTGTTCAAGCATGGCTGACGAAACATGGATCGTTCCACCTCCGGCGCCACCCATCCACGGCTCTGAGCCGTTTGTCGGCGCGGATGCCACGGTCGTTGACTTCTGGCGGTTCGCCATGAGCGATCTGCGCATGAACAACACCCGTGGGTATCTCGCTGAGTTTCTGGTCGCGAAGGCTTTCGGGTTGAGCAATGTCAGCAGGGTGGAGTGGGACGCGTACGACTTGCAGTTGGACAAGATCCGGGTCGAGGTGAAGTCGTCGGCCTATCTTCAGGCGTGGGAACAGCCCAGACCGAGCCGAATCGTCTTCAGCGGCCTACGTGGTACCCGATATCACCCGCGCCACGGCTACGACCCCGGTGGAAAGGGACTGAACGCCCACGTGTATGTCTTCTGTCTCCAGACTGCAATGGACCACGAGGACTACCGACCGCTCGACCTGGCCCAATGGTCGTTCTATGTAGTGAAACGCAGCGTTCTGGAACGCCAAGGGTCTGCAAGTGTTGGGCTCGATACTGTCCTCCGGCTTGCCGACGGCGACACTGCGTGGGCGGAGTTGCGTTCAACCGTGCTTCAGGCCGCAGAAGGCGAAGAAGTTGACGATGCGCCTTGGTGGGTGGAGCCAGGTGGAGATGGAGTATCGAGCCTTAGCCGGATGGGGGCGGTTGAGCCCTCCCGGCACGGTTCCTTTTGCGGAGGTACCAGCGCCGTGCAGTCGGCTTCGAACATCCAGCCAAGTCGCCGTGGAGGAAAATGACACTTGAAGGCCCGCCGCCCACCGGTGACGGGCCTTCAAGTTTGCACGCAACGGCTTAGCGCCCGATGATCCATGCTTCGAATTCGACGGGACGCTTGTTTTTATCGCTGTCCCAGTACACGAGCACCCCGACGCCGAGGCTGGACAGGTTCTTCTTCAAGAAGTCCTGGTAGGCCGACTCGTAACCCGGGTGGCCGTTGATCTTCTTGTAACCGGCCACCCGGCCCGCTGCGTACCAGTCGTTGTCCTTGACCTTGTAGCCGTCAAGGGCCGGACCTGCCCACGAAAGACTTGCGGGGAATGCGTCCAGGGCGTCAAGGTCCGAAGCATCGCCCAGGTTGAAAGCGTTGTCGGAAAGGAACCCACTGAAGTAGAGCGACTTGAGTCCCTTGGTCTTTCGATAGTCGTTGATCGCCTTCACCTCGCCATCCTGGTAGCCCGCGAAATAGGATTCCCAGGCGACGACCCCGACCTTCAGGGACTGGGTCTTGGTGACCGTCTTGGTCTTGGACCACTGCTTGCCCGAAGGCAGCTTGTACTTCACCGTCTGGGTGACCTTGTACGTGCCCGGCTTGAGGTTCGCCGCGGTCCTGTTCTTCGCGAGGGTCTTCGACCCCTGCCTGACGGTCAGGGTGGCCGAGACGATCTTGCTCTTGCCGCTTTTTGCATACGCCGGCTTGACCCTCACCGTATTCACTGTGACCGTTTTGGCGCCGATGGCCTTGACCGTGACGCTGTTCTTCACCGGCTTCTTGGCGACCACCGAGACACCGGCCGTGACAGCCGGGGCGGCCGGGGCCGCGTTTGCAGCGACCGGGCCGAAGACGAGGGCACCTGCCAGGATCGCGGATCCTGCGAGGGTGATGGCTTTCTTGAACATGCAACTCCTACGGTGTGCGAGTGAGGACAGGGCCAGCCAGCAATCACTGCACAAAACCCCCAGTGGAAGCCTATATTTCAATTCGATGGGTGTCCATGAAAGCCGAACGCCCCCAACCACCAGACGATGTCCCCGGGACCACCCCAGGAGAAGGAATGAAGCGACACGGTATTGCATTGAAGTCATCCAGGCCAGGGAACTCCGTGCTTCGAGTTCTCAGCGATGATAGGAACGCAGGGTCTTAGCAAAGAATCCTTTGATTAGATTCCAACGGGATGGTAACTTGGTCCGCGCCGAACCGAGGCGTCCACGATCTGGTGACCCAATCCGGTATGAATGTAGGTATGAAAAGATCTTGGGCTGACCTAGAACCGCGAAGCATCGACAGGGCGATCGGGCTCTGGCATGAGCTCGGGTGCGAGGAATTCATTGCCCGAACAAGGTTCAAAGAGTCCCATCGGTATGTAGTGATCGACCGTGGGCAGCAGATCGCCAGCAAGCCCCTGGTAGCTATGGCCTTCCAACTGCAATTCAACTGCAGCGAAGAAGGGCCTCCACCGCTATCCGGCGGAGGCCAGACGCGAACCATTCTTGATCGGTTGGGATTCAAGCTGGTGGACCTCCACGCTGAAAAGTCCCAAGAAACGTCCGAACCCCTCAGGATCGCGATCGGTCCCACCACGAAGTTCTGGTGGGCCAACCAATCTGCGAACTTTGATCCCGTCTATGACGACGGGACACTCTGGGCACCCCTGAGGGACCGTCGCGGCCAACAGGTTGACCACTGGCGAACCCTGGACGACGCTCGCCCCGGAGACCTCGTTTTTCACTATGCCAGCCCGGAGATCCGCGGTCTCAGTCGTGTGGCAACCATGCCGCAGCCGGCCTATCCGCCCCGCGGCTATGACGATGTGCCTGCCGATACGAAGGGCAGTCTGTTGCTCACGGAACCGGTAAATGAGATACGGGTTCCCCGAGGTCAAGCCCTCGGCGTGCTCGACAGCGGGCAGGGCCCGGTCACCGCAAGCGGAACCCTGAGAAATGGCTATTTCTTCCCCGTGTATGCCGACCATGCCCTGGAACTACTGCGGCAGGCAGGCCTGGAGACGGTCAACCAAGCGGCGGCCGACGCCGACGCCCGTGCCGAAACGCCCGAGCAGTTTCTCGGAGGCGCGAGCGACAGGCTGGCTATCGTGGCAGTCCGGGCAGAACAGCGTTTCTTGCGAGGCCAACAGCTGCGGCGCTGGGGCGGTTTGTGCTTGCTTTGCGGCCAGACGCTCCCGAAGGAACTGCTCGTCGCGGCACACATCAAACCCCGTTGGGCCTGTTCGGAGAACGAACGCATGGACACCCGAAACGTCTCCATGCTCGCCTGCTTGTTCGGTTGCGATGCCCTCTTTGAGCTCGGCTACGTTGTCGTCGGCGAGCACGGAGCCATCGAGCGTGGCAGCCACAGTAACGTGCAGATCGAAAGCCGGATACGAGAAATCGTCGGACGACAGTGCATGGCCCATGACGACAATTCGCGGCGGTATTTTGCCTGGCACCGGCAACATCATTCCAGCAACCCCGGCACCCAACAATAGAGGGAACACAGGCTAACCCCGGCAGTCCCGTTCACCAGCAGGGCGCCATGGGCAATTCTGCTCTTCGTTACCGTTCGGATGGAAGCGGTTCGCGGCTAGAGAATTTTGCCTTCCCGGAGACGAATCGGGTTTAACGCCGACAACGGCACGTCTCTGTCGAGGTTTCCGTCAACGTGAACATGTCCAGTTAGCTTCCGAGAGCGTGCAAGAATACCGTCAGCAAAATCAAGCCGTGATCCTAACCAGACGTAATTCACTCGTTTCCTGCCGTCGGGTTGGGGTATGCCCCAGAATGACGTGCGTTGTTCGGTGATCTTGTTTTGCACAATGCTGCCCTGCCATAATCCGGGCATGGACAACATCACCATACGCTGGGTAGGTGAAACACCTACCGATGCATGGGGCCAGCTTGCGGCCTTTACCGACGACGGGAGCGTTATCGGCCAGGCGACATACAAGCGATGGGAGCAGAAACCCGAACTCACGTATCTCAGTGGTTTCTTCGTCGAGAACGAGTATCGGAAGCATGGCATCGCAAGTGACATGATGCATACGGTCTTCGATCGTCTGGGCCGCGACCGCCCGTACATGGTGAAGCTTTCCGGAAACTTGGACCGCCTCTTCATGGAGGCCATCGCGGCCGAGGAAGGCGCACCCAAGCTTTTCGAGATGCTTGAGGACCGCTCGTACAAGCCGATGAACTAACAACGCCCCTGGGGTTCTCTGCTTGGCCCCGGACCAACGGCACTCGCCTTCGCTAAGGAAACAGCTACCGCTTCATCACTGGTTGGAGGTGAAGTATGAGCAACGGGCGGCCCCCACATCATGGGTCGATGTCAGTGAGTCCCAATTACGCTGTCGGTGCCCTTCCTAGATCCCCATGTCGACAGACATGTCCCAACAAACGTCCGGTCCGGCCTTCCCTGCACCGGATATCACGAGACACCTTGTTGAGACCGCAGTGTCGTCGTTAGCCCGTGCCTTCGCTCCCTGCTGGAACAGCACAACCGCTCTCAGCAAACGCCATCCTTTGCTGAGACCCTGGCCTGCCTGTCGCCGGGTCGAACTCGAAGCTGTGAATCGCAGGGCTAATTGGCAGTGAATTTGCAGCGCTTAGTGGCCGATGATGAGGGTTTCCCTTGCGGCGTCGACAATCTCGGGAGTGAGAGTGTCGAAGTGGTTGAGCGTTTGGATGCGTTTGATCTGGGTCAGGGGCCTGTCAACGAGGCGGAAGTTTCCGCCGGTGATCCGGACGATGGTCGCGACCGCGGTTGCGTGGGCGAGGTCGCCCTCGGTGTCATTGGATCCGGCGGGTATTCGTTGGGCGAGGACGGCGGTGAGTTCCTCTGGGTTGAGTGGCCGCTATTCGTGGGCGAATCCGATACGGCTGTAGAGCTGGGGGTAGCGGGCGAGGCGCTTCTCGATGCCGGGCTGACGCTATGGATCTAGACGCCCTCGATTGCTTCCAAGCGGCCGGTCCGGACCGCGTCGGCGAAGGCCTGGTAGTCCTTTTCGTTCTGCTCGGCGTAGCGCTCGGAAAAATCGGTGATGGAGCGGTCGAACTTGTCGCTCTTGCCAAGGTAGGCGGCGATCGCAACCGAGTCACCTGACCGGGCGTGCGCGCGTGCCAGCGTCCAGCCGCAGGCGTGGGCATAGAAGGTCATGTCGAACGGATTCATCCCTTCCACAATGGCTGAGCCCTTCATGTCACGCAGCTGGCGCCAATACAGATACCGGTCGTCCCGTGAGGCCTTGGTCCACCCCAGGAAGATGTCGCTCGCGGCCTGCATCATCCGCTGCCCCTGCACCACGCGCTCGCCCGGCTGGCTGAACCGGCTCTTCGGCAAGTGGTCCTCGAGCACCGACGCCGTGGCTTCCTTGACCTGCAGGAACAGCGGATCCTTTTGATCGCGTCCTTGGAGCAAGACGATGATCGCCCGCGTGCCGACGCTGCCGACGCCCACGACTTTGCGGGCGACGTCGATGATTTCGAATTGTTCGAGCAGGTGACGCCGGTCGTCCGGCAGCGTGGCCCGGTAGGACCGGAGCTGCTCGGCTATCACGTGCTGAACTTCATCGGCAGACATGCCGTACGAATCTCCCAGCTCCCGGAAAGGGATGACGATCGGTGGCTGGCTGACGATCCGGTACTTCCCGTCCACGAGCTCGGCGAGCTTGGACAGTGCATGCAGGCTGTCCCGGGTGCGGGCCTTTTCAACGTTCCGGCGCCCCGCGTTTACCCTGCCCCGGGCCTCCTTCTTGAGGGCCTTGACCTTCTGGGTTGCCACGGCGAGGTCCATGGCGGCACTAAGCTGCTCCTCGGACAGGCGGGCGTACCAGATGTCCAGAGCGCGCATTTTCGCGAACCCGGCCATCGCTTCGCGGTAGGCCCGAACCGCGCGGAGTGTTACCTCGCGCGTTTCGTGCTTGCTGAACTCGTTGTTCCGCGCCGCGATTGTGAAGCTCGCGGCCATGCGCTTGACGTCATACTCGAACGGCCCGGGAAGCGTCTCGTCAAAGTCGTTCAGGTCGAACAGCAGTGTCCGCTCCGGCGAGGCGAACAAGCCAAAGTTGGACAAGTGGGCGTCCCCGCACAACTGGACGCGCAGGCCGGCCCGTGGGGTGTCCTTGAGGTCGGCGGCCATGATCTTGGCCGCGCCCCGGTAGAACGTGAACGGGGAGACCAGCATCCGGCCGTGGCGCACCGGCACGAGGTCCTGTTCCCGGGTGAGGTTCTGTTCCTCCAGGAGCGCGACCGGATCGGGCCGGTCGTTAGCGGGCTTCCAGCCCGTGTGGCTGGAGACGGGCGTCTTCTTGCGGTATCCCTTGCCTTTCGATTTACGTTCCTCGACGCTCCGGTGCTTGACTTTCTTCTCGGCCATGCTCAGCGACCTCCCTTTGATCTCAAGGGACCGGCACCGGCATCAGGTACCGGGGGTCAGTCCGTGCTGAGCGCGCCCACGCGCCTTGTTTCAGTGCTCAATCAGAACGGCTGCATAGATACATATCGAGCGAGCATCGAGGGCCTTGTGTTCCTCTCAGAATCACCGATCGAAGCTCGCACGTGAATCGTTCGGGAAGCGCTTGGCCAGGATATTTGTCGTGTTCACCAAGCCCTGCAGCATCTTGTCCGCCCTGACAATGCGATTGTGGCCCCGGCGCGGCCAACCGTCAATGCGCCGGGGAATGATCCGGTCACAGGGTGGCTATAGACGGTGACTTTCAGCCGGACCGTTGGGTTGTGCCTTCCGGCGCCATACGGGCGAAGGCCTTCTCACCGGAGGCTTGCCGAGGCGGCTCGGACAGCAGCCCGTGGAGCCCGTACGTAGAATCCTTCCCTGTCAGCGTTCCAGCGCCGCTGCGCGCCGTGGAGGTCGAAAATCGAGGCCGGGTCACCCTGGATCTTGACAGGTATTTCGGGTGCACTTAGCGTGTCATCCATGCGCGTAACGACGGTTGACGCACGACCCGGTCCGAGACCATGAGCACCGACGCCCCGGCAACGGCACGGACCGGCTCCGGCCTGGTGCTGGCGGTGCTGGCATCGAGCCAGTTCCTGATGACGCTGGACAGTTCGGTCATGAACGTCTCGATGGCCACTGTGGCCGCGGACCTGGGAACGACGATCGCCGGCATCCAAACGGCCATCACCCTGTATACGCTCGTCATGGCGTCGCTGATGATCACCGGCGGCAAGGTGGGCACCATCATGGGCCGCCGCCGGGCCTTCGGAGTCGGCTTGATCATCTACGGCATCGGTTCGCTGACGACGGCGGTGGCCCCGAACCTCGCGGTGCTGCTCTTTGGCTGGTCACTGTTGGAGGGGATCGGCGCGGCACTGATCATGCCCGCGATCGTCTCGCTGGTGGCGGCCAATTTCCCGCCCGAGCGCCGGGCAGCGGCCTATGGGCTGGTGGCTGCTGCCGGTGCGATGGCGGTGGCGGCCGGACCGCTGATCGGCGGCGCCGTCACCACTTTCGCCTCCTGGCGTTATGTCTTCGCCGGGGAAGTCGTCATCGTTCTGGCCATCCTGCTGGCCCTGCGCAAGGTCGAGGACGTTCCACCGGCCAAGGTCAAGCTCGATCTGGTGGGGTCCGCGCTGTCGGTCCTGGGGCTCAGCATGGTCGTGTACGGCGTGCTGCGTTCGGCCGAGTGGGGCTGGGTGCAGGCCAAGCCCGGCGCGCCGACGGTCATGGGACTATCTCCCGTGGTGTGGCTGCTGATCGTCGGATTGCTGGTCCTCTACGGGTTCATGCGGCGGATGTCGCACCTGGCCGCAACGGGCGGCGAGCCACTGATCGATCCCGCACTGTTCCGGAACCAGCGCCTCACCGGCGGGCTCAGCGTCTTTTTCGCCCAATTCCTGGTGCAGGCGGGCGTATTCTTCACCATTCCGCTGTTCCTGTCGGTGGTGCTGGAGCTGAGCGCACTGGAGACCGGGATCCGGATCTTCCCGTTGTCCGTGGCGCTGATTGCGGCCGCTGCCGGAATCCCCAAGATCTGGCCGCGGGCCAACCCCCGCCGCGTCATCCGGGTGGGGCTGGCCCTGATGATCATCGGCATCCTCATCCTCGTGGCAGGGTTGGATCCCGGCGCAAACGCAGCCATTGTGTCCGTCCCGATGCTGCTGATGGGCCTAGGGCTGGGGTCGCTGTCCTCCCAGCTCGGTGCCATCACGGTCTCCGCGGTGCCGGACTCGCAAAGCGCTGAGGTCGGCGGGCTGCAGAACACGGCGACCAACCTCGGCGCCTCCCTGGGCACTGCCCTGATCGGGTCGTTGCTCTTCGCCACCTTGAGCGCTTCGGTCCTCTCCGGCATCCAGGACAATCCCGCTGTCCCGGCCTCCGTGCAGGAGCAGGCCACAGTCCAGCTGACCGGCAGCGTCCCCTTCATTTCCAACACGCAGCTGCAATCCGCACTGGACGACGCGGGCGTCGATGAGGAAACGGCCGATGCCATCATGACCGTCAACGCCGATTCGCGCCTGGAGGCGCTGCGGGCCGCGCTGGCCCTCACCGCGCTGCTGGCGATCGCCGCGCTGTTCGTTACCGGACGGCTCCCCCGCGAGGCCGTCGGCACCCCGGACCAGTCTGCCCCCGCTGCGCAGCCCGCCGAACCCGACGAGCCCCATTAGCGTTCGCCGCCTGCCCCGCACGTGTATCCACCACCGACCATGACCTCACCGCCCAGATGAATGCCTTTTACTTTGGGTGGCCGCGAATCTAGCATGTCCCTGAGCGTCGTCACCGCCGTTGGCGTCGAGGGAACGGGCTCCTACGGGGCCGAGCTCGCCCGCGTTCTGGCCGACCACGGTTTCACCATCAGGGAGGTGAACCGACCCAATCGGGCCGATCGCCGCCTGCGCGGAAAGTCGGATCCGCTTGACGCCTACCAGGCCGCTGAATCCGTGCCGGCGGACCGGGGCACTTCCACGCCCAAAACACGTGACGGATACGTCGAGGCCTTGCGGGTGCTGCGCACCGCCCGCACCAGCGCATTGAAGGCCCGCACTGCCCTGCTGAACCAAATCAGTGGAGTCCTTACCTCTGCTGCGGATGAGGTCAGAGCAAAATACCGGGGTATGACCAGTGAATCGCGGGTCAAGGTCATGGCCGTCAGTCGGCCCTCCGGTGACCCGTCTGATCCGGTCGTTGCGACCCTCCTGACGCTCAAGCGGCTGGGTTCGCGTTACCGGTTCCTGAGCGAGGAAATCGTCGAGACCGATGCCGAACTGTCACTGATCGTTTCCACCCACGCCCCGGCGTTGCTGGACGTCAAGGGCGTGGGAATCGTGGTGGCGTCCCAGCTGCTGGTGACCTTTGGATCACTAAAAAGGTAAGGGGGGCGATCCCAGGGGGAATTTCATCCGCTCCGGGTGACGCGCCCCATGGGGTGCCGGCGAATACTTCAAGACACAAGTAGCCGGGAAGCCGCGCCGCGGCTTCCCTTGAATAGGTTCTTCGAAGGAGCACCCAGTGCAACACAGACCATCAACCACGGCAGGTGCCCTGGTCCTCGGCGCGGCAGCGTTCCTGCTGGCCTTGGCCGGATGCACCCCACAGGCCCCAACAGAATCGGTCTCACCGGCCCCCACGGAAATGGTTTCACCGGTCCCCACGGAAACGACCTCGCCGGTCTGCGCGTCGGCTGACGCCTTGGCCGAGTCACTCGACGAGTTCCGCGACTCCTTGACCCCGGACACAACGATCGAGCAGCTCGGCATGGCGCGGGACAAGGTGACAGCCTCCTACGATGCCCTTGCCGCGCAGGTGCAAGACGTCGCCCAAGACCGGGCCAAAGAACTAGAGACCCAAGTTGACAGTTTGCGGGCGGCGGTGGACGATGTGTCCACAGACGCGACGGTCTCGGACGCCGTCGATTCCCTGCGGGACGAGGCCGACGCAGTCGAAACGTCGTTGGGCAGCCTCGAGGACGAACTCACATGCTAGAGGTCGGAGGCCTTCTCAGGGGGATTCGACGCCTCCCGACAGGGCTGCCACAGCACTCTCAACGAGAACGCAGATCAGAGTGTGCACTCCTCTATCGGTGAGCCCTACCGGCAAACAGCCAACGGGCGATCCACAAGGAACTAGACGCTCCCTCGGCGTCGGGTCATTCAAAAAGGAGTAGCAGTGGACTTCTGGGACTTTCTTTGATTCCTGTTCTGGATCTACGCCTTCATGGCATTCCTGACCATGCTCATCTCGGTCATCGCGGATCTATTCAGGGACAGGGCGCTCAACGGCTGGCTCAAAGCCGTTTGGCTTATTTGCTTGGTGTTCGTCCCGATCATTTCCATCCTCGTGTACCTCATCGCGCGCGGGGATGGCATGGCGGCACGGAACCCGCGGCAGGCCATCGCCCGCCAAGATGCCCAATCGGCATACATCCGATCGGTGGCCGGCGTGAGCCTCAGCGACGAGATCGGCAAGGCCCGCGGCTTGCTCGACGCCGGCACCATCACCGCCGAGGAGTACACCCTTATCAAGGAAAGGGCCCTGAGCGGCTAGGAGAAACTACGACCGTGACCCCTCGGAACCGAGGAGCCACGGTCGCGCGATTCCTGCCGTCCCGCCCATTGGATGGCCCACAACGGAGAACAGGGTGCCGTGGCGTGATGTCTTCAAGTGCAGATAGACCGACCGCTGGCGCGCCTGCCCGGGCCCTGGGCGTCGTGATCGTTGGCATGTGCATTGCCATCTGGTGGCCCTCGTTCACGCTGGGGCGTGGGGAAAGCTGTTCTTCGAGCAAATCCTGACGGTTTGGGTCGCCGCGACGGCTGCATTGCTGATCGTCATATTCCGTCGCGACGGTGAGCGATATCGCATGCGCCGGGCGATCGCCTTGCTTCTGCCCAGCCTGTGGTTGGTGCTTGCCTTTGCCGGCAAGGCCGACGGAAGCCCACTCGACGTGATGAGGGAGGTCTTGGGCAGCGCCATTGCCGTCGTGGGGATTCCGGCAACGATGTGGGTATTGGCACGCATCATTTGGCCCGAACTCGGTGTGGGCCTGTCGTTGGCGCGGCGTGTCCTTGTCATTGCCTCGGTGCTCTTTATCGCCGTTTCCGCCTATCTGCTCGGCGTGAACCACGCGGCCTTCCTGACTTGTGAAGATTTCACGGTCAGCGGCAATTCAGAACCCCGGGGCTGCACGCCAAAACCCCGGGGCCAAGACCCCGCCGGAGGAGCGGCCGTGACGGCCGTGCTGCCGCCCGGGACTGTTCCCGGCCCAACATGGGGAGACCAACATGATTGAGGACCTTGCCTCGCTCCTGGTGATCGGTTCGGTCGCGGCCCTGTGCTCTCCCGCCTGACCCGGCAGAATTGCACCCATCCCGATCGTGGTGATCGAGATCCTTCTGGGAATCACGGTGGGACCCAGCCTGCTGGGATGGGCGAGGTCGAATGGGCGCATCCTGCTGTCGGAGTTTGGGCTGGCTCTTCTGTTCTTCGTGGCCGGCAACGAGATCGATTTCGCGCTCATCCGCGGGCGCCCCCTACGTGGGGTCTGATACTGGTACTGGTACGGGAATTCACGCTAAGGACGTACCAGTCTTCCTCAGGCCCCTATTCCAAGCGGACGATTCAGAGATCACCCTCGGTTAGGATGATTGAAAATCCCGTTCGTTGTACTTTCTCGGCTCCGAAGGCATCATCCTGGAATTCATCGCTTGCGACGCTGACGTGTCCACGGTTTCCAGCAAGGGTGAGAACCCGCAATTCTTGTCTATCGGTGAAGTTGGAATTGGCGTAGTCGGAATCCTGCTGGGGATCCACCGGCGCTGGGAGCACATCGAGTTGGCGAAAATGCGCACCGTTGGCGACTCCGAGATCATCGGGTTCGGTACTTACTAATCCACTGGGCAACGTTGCCCACTAATGAAAGGACACACCATCAGCACCGCCTACAAATACCAGGACATGACCGTCTGCGGGGCTTGCGCTGTTGAACTCCTCCTGGAGATCCCTGTGTTCGACAAATGGTTGGACACGTCAGGGGTCGACATCAACGAGGCGATCACCGAGTCCGACCGCTACCTCCGCATCATCAGACGGGAGACTGCCGGGGTGCAAGAGTTCCCGGTGACCCGGGCCCCGTACCCGGAGAAGCCGATTATGTGCGACAAGTGCTTGAGTTCGTTCGAGTACGACCCCAACAACCCGGCGCTGGACAAGGCCGCCTACGAGGAATTGGGGCTGGCTCGGGGATGGGAGGCACGGCACGCTGAGGCCATCGAGGATCCATCGGACATCGAGCGTCATCATATCGAGATGTGCAACGCCTCAAAAATCCTCGCGTGGCTTTACGTAGATCTTCTCGACACCTACGGGGACGACGCCGAGGCAGTCCCCGTCATCGCCAACGTGAAGAAAGCGCTGGAGCACGCTATCAGTGCTGGTATCCAAGCGCTAAAAGGAGACAAGGAGCGACTTAATGGCGGCACCTTGGACGAGTTCTACCGAACCCAAGCGAACATCGCGGGGCTCGACCACACCAACCTGTAACGCTGCGTACTGAATCGTCCCGGTATTCATGCCGTCATTTTGCGAGCGGCAGGATTTCAGGGAGAGCTCAGGTCAATCACCGATAACTGCACATATGCCGGTTTCGCCCCCGGCTATGCACAGCAGCCGTCACCTTCCGGCACCATTTTCGCGGAAGTGGTTCTGGACTCCATGTGTGTTCTGACGTTCAGCGACGGGGCGGCATGATTCCTCGGCACAGGGAAGCCAGTGAGCTGGCGAGGGCTGGGACAGTCTCGCCGATGCATGCACAGTCGCATGCTAACACCACTCACTCGTTGTGTTGCACGAGGTAAAGCAATGCCCAAGTACTATTACAGGAATGAGAACCCAGCGCGGCGACCCTGCCGAACATATCGACATCGGACAGACCGCCGTGCAACTGGGAGAGCTCTTTAGGCAATGGCGCGTCGTCCTTGGACTCAGCCAGGAGCTCGCCGCGGAACAGGCCAATATCTCCATACCCACCTTGCGCAGGATCGAACGCGGAGAGACGGGAGTTCATCTGGGAAGCTTCTTGGCGCTGGCCAATATTCTAGGGCTCACGGAGCGTTTGCTCGAGGCTTCCAATCCCCTCGAGACCGATTTGGGCCGGGCCAGGGTTCACATGCTGTGGCGCCGACGAGCCAAACGGCGCTAGAGCACACCCGGCCGTCTCACGGGAGCCTCCGTCATGTTCCTCAGCTGGAGTGCGGGCTTCACAGGTCGCTTTCACTCTGAGGGACTTGATGCCAATGGCCGGGCCCCTGAACCAGCCGCTGCGCACAGACAGGACCAGGACGAAGAGTGGTCGCAGCCTTCCGGGTCCGGTGCACACTTAGGTTTCCGCCCACCCTGGGAAAGGCTTGAGCCGGAGTCACGGTGGAGCACCGCACTGAAAGCACAGCGCGTCTCGGGACTTGACCGGAGTTCTGTACGGCAGTCGGCCGCTAGGTAATGAGAGCGGATTCGGGGGTCGTTGTGCCCGCCGCTCCCCCAGACACCCCACGATGCACCATGATCGGTGTCGCCAGTGGCACAGCCACCGGACTAGAAGATCCAGCAAGCGCTACCAGCATGAATACCTCGCCCCGCTAGGGCGCCTTCTCCAGAACGCCGCCCCACGCTGTCCTTGTCCGTGCGTCATTCCAGGCTATGAAGCACCCCGGAATCTCACGGGCAAGACGCGCGGCGGGGATCGTTTCAACCGGCGCGGGAGGATCGCAGGCCACCAACATATGCTTGGAGTCGAGAAGCTCGATCCGGCCGGTGCCGCTCAGGGTAAGGGTGCCGCGGTGGACGTCGGTGCGTTCGAAGCCAACCAGCGTGCCTTCCAAGAGCGCACCAACAACCTCGCGCCCCAGGTGCCCGTCGGTGAGCGGGACGGGCGTGAGGAGCCAGCACGGGACACCGTCATGGGTGGCCAGCTGGATAGGGCGCGGTGGCAAAGACATGAACCCAAACTCGCACCAGAATCCGCCGGCGGCAAGCCGCACAAGGCTACATACGACCTGACGCGTCTGCATGCCTTACAGCCGGTACAGATCGTCGGTGCGCGGCCAGCCATCCGCAAGGCCCGGAACCATTGGGACCAGCCCGAGCCGGGCCATCACCTCCGAGGTCCGTAGACGGGACGCCGCCGGGGAGCGGAATCGAGGAGAGACCATTTGGTCCTCACCGAAGACCGTTGCTGCCCGGCACGAGGGCCAAAAGGCTTTCATCGCAGACCTCTCCGAGCTGCTTCGGTCGGTGCGCACCCATGAACCTGCAACGGCAGCGGGACATTGGAGCACACACCGTGCGGGTGCAGTTGCTGATGCGGACGTGAGCAGGCAGGACCTTGGTGCCGGGACCTCCGCTCCAAAACTCACCGCCCCCCATTCCTTTCCCGACTAGCCCGCATGTCCAGTCCAATCCTCGTCCCGGAGAGGAGCCGCATTGAGGTCATTTCGCCGCGCCCGCCAATCCGGCAAGTATCCGTCCATCAGCGCAGTGAAGCGCTCGCTATGGTTGGACTCCAACAGGCGGATCATCCCGTGCACCACGATGTGCTCCAGGCAGCCCGGGGGTTTCTTGGCGAGCTCCACGTTTAGCGCGGCCACTTCTAGGGTCGATTTTCATTCTTGCCCGTGGGTGTCCGTGGCTACCTCTTGTAGGTACGTTGGCGCGCCAAGAATTTGTCTGCACGCTCTAGAACCCGTGCCCGGCGGGGGTCAGAGACATAAATGATGCGCCCACCGTCAGATCTGAGCGTCACTTGGATATTGCGTTCACGGCTGGGGAGTTCCAAGGCCCTATTGCGCTCCGATAACGCTTGCTGGACCGTTCTGATCTTTGCCATCATTGTCGCCTCCTTCCCCTGCATTATCCCCCCGGTTTCTTGGCGATCGCTAAGTCGAATCGCTCTTCCAGCTCGTCGTGCAGCATGTAAAGCGCTGGCTCGCCACAGGACGAGGAAATTCTTGAAGCGTGCGGGGCGGCTTCAGTGATGGGCGCACAACTGCCTCGCCTTCCCGCATAACCCACCCCGATGGAACGAACGGGAACTCTCACGGTTGAACGCACCCAAGCCGGATTGCAGGCCGCGCGAACATGGCAGAGTCGGCGGCCGCAAAAGCATCATGACGGAAGCCCAAATCCGTTCTGCCCGGAAACTGCTCAACCAGGGCACATCGCGGTGGGAAGTTGCCAGGAGCCTCGGCGTCTCCGTGCCGAGGCTCTACCGGGGGCTCCCGGCAACGGGCGCTACGAGGGAATCAGCGCAATATTTCCTGCTGTTTGGTGCAGACGACTTCTTACGGCAGTCGACTTCTGAGGCTTTGCATTGCAGGTCCAAGGTGTCCCACTTCCAGGAGCTGAAACACGAACGTTCCCAGCACCAGGTTGGGAATGAAAGCGCTATTCAATACAAAGGATTTCGAAAGCCATTTTGGTCGCACAAGCAATCCGGGGATTCAACGCGCACGCTTATCCCAGCCTTGTCGACCTCGACTGTTCTTACGCGTTCCAGATGCAACTCGATCCTTCGGATCGCAGAGAGTGCAGCCGCCTGCTCGTCGACGATTCACCACGCTCATCTGCTGAACATGCCCGTTCTTACATTTCCACCAATACGCGCGCACGCCCGGCACTATTTCGTCAGGTCCAAATCCGTTACGTCGCCAATCCCAATCCACGACAAGATCCAGTTCCTTGGATGCCAGATCGCTGACTCCCTTGACGAAAAGATGGCCTGTTTCGGCCGGGCATGTGAGCTTTTTCCGGCTGCATTGGTAGACAACTGTCCTTTGAAATTCATGTCTCTCGGGACACAGCCACCACACATTGCGTTCAGACTTGGGTTTCACTTGTTTCGGTGTCAGCTTTCCATTCTTAGTGGGATGCCACCACTCGGCGGCGTCCGGTCGCAAGGTCGCCACATCATTCAGGCCGGGCACTAGAACTCGTCCAAAACATACAGGGCATCGTCCCTCGGTAGCGACCAATTTTGCCGGCGTACGGGTGAACCGGTGTCCTTTCGGACAGCGTAGCCTTATCTTTTTGGCGCTGTTGCCGGCAGAAATCTCTGTGATCTTCAGGTTGCCGTTGGCGTGTTCGTCCCACAAAGATGCCAGTTGAGGGTGAGTGGTAGGGATGTCGTTGTATCCAGCCAATACGGCCTTTGATGCGCAGTAGGGGCACCCTGTATCGTGAGCCGTTCGATTCGCTATGTATGCCGAATACGGGTGCCCTTGTCCACATCTCCACCCGACTTTTTTGTTCGAACCGAGGCTGACCGTGTACGGCGTCACGTCCTTGTTTGCATCCCAGTCCCATTCGGGTAAGAGCCGGGGCATCAAATCCCCAAGTGAATTGAGGCCAGCAACTACTCGTTGCCCCGAGCACACTGGACAATGGAAACCGTTCTGAGTCCTCAATCTGAATTTGGCCTTGGCGCCACTCACCGCATGGCCGAAATCGCATAGATACATTCCCTGCTGTCCAGGTATGACGAACCGATCACGCCACCATTCGTCATCATCTCGGTTATTCGTGCAAAGAGCGAGCATGTAGCGGTTCATCGGTTCCAGTGGAAAATATTGGGTCTGGGGACGAAAAACGGCAATTATTGGTGGGGTAAAAGCTTCAGCGGGTTTTTCACGCAGGGTCTCGATGCGATTCCAAACCACGGTGGGTCGCAGCCAAAGCCATACTTCATCGCATAATTCTGGGGACAATTCTGGCTGGAGTCGCTTGATGCACTGATCCAACCACTTGCGTCTCTGCATGAACGTTCGTCTTTCGTCCAGGATGTTGGAGTGCACCTGCCGCGTGGTTACAAGATCAAGGAGTACTGCCAAGGTCGAAAGATTCTCCGGGGTTGGCAAACCAAGTCTGTCGCCACCCTGAACAGACTCCAGCCTACGCACTGCTTCGCCAAGGATTTTGTCGGAAATACGTCCATCCTGGAGCCATTCTTGTATAAGGCCATCCGTGTGAACTACCTCATTGCTCACCGGAAGCGACGCGTATGGGCCAGCCTCAAAAGGTTCGACTCCCCGGCGACGGTTCTGCGTGGGTTCTGGCCCGATCCATCGGCTATGCACACTACAGGTGTATCGGCCTCCGACCCACACGTACTCAATCTCCTGCCCATTCGTGCAATCAATGCATGCGTGGGATGCAATTCCTGTCACGGAGGTGGGGGAAGTCAGGATTCCTTTCGGTAGATTGCACAGCTGTTCACATATGGTCATCATCATGTCGACTGTTTCCAAGAACGAAGCCCTGTTCCCGGAGACCCGTGAGATCTTTAGATTCGCCTCTTGGCGAATTGTTCCCGGGCTGCATTTGAGGTGCCGCTCGATACGGGAGGCAAAGCTGAACACAGTTTCGTTCGGCCATGCGTCGATCCGGAGCGCAGGCGGCAATGCTCGCCTGGGTTCAACTAGCATTGCGCACTGCCCTTGCCCGGTTTCTTGCCCCGGCTAGCGGAGCTGGCTTTTTCATTTCCGAAGCACCTACGACGGCCGCGTAGTCACGCACCCCTTCTTGCAACAGTTCGATGGTAACCGTTTCTTGAGTTGGCTTGTCAGCAAGTATCAAGCTTGCGCAGGAGTCGAACAGCACGGCTTTAAGGGTTCCAATATTGCCGCCCGTAAACGAATGTAACCATCTGGCATGCTGAATAAGTGAATCTGACTCGTTAGCGAACAAGGGCAGCTCGCGTGCGAAACACGAAACGATGTGAATCCATTCATCCACGGACGTATCCGTGAGACGCCCCGCGAGATTGGTGACTTTTACCGTAAAAACCCGGCTTCCGAGTTGAAGCCCTGCATCCCCATATAGGAGTCCGCTCTCCGTCAGGTTCAGTCCGGAATACACGATTGTGCCTCGGAAGTAGTTTGTAAGATCTTTCAGATTATTGACCGCCGGACGATATACAGATTCCGCTCCTTTTAGCATCTGCACTTCGTCAAGGACGATGAGCTTGGTGCCTAGTCTGGCCAAATTTTCCAACAACATCGCTGACAAGTCGGTCTCTGTGTCGGATTTCTTGAATGGTATAGCGAGGTATCTACACATTCGCTGCAGGGTTCCCTTAATCGTCCGTGTTGCAGGAATCGAAATGTACATGGCCGGAACTGCCCCACCGCTGATTGCACCCGGATTGTGCCGCTCATAAAGGGCGAGGTAATGCTGGATAAGGGCTAGGCATGCTGTGGATTTACCAGAGGAGGCCGGAGCTGAAAGCATGATGCCGCGGTTACCAACGAGCGAGCCGGAATTCATCAACTCAGCGACTGTGTACTTCTTGATGAGATCGGTGACCATTTCCGTCTTGATTGTCATGCCTCCTGCCATGAAACGTAGTCGTTCGGCATTAAATTCGAAGCGATCAACTTCGTCCAGTGCCAGATATTGGTCGCGGTGCAGCATCCTGAATCGCGTTCGGTCGGTACCCAAGATCCGATTAAGTGACTCCCATTTCATGAGGGTCAGGTCTTCCTCGATCGGCTTGCGGTAGGCAGCAAGAAGATCGTCATCCATGGTTCATTCCTTGTCGTGGCCGTCATCTTCCAATTTGGGCTGCGTGGGTCGATCCAATGCTGACTTCCCTGGGATTCGTTCGGGACGTGACTGGTTCGTCTTGGAAATCTCCGAAGCGCTATTTTCGGGATCAAAGAGTTCGTAGGTTTCACTCACACGAGGCTTGTCCCAAAGCGACTGAACGTCCTCTGGTTCCACAACGTCAATCGGTTTGGGACGAGCCATCCCTTGCTCCTCGGAAATCCGTTGAGATTCTTCTCGTTTTTCAGCCGCCCGAAGCTCCTTTTCGGCAGCCTTGTATGCGCCCTGCACGAGTTTCCGCGACAGCAAGCTGCGTTCACCAGTGGATATCTGGCCACCGAGCTGCGAAATGATCTCGCTCGTTTCCCGCACGAAACGGGAGAAGGGACTGTTAAAAGCGTCTGCGTTCCGCCACGGACATTCGATGAATTCCCCGGCATCAGGCAGCTCATCCCGCTGAGGAACGCTGACCCAAACAGCTGTTGGATTGTTGGGATCATAATGCACCTGCCAGTCATCGTCGGCTAGCTTTCGGCCAGATGCCGTTCCGCGGTACCGATCGAGTCTTGGGCTGTCATACCTGCGATTATTGAAGGTGATGCCCATGCGCCCGATTTTTCGATCGACCACCGGCAACAGCGAAATGAAGGTATTCGGACTGATTGGGGCAAACAAGAACCCCGCACGGTATGACAATGCTTCATACAGAGTATTCGGGCTGTATCGGCGGCTGGGTCGTTCGGGATTTCGGATCGCGTTAGTTTCCATGTTCTGCCATATGTGGCGAATCCATAGTTCCAAAACGTACGCAAGGGTATGGATGCTGATCAGTTCCTGCTTTTCAACATTTCGTCCGCGCGCAGCCGGGCTACCACCGGTGAAACCGACAAGATGTCGTACAAACATGTCTTTTATTGTTCTGTGGGACCTCTCGACAATTGCTTTGTCTTTCCCGGTGGCAGGTGGGGCATGAGTGATGTCGATACTGAATTTCTGGCACGCGGCGAGAAATGCGTTGGATAGATAGTCTTTGCCTAGATCAGTAACGATCCTGCGGGGATAAATGATGGGCCGGCTGACATCAACCAGCTCCAAATCCCTGTCGACAAGCGTCCGCGCCCATGGCATGACTCTTAGTTCATTCAGATTGTAGGGAAGTTTCGGTCCCGGTCGGAGTTCAGGGATCGACAAAGCCTTAGCGAGCAGATAAGCCAAGTCGATTCCCTTCACCCCGTCGGTCACCATCGCGGCCAGGATGCTATGAGTCGCCTTGTCGATGAAGGTGGTCAGCGTGGGGCGGAAGAAGTTTCCGCTATCTCCGTGGACCAGTACGTCCATCGGGGTTGAATCCACCTGGACTTCCTCACCGGGAGCAAACGCCGGACGCACGTCGTGAAACCGTTTCGGGACTGATTCATTTGAACGGCGGTTGAACGCTGTACCAAACGTGTACCTGCCTGCAGTCATCAGATCGAGCTTACGGCGAAGCGTGCTATTGGAGGGCAACTTGTCCAATTCACCTGGGTACTTCTTGATCCAGTCAACACGCAAGGTAGCGATCAGTTGTTCACGGGTTGGAGTGGATTCCTCTTTCATGCCGCTGACCAATGCTGCCAGCATTGAGTAAAGGCGGCTGTCGATATTGCCGAATGGATCGATGCGTCGATTTGACCGCCCGTCTACCATCCCCGTCGAATCTTGCCCCTTCAACTTGATGACCAGCTTCTTTAGATTGGATCGGGATGTGCCCTGTATCCCCAGTGGCGCCAGTTCGGCCGCTTTTCGGGTTAGACGCTCGTCCAAGGTGCTTTCGGGCCCATATCCTGGGCGATATGCTTCCGCCTCGCGTGACTTGCCGAAAGCAACTTCTTCAATATGCCTGCGCAAGAAATCCTTCCTGGCTTTCTGAGACGGGGAAAGACCGGCATCAGCTTCGCGGATGTTCACTATGTTGTCCATCGGTATGTCCGAGAGGTTTGCCTCGCGCATGACGGCCGCGTACGTCATAGTAAGCGTTTCTCCCGTCATGAGATTGAACAGGGCCAAGTCACTCCCCTGTCGACCTTCAATCAAGTACTGAAATCCGCGAATGGTAATTGGTTCCGTTGAATCCAGCCGCAGAGGATTCTGGCGGGCCGTCATATCTTCCACACCCTAGTTTCATCATGAAAAGGTAGCTCATCGTCGTAACCGAGATAGCGGTGGAACATAAGATGATAGATCTGCGGAAGATATAGCCACTCGGGATCAGGTGACAAAATGCATGCCAATTCCATGAGAGCAAGGGGTTCCGCGGCTGCTTCCAGGACGGCTTGCTTCAGCTCGGGGCCGGGGGCAACATAGCCGTGGCGGTATCCGGCAAGCCACACGAGATTATGTAGGCGATACCCATACATTGGTTCAATAATCCGGTAGCCCCAGCCCAGCCTGTCGCAGATACTCGCCGTCCTGTTGAACTTCTCGATGTCGGATTCGTCAGTCCACTCCAGATCCCGGACATCTACTACCGTGGTGGCTCCCCCACATGTCTTGAGCGCATAGTCCGGGTAGTGGGCATAGCCGCCACGAAATAGGAAACAGCACGGCTGGGAAGCGATAGAAGCGACCTCCATCTCATGCTCGATCTGCATGAGTGCGATATATTCTGTCATGGACTCATACCAGACCTGCTGTCCCGTGTGGCATGACACGTATAGACCTTCGTGGTTCACCCGATTTGGGTACTTGTAACTATTACGTGCCGGTAGAGCCTTGGTAATATCCCCGATGAATTCAGATCCATCGACGACGTAGGTTTCACCGCCAAACTTCGAATCCGGGTAACTCCACCGAATCTCTTCAAGTCCACGCTTGATTACCACGCCCTTGAACGGGTGTGATCCTCGTGCCCTATTCCTAGTCAATTCTGCCTCCCGCGAGGCACGGCATTTGATTATCTATCTAGGAGCGCAGATCGCTTGGATGGCGACCGAACAACTACCACTGCGACCTGCCGTCACGCTCAACTGACTGTTGAGACTTAGCTGCATTCTAGTCAATGGCCCGAGCCCGTTCCATAGGTCGTACTAGTAGTAAATCAGCTCACGCATGGTCCATGCGTGAAAACACCGCCCCGGTTTTTGGCTTGGCCTGGCGATTAGACCTCGTCAGCCTGTGTCTGCGTTTGTCACGACCGCACGGTTGACACGCCTTGGGTGCCCTTGCCCACGTATCCCGGTCTTCGTCAGAGGTTGGGGCACGGTGCCCAAACTAGGATTCGAAGCTAACTACGCCTTGCTGGTATCTTCCCAGCCTGCAGCTTTCGTAATCCGAATCCGAATCCGAATCCGAATCCGATACGAAAAATTCGTGACGGTTTGCCCCATAAGTATTCATCCCAGAGGTGGAGAACTCATACGGGGCTCGCACCGAGCCGGCTAGCTGTATTAACCACGGAGGTTGGGAACGCGGTCGGCCGGCGCCAGACCCCTCAGCGAGGTGTGCCCTCGACGGTGGTTGTAATAGTCTAGCCACGCCGGAAAGGCGGCCACGCGTTCGGCCTCCGAGCGGTACGGTTTCGCGTAGGCCCATTCCTCCAACATCGTGCGGTTGAACCGTTCGACCTTGCCGTTGGTCTGGGGCCGGTAGGGCCGGGTGCGCTTGTGCTTGATGCCCTCTCCCAGGGCGTCCCTGAAGGCGTGGGACCGGTAGCAGGACCCGTTGTCGGTCAGCACCCGCTGCACCGCGATCCCGGCGCCCTCGAAGTAGGCGTTGGCCCGTTCCCAGAACCCTCCCGCGGTTTCCTTCCTCTCGTCGGCGAGGATCTCGGTGTAGGCCAGCCGGGAGTGGTCATCGACCGCGTTGTGCAGGTAGGCGTAGCCGGGCCTGCGGTTGGCCGGGGTCCTGGTCTTGTTGCGTTTCCCGGCGGCCCGGTCCATGACCCGGTGCCCGCCGCCGTCGGGGATCCGCCCGAGCTTCTTGATGTCCACGTGGACCATGCCCCCGGGCGCCGGGTGTTCGTAGCGGCGGATCACCCGCCCGGTGGCGCGGTCCTGGCACGACAGCCGGGGCATCCCGTACCGGGTAAGGACCTGGTGCACGGTGGAGGGATGCAGGCCCAGCAGGTAGCCGATCCGGGCGGGACCCCAGCGGCGGTTCACCCGCAGCCCGATGATCCGCCGTTCGGTGCGCACGCAGGTGCGTCGCGGGCTATGGCGGGGCCGGCTGGGGCGGTCCCGCATCCCGGCCTCGCCGGATTCGCGGTAGCGGGCGGCCCAGCGTGCGGCGGTGGACACGGAGACCTGGAAGCGCTCGGCGGCCCGGCGCAGCGGCCAGCGGTCCTCCACGATGCACCGTGCCAGCAGCAGGCGGCCCCTGGGCGCGAGGATGGCATTATTATGGGACATGAAGAAGACCTCCGGGATGTCGTGAATGTTGTCGCAAACACCACTTCACTTGGAGGTCTTCTTTTTGTCATTCAGCCACGCCGCATGTCCCTAACGTCCGTGGTTAATACAGCTAGCCCTTGATGTGTCGCGGATCGTTTCCGGGTTTTACGGTATCTTTGGCGCGGATCTTTCCGCTGGTTCCGCTGATGCGAACCTCGCCACCGCCATTATTGGCCGAGTATCCCTTAGCCGCTCTGGCGGCGTCCGCTTGCGTTGAATGAACCGAAGATGCCTTGGAGGCTCCGTCGCGCTTGGCCTGCCAATCTCCATCATTTTTCTTGGTAACACTGTAATCTGCCATGTTGCTGAACTCCTGACTCTCGAAACTAGAACGAAAGGCAAACTCGGGTGCAGACATCCGTATGGATTACCCTGAGAATTTGCTCCTCGCTGGAGGTACCCCTAGGTGGTACCGGCGTGTAATTCGGAATCGGTCCTACTATTGGCCTATCTGAGCATTGCTCAGATAGGCCAATCATTTTGCTCAGTAAATGTAGTACTGCTCAGTTCCATCGAGGTCTCAAACCCGGCAGGGAGAAGACCACTTGCCCACTGGTCTATACGATCGAGCATCAGGAATTACCTGTCACTCACCCGTTTGTCATCGTAAGGACCAAAGGACCAAACTTCGATGACAAAGGACCATCTAGGATGACAAAAGGACCAAGTAGGTTGACAATTTACAAGGACTTAGAAGTCCCAGTCCTCGTCTTCGGTGTTCACGGCCTTGCCGATCACATATGAAGAGCCGGAGCCGGAGAAGAAGTCATGGTTCTCGTCGGCGTTCGGGCTCAGTGCCGAAAGGATCGCCGGGTTAACATCGGTGACCGATGCCGGGAACATGGCTTCGTAGCCCAGGTTCATCAGCGCCTTGTTGGCGTTGTAGTGCAGGAACTTCTTGACGTCCTCGGCCAGGCCGACACCGTCGTAAAGATCGTGGGTGTACTGGACTTCGTTTTCGTACAGCTCGAACATGAGCTCGAAGGTGTAGTCCTTCAGCTCCTGCTTGCGCTCTTCCGAAAGGCCCTCTAGGCCCTTCTGGAACTTGTAGCCGATGTAGTAGCCGTGGACGGCCTCATCGCGGATGATCAGGCGGATCAAGTCAGCGGTGTTTGTGAGCTTGGCGCGGGAAGACCAGTACATCGGCAGGTAGAAGCCGGAGTAGAACAGGAACGACTCGAGCAGGGTCGAGGCGATCTTGCGCTTCAGCGGATCTTCGCCGTAGTAGTAGCCCTCGATGATCTGCGCCTTCTTCTGCAGATTCTCGTTCTCGGTGGACCAGCGGAATGCGTCGTCAATTTCCTTGGTCGAGCACAGGGTCGAGAAGATCGAGGAGTAGCTCTTGGCATGCACCGATTCCATGAAGGCAATGTTGGTGTACACGGCTTCTTCGTGCGGGGTGAGCGCATCGGGGATCAGCGAGACGGCGCCGACGGTGCCCTGAAGGGTGTCCAGCAGGGTCAGTCCTGTGAAGACGCGCATGGTGAGCAGCTTCTCGTCCTCGGTGAGCGTGTTCCACGACTGGATGTCGTTGGACAGCGGCACCTTCTCCGGCAGCCAGAAGTTATTGACCAAGCGGTTCCAAACCTCGACGTCCTTGTCGTCCTGGATGCGGTTCCAGTTGATGGCTTCGACGTGGCCGGCAAGCTTTAGCTTCTCAGTCATTTCCGTCCCCTCTATTCTTGCTAAGTTTTTGGTTAATACGGGTGCACGTACGACGGCGGGTGGACACCCGCCGTCGTACGCATTCGGTTGTTAGGTTATCGCTACCTGGCAACCGATGGTGAATCGGCCGTGCTTAGAGCACTACGTGGCTACAGTGCGCAGGAAACGCAACCTTCGACCTCGGTACCCTCAAGTGCCATCTGGCGCAGGCGGATGTAGTACAGGGTCTTGATTCCCTTGCGCCATGCGTAGATCTGCGCCTTGTTGATGTCACGCGTGGTGGCGGTGTCCTTGAAGAACAGCGTCAGGGACAGACCCTGGTCCACGTGCTGCGTGGCAGCGGCGTAGGTGTCGATGATCTTCTCGTAGCCGATTTCGTACGCATCCTGGTAGTAGTCCAGGTTGTCGTTGTCCAGGTACGGAGCCGGGTAGTAAACGCGGCCGATCTTGCCTTCCTTACGGATCTCGATCTTCGCGGCCACCGGGTGGATGGACGAGGTCGAGTTGTTGATGTAAGAAATGGAACCGGTCGGCGGCACCGCCTGGAGGTTCTGGTTGTAGATGCCGTGCTCCATGATGGAGGCCTTCAGCGCACGCCAGTCATCCTGGGTCGGGATGTCGATACCGGCAAAGAGTTCGCGCACACGCTCGGTGGCGGGAACCCATTCCTGCTCGGTGTACTTGTCGAAGAACTCGCCCGAAGCGTACTTCGAATCCTCGAAGCCCTCGAAGGTCTCGTTCTTCTCGATGGCGATCTTGTTCGAGGCACGCAATGCGTGGAACACGACGGTGTAGAAGTAGATGTTGGTGAAGTCCAACCCTTCTTCCGAACCGTAGTGGACGCGTTCGCGCGCCAGGTAACCGTGCAGGTTCATCTGGCCCAGGCCGATGGCGTGGGTCTTGGCGTTGCCCTGGGCAATCGACGGAACCGAGTTGATGTAGGACATGTCCGAGACTGCCGACAGTGCACGGATCGCGGTCTCGATGGAGGTACCGAGGTCCTTGCCGTCCATGGCCTTGGCGATGTTCATCGAACCGAGGTTGCAGGAGATGTCCTTGCCAACGGTCTTGTAACCGAGGTCCTCGTTGTATTCCGACGGGGTCGAGACCTGCAGGATCTCGGAGCACAGGTTGCTCATCGAGATCTTGCCCTTGATCGGGTTCTCGCGGTTTACGGTGTCCTCGAACATGATGTACGGGTAACCGGACTCGAACTGGATCTCGGCCAGGGTCTGGAAGAACTCGCGGGCGTTGATCTTGGTCTTCTTGATGCGGGCATCATCGACCATCTCGTAGTACTTCTCGGTGACGAAGATGTCACTGAACGGCACTCCGTAGACCTTCTGGATGTCATACGGCGAGAAGAGGTACATGTCCTCGTTCTTGCGCGCCAGGTCGAAGGTGATGTCCGGAACAACAACACCCAGGGACAGGGTCTTGATGCGGATCTTTTCGTCGGCGTTTTCGCGCTTGGTGTCCAGGAAACGCAGGATGTCCGGGTGGTGTGCGTTCAGGTAAACGGCACCTGCACCCTGGCGGGCGCCAAGCTGGTTGGCGTAGGAGAAGCTGTCTTCGAGGAGCTTCATCACGGGGATGACGCCTGAGGACTGGTTCTCGATCTGCTTGATTGGGGCACCGTGTTCGCGGACGTTGGTCAGCGAAAGGGCAACGCCACCGCCGCGCTTGGAAAGCTGCAGCGAGGAGTTGATGCCACGGGAGATCGATTCCATGTTGTCTTCGATGCGAAGCAGGAAGCAGGAGACGAGCTCGCCGCGCTGGGCCTTGCCGGCGTTCAGGAACGTCGGGGTGGCAGGCTGGAAGCGGCCTTCGATGATCTCGTTGACAAGCGAGACAGCCATTTCCTCGTCGCCGCGGGCCAGGTGCAGGGCAACCATGCAGACGCGGTCTTCGTAGCGTTCCAGGTAGCGCTTGCCGTCAAAGGTCTTCAGCGTGTACGAGGTGTAGAACTTGAAGGCGCCCAAGAAGGTCTCGAAGCGGAACTTCTTGGCGTAGGCACCGCGGTAGAGGTCGCGGATGAAGTTCATCGTGTACTGATCGAGCGTTTCGCGCTCGTAGTACTCGTGCTTGACCAGGTACTCGAGCTTTTCGTCGAGGTCGTGGAAGAACACGGTGTTGTTGTTCACGTGTTCCAAGAAGTACTGACGTGCTGCGGCACGGTCAGCCTCGAACTGGATGCGTCCATCTGAACCGTAAAGGTTCAGCATTGCATTCAGCTCGTGGTAACCCAAGCCCTGAAAAGCTGCAGGCAATTCCTTAGAATTCTGCTTCATTTCAGGCTCTGCGACGTTCGTGTCCAAAAGACTTCCAATCCTTCGCGAACTCGGGTCACATCTTCTTGGGTGCCCATGAGTTCAAATTTGTATAGAAGCGGAACGTTGCACTTGGCTGCAATTTTGATTGCGGCCAGGCAGTACGTGGTTCCAAAGTTTGTGTTGCCGGCTCCCACCACGCCACGCAGCAGGTTTCGGTTGCGCGCATCGTTGAGGAATTTCACAACCTGCGGCGGAATCGAACGCTCCCCCTTTTCCCCACCATAGGTGGGAAGCAGGAGCACGAAGGGTTCCGTGGCCACGAGTTGTGGGTCCCGGCCATGCAGCGGGATTCGCGCAGATTCGATCCCCAATTTCCCCGCAAACCGGTGTGTGTAACCGGACGCGGAAGAAAAATAGATCAGGTGGCTGCTGGTGAGTACCTCCGCCGCGGGGGCGTGACCTTGCATCGGTGTTGCCAGCGATGAAGTAGGCATCGTGATCGCCTCGAAATTGCTTGAATCGGTATGACTGCGGGGGGCTTGTTTAGGCCACGGAAGCGCTGAGGCCCTGGGCAAGCTCTTCGATCTTGTCCGGACGGAAGCCAGACCAGTGATCGGCGTCGGTGATGACAACCGGTGCCTGCATGTAGCCAAGGGCGCGCACGCGCTCCAGCGCAGCAGGATCCTGCGAGATGTCAACGCTCTGGTAAACGATGCCCTTTTTGTCTAGAGCGCGGTAAGTTGCGTTGCACTGTACGCATGCTGGCTTCGTGTATACCGTGACGGTCATGTCCGTAAATCCCCTCGTGCAAAAAATCTATGTATGTGGTGTGGCCGGCTCCCCGCGACTCCCTCCCATGGGGGCGGTCGCCGGGACGTTGTGACTCGGTGGCCTCAAAGCCTTCGCGAGGCGGAGATTCATACATTTCCCCGCACATTTGGGGGATTTTGCACTAGGCCTCGCCAGCTAATTCAATACTACATCTAGTGGGGGCGGAGGGGTTATACCCCAAGATGATGTATTACACGTCTGTCATTCCGGTCACCCGCAGTCCACACGCACTGTGGATAAGTTGCCCCACTTTAACCGCGGGAATCCAACAAAAGACCCGCTGCGTCCACACCCTGTGGAGGAACTACCCACAGTTAATTATTTTGGCGTGTCGCACCCCTCGGCGTGTCGAAACACCGGGCTCCAAACACAAAATGTGGCGTGCGTCAGTGAGCGCAGGCACAACCCGTGGGAACGAATGAGTCCCGGCCCACAGGTTCACCCCGTGGGCCGGGACAAAAAGATCGCGTGGTCCCCGAACCCCACCCTCATCCGGACAACAAGCCTGCGCGTGGTGATAATTTGTGCGAGGTGACTCTCCATGGGGAGTAGATGCATGTGTGCACCGTGAAGGACATAACCTGTGCCCGGCGCGAACCGGTGGACTGGTCCTTCAGCCCCTGCTAGTGCCATCCAATTAGGCCTGGACGGCTGTAGGCCTTGCGCACGCTCTTGAAATCCGAATTACCGACTTGCGATCTGGCTGCACCAACGACTCAGGAAAGCTCGTTGATCCAGTTGGCTTCCTGGATTCGAGTATCCAGTTCCCGCAGCTGGGCCGCCAGTGAATCCGCTTCGGCCCTGATCGCCGGAACGTCCACGATCGAGACATAGCGCAATTCGCTGCGGGTGCTCCGGTCAAAGCGCGCCGAGGCGCGCGTTGCCACGGCTTGGCGCAAGCGCACCTGCTGGCGCAGCACGTCGCGACGGGCCAGTGCGGCCGTCATGCTTGGGTGGCCAGGCACTGTCACCGAGAGGTTGGTGGCGTTGATCCTAACGATCAATTCCTGCAGTTCCGCCGCCAGCCGGTCGTGCTCGGCCAGCAATGCCAGCGGATCTTCGGCGGGCTTCTCGCCCTCCTGCACCAAGACGTTTTGCTCGATGCGCGACGACAGCTGGCTCATCCGTGTTGCTAGGTCGGCCCGCTGGGCCAATGCCTCGGCTAGTTTCATGGGTTCAGTCTAATCACACGGGCATTCCGCAGGGTCTATATCTTCGGACATAACATCGGTAGCCATATCGCCGGCCAAGCCCGGCCACTAGCTGCTGGCGGGAAGGGCCCGGGCACCAAAGATTCCCTGGCCGACGCGGACCACGGTGGCGCCTTCCTCGATGGCCAGCTCGAAGTCACCGCTCATGCCCATGGAAAGTTCTTCAATTTCCATGCCTTCCGGCGCGGTTTCCCGGAGCATGTCCCGGATTTCACGCAGGCGCACGAAGCATGCACGGACCGCTTCCTTGTCCTCGCTGAAAAGCGCAAGGGTCATCAAACCCTTGACATGCAGGCGATCGAATTGCGGAAGCTGGTTCACGAATTCCTGCACGTCGGCAGGGTCCAAACCGAACTTGCTTTCCTCATTCGACGTATTGACCTGGACGAAGACGTCCAGCTGGCGATCCTCGTCCTCGAGACGGCGCTGCAGGGCCTCGGCCTGGCGCAGGTTGTCCAGGGCTTGGAACTCGTCGGCGAACTTCGCCACGTACTTGGCCTTGTTGGTCTGCAAATGCCCGATGACGGAAAACTTCAGCCCCGGGATGTCGGCAAGGCTTTCCGCCTTGCGCGCGACTTCCTGGACCTTGTTTTCACCCAGGAACGTGGCGCCCGCGGCGATCGCCAGACGGAGGCGGTCCTCCGGCACCGTCTTGCTGACGGGCAGCAACCGAATTGAAGCCGGATCGCGTCCGGCCTTTCGAGCCGCAACCTCGATGCGTTTCCGGATCGAGGCAAGATTGTGCTCGAAATCCTCAACCGAGTTTGCGGGCGCAGCTGCAGGTTCGGGGGTGTGCACGGACTGAGTCATGGGTGGGGAATCTTTCGGGGTGAGGAACTTCGAATACCAAGCCATTCGGCCGGCCGGCGGCCCGCCGATCGGCCGTTAGACCTTTTTGACGACCGAGGACTTCAGCTGCATGGGACCAAACCCGTCGACCTTGCAGTCGATGTCGTGGCCGTCGACGCCATTGACCAGGCGGATGTTGCGCACCTTGGTTCCGACCTTGATCGACTGCGCCTGCCCCTTGACCTTGAGGTCTTTCACGATGGTGACGGAGTCCCCGTCGGCCAACACGTTGCCAACGGAATCCTTGATGGCCTTCTCTTGGGGCTCTTCGATTTCGGTTGCCTCCGCCGACCATTCGTGGGCGCATTCGGGGCAAACCAGGAGGGCGCCCATTTCGTAGGCATAGGGACTTGAACACTGGGGGCACGCAGGCAGGACATCACTCATGCCTTCAAGTCTAGGCGCCAACCGCGACTTCAGGTCCTAGGCAATGCCATGTGGCGAGCCCGCCGACAGACCGGACGACGGCTACTTCCGCTTGAAGAACACCACGAAATAGCCAACGGCGGCAAACAAGAGACAGGCGAACCCCAAAGCCAGGGCACAGACCGCCGGAACCGTAAACGCGTTTGCGCAAGAGCCGAATGCCATCATGCTTCCGCCTCCGGCGACCATGAACAGCAACACCGGCAGTCCATAGATAACCAAACCCACTACCGCAAAAATCGGGCATGCAACCAAGGCAGCGAAACTCAATTTGCTAAGACGGTTTGCCGGCATATGGGCAGCTGCGTCTGCTGAGGGCATATGAAGCACCGAGGCTCCAGCCCGCAACGTCGGCTCAGATTGGCTCATACCTATGAATCCTACGGCCGCAAACATCATTAACCCAGCAGATGGATTTTATGCGGGCCTGCGTGTCGCAATCAACAAGCTGCTCAACAAATGGACTGGTTTTGCGCTATCGGAAATTCCGATGCCGACCATCTGGAGGGAATGTCGCGCATGACCAAGACATGGTCAAGTTCCGCGGCGCCAGGGGGCAACGCGTCGAAGTAGGAGGACCCGACGTCGTGAACCTCGGTCGCCCCGACTTCCCACCGCCGCGTACTAAGCTCAATGCCGTCGAGCGTCTTGCCGCCCTTGGCCGGCGACCACCCGGTCGACCCCTCGCGCAGGAACGTCGACGCCTCCCCCAGGGTGCCAAAGAGTTGGCTGCGCCATTCTTTTGAATCCGAAACGTCGGCGTGCACCCGCATGTCCCTCGCCCGGGCATCGATCGTGATGCGGGAAAGCGATTCGGAAACGGAGAATCCCGCGTGCTCATGGCGGCCCGGCAAGACGGTTCCGCCCAGCACCACCGGCAGCCGGGAAGACGAGTGCCGGACAGGAATGAAGACCCCGGCGTGGGTTCCGGAATCATCGTCCCACTCCACCGCGATGCGGTGCGCCGCAGCTTCGGAGCTCCAGCCCGCGTTGGCGCCGATCCATTGAGGGCGGACGGCCGAAAGCCTGAGCAGACAGATTCCGCCCACCGCAGCGTCGCCCGCCAGCCGTGGGCGCAGTCCCGGGGGAAGCAAGGATCGCGCCACCTCGGGATCCAGCCTGTAGTTGACCAGCAGGCGGCGTGAAATGGTGGCGTCCAGCGTCGGCATTTTCATGATCCAAGGCTCGCTTCCGGGGAGACATCGGCGGGGCTCGCCGCGGAGGGCGCCCGGTGGCGCAGGCCGCGGAGCAGCATTTGTTCGGGACACACCGCGGAGAGGAAGTTGCCGACCGAATGCGCCAGCTGCTCCCCCGCCAGCGAATAGAGGATGCGGTTTGCCTCGCGGCGCTCGGTGACCAGGCCGGCGGCCCGCAGCACCGAAAGGTGGCGGGAAATGGTGGGCCCGGAACTCGTGAACCGGCCCGCTATTTCGCCGGCCGATTGCTCGCCCTCGCGCAGGTCCTGGAGGATCTGGCGCCGCGTGGGATGTGCCAGCGCGGTGAAGACGTCGACATTGGTTTCGCTCATGGATTCAATTTAGCACGTTTGCTAAATAGCGAAACCGCTAAGTACGAATTTGTTTCGGCCGGCCCGTCCGCACGCCCCGGAGTCGACCACCCGCACCGGGGCCGGTTCGTTGTCCCGGCGGCATCCGAAGCATAGGATCACGAAGGGAAAGGCACAGCCGACGTGCAACCCACACCCGGCGACCGAAGCATCTGGGGGTTTGGACATGAACAGCCATCTGACCGTTCACACCGACGCCGCTCGAATCCACTGCACCATCGGTGCCGGGACCGGGCCGGCGGTCCTCTTTCTCAACGGCGCCTTTTCGACGCGGCGCGACTGGAAACGCGTCCTGCGGGCGCTATCCCCCGACCTGCACACCGTCACCTTCGACGCCCGCGGGCGCGGAAGGTCCGCGGATTCACCCGACTACTCGTTTTCGGGCGCCCTGGCGGATGTCGGCAGTGTCATCGAGGCGGCCAGGCTGGTGCGGCCCGTCCTGGTCGGATGGTCCCACGGCGCCACGCTCGCGCTCCGCCATGCAGCCACGCATCCGGGCGAGGTTGCGGGGGTGGTACTTGTCGACGGGGCCTTCCCCGTCCGTGTCTTCCACGAGAAGGCGCAAGAGCGCGTCCGGCGGCAGTACCGGCTGCTGCACGTCCCCATGCGCATCCTGGGCTCGATGCGCCTGCTGGCCAGGATGACCCACCACGAGGCGGCAAACGTCGTGATCGAGCTCGATGAAATCGATGCCGGGCTGCTGCCCGACTACCGGGATCTCACGTGCCCCGCCCTTTTTGTCGTCGGCAGCGGCCCGCACAAGGGGTCCCCCGCCGAGGAAATGCGGACCATGAGGTCCGCCGTGGAACTTGCCACCGCCGCCAATGAGAAGGTGCGCCTGCATTCGGTCGTCGACGCGAACCACATGCGCATCCTGTGCAAGAACGCCGCGGAGGTCGCAGACGCCGTCACGTCCCTGTCCCGGCGGCCGGAGGGTTGAACTTGGCCAAAACCATACACATGTATGGTTACAGTTTGAGCTACCCGGCCCGGAGCCGGGACCCGAGGCACAGGTGCCAATTGGTGAGGAATCCATGGAATTTGCAGACATACTCGGCCGCATCCTGTTTGCGTCCGTGATTGCGGTCATCTACATCATCATCCTGGCGATGTTTGTCCGGCGGCTGCTGGGCGTGGCCGTCGGCCTGGGTCGAATCATCATCGCCGGCCTGCTGGGCCTGGCGGCCGAGGTCGGCTTCGAGTCCCGATTCGTGTGGAAGGACCCGAACGCCGGCATCGCCCTGCTGCCCGTGCAGATAGGCATCGTGCTGATCGTGGCCACGATGTTCCTGGTGCTCGCCGAGCTGGTCTTCCCCACCGGCACCATCGTGCGGCCCGACAAGTGGCTCGCCTCCCTTCGGGCGCGGTTTGCCCGAACCCGCAGGTACACCGAGGTCACGCGCATTGCCCTGTCCCACGGGCTGCTTCCCGCCAAGCGCCCCAACAAGGGCAACACCCCCGCGGCCGCGGCGGAACGGGCTGCCGGCGGCAAGTCGCTTCGCCTGGCACTGCAGGATTCCGGCGTGACGTTCGTGAAGTTCGGGCAGGTGCTTTCCACCCGGGCCGAACTCCTGCCTGCCGAGTACATCACCGAGCTGTCCAAGCTACAGCAGTCCGTCCCGCCCGAGCCCTGGAGCGAGGTCCGGGCGATGGTCGACAAGGAACTCGGCCAGGACGTGGAGTCCGCGTTTGCCGAATTCGACACGACGCCGCTTGCCGCGGCCTCCATCGGGCAGGTCCACCGCGCGCGGTTGCATTCGGGAGAGGCGGTCGCCGTCAAGATCCAGCGCCCGGGCATCGTTCCCCTGGTCGAACGCGACCTGGACATCACCCTCCGCATGGCGCTCACCCTTGAGAAGTCCACCGAGTGGGGCCGCTCGCTCGGAATCGTCGAGGTCGCGGAGGGATTCGCCGACGCCCTGCGCGAGGAACTCGACTACGAAATCGAGGCCATGAACATCACGGCGCTGCGCACCACGCAGCTGAGGCACCCCGCCGCCGAGCGGGTGGACATCCCCCTGTACTACCCCGAGCTGAGCACCCGCCGGATCCTCGTCATGCAGATGGTGGACGGCGACACCCTCAGCTCCCCGGGAACCATTGAAGGCCACCCGATCGAGGAGCGCCGCCTCCAGGCGGTGGCGCTCTTCCGCTCCCTGATGCACCAGATCATGGACGACGGGGTTTTCCACGCCGACCTGCACCCCGGGAACATCGTGCTGCAGCCCGACGGACGCATCATGCTGCTTGACTTCGGCTCGGTCGGACGCCTCGACCCGGACCTGCGCCAGCTTGTCTCCGAGGTGCTGCTGGCCTTCTACCGCGGCGATTCGCGGGCCATCGGAGATGCCCTTCTGGACATGGCGGCGCTCCCCGAGGATTTCGACGAGGCCGTCCTGCGCCGGGAACTCAGCCGCTTCATGTCCCGGTACATGGGCCCGGGCGCCGCCGTCAAGGCCGAGGTCTTCACCCTGCTGGTGGCCATGTTGGCAAAACATCGCATCTCGGTTCCGCCCGAGCTGGCCGGGGCATTCAGGGCCGTTGCGGTCCTGGAGGGAACCCTCCGGTTGCTGGACCCGGACTTCGACCTCATCGCCGAGGCGCGGGAATACGGAGAGGCCCGCGTCCGCGCGGTATTCCGCCCCAGCTCCCTGACCGAGGCGCTGAACGACGAGGTGATGACGCTGTTGCCTTTGCTCAGGCGGCTGCCGCGCCGGCTCGACAAGATTTCCGGGGACCTCGAGGCCGGCCGGCTGGGTCTGAACATGCGCCTGCTGGCCCACCCCCAAGACCGGCACATGGTCCGCTCGATGGTCCACGAGGCCATCTTGACCTTCCTCGCCGGCGTCACGGGCATCATGGCCGCCATGCTGCTGGTCAGCAACGGAGGCCCGATGGTCACGACCAACCTGACCCTCTACCAGCTCTTCGGCTTCACCCTGATCGGGGTGGCCACGGTCCTTTCCCTGAAGGTGGTCTTCGACATCTTCCGGCGCCGCCGCGGCGAGTAGCGTCCCGGAGGCTCCATCCAGACACGGGGCGCTACTCGGATGACGGGCGCTGCCGCTGCCGCTTGGTTTCCGACCTGCGCCCCTTGGTCGAAAGGCGCCGCCGCACCGATCCGCGGGTGGGCTTGGTCGCCCGGCGCTTGGCCGCATCGGGCGCAAGCCCCGCGGCCACGAGTCCGGCGAGCTTGACCAGGGCCGTCTGGCGGTTGCGCAGCTGGGAACGCTGCTCGGAGGAACTCACTGTCAGCACCCCGGAAACGAGCCGGGGTTCCAGGCGGGCGAGCAACCTCTCGCGCTGCCCCTCGGAGAGCACCGAGGACTGCGCAACGTTCCAGAAGAGTTCGACGCGGCTGTCGGAGGTGTTCACATGCTGCCCGCCCGGGCCGGAGGCACGCGAAAACCGCCAGCCGAGCTCCACGGCCGGAATTGTGAGCGCCGGTGACACCTCGAGATCCATCCATCAAGCATCCCACGCCGGACCGGCGGCCGGGGATACGGGCACCGAAACCCATAGCTGTACGGCTTTTCTTCGGCTACCTTGGGGATGGACCGGAAGGTAACCAACCATGAGTGCACCCACTGATTTCGATGCGGAAGACCTGCGCGCAAAGCTCGACGGGGCCGTCCTCCTCCCGGGCGATGCGGGTTTCGAGGCCGCATGCCGGGGCTTCAACCTCGCCCACGCCTTTCGGCCGGATGTCGCGGTGCTGGCCGGCTCCGCCCGGGACGTCGCGGCCGCCGTGCGCCACGCCAAGGAGGCCGGACTGGCGGTCCACGTGCATTCGACCGGGCACGGCTACCCCCACCAGGCCCATGGCGGGATGCTGGTCAACACCTCGGGCATGCAGTCGCTGGTCTTGGATCCGCGGCGCCGCAGCGCGCGAGTGGGTGCCGGAGTGCGGTGGGACCGCGTGATCGAGGAAGCGGCCCCGCACGGCCTTGCCCCGCTCAACGGCTCGTCCCCCGACATCGGGGTCGTCGGCTACACCCTCGGCGGCGGCATGGGGCCCATGGGCCGGACCTTCGGCTTCGCCGCGGACCGGGTCCGCGGGATCCAGCTCGTCACGGCCGACGGATCGCTTCTGGAGGTGGACGCCGAGGCCGAACCCGAACTCTTTTGGGCCCTGCGGGGAGGCAAATGCTCGGTCGGCATTGTCACCGAACTCGAGTTCGACCTGGTTCCAGTGCCGCACGTCTACGGCGGTGCAATCTTCTTTGCCGGATCCGACGCGGCGGCCGTCATGCATGCCTACGGTGACTGGGTCCAGGCGCTGCCCGAGTCGACCACCGCGTCCATCGCCCTGCTCAGGTTGCCCGACGACGCGCAGATCCCCGGGCCGCTGCGCGGAAAACTCTCCGTCCACCTGCGCTTTGTCCATGTCGGCGAGGAAGCTGCCGGAGCGGCCCTGCTGGAACCGATGCGCCGGGCCGGCACGCCGCTCGTGGACCTGGTGGGCCTGATGCCCTATTCGGCCATTGCCTCGGTCCACCAGGACCCGAGCGATCCGATGCCGGCCTGGGAGGGTTCGCTGCTGCTGCGCGAGCTGGACGCCGGGGCCATCGACGCCCTGCTTGGGGCCGCGGGGCCCCAGAACGACGTTCCGCTGATCGTGGCCGAGATCCGCCACCTGGGCGGCGCGCTTGCCCGCGGCCCCGAACACGAAAACGCCGTCGGCGGGCGCGATGCCGCGTTTTCGGTGATGGTCGTGGGCCCCTACCCGCCACCACTGATGGGCGCCGTCGAGGCCGCGGGCCATGCCGTCCTGGAAGCCATGAAACCCTGGGCCCACGGCGGCACGCAGATCAACTTCCAGGGCTTTGCCGCAACGCCGGAGGCCGTCCGCAAGGCCTGGGCCGAACCGACCGTGGAACGGCTCCGCGCCCTCAAGGCCGCGTGGGATCCCGAGTGCCGCTTCCGCTTCGGGTACTCGATGGACTGACACACACCGGCAACTACAGGATGAGCGACCTGAAGAATTCGTCGACCCGTGCCATTTTCCATGGCTCGATGCTTGCGTCCGCCATTTCGTACGTCTCGTGCGCCATCTCGAACTCGGACAGCACAAAGGACGCGAGGGGCCCGGGGAAACGCCCCTCCCCGAGCTCGCGGGTCACGGCCTTCACGGCGAGGAGTTCTTGGGTTTCGCGCACCACACCTTCGGGCACTTCGCTCTCCCGCAGCAGCGTTGCCAGGTCCATCGGCGCCACGGCGGAGCCCGGATGCGTGCGCAGCCAGCGCAGCGCCGCCGCCGGACGCAACGCGTAGAAGACCTTTTTGAGCGGGACGATCTCCGATTCGAGATCCCACTGGTTCCGCCCCACATGGAGGTAGTGCCGCCCCACCCGCGCCGGGTCGATGACCTCGGAGGCCAGGTCGAGCAATCCATCGCGGAAGGCGGTCTCGCCCCGGTACACGATCGGCGAGGTCAGCCACTCGACGACCGTCGCATTGCCCTTGAGCAGCAGGCGCAGCGCCTTGGCCACGTCCCATCCGTTGACATCAAAGACCTTGTCCAGCGGGGTCTCGATGACATCCCGGCGGGGCCACAGGCCCAGGTAGTCGTTGGCCGGGCGCAGGTAGAGGAAACGGCAGTCGTAGTCGCTGTCCGGGGAGGGGAATCCCCAGGCCCGGCTGCCACTTTCCACGGCCCAGGAAACGGCGACATCTTCCGCGCCTGCGACCCGTTCCAGCCGCGCATCTATCTCGGCGACCACCGATGGGTCAAGGGTGTCGGGGATGTTTCGCATACAAACACCCTACCGCTGGTCGTCCGGCGTCCCGGGTCCGGACCTTCCGGACCGTCAGTCGCCAAGCCCGAGGTTCACGGCCAGGTCCCGTACCGTCAGTTCGAAAAGCTCGGCCGGGTCGCCCAGCGTGTTGGGGCCGTACTGCCCGAACACCTCAAAGCTCACGGCCCCAAACAGGCCGGACCACGCCCCCAGCCCGCGGGCGATAAGCCATCCCGGGGACTTGAGCGAGTATTCGGCCCGCAGGGATTCGACATCCGCCGCCAGGCCCTGCGACAGATCCCGGGCGCGTTCCCGCACCGCGACCCCGCCGGCCTCCCATGCGTCTTCGACGATCCCCATCAGCCGCACGACCACCCGGGTTCCCGCCGGCACCGTCTGCCCGGGGGGCGCGTGGTAGCCGGGGACCGGCGTTCCGAAGAGCAACCCGTAGCGCGACGGTTCGGCGATCGCCCAGCCACGCACGGCGCGGGCCAGCACCGCGAACCTTTCACCGTGCGACGCCGGCGGGCCTTCCAGTGCGGCGTCAACGGCGTCGCCCAGCTCTGTATAGGCCTCGACCACCAGTAGCGTCAGCAGTTCGTCCCGGCTTGAGACATAGCGGTAGACGGCGGAGGACACGATGCCCAGGTCCTTGGCCACGGCGCGCAGGGACAGCGCGGCGGCACCCTGGCGGGCCAGCTGCTCGCGTCCGAGGCGCATGATTTCTGCCATGGTGCGTTCGCGGGCCAGTTCACGCGGGGTTTTTGCTCCTTGCATGAACCCATCCCACACCACGAGGGTGAGCGCCGTCAACTTTAGTGAGCACCGCTCTTGACTTACGCGTCCCGGCTTCCTAACCTAAATATGAGAGCACTGCTCTCATATTGCGAACAGGAGGCTTGAACCCATGTCCAATCACTACCTCGTCACCGGCTCCGGACCCGTCGGAACCACCGTGGCCCTAAATCTGGCCAACCAGGGCCACAGCGTGACGCTGGCGACCCGTTCCGGCAGTGGCCCGGAGCACCCCGGAATCCAGAGGATGCGCGCCGACGTCCTCGACCCCGCCCAGGTGGCCGCGGCAATGGCCGGCGCCACCGCGGTGTTCCACTGCATCCATGCCGCCTACTCCGCCCGGGCATGGACCGAAACGCTCCCCCGCGCGGAGGAACTGGTCCTGGCCGCGGCTGGCGAACGGGGAATCCCCGTGGTCTTTCCCGAAAGCCTGTACTCCTATTCGAACCCCGAGCAAACCATGGCAGAGGATTCGCCCCGCAATGCAGCGGGCGGCAAGCGCGGGGTCCGAACGGAATTACTGAACGCACGCGCAGACTCGGGGACCAACACCGTCTCAGTGGTGGCCTCCGACTTCTACGGACCCCGCGTCGAGAACGCCCACGCCGGGGCGCGGATGCTCGAATCCGTCTTCGACGGCCGGCGTCTGCTGGCGATCGGCAACCCGTCGCTGCCGCACTCATTCACCTACATGCCCGACCTTGCCACGGCCATGGTGCGGGCCGCGGAGCGGCCGGAGCTTTGGAACGGCGTGCTCCATGCGCCCACGGCGCCGCCGTCCAGCCAGCGGGTCATGGCGGAAGCCTACGCGGCCGCGGCAGGCCTTCCCGCGCCCAAGGTGTCCGGGATGCCCGGCGGAATCCTGCGGGCGATCGGGCTTGTGCACCCCGCGACGCGAGAGCTCGCCGAAATGGCGTACCAGTTCGACAGCCCCTTGGTGATGGACTCGCGTCGGAGCCAATCCCTGCTCGGGCTCTCGCCCACCCCGCTGGCCGACGGCGCACGCGCCACCGTGGACTGGTGGCGTGAAACCCACACGGGCTGAACCGACCCCCCGCCGGCCGTTATCCGGAAGGTGTCGGCGACCCGCTCTGGGGCGTGGCAGGGTTCCCGCCGGGAACGTCGGCGGCGCCGTAGAGGGTGGCGATGATGCTCTTCGCCAGGACCACCGCGGCATTCTGCCCGTCGACGGGCGAGGCCGCAAGGTTTGTGCCCACGATGATGGTGTCGTCCGTGTCGTTGTTGTAGACCATGAACGACGAGTACCCGGGCAGCTGTCCGTCGTGGCCCAGAATGCCGGGGGCGAACTCGGCGATCCCGAGCCCGTACCCGACGCCGTTCGGCTGGCCGGCCACCGTGGGCTGGATGCTGTCCATCCGCAGCTTTTGAGTCTTCGCATCGAGCAGGCCTCCGGTCACCAGCGCCTTGACGTACACCGCAAGGTCCTCGGGCGTGGAGATGGCCCCGCCGGCCGTCCAAGCCCACGAGGGGTTCGCGTCGGTGTAGTTCAGCGGCTTGAGTGTGCCGTCGAGCGCGGCAGGCAAGTCGGCGGCGGGAACCGCATAGGAGTCGGTGGTCTCGGCGTTGGTGCCGAACTGGTATCCCTGCGCGTGGGGCATCGGGAGGACGGAATCCGTGTTCACCGGCAGCTCGGTGTTCTTCAGCCCCAACGGCTCGAAGATCCGCTTCCGGAACGCCTCGGACGCGCTCATGCCGGTGAGTTCCTCGATGACCGTCCCGAGCAGCACGATGTTGGTGTTGCTGTAGTCGTACTTCTGGCCCGGCGGGAAGTTCGCCGGGTGCTTGAAGGCGATCGACAGCAGCTCGTCGGGCGTCCAGGCCTTCTGCGGCTCCTTGTCGAGCGTTGCGTTGAAGCCCGGGTCGAACGTGTAGCTGTAGAGCCCGCTGCGCATCTCGGAGAGCTGGGCGATCGTGATGTTCTTGCCGTTGGGCACATCGGGCCGGAATTTCGAGATGGGGTCGTCCAGCTTGAGCTTGCCCTCCTGCACGAGCTGCAGGATGACCGTCGAGGTCATGGTCTTGGTGTTGCTGCCGATCCGCAGGAAATCGCTGAGCGACATCGGTGTTTCCTTGCCGATCTCGGCGGTGCCGAAGGTTCCCGACCAATCGCCGCGCGTGGGCGACTTGATCAGCACGACGACCCCGGGGATGGCGTTGGCCTTCATCACCTCGGGGAGCTGTTGCTGCAGCGTCATGGCGTATGCCGGCACCTGCGCGCTCCCGCCGCTCGGCGTGCCGGTTGCGGGGGCGGTGTTTCCGGTGTTTCCGGCGGTGCCGGCGGTGGGTCCGGCCGGTCCTCCGGAGGAACAGCCCGACACAGCGATCAACGCGCCGGCTACAACAACCGCGACCCTTGAATTTTTCATCATGCACCGCACCCAGTTTCCCTGATTCGGTTCGATCCCGTCCGCGGGCCCAGCCGGCTGCGTGCTTGCCGTCCCGTGCCATGCGGTCCCGATCCACAGGATAGCAAGGGTCCAACGCGTGCGGTCATCCAGCACGCGGCCCAATTTGGGGCCGGCTTTGCGCGGCCGCCGGCGCCATGGGGACGGCAACACGAAAAAACCCGCCGGATCTCAATGATCCAGCGGGTTCTTGTTCGGTGGAGGTAAGGGGATTCGAACCCCTGACCTTCTGCATGCCATGCAGACGCGCTACCAACTGCGCCATACCCCCGAATGGGAGCCACCCTTGCGGGCAACTCATCCATCATAGGTCACGACAATCGCGTGACGCAAATCGAGGAGTCCTAGAGGACGTCCGGGAGGGTTTCGATGTGCGACATGTCGGTTGCCGGCTCGCCGGTGGTCGGCAGCTCGATCAACGGGCAGTCGCCCCAGAGGCGCTCGAGGGCGTAGAAGACGCGGTCCTCGTTGTGCTGCACGTGGATCACGACGTCCACGTAATCCAGGAGGACCCAGCGGCCCGCACCGCGGCCTTCGCGGCGCACCGGACGGATCTCGAAGAGCTCGTCGAGCTTGTCTTCGATCTCGTCGACGATCGAGTTGACCTGGCGCTCGGAGGAAGCCGAGGCGATCAGGAAGGCGTCGGTGACGCCGAGGCGCTCGCTGACGTCCAGCGCGATGAGGTTTTCGGCCTGCTTGTCTGCGGCGGCAAGGGCTGCCGCCTTCACCAGGTTGATGGAATGTTCGTGGGCGCTCATGGGATTCTCCTTGAGTGTTTGGTCGCGGCCGCTAGGGCACGCTAATTGGAGTTGAAGATCATGATGAGGCCGGCAACGAGCGCCGCACCTCCAACGGACAAGGCCGCTATGACCATCAGGTACATGTTGTTGGCACGGCGCATTCCGGCGGTCTGCGCATCAAGCGGTTCCAGGCCCTGCGCGCGAACGGCACGCACGGGCGGGTGGGAGACGCGTGGCTCAACGTCGGCGGTACCGGGGGCCTCCGCCAGGGGCGGGACCTTCGGTGTCGCTCGTGCCGCGGGCGCGGGTTTGTCCGCGGCCTTCGGCGTGGCAGGGGCGAAGGCTCCGGACTTTGCCGGCGCCGCTCCTGCGCGTGCTGCTGCAGCAGCGGGTTTTGCTCCCATTAACTTTGACTCAAAGGAAGCTGCCTGGGCCGGAGTAGCAGCCGCAGGCTTTTCAGCAGGTTTGGCCGCAGGCGCTGGCGCACCCGAAGCCGAAGTCTTGGATTTTGCAAACGATGTGCCCGGGGCGTCCAGAATGGTGCCCTGGTCCGTCATCGAGATGTGGAAACCGCGCGTTTCCGGACCCGAGATGCCGGTGTTGACCAGCTTCTTTTCGATGTCCTCGTCGCGCAGCTGGTTCATGGAACCGGTGAACGGGTCCGAACGGCGCTGGCCGGCGCGCTGCGAGTTGGATTCCTCGAGGCGTTGGCGCTCAGCAGCACGGCGGCTGATGATGGCCGCCCGCGCCGCAAGTTCACGTTGCTGGGCCAGGACCTCGAGATCCACGTCGCCGAGGTCCTCGGCCGGCTGGATCAGCGCCGGGTCCACAGGTGCGGCCCCGCCGGAACGGCGGCGCAACGCCAAGGCATCCTCGACGCTCAGTTGCGTGCCGGCGCCGGGCTTCTGCGACGTCGGGGCATTGGCGGCCGCGGACTTTGCTGCAGCTGGTTTTTCAGCAGCGGGTTTGGTTGGGGCGGGCATTGCGGCATCGGATTCCGGGGCATCGCCGGCAGCCGCCGCGTCGTCCCGTTCTTCCACCGCGGTGGCGCCCATGGCCGCGCCGAGGGTCTGCAGGCGCATTTGCTTGCGGGTCAGCGGTGCGGGGTCGTCCCCGGGGGAAGGCTCCTTGGCCGAAAGTTCGGAGACTTCCTGTTCCAGGCGGCGCCTGGTGCGCAGCGCCTCGCGGTCGCGGGCACGTTGCAGGGAAGTCCGTTCCGCGCGCTGTGGCACGGCGTCGATTTCTCCCCCGGTGGCACGGCGGCTGCGCGCAGCCTCGGCGATGTTGGCCGGGGCCGCGACAGCGGGAGCGGGCTTTGCCGGCTCCACCTTTGCAGGCTCGATCCTGGCGGGAGCGGCCTTTGCCGGTTCCGGCTTGGCCTCGGGCGCGGCAACGACCTTGGCCGGCGATTCCTTGGCAGCGGGGGGCTTTGGCGCCTGCACGGCCGCCGGAGCGGGGACCTGCTTGGGTGTTGCCGCCTTGGCGGGGGCCGGAGCCGGGGCGACAGGAGCGGCCGAAGGCCGTGCTTCCCCGGCCTGGCTCGCGCGCGGCTTTACCGCGGGCGCGGACACCGACGGCTTGACAACCACCGGTTTCCCGACCGGGGCGGCAGCCTTCGGCTCCTTGCCTTCCGCCTGTCGGGCAAGCTGGGCTTCGGCCTCGGCACGGCGCTGCTCACGCAGGGCTCGCCTGCTGAGCGCGGGCCCGGTCTCGTCGCTCATCTTGTCCATTTCCCGGCCGTTCTACTTCTGGCCGTTTACTGCGTAGTTCTTGTCGTTGTAAAGCTTGTACTTGCCGATGTACTGGACCACGCCGTCCGGCACCAAGTACCACACCGGATGCTGCGTGCGAACGCGTTCGCGGCAATCGGTGGAAGAGATCGCCATCGCCGGCACTTCCATCAGGGAAACGTCGTTGCGGTCAAGCACCGGCAGTTCGTGCCCGGGCCGGGTGACGCCCACGAAGTGTGCAAGCGTCCACAGTTCCTCGGCGTCCTTCCAGCTCATGATCTTCGCCAGGGCGTCGGCGCCGGTGATGAAGAACAACTCGGCATCCGGGCGCTGGGCGCGCAGGTCGCGCAGCGTATCGATCGTGTAGGTCGGCCCCGGACGGTCGATGTCCACCCGGCTGACGGTGAACCGTGGATTGGCCGCCGTGGCGATCACAGTCATCAGGTAACGGTGTTCGGCCTCGGCGACCTCGCGGTCCAATTTCTGCCAGGGCGTGCCGGTGGGCACAAACACGACTTCGTCAAGGTCAAACACCGAGGCGACCTCGCTGGCGGCAACCAGGTGGCCGTGGTGGATCGGATCGAACGTGCCGCCCATGACGCCTAGGCGAAATGGGCGGTCCGTTCGCTCGGCCTCGAGACGGCTAGTGATGGCCGTGCTTGTTGGCGTGCTGACGGTGCGTGTCGTCGGTTTCGGCCTTGACCTCGTGGCGGTTGCCGACGTTGGTGTAGGACATGGTGATCAGCAGCATCAACATGAAGAGCAGGAAGATGCCGCCACCGATGATCAGCGCCATGGTTTCGGTGGGCAATCCCCCGGCCGATTCGGAAGCAAGGATAGCCGCGTTCAGGGACTGGGTAAACATGTTTCTCCAGGATGTTGTGTGCCGGTTTCGCTGCGAACGCACGACACGGTGTTCAAACTATTTGTCTCGTTAGGTTCTATCGTACCCACCTTGGCGCGCCGCTACGAACGAACATGCCCATCACCTTGGACAATCCACTTGGTGGTTGTGAGTTCGCGAAGCCCCATCGGCCCGCGCGCGTGCATCTTCTGGGTGGAAATGCCGACCTCGGCACCCAGGCCCAATTGCCCTCCATCGGTGAACCGAGTGGAGGCGTTGACGATGACGGCGGCCGAATCGACCTCGGCGATGAAGCGCTCGGCGTGCGCCAGGTTGTTGGTCAGGATCGCTTCGGTGTGCCCCGTGGTGTGGCGGCGAATGTGGCTAATGGCACCATCGAGGTCGTCGACGACGGCGACGGCCAGGTCCAGGTCCATGTATTCGGTGTCCCAGTCCGCGTCGACGGCCGGGACCGTCGGGGTGTCCCCCGCCAGTGCCGCGGCGCGTTCGTCGACGTGCAGGCGCACACCCGACTTCGCCAGGGCGGCAAGCACCTGTCCAGCGGCCTGCGACTTGGCGTTGATCAGCAGCGTCTCCACGGTGTTGCAGACCGAGGGGCGCTGGATCTTGGCGTTGAGCAGGATCGGCACCGCCATCTTGGCGTCGGCCGATTCGTCCAGGTAGATGTGCACGTTGCCCTCACCCGTTTCGATGACCGGAACCTTGGCGGTGGTCACCACGCGCTGGATCAGTTCGCGGCCCCCGCGCGGGATCAGCACGTCGATCTTGCCGCGGGCACCCATCATGGCGTCGGCTCCGTCGCGTCCGTAGGCGTCGACCGAGGCGACGGCGTCGGCGGGCAGTCCCACCGATTCCAGCGCGTCGCGGATCAGTGCCAGCAGCGCCTTGTTCGACGCCGCGGCAGCCGTGCCGCCGCGCAGCAGCACGGCATTGCCGCTCTTGAGCGCAAGGCCGGCGATGTCGACGGTCACATTGGGGCGGGCCTCGTAGATGGCGCCGATGACACCCATGGGCACGTGCACCTGACGCAGGCGCAGGCCGTTGGGAAGCGTCTGGCCGCGCAGCACGGTGCCCACCGGATCGGGTAGGCCGGCAAGTTCCTGGAGGGCGGCGATCAGCGCATCGACGCGCCTGTCATCGAGCTTGAGCCGGTCCAGCATGGCATCGCTGGTTCCGTTGGCCCGTCCGGCCTCGATGTCCTTGGCATTTGCCGCGATGATCCGGGCGCGCTTTTCATCAAGTGCCGCGGCGATCGCCAGGAGCGCGCGGTCCTTCCAGTTCCGGTCCGCGCGGGCCAGCACACGGGAGGCGGTACGGGCGCGGTCGGCCATGGCGGACACCGCTGCGACCGCGGCCTGCGGGCCGTCGGCCCCGGCTGTCACGTCGCTGGGATTCAGGGATGCATTGGCTATCTGGCTCATGCATATCAGTCTACGCACCAAGCGGCCGGGCCCGCCCTTTGTGTCAAAGGGCGGGCCCGGCCGGGTGTGCAACGGCGGATGGCGCTAGACGACGACCAGGTCGTCCACGTGCACCACGGCGCGCTCGTACTGGGTTCCGAGGTCCTGGGCCAGCTCGTGCGTGGAACGGCCGAGCATCTGCGGCAGTTCCTCCGAGGAGTAGTTCACCAGGCCGCGGGCGATCACGGTGCCCTTGGCGTCGGTGATTTCCACCGCGTCCCCGGCCTCGAACGAGCCGTGCAGCCCGGTGATGCCCGCGGGCAGCAGCGAGGCGACGCCGGAGGCCACGGCCCTGACCGCGCCGGCATCCAGCAGCAGGCGCCCCTGCGTGGCCGCAAGGTGGGCCAGCCAGAGCATGCGGGTGGAGCGGCGTCCGCCGCGGGCCGAGAACCACGTTCCCACGTCCTGCCCCGCCAGCGCCGCGGCGGCGTTGGCGGTGGAGGTGACAAGCGCCGGGATCCCGGATTCCGCGCTCATGGTGGCGGCCTCGACCTTGGTGGCCATGCCGCCGGTGCCCAGTCCGGCCCCGCCGGTGGAACCGATGCTCACGGTTTCCAGGTCGGCATTGCTGTCGACGCGCGAAATCCGTACTCCCCCGTCGTTTGGCGGGGCGTCGTAGACGGCGTCGACGTCGGAGAGCAGCATCAGCGCATCGGCCTTGACCAAGTGCGCCACCAGAGCGGCGAGCCTGTCATTGTCCCCGAAACGGATCTCGTGCGTTGCCACGGTGTCGTTCTCGTTCACGATCGGCACCACGCCCAAGGCCAGCAGCCGGTTCAACGCGCGGAACGCGTTGGCGTACTGCTGGCGACGGATCAGGTCGTCGGCCGTGAGCAGGACCTGGCCCACCGTGACACCGTGGGCGGCGAACGCCTGGGTGTACTTGGCCATCAGCAGCCCCTGCCCCACGGAGGCCGCGGCCTGCTGCGTGGCCAGGTCGCGCGGCCGACGCCCCAGGTTCAGGGGCGCCAGGCCGGCGGCGATAGCGCCGGAGGAGACCAGGATCAGCTGGGTCCCTGCGGTGCTGACCGCCGAGAGCCTGTCCACGAGGTTCGAGAGTGCTTCCTCGGAGATCCCGCCGTTGAGCGTGGTCAACGACGAGGAGCCGACCTTGACCACTATGCGCGAAGCACGCGGGATGTCCTGGCGTTCGTCAATGCCCGAGGGGTGGTTGGTGGCGCGCACGGTCGTTTCCTACTCCCCCTTTTTGGGTTCTTGGTGCTTGTAGTTCACCGACTCGGTCCAGATGCCGGCCTTGCGCTCGGCTTCCAGCTCGTCGCGGGCCGCGGCCTTGGCGTCCTTGCGGTCGGAGTGGATGGCCTTCTTTTCGCCACGGGACGGGCGTGCACCGTATTCCTCGATGCGCACGTCCTGGCCACGGCGCGAACCGAGCAGTTCGGCGCCGGCAGCCATCGTCGGCTCCCAGTCGAAGACCACGGCGTCGGCTTCCGAGCCGATGACCACGGCGTCGCCCGGGCGGGCACCCATCTTGTACAGCTGGTTTTCGACGCCGAGCTTGGCCAGGCGGTCGGCAAGGTAGCCGACGGCCTCGTCGTTGCGGAAATCGGTCTGCTTGATCCAGCGTTCCGGCTTTTCGCCAATGACGCGGTACAGGGCTTCGAGGTTGCGCTCTTCCTTGCGGATCACGAACCCCGCCTTGCTGGCCTTGGTGGCGCGCGGACGCACTACCTCGACGGGGACAACCAGCGGGGCTGCCTCGAGCTTGGCCCGGGCCTCCGTGACCAGTTCGGCCATGGCGAAGGAGAGATCGCGCAGGCCTTCACGGCTCATCGCGGAGACCTCGAAGACGCGGTAGCCGCGCTTTTCCAGTTCCGGGCGCACGAACTCGGCCATGTCGCGGCCGTCCGGCATGTCGACCTTGTTCAGGGCGACCAGGCGCGGGCGCTCGTTCAGCGGGATGATCTGTCCATCGGCGCCGGCAAACGAGGAGTCGGTCTCGTAGGCATCCAGTTCGGCCTGGATGATGTCCAGGTCGGTGACCGGGTCGCGGTCGGCTTCGAGCGTGCCGCAGTCGAGCACGTGCACCAGTGCGGCGCAGCGTTCGACGTGGCGCAGGAATTCGTGGCCCAGGCCCTTGCCCTGCGAGGCGCCGGGGATCAGACCCGGGACGTCGGCAACGGTGTAGCGGACGTCGCCGGCTTCGACTACGCCGAGGTTCGGGACCAGGGTGGTGAACGGGTAGTCAGCGATCTTCGGGCGTGCCGCGGAGATCGCAGCAATCAGCGAGGACTTGCCAGCCGACGGGTATCCAACCAAGGCAACGTCTGCAACGGACTTGAGCTCGAGGATGATCTCGGCTTCGTCGCCGGGAATGCCCAGCAACGCGAAGCCGGGGGCCTTGCGCTTCTGGCTAGAGAGGCCGGCGTTGCCCAGGCCGCCCAGGCCACCGGCGGCGGCAATGTACTCGGTGCCTTCGCCGATGAGGTCGGCGAGGATGTCGCCGGCACGGTTCTTGACCACGGTGCCCTCGGGCACCGGAAGGATCAGGGATTCGCCGTTCTTGCCCGGGCGAAGGTCGCCCTTGCCGCCTTCGCCGTTGCCGGCGTGGCGGTGGGGTGAATGGTGGTACGAAAGTAGCGTCGTGGTCTGCGAGTCAACGCGCAGGATGACGTCGCCGCCATTGCCGCCGCTGGCTCCGTCGGGACCACCGAGGGGCTTGAACTTTTCGCGTTTGATGGAGACACAGCCGTGCCCACCGGTACCACCGGAGACATGGAGGACCACTCGGTCGATGAAGGCTGCCACGGTTGAAAGCTCCTAGCAAAAAGGGGGTGAAGAGTTTCGTTCGATCTTTATTGTAGCGACCGAGGAAACATGGGTTTTTCTGGAAAAGCACAAGGAGGGTGAGCCGTGCGGCCCACCCTCCAATGTGTAATGAATGCGGTTATGCGCTAATTAGTCAGCGATAACGATGTTCACGACGCGACGGCCGCGACGGGTGCCGAATTCGACAGCTCCGGCCTGCAGTGCGAACAGGGTGTCGTCCTTGCCACGTCCCACGCCGGCGCCCGGGTGGAAGTGGGTGCCACGCTGGCGAACGATGATTTCGCCGGCCGAAACGACCTGACCACCGAAGCGCTTAACGCCAAGGTACTGGGCGTTGGAATCGCGACCGTTGCGAGTGGAACTCGCGCCCTTCTTATGTGCCATTGAATATGCCTACCTTCAGGTATTGAGAATTCTTGGAATCAACCGCAATTAAGCGATCGAGGTGACCTTGACCTTGGTCAACATAGCGCGGAAACCCTGGCGCTTCTTGTAACCGGTCTTGTTCTTGTACTTCTGGATGACAATCTTCTGGCCGCGAAGGTTCTCAATAACCTCAGCGGTCACCTTAACCTTGGCCAGCTCGTCGGCTGCGGAAGTTACCTTCTCGCCATCTACCAGCAACAGGGCCGGCAGTTCAATGGAGGCGCCTGGGGCGGCCTTCAGGCGATCAAGGGTAACGAGGTCTCCAACAGAAACCTTTTCCTGGCGGCCGCCAGCGCGGACAATTGCGTACACCACGTGGGTACTCACTTCTACTCGACGTTCAATATGTCTTGCTGCGCATCACTACCTCAAATACAAACGAGGATTGCGCTGTGCTGGCACGCCGAGCGGAAGAATCCGATAGCTGGCGTTCGCACCGAGGATCCAGACTACGCTAAAAAGCGCTGCCGGGGCAAATACAACTTACCCCAGCAAGTCGTCAAGACCCAATTATTTCAACTCGTTGACCGGCACCCCGACACCCAGCATAATCGGCGCATTGGCGTCGTTTAGGGGCTGAGCGGCCTTTGGGATATCTGCCAACGAAGCAACATGGGCGGAACCCGGTGTTGCAAGCGTGTCCGATGCCACAGAAACTGCGGCGTCAGACCCGCCCTGCGGGCTCGTGGCACGGCGGCTGCGCTTGACGCGCGCCACCGGCTCGATGCCCGAAGTCTTAGAGGTCGCCACAACGGCCTTCGCCTCCGAAGGTGCTGCGGCGGAAGCCTGCCCTGCCACGCCGGAGATGACCGGTGCAGCCTGCTCGGGAGCCTGCGAAGCCTGCTCCGGAGCGGGGGCCTTGGAACGGCTCTTGCGGCGGCTACGGCTGCGCGGGGCGCGGGTGGCGCCCTGGGCATCTTCGTGTCCGCCGGCGTCGTGGGACTCCGCATCCTCGACCGGGGAATTGTCCGGAAGCGCTGCTTCCAGGTTCTCCAGGGTCAGCTCCGGGGCCGAAGCCTCGGAACCGGCACGGCGGCGGCGTGCGTTCGGCACCACAACCTGCTCTCCACCCACGGTAAGCGTGGCACCGGCGGCTTCTGCCGCGGCATCCTCGTGTTCGTGGGCAGCGTGTGCGGCTGCGGCGATGTTGGCAAAGGCCGTGCGCGCCGCGGTGGCCTTGGCCTCGTTGGCCTCCGGCTCCACGGCATGAACCTCGGTTTCCGCCTCGGTGGTGTGCTCGACCGTGGTCGGCTCTTCCGATGCGCGGTTGCGGCGGCGGCGCTCGGCCCGCGAAGGCTTCTCCTGGCCACGGCTGGCAGCTACATGCGGCTCGCCGGCGGAGTTGAACGTACGGCGGTGCTCAACGGGCTCGTCGTGGGTGATCACGCCGCGGCCGTTGCAGGCCTCGCAGTTCTCGCCGAAGACCTCCAGCAGGCCGGTGCCCATGCGCTTTCGCGTCATCTGCACCAGGCCAAGGCTGGTGACCTCGGCAACCTGGTGCTTGGTCCGGTCGCGGCCCAGGCATTCGACCAGGCGGCGGAGCACCAGGTCGCGGTTGGACTCGAGCACCATGTCGATGAAGTCGATGACGATGATGCCGCCGATGTCGCGCAGGCGCAGTTGGCGAACGACTTCCTCGGCCGCCTCCAGGTTGTTCTTGGTGACGGTTTCCTCGAGGTTGCCGCCGGAGCCGGTGAACTTGCCGGTGTTGACGTCGACAACCGTCATGGCTTCGGTGCGGTCGATGACCAGCGAGCCGCCCGAGGGCAGGAAGACCTTGCGGTCAAGTGCCTTGTGGATCTGCTCGTCGATGCGGAAGGTGCTGAAGATGTCTACGTTGCTCTCCCACTTTTCCAGGCGTGAGATCAAGTCCGGGGCCACGTAGGTCACGTAGGCCTCGATGGTGTCCCATGCCTCGTTGCCGGAGACGATCAACTTGGTGAAGTCCTCGTTGAACACGTCGCGGACGACCTTGATGGTCAGGTCCGGTTCGCCGTAGAGCAGTTCCGGGGCCAGCGTCTTGGTGGACGTCGAGGCGGCCTCGATGCCCTCCCACTGGGCGCGCAGGCGGTTGATGTCGTTCATCAACTCTTCCTCGGAGGCGCCCTCCGCCGCGGTGCGGACGATGACGCCCGCGTTTTCCGGCAGGTGGTCCTTGAGGATCTTCTTCAGGCGGTTGCGCTCGACATCGGGAAGCTTGCGGGAGATGCCGGTCATCGAGCCGCCCGGCACGTAGACCAGGTAGCGTCCCGGCAGGGAGATCTGGGAAGTCAGGCGGGCACCCTTGTGGCCCACCGGATCCTTGGTGACCTGCACCAGCACGGTGTCCCCGGACTTCAGGGCGTGTTCGATGCGGCGCGGCTGGCCGTCGAGGCCCGCGACATCCCAGTTGACCTCGCCGGCGTAGAGCACGGCGTTGCGGCCGCGTCCGATGTCAACGAAGGCGGCTTCCATGGAAGGCAGCACGTTCTGCACCTTGCCGATGTAGACGTTGCCGATCAGCGAATCCTGCTGGGTCTTGGAGACGAAGTGCTCGGCAAGGATGCCGTCCTCCAGGACGCCGATCTGGATGCGGTCCTCGCGCTGGCGCACGATCATCTGGCGGTCGACGGATTCGCGGCGTGCGAGGAACTCGGCCTCGGTGATCACCTGGCGGCGGCGGCCGGACTCGCGCGAATCGCGGCGGCGCTGGCGCTTGGCTTCCAAGCGGGTCGAACCCTTGACGGCGGTGACCTTGTTGGACATGACCGAATCCAGGGACGTGCGCGGTGCGCGCACGCGGGTGATCGTGTTGGGAGGATCGTCCTGTTCGCCACCGGCCAGTTCCAGGTCGGCCTCGCCGCGGCGGCGGCGGCGGCGGCGGCGCGAAACGACGGCGTCGCCATCGGTCTCGTCCTCGTCGGTCTCGGCACCCTCGGCGGCTTCGCCCTCGGTGCGGGTGCGGGAACGCGAACGGCGGTTGCGGCGGTTGCCGGCCGAATCCTCGTCTTCGTCCTCGTCGGCGGCGACGGGTGCGACCGCGGAAAGGTCGGGAGCCTGGAACAGCACGGAGAGTGCCATTTCCGGAATCGCGAACGGATCGGTGATGCCTGCGGATTCGGTTCCGCCGGTGGCCATGGCCTCCGCGGCGACGGCCTCGACGATGCTCGCGGCGACGGCAGGAACTTCGGCCGGAGCCTCGGCAACAACCTCGGCGGCGGGCGCCTTGGCCGAACGCGAGGAACGGGTCGGACGCTTGCGCGCCGTCTTGGCCGGTGCCTCTGCGGGGGCTTCTTCGGTTACTTCTGCGCTTGCTTCGACCGGGGCTTCAGCCACGACGACAACTTCTTCGGTTACTTCAACCACTGATGCTTCGACAACGGCAGTTTCAACCACCGGAACTTCGGCCACGGGAGCCGCAACGGCGGCTTCCTTGGCCGGGGTGCCGGCAGCGTCGCCGGCGGGTGCCGAGGCGCGGCGGGAACGTGAACGTGTCGGGCGCTTGGCCGGTGCCTTCGCTTCGGCCTTTTCCTCGACCTTGGCCGGGGCTTCGACGGCGGGCTCGGCTGCGGATGCCGCAACGGGGGCAGGCTCAATGAGGCCGACCGGGGCATCGGTGCTGGCGACCGGGCTGGTGACGGCCGAGGTGGCGCGGCGCGGGCCGCGCTTGGCCGGGGCCTTCTTCACGGGTGCGGCCGCCACCGGTGCGGCGGCCGGGGTCTCAACGGTTGGCGCTGCCGCGGGGGCCTCGGCCTTGGCGTTGGCGGCCGGGCGGCGGCGTGCCGCGGTGGTGCGGGCCGCTGCGGTGCGCGGCGCAACGTTGGCGCGGGTCTTGCTGGTGGGCGCCGCGGCCGCTTCATTGAGTTCGGCTAGGGTCATCGCACGGCGCACCGGGCGGGCCGGGACCGTGGGTTCGCTGGAGGTGTTGCGTGGGCGGCTGGTGCGGGTTCGTGCCTTGGGGGCCTGACCTGCCGCTTTTGATTCGTCGCGATTTGCTGCCATTTTAAAAGAGTGCTCCTCATGGATCGGCTGCTCCCACAGATAGCTCGCCGAGCCTTGGTTGGTTCGCAGTAACCGGGCCGGTGTGGCCGCGTGTCCTAGCGGAAGTCGTGTGCTCGTCTTGCAGGGTACGCCAACCATTGTGGGGCGCGGCATCCGGCAAAACCAACGGCGCTTTTCCAAACAAGCCGCTTTTTGTTGCGGCGACCAAATCGCGGTATTCGCTCAGACCTTCATATAGGCGGTCTCTACACAGCAGATGCATCGCAATCGGGCTTGAAAGCCTGTCGTTGGGTTGAAAGCAGACTGTGGATCCGCGAACAACCACTGCAATTGTCTCATACCGCGGAACTTCTATGGACCCACCTGCGCGATTCGACGCGTTCGGGCATGTCGCGCAGCCCGCGGACCCCTCCCCCGACCGCGTTGGCTACTCCGTCTTGACATGCGGTTTGCCGTGCTCCGGGGCCGTTGACACGGTTTCGAGCACTAGACTTCAAGCATCGGCACCGCATCGCCGGCGCCGCCGAACCACTGCAGGAAAACCAAGGGAGTTATTGATGAGCACGTCCCGAGCCGACGCGGACTCGACAAGCATCGACGAGGCAGGCCTTCCGGCATTGCGGCGGGCCAAGCCGTTCGGGTTCTTCCTGGTGCTCACCGCAGGCGTCGCCTGGATCGCCTCCGGCATCCTGGTGCTCGAGCGCCTGGCCCTGTACAAGAACCCGGACTACGTGACCAGCTGCGACTTCAACCCGTGGGTCTCCTGCGGCACCATCATGAAATCCAGCCAGGCCGCGCTCCTGGGCTTTCCGAACCCGTTCCTGGGCATCGTGGGCTTCGGCATCGTCATCACCATCGGCATGGCGCTGCTGGCCGGGGCCCGGTTTGCCCGCTGGTACTGGCTGGGGCTGCAGGCGGGCGTCACCTTGGCGATGGTCTTCATCATCTGGCTCTGGTCCCAGGCGCTGTACGAGATCAACGCGCTGTGCCTGTACTGCATGGTGGTGTGGGCGATGATGATCCCGATGTTCATGTTCACCACGGCCCGCAACGCGGCCCACGGCGTGATCCCGGCCCCCGCGGGCCTCAAGCGGTTCCTCGCCGAATGGACGTGGGTGCTGACCGTCGTGCTGCTGATCCTGGCGGCCGCGAGCGTCGTCCTTCGCTTCCCGCAGGCGTTCTTCGGTGGCTGACCCGCGGGCGCGCAGGCGGCGGCTGGCCGCGGGGCTGCTGGTTGTGCCGGTGGTTGTCCTGGGCCTCGGGGCCCGGTTCCTTGCCGCGGGGCCGGCGGCGGACCTCTCCGGGGGCGTGCTCTACGCGGTGCTCATCTATGTCCTGCTAGTGTTCCTGCGTCCGCGCGCCGCCGCCTGGTCCAACGCCGCGATCACCCTGGCCTTCTGCACGGCCATCGAGCTGCTGCAGATCACCTCGATCCCGGCAACGCTTGGCGCCGCCTTCCCGCCGATCCGGCTGGTGCTCGGGTCCACCTTTGTCCCGTTGGACCTGCTGGCCTACGCGATCGGCACGGCGCTGGCGTTCGGCATCGATTCGCTCATCGGATCGGTGCGGGCCGGCCGGGAGTGAACCCCGCCCGGCTCTGAAACCGGTCCGGACGGACCAAGGGCCCGGCACCGCTCCCCCGATGGGGGAAGGTGCCGGGCCCTTGGCGTTTGCCCTTTAGTCGTTGAACCGCTTAGGCGAACCAGATGCCGATTTCGCGGGTCGCGGACTCGACCGAGTCCGAACCGTGGACCAGGTTCTGCTGGACCTTCAGGCCCCAGTCGCGGCCCAGGTCGCCGCGGATGGTGCCCGGGGCGGCGGTGGTCGGGTCGGTGGTGCCGGCCAGCGAGCGGAAACCGGTGATGACGTTGTGGCCCTCGGCGATGACGGCCACGACCGGGCCGGAAAGCATGAACTCCACGAGCGGTTCGTAGAACGGCTTGCCCACGTGCTCCTCGTAGTGCGCCTCGAGCAGTTCGCGGGTCGCGTGGACCTGCTTGAGCTCGACGACGTCGTAGCCCTTGGCCTCGACGCGGGCGATGATCTGGCCGGTCAGCCGGCGCTTGACGCCGTCGGGCTTGATGAGGATGAGGGTGCGTTCAATGGTCATGAAGCTGCTCCTGTCACGTGTTTGTGGTGCGGAAAATGGTATTTGGTACTGATTCTACGGTTGTGCGCCGGCTACGGGGCGTCGGGCTCCGGGTTCGCGGCGTCCCACTTGGCCTGCTCCCGGGCCCGCCGGGCGGTCTCCACGTCCATCGAGTGCCCCTTGGTCACCGCGTACCACCAGGTGGCGGCGAACGCCAGGCCGATGACAAACATCTCCGGCATGAGGAAGCCGGTCAGGATGAAAACGACCTGCAGGGCCCAGCCAATGGCGTATCCCAGCGGTTTTTTCAGCAGGGCGCAGGTGAAGATGCAGGCCAGCGCCAGCACGGCGCCGGCGCCGAGCGCCAACACCGGGCTGACCGTCTCGCGGTTGAGCCCGGAGTAGGCCAGCGCGACGAAAAACGCCAGGAAGGCCTCCAGTGTGAGCACCGTTGAGGCGAACATCACACGCGTGGAGCGCGGCTTTTTCGGTTGGCCCGGGCGCCATTCACGCTGCGCCTTGGTCATTCGTGCCATGGCCTACGCGCCTCCCATCAGCATGCGGGTCTCCCCGATCAACGTGATCGACCCGGTGACGAGCACGCCGCCGCCGAAGTCCTCGGAGTCCTCCGCACGGCCGACGGCCCATTCCAGGGCGTCGTCGAGGCGCTCGGTGACAAAGAGGTCCTCCTCGTTGAAACCGGCCTCCAATGCCATTCCGGCCAGTTCGCCGGCGGGGATGGCGCGCGGGGAGTTGGACTGCGTGATGCAGACGTCCTCCACCAGGTCGATGTACTGTTCGCGCAGTTCGGCGAGCATCGCCGGGGCGTCCTTTTCGGCGAGGATGCCGATGACCAGCACCAGCTTGGAGAACCCGAAGGCCTCCTTGACGGCCTTGGCCGAGGCGCGGATGCCGTCCGGGTTGTGGCCGGCGTCAAGCAGCACGCTCGGGGCGGTGCGGATGACCTCCAGGCGCCCCGGGCTGGTGGCGGCGCCGAAGCCCTCCATGACCAGGTCGTGGTTCAGCTCCGTCTCGCCTCCCCCGATGAACGCCTCCACGGCGGCCAGCGCCACCGCGGCGTTCTGCGCCTGGTGTTCGCCGTGCAGCGGCAGCAGGATGCCCGGGTAGCGCCCGGCCAGCCCCTGCAGGTCCAGCTGCTGGCCGCCGACGGCGATGATGCGGTCCTCGACGCCGAATTCGACGCCCTCGAACCGGTAGGGGACCTCGAGTTCGCGGGCGCGGTCCAGCAGCACCTGCGCGGCGTCGGCCGGCTGTGCCGCGGAGATGAGGAAGCCGCCGGGCTTGATGATGCCCGCCTTCTCCTCGGCGATCAGCTCGGTGGTATCCCCCAGCAGGTCCGTGTGGTCCAGCGAGATCGGGGTCACCACGGAGACCTGGCCGTCGCCGACGTTCGTGGCGTCGGTGATGCCGCCCAGGCCGACCTCGATGATCGCCACGTCCACCGGGGCGTCGGCGAAGACCGCGAAGCCCAGGATGGTGATCGCCTCGAAGAAGGTCAGCCGGTTCTCGCCCTTGGCCGTGAGCTCGTCGTCGACGATCTGCAGGTACGGGGCGATCTCGTGCCAGATCCGCACGAACGTCTCGTCGTCCACCGAGTCGCCGTCGATCGCGATGCGTTCGGTGACCGATGTCAGGTGCGGCGAGGAGTAGCGGCCGGTGCGCAGGTCGTGGGCGCGCAGCAGCGACTCGATCATGCGCGCCGTGCTGGTTTTCCCGTTGGTGCCCGTCACATGGATGATCGGGAACGCCTTGTTGGGCTCCCCGAGAATCTCCATGGCGCGGAACATCGGTTCCATGCGCGGTTCGATCTTGTTTTCCGGCGCGCGCGCCAGCAGCTCGGCGTAGACGCCCTCTACAGAAAACCTGTCAAAGTTGCTCACGTGGTTGGTCCCATTTCATTCTCGGCGGCCTCGGCGGCAGCCACGGTTTCGACACGGACGACCGGTGCGGCGCCGTCCTCGGCGGTGAGAAGCACCAGGCCCGTGCTCAGGGTTTCGCCCTTGATCAGTTCGGCGTTGGCATGCAGCGCGGCCACGGTGGCCGCATCGGCGGTGATTTCGGTGCGGATGCGGTCCCCGACCAGCAGGTCCGCGTCCTTGCGGGCGGACTGGATGGCGCGGACCATGTCCCGCGCGGTTCCCTCCGCGGCCAGCTCGGCGGTGACCTCGGTGTCTAGCACCAGGAAGCCGCCGCCGGGCAGCACGGCCGCGGCGATCGATTCCTCGGACGCGCCGGCGGCGACCACGGTTTCCAGCGTGTACTCGTGGGGTTCGAGGTCCAGGCCGCCAGCGGTGACGGTCCCGGCGTCGGACACCGACCAGTCCCCGGACTTGGCTCCCTTGATGGCCAGCTGCACATTCTTGCCCAGCCGCGGGCCCGCCGCGCGGGCGTTGACGACCAGCTGCTGGCTGATGCCGTACTCGGCGGCGTTGGCCTCTGCGGCGTCGATCAGCGTGACGGAACGCAGGTTCAGCTCGTCGGCGATGATGGTCGCGAACGTGCCGGCCAGCGCCGCGGCGTTCGGCGCGGCGACGGTCATGCCGGCCAGCGGCAGGCGCACGCGCAGGTTGGCGGCCTTGCGCAGCGAGGAACCGACGGAGGCGATCCGGCGGGTGGCTTCCATCGCGGCGACCAGCTCGTCGTGGCGGCCGAAGGCTTCGGCGTCGGGCCATTCGGCCAGGTGCACCGAGCGCCCGCCGGTGAGCCCGCGCCAGATTTCCTCGCTGGCCAGCGGCAGCAGCGAGGCGCTCACGCGGGTCAGCGTCTCCAGGCAGGTGTACAGGGTGTCGAAGGCGTTGGTGTCTTCGTCGAAGAAGCGCTGGCGGCTCCGGCGCACGTACCAGTTGGTCAGCGTGTCCATGTACTGGCGGATGGTCTCGGCGGCCTCGGAGATGTCGTAGGCGTCGAGCTTCGCGGTGGCCTCGCGGACCAGGTCGCCGGTGGCGGCGAGCATGTACGCATCCAGCGGGTCCGTCGACGTGTAGGACAGCTTGGCCTGGTAGCCGGCGCCGTTGTTCGCGGCGTTGGTGTACAGGCAGAAGAAGTGCCAAACGTTCCACATGGGCAGCAGCACCTGGCGCACGCCCTCGCGGATGCCCTGCTCGGTGACAACCAGGTTGCCGCCGCGCAGGATCGGGGAGGCCATCAGGAACCAGCGCATGGCGTCGGAGCCGTCGCGGTCAAGCACCTCGTTTACGTCCGGGTAGTTCCTCAGCGACTTGGACATCTTCTGCCCGTCGGAGCCCAGCACGATGCCGTGGCTGATCACGTTCTTGTACGCGGGGCGGTCGAAGAGCGCGGTGGAGAGGATGTGCATGGTGTAGAACCAGCCGCGGGTCTGCCCGATGTACTCGACGATGAAGTCCGCCGGGTGGTGGGTGTCGAACCAGTCCTTGTTCTCGAACGGGTAGTGCGTCTGGGCGTAGGGCATCGACCCGGAGTCGAACCAGACGTCCAGCACGTCCTCGACGCGGTGCATGGTGCCGGCGTCGGCACAGCCATCGTGGGACTTGACCAAGTCGTCGATGAACGGGCGGTGCAGGTCCGGCTGGCCCTCGTGGTTCAGCGGCAGGCGCCCGAAGGCGGCCTTGATCTCATCCAGGGATCCGTAGACCTCGCGGTGGGTGCACTCCTCGCCGTCGCATTCCCACACCGGGATCGGGGAACCCCAGTAGCGGTTGCGGGAGATCGACCAGTCGCGGGCGTTTTCCAGCCACTTGCCGAACTGGCCGTCCTTCACGTTCTCCGGGATCCAGTTGATCTGCTGGTTCAGCTCCAGCATGCGGTCCTTGATCTTGGTGACCTCGACGTACCAGGAGGAGATCGCGCGGTAGATCAGCGGGTTGCGGCAGCGCCAGCAGTGCGGGTAGGAGTGCTCGAAGGAGGCCTGCTTGATGAGGCGGGCGTCGTTCTTCAGCAGGTTGGTGATGGCCTTGTTGGCGTCGAACACCTGGACGCCGACGATCTCCGCCAGCTCCCCGCCCTTGAACAGCGGCAGGAACTTGGCGCCCTCGTCGACCGAGAGGATCACCGGGATGCCGGCGGCCTCGCAGATCTTCTGGTCCTCCTCGCCGTAGGCCGGGGCCTGGTGGACGATGCCGGTGCCGTCGGTGGTGGTCACGTAGTCGGCGACCAGCAGCTGCCAGGCGTTGGCGGTGTTCCAGGTCTCGACATCGGCGAAGGTGTCCCACAGCGGTGCGTACCTGAGGCCGGCCAGGTCCTTGCCGGTGTAGCGCTTGGTGATGGCGTCCTCGGCGGCGGCGGCGTCCGCATAGCCCAGGTCCTTGGCGTAGGCTCCGAGCAGGTCCTCGGCGAGCATGAAGTCGCCGGTGGCGTTGGAGGCCTTCACGCCGTTTTCGCCGGCGGGCAGCACCGCGTAGACGACCTCGGGGCCGACGGCCAGGGCCATGTTGGTGGGCAGGGTCCACGGCGTGGTGGTCCAGGCCAGCGCCTGCACGCCCGCAAGCTCCCGGGAGATCTCCGACTCGCCGGCCAGCAGCGGGAAGGAGACGGTGACGGTCTGGTCCTGGCGGTCCTTGTAGACGTCGTCGTCCATGCGCAGCTCGTGGTTGGACAGCGGGGTCTCGTCCTTCCAGCAGTACGGCAGCACGCGGAAGCCCTGGTAGGTCAGGCCCTTCTCGTGCAGCTGCTTGAAGGCCCAGATGACCGATTCCATGTACTCGACGTTCAGCGTCTTGTAGTCGTTCTCGAAGTCGACCCAGCGCGCCTGGCGGGTGACGTAGCTCTGCCACTCGTCGGCGTACTTCATGACCGAGGTGCGGCAGGCGTCGTTGAACTTGTCGATGCCCATGGCCTCGATCTGCACCTTGTCCGTCATGCCCAGCTGCTTCATGGCCTCGAGCTCGGCCGGCAGTCCATGGGTGTCCCAGCCGAAGCGGCGCTCCACGCGGGAGCCGCGCTGGGTCTGGTAACGGGCGACCAGGTCCTTGACGTAGCCGGTCAGCAGGTGGCCGTAGTGCGGCAGGCCGTTGGCGAAGGGAGGGCCGTCGTAGAAGACGAACTCGTTGGCGCCGTCAACGCCGGCATCGCGGGCGTCAATGGAGGCCTGGAAGGTCGAATCGTTCTTCCAGTAGGAAAGGACCCGCTCCTCGATCTCCGGGAAACGGGGAGAGGACGGCGTGGTGCCGTGGGGGTCGGTCGAGGCCTTGGGGTAGCTGGTCATCTGCGGCAGTCCTGGGATCGGTGGCGCGTGTTTGCGCTTAGGCGTTCTCCAACACAGGGACGACGACGGAGCAATTGGTCACTCCACCTCGCGGTACCACCCCGCTTGCCCTCTCCGCCCGGTGTCCCGGGGCCGGATCCGGCCGCTCATTGACTGCTGTGACGGGCTTACCCGCTCGGTTCTACTGGGCCCGCCCGGGTGCTGCATGGGTGGCCGTTCTTCCGAGGACTCACCGGTGATGGCCGGGTCGACGTCGTGTTCCTCCCAGTCTAGCGCGCCAACGCGCCGAAGCTTCAACCCGGCCGGCTCCGGTCTGGACCCACCATGCCCGGCTATCCTTGTCCGATGCACCCGCTTTCCGCCGACCCCGTCCCTCCCCTGCCGCGCCGCCGAACCTGGGCCGCCGGAATCGGTTGGGCCCTGCTCGTCCCGGTGCTGTTGCTGCTGGGGCTCCGGCTCACCGGCCTGTCCGTCGGCACCCCGTGGGTCCAGCTGCTGTCGCTGACCCCGCTTTTCATAGTTCCGTCGCTCGGGGCGCTGCTGTTTTTTGCGCTCGCCCGGCGCACGTTCCCCGCGCTCGTTGCCGCAGGAGCGGCCATCGCCCTGGCGGTGCTGCTGGTCGCGCCGTTCGCTCCCGCGGGAAACGTGCGAGGCACCGCTACCCAAGATTGTTCGGCCCCGGGGCTGCGCATGATGAGCCTGAACGCCAGGCTGGGCCGCGCGGATGCGGCCGCCGTCGTCGAGACGGTCCGGCGCGAGCAGGTGCAGTTGCTGGCCATCCAGGAATTCACACCCGCACTGGGTGCCGAGCTGAGCGCGGCCGGTCTCGATGAATTGCTTCCGCACACCACTCAGGTGCCCGAGGGCGGCGCCGCCGGGGCAGGGATCTTCTCGCAGTTCCCGCTCACGGTCCGCGACGTGCCCGGGCTGGATTCCATGTCGTTCGAGAACCCCACCGCGTCCTTCACCGTTTTCGGGTCCGACGGACGGGAGAGGCGCGTGGAAATCACCAATGTGCACACCTTTCCCCCGTTGCCCGACGCCGTCGACTCCTGGCGCCACGACCTCGCCGCCCTGGCCGCCGTGAACACCGGGGGCGGCACCCGCATCCTGGCCGGGGACTTCAACGCCACCTACGACCACCGCGAATTCCGCGACCTTTTGCACGCCAATGCCGACGCCCCGCTGAGCGATGCCTCGACGGGCGGGTTGGCACGCTTGCAGCCCACCTGGCCGCGCGAGCACCAGTACTCCCCCGGCATCGTGATCGACCATGTACTCACCTCCGCCGACGTGTCAACCTGCGACTACGCCACCGGGCGGATCCCCGGCAGCGACCACGCGGCGGTGCTGGTGACGCTGAACTTCGGCTGACCCCGGCAACGCAAGCAGTCCCAGCAACCCCGCAGCACTTGTCCACATTCCCTACGGCAGGTCCCCCCGGGGCGGCGCGCCATCGTCCATGCTTGGTGCCATGGGAACACAGCAAGACCTCACGGCAAGCGTCGTGGCGGCCATCGAGACGATCGTCTGCGGGCACCCGGACCGGGTTGCCGCCGACGACGGGTTGCGCCTGCTCGCCGTCCTGAAGCCCGTGTTCCGGGTGGCGCTTGACAAGGCGGCGGCGTCCGTCGGCCCCTCGCAGGTTCGCGCCGCGGCGTTTGTTGCACTGACGGAGGACTTCTACCGGGTCAGCGGCTACGGCCAGGTCCTTGCGGCCGCCCGCGCCACCGATGCCCAGCTGCACACCATCACCGAAGCCCCGCTGGCCGAAGTGAACGGGCTGCTGGCCGAACCCGCCGCCTTCTTGGCCGGTGAACGCGCGCTTCCCGCCGACGCCGCCAGCGTTCCCGGTCGCAAGCCCCTGTACCGTGACGAGGCCGAGTATCTCAAGACCCAGCAGAACCTCACGCACTTCCAGGCACTGCACCGCGTGGAAACGGCGGCCAACCTGCTTCCGCACACCGGCTTCAACGGCCGGGCGGTCCCGCCGAGGTTCCCGCAACTCGGCAAGGTGTTCAGCGATGCCACGGCCGATCCGCGGACCGTGGCCGGCCTCGCGAAGAAGCTCGAGGCCATGGGCCCGGAGATCGGCAGGCAACCGAACCCGGACGCGGTCGCCCGCCAATTCGAGGCCGAACTTGCGGCGGCGGTCGTCACCCGCAATTCACAGGGCACGGCCACGCTGCTCGAGGACCAGGCCCGGCGGCTCGATGCGGGCGTCGTGGAGCGCAGCGAGGAATCGGAGTCCATGTTCATCGGCGCGTTCTACCTGGGCCACAGCCACAAGGGGTACGAGTACAGGATCATCACCAACGCCGAGGGACACGAGCTGCTTGCCACCGCCGCCGACGTCCTGAACAACCCCACGACCAAGGCCGGGACGCAACCCGCTCCGGCGCCGGAATCCAGCACGCCGCCGCTTCCCGTTCCCGAGTGGGCCATGGACCCTTCGCTTCCGCCGGATGCGCGGCCTGTCCAGGGATTCGGGGACATCGTCGACACCCTGCCCGGTGCGGCGCTGCTAGACCCGGGAATCGAGTTGCTGCCCGGGGAAACCCTCGACCAGGCCTACGCCAGGCAGCGCGCACAGCGCCTGCACCAGTTTGTGCTCGACTCGATCCGCATCGTCACCACCACCGCCGGCGCGTCAGCCGGCGCGCCCGGACAAAAGTCCGGCGGCAAAGACAGCGACAACGGCGGGCAGATGCCGATGCTGCCGCACTTCACCCTCGCGGTGACCATCGATTTCCAGGCCCTCAAGGGCCAGCTGGAGAACGCCGGGGTGACCGACCACGGCCAGCACATCTCGGCCTCGAACTGCCGGCGCATCGCCTGCAATGCGGGAATCCTCCCGGTCGTGCTCAACGGCGACGGCGTTCCACTGGAACTGGGACGGACTCGGCGGTACTTCAACCGCGCCCAGCGCCGCGCCATCGCCACCCGCGACAAGGGCTGCTGCAACCCGGGATGCTCGATGCCGGTCAACCGGACCGAGGCGCACCACCTGGACGAGTGGAGCGCGGGCGGCAGGACCGATGTTTCTCGCGGCTGCCTGCTGTGCGTGCGCTGCCACGTGGCCCACCACGCCGGGCACTTCAGCATTGTGATGCTCAAGGGGCTGCCCCACGTCATCGCGCCGGCATCGGTGGACCCGCCGCGGACACCCAGGCGCAACTGGATCTTCCATCCCGCGGCGGAACCCCCGGCCGCTTGAACTACGCACGGCAGGGAACCAGGGGATAGAAGGCCGGCGCCCCACCCCAGGTGGCTGATGGGATCGTGCGTGTCGATGAGTTCGATGGCCGACTGGCTCGGGGCCAACTGGGTGTCGCTGCGTCCGTGGCCGGGCGGCAACCGCGCACCGAGGCTCCGCCCGTCGACGGCATGCCTCGGCCGGTCCCCCTCCGGCAGCTGCCACCAGCGGGCGTGGACGGCGTCGAAGAGCGCCCGGCCGGACTCCGCCGCAAGGTCCGGGTCGGGGGGGTGCCCCTATCTGGTTCGTCAAGGGTTTTGCCGGGTTTGGGGAAGAATTCCTTGACCTTCCGGAGGGCGTTGTTGAGTGGTCCGGTTCGCATCTTGAACCGGACCACGTGGCGTTTGGTGGGTGTGGGTTAGGCGGGTTGGGTTTCGGTCGCGTCGTAAAGTGCCCCGTCGCGGAGCATCGCGAACGGGACGTTGCAGCGGCGCCGGGCCAGGGCGATGACGGCTTGGTTGTGCTTCTTGCCTTCGGCCCGCTTGCGGTCGTAGTAGGCCCGGGAATTTCGGTCCTTGCATTTGAGCGCGGCGAACGCCGACAGGAACAATGCGCGCTTGAGCACCTTGTTTCCCTTCCTCGAGGAATGGTCCTAAGCGGATGGAGGTCCCGGATCGCCAGGTCACCGGGGCCAGCCCGGCGTAGGATCCGAGGTGTCCTGCGGTCTTGAAGTCCTTGCCAACGACCTCGGTGAGGATGCGGGCTTCGGTCCTGACACCGACCGCTGGCAAAGACGAACGGAGCTGGTGAAGAGGGTGGGCCTCCACGAGTTTTTCTTTCCTGCGCCAGCACCTCGGCGCGGGCGGCCCGCGTCTGGGCCAGGGCGAGTGCCAATTGCGGCAGCACGATCCCGGCCGCCGAGGTCCCCGAGACCACCACGGTTTGCTCATCCAGGGCCGCGAAGATCTCCTGGGTCCAGCGTTTCCCCACCCGGGGTGCGTGCTTGCGCATGAGCGTTTCCACCCGGGCCTTCCCGGCCTTGCACAGCGCGGCCGGGGTCGGGTATTTGGCCAGCAGCTCGGGCATGGCCTGGTGGTCCAGGTGCGGGCCGATGACCCGTTCCAGGGCCGGGTGGATCGCAGGTCAAGCCCGCGGATCCTGTTGGAGGTTGCGGTGGCCTGCTTGGCCAAATCGTCGTCAAAGCCGCAGAGCATCGACAGTTCGGCGACCTGCTCGTCGGCCACCTGGACCGAGCGCAGGGTCTGCGGCAGGGTGCGGGCGGCGTTGGCGATGATGAAGGCGTCGCGGGCATCGGTCTTCGCCTCGCCGGGGTGCAGGTCCGCGACCCGGCGCATGGCCAGCCCCGGCAGGTATCCGACCGGGATGCCCTCGGACTGGGCGACGGCGACCGGCAGGGCGCCGATGGTGGCCGGCTGGTCCACCACGAACAACAGCCTCCCGTGCTTGGCCAGGGAACGGATGATGTCCCGAAGCTTGGATTCGTCCTGCGGCAGGGCCTTGTCCAGGAGTTTCTTCCCGGCCCGGTTCAGGGCCACCGCGTGGTGGTTGGTCTTGCCGACTTCAACGCCGATGAAGACGTCGATGGACTCATGGTCGTGGATCAAAATGCACCCTCCGGAAACTGGCCACGTGCTCACGGATGAAACGAATGCTGGCTTGTCCCTGCGGCGCCAAGGCCCGGGCATCCACGTTACGACCGACCTGAACCCTGGTTCACTGTTCTGCTCCGGCCCCTATTAGCGATATCCCTGGTGCCTATCGAATCCCGGTGACAGCACCCCCCGGATCATTGATGACTGGGGGACTGAATCATGCCGGGACCGACAGGCCAGCAACCCCATCCTCTCGCACGGTGCTCGATTCCGGGATCACTAAAAAGGTAACGGGAGTCTGCGAACTGCGAGTCTAGGAGTCTTTGCGGAGCAGCTTGTGGTTGGCGGCCTGGGCCACCGGGCGGACGACGATCTCGTCGAGGTTCACATGGTGCGGCAGGTTCACCGCGTAGCCGATGACCTCGGCGACGTCGGAGGCCAGCAGTGGTTTTTCCACGCCGCGGTAGACGGCCTGGGCGGCGGCCGCGTCCCCGCCGAGGCGGCGCAGCGCGAATTCCTCGGTGTGCACCAGTCCGGGCAGCACCTCGATGACGCGGATGTTGTTCTCGACCTCCTCCAGGCGCAGGGCCTGGGTCATCGCGCGCTGGGCGGCCTTGGCGGCGTTGTAGCCGGACCCGCCCTCGTAGCTGGCCAGCGCCGCGGTGGAGGTCAGGTTCAGCACGGTGCCCTCGCCGTGGGCGCGCAGCATCGGCAGGAACGCGCGGGTGAGCTTCATGGTGCCGATGACGTTGACCCGGAGCATGAAGTCCCAGTCCTCGTTCTTCGCGGCGCCCAGGTAGTCGGCGCCGCGCGCGCCGCCGGCGATGTTGATGAGGGTGTCGATGCCGCCGCCGGCCTGGACCGTGGCGAGCAGGTTCGCGACCTGGTCGTCGTCGGTGACGTCCGCGGGAACGGCGATGGCGCCGGTTTCCGCCGCGAGCGCCGAAAGGCGATCGGCGCGGCGGGCCACGGCGAAGACCGTCCAACCGGCGGTGCACAACGCGCGCACCGTGGCCTCGCCGATTCCGGTGGAGGCGCCGGTGACTACTGCTGCATGTGAAATCTGTGATGACATGCTCAAATTCTAGCCAGTCCGGGCGCGGTCCAGCGACCACCGGAGCCCGGGTCTCCGGCGGCCGAAGGAGTCAGTCCGGACGCACAATTCAGCCGCGGGAGGCCGCCGGTTCCTCGACCGCGCGGGACACGGCGACCATCTCGGCGCGGTCCACGACCTTGATCCGTTCGCGCGGCACCGGTCCGTCGTGGGTCGGTGCAGGGTCGGCCGCGGCGCCGAGGGCCTGCTCGTGCGTATCCAGCGCGAGCCAGCCGTCCCAGCTGGTGTAGGCGACGCCCTTGGCGTCCAGCAGCGCCGGCACGGCATCGGGTGCGGGGTTGGCCGCCACCGGCAGTTGGTGCAGGTCGGCCAGCAGGTGGGCGATGGTTTCGGCGGCGTCGGACTTGGTGTGTCCGATCAGCCCGACGGGGCCGCGCTTGATCCAGCCGGTGGCGTAGAGCCCGGGCACCTGGATGCCGGACGCGTCCAGCACCTTGCCCTCGAAATTGGGCACGGTGCCGGTGCGCCCGTCGTACTCGATCTCCGGCAGCGCCGAGCCGAAGTAGCCGATGGCGCGGTAGACGGCCTGCACCGGGTAGTCGATGAGCTCCCTGGTGCCGCGCGCGTTTCCGGTGCCGTCCAGTTCCTGGCGCTCGAACCTGATGCCGCTGACTTTGCCGTCGGTCCCGGTGACCTCCACCGGGGAATGCAGGAAGTGCAGGTGCAGGCGGCGGCGCGGGCGTTCGGTTCCCTGGGCGATGTCCCCGCGTTCCCCGCGTTCCTCGCGTTCCTCCTGCTCGATCAGCCAGTTGGTGAGCGTGCCGACCATGGTCTTGACCTGGTTGTTGGTCTTGATGGCTGCGTCGGAGGCCGCGTCGAACTCGAAGTCCTCCGGGTAGAGCACGATGTCCACGTCGTGGCTGTGCGACAGCTCGCGCAGCTCCAGCGGGGTGAACTTCACCTGGGCCGGGCCGCGGCGGCCAAAGACGTGCACGTCGGTGACCGGGGATTCGCGCAACCCCTGGTACACGTTGTCCGGGATCTCGGTGACCAGCAGGTCCTCGGGGTGCTTGGAGAGCACGCGGGCCACGTCCAGTGCCACGTTGCCGTTGCCCAGCACCGCGATCTGCGTGGCCTCGAGCGGCCAGGTGCGCGGCACGTCGGGGTGCCCGTCGTACCAGGACACGAAGTCCGCGCCGCCGTAGGAGCCGTCCAGCTCGATGCCCGGGATGTTCAGGTCCGCGTCGTTGATGGCGCCGGTGGCAAAGATGACCGCGTCGTAGTGCTCGCGCAGCTCCTGGATCGACAGGTCGGTGCCGTAGTCGACGTTGCCGAAGAAGCGGATGTCCCCGCGGTCCAGCACCTTGTGCAGGGCCTTGACGATGCCCTTGATGCGCGGGTGGTCCGGGGCGACGCCGTAGCGGATCAGGCCGTACGGTGCCGGGTAGCGGTCGAAGAGGTCGATCGCAAGCTCGAAGTCGCGCTCCGCCTTGGTGAGGATGTCCGCGGCGTAGACGCCGGCCGGGCCGGCGCCGATGATGGCCACGCGCAGCGGGCGGGCGGCGAAGGCGGCGGGTGTGCTCACGGGCACCGGGGTGTTTTTCTCAGTCATGGGGTCCTCCTGGGGTATATCTGGATTGTGGGTGTTCCGGGGGCAGGCTGAATGGCGGGTCAGCCGACGGGCAGCAGCTGGCGGGTGCGGGCGGCCGGTTCCAGGCGTCCTGCGGCATGGGGGCTGACCCGCACCACGTCGCCGATGACGATCACCGCGGGGTTCGCGACGCCGATCCGCGCGGCGGTGGCCGCGATGGAATCCAGCCGGTCGATCGTGATGCGCTGGTCGGGGCACCAGCCGCGCTCGATGATCGCGACCGGGGTGTCGGCGGGCAGCCCGCGGCCCAGCAGCGTGGCGGTGTTGCGTGCCAGCCGGGCCACGCCCATCAGCAGCACCAGGGTGTGGTCGGCGCGGGCCGGGAGCTCGGAGAGCTCCTCATGCCCGGTGGCCATCGAGAAGCCGGTGGCCACCCCGCGGTGGGTGACGGGGATCCCGGCGGCGGCAGGGACGGAGATGGCGCTGGTGACCCCGGGGACGACGCTGACCTCGACGCCGTGCTCGCGGCAGTATGCGGCCTCCTCGCCGCCGCGGCCCAGCACGAACGGGTCCCCGCCCTTGAGCCGCACCACGCGGTTGCCGGCCTGCGCCTCGGCGACCAGCACCGCGTTGATCTCATCCTGGGTGGCCAGGTGGTCGCCGGGGGCCTTGCCGACCTCGATGATGCGCACGGACGGATCGAGCTCGTTCAACAGGTCGCGCGGGCCCAGCCGGTCGGCGACCACCACGTCGGCGGCGGCCAGCAGCCGGCGCCCGGTGACGGTGATCAGCCCCGGGTCGCCCGGGCCTCCGCCGACCAGGGCCACGGATCCGGTGCCTGAGCGGCGCCGGCGCAGCGGCAGCAGCCCGGTGTCGGCGGCCAGCGCGATCGCGTTGCGCAGCCCGGCGGCGCGGCGCGGGTCACCGCCGGCGGTGACGGCCACGGTGGTTCCCTCCCCGGTCCGCGCGACGGCGGGGGTCCAGGCGCTGGAGGCCGCGTGGTCCGACGCGTTGACGCACCAGGTCTGCTGCGCGTCGGCATCGGCCGCCACCCGCGCGTCCAGCGCCCGGTTGCCGGTGGCGGTGTGGGCCAGCCACATGCCGTCCAGGTCCCCGGGCTCGTAGCCGCGCCGCAGCCAGACGAGCTTTCCGGAGCCCGCGGCCTCGGCGATCGATGCGACGGCCTGAGGGGCGATGACGGTGACCCGGGCGCCGGCGTCGAGCAGCTGCGCGATCCGGCGTGCGGCCACCGTCCCGGCGCCGACGCAGAGCACGTCCTTGCCGGCCAGGCGCAGGGCCAGCGGGTGGATGGGCGACTCGTTGGATGTAGTCATGGCCTGCTCCTTTTGGTGGGTGTGCTGGTGGGTCTGCTGGTGGGCGTGGTCGTGCGGGTGGTGGAATTCGGGGTGGCTCATCGTCCGGCTCTCGGGGCCAGGCCGCGGCGGCGCAGCAGCCTGCGTTCCAGCGGGGCGAAGACCAGCAGTTCGATGACGATGCCGACCACCAGGATGGCCAGGATCGCGCAGGCGACCACCGCCATCGAGGACAGGTCCCGGCCCTGCTGCAGCAGCGAACCGAGGCCGAAGCCGATGGACCCGCCGACGGCGATGATCTCCGCGGCCATCAGCGAGCGCCAGGAAAAGGCCCAGCCCTGCTTGAGCCCGGCCAGGTAGCCGGGCAGCGCCGCGGGAAGCACGATGCGCAGCAGGCCCTGGGCGCGGGAAGCCCCGAGCACCGTGCCGAGCCGCCGGTATTGCGGCGGGACGGTGTCGACGCCGGAGAGCAACCCGTTGATGATCGACGGGGTGGCGCCCATGACAACCACGAAGTAGACGGTGGCGTCGGTCAGGCCGAACCATATAATGGCCGCCGGCACCCAGGCGACGGACGGCAGCACCTGCAGGCCGGAGACCAGCGGGCCTACGCCGCGGCGCAGCGTCGGCGAGGCCGAGAGCAGCAGCCCCAGCGGGGTGCCGATGCCCAGGGCCAGCAGGAAGCCGAGCACGCCGCGCTGCAGCGAGGTGAGCGCGGCCTCGGCCAGCCGGCCGTCGGCGGCCAGCCCGGCGGCGGTGCCGAACACCTCGACCGGCCCGGGGAACAGGTCGGCGCGCGGGGAGGCGAACCAGGCGGCCAGCTGCCACAGGCTCAGCAGGCCGAGGATCGTGCCCAGCGGCAGCAGCACCCGCGAGGAGGCGGACCGCCGCACGGGCGCGGGGCCTTCCTGCAGGTTGTCCAGTCCGGCCTCGAGTTCCTTCAGGTTGTCGATCGCGGCAGTGGCAGTGGCAGTTGCGCCGGGGCTAGTGGGCATGATGGCGGATCTCCTCGCGTAGCCGGGCGGTGATGTCTTGGGTGAGCGCCGCGGCCGCGGCCGGGTCGCTGCGCACCGACCCGTCGATCTCCCACTGGGCGGCGATGCGGCCGGGGCGGGAGGAGAGCAGCAGGATCCGCTGGCCCAGCCGCACGGCCTCGCGGACGTTGTGGGTCACGAACACCACGGTGCGCCGGTGGGCGCGCCAGAGCCGTTCGAGCTCGTCGTGCAACAGGTCTCGGGTGATCGCGTCCAGCGCGGCGAACGGCTCGTCCATCAGCAGCACCGGCCGGTCCTGCCCCAGCGCGCGGGCCAGCGAGGCGCGCTGGCGCATGCCCCCGGAGAGCTCGTGCGGGCGCTTGGCCCCGGCATCGCCCAGGTGGACCAGTTCCAGCAGCCCGGTGGCCCGCTGGCGGCGTTCGGCACGCGGGATCCCGCGCAGTTCCAGGGCGAGTTCGATGTTGGCGCGCGCCGTGAGCCAGGGCAGCAGCGCCGCGTCCTGGAACATGAATGCGGCGCCGGCCGCCGGGACACTCACGGACCCGGCCGTGGGCGGCTCGAGCCCGGCGATCACGTTCAGCAGGGTGGACTTGCCGCACCCGGATGCCCCGAGCACCGCCACGAATTCGCCCTCGGCGATCGTGGTGCTGATGCCGGAGAGCACGGGCGCCGCGCCGTAGTCCTTGGAGAGGTTCTCGATGACGATGCTCATGCCGCCGCCCCCGATCCGCCGGCCGTGCGCGCGGTGCGGGCCCTCTCCAGGAACGAGGTGTCCACCAGCCCGTCGAGGCCCGCGGGTTCCGCCAGCGACGCGGCGACGGCGTTGGCCAGCAGCCGCGGGTAGGCCCCTGCCAGCGGGTCGGGGGCGAAAATCAGCTTGTCCAGCGCGCGCTCCAGCACGGCGGGGCCCAGCGCGGCGCCGGCGAGCTGCGCCAGCTGGGTGTTCAGCGTGTCAAGCACCTCGGCACGCTTGGCGGTGTTGATCCAGTCAAGTGCGGCCAGGTGCCCGCGCAGCAGGGCGTCGACGGTGGAGGGGTGGCGGGCCGCGAAGTCCGGGGACACCGCGAGCACCGTGGTCGGGAACAGCCCGGGGGCGCCGGTCTCTGCACCGTCCCACAGCTCCGCCTCGTCCACCAGCACCGTGGCCCCGGCCTCCAGCACCAGCCGGGAGGACCACGGCTCGGGCAGCCACGCGCCGTCGATGGCCCCGGAACGGAAGAGCTCCAGGGTCTGCGCGTTGGCCGTCGGGGTGATGGAAACCTCCCCGCCGCGCAGGTCGTTCTTCAGCCCCCGGGCCGCGAGCCAGGTGCGCAGCGCGACGTCCTGGGTGCCGCCAAGTTGCGGGGTGGCAAGGGTCGTCCCGCGCAGCGCGGCGGCGTCGGTGATCCCGGCACGGACCACCAGCTGGGCCCCTCCGGCCGCGGCCCCCGCCACCACGCGCAGCCCGCGCCCGCCGCTGGAGGCGAAGGCGGCGATCGCCGGGTTCGGCCCCAGGTAGGCGGCATCGATGGCCCCGGCGTTCAGCGCCTCAACGGCTGCCGGACCGGCACCGAAGATGCTGGTTTCCAGCGTGGTGCCGGAGCCGGCAAGCTCGCGGGCGAAGAGCCCGTTGGCGGTGCCGACGAACGCCGGTGCGTGCGTGAGGTTGGCAAAGAAGCCCAGCCGCAGGGTGGCCGCCGGCGTGGCTGCCACGCTGCCGGCCGCCCCGGGCCGCGGCACCGTGGTGGTGGCCGCCGCCCCGAGCACCAGCAGGCCGAGCAGGCCGGTGCCGCCGGCGAGCAGCGCCCGGCGGCCGGGGCCGCGGTGCGGGCCATCGGCGGTGTACCTGATGGTGTCCATGGTCGGGTGTCCTTCTGTGTCGGTGTTGGCGGGTGTGTGTTGGCGGGTGTGGGTCAGCCGGCGGTGGCGGGGCGCTCGCCGATCAGCCCGGCGGCCAGCGTGTTGCCGGACTGCGGGTCGATCACCAGGAACGCCCCGGTGCGGTGGTGGCGCACGTACGGCTCAGTGGGAAGTTCGCCGGCCAGCCGCAGCTGGACGGTGCCGATGTCGTTCAGTTCCAGGCTGGCGGCGGGCAGCAGCCCGAAGTCCTCCAGGTCCAACGCCCCGACGATTGAGCTGACCTTCGCCCGCACCGTCGCGGTGCCGTGCTTGATGAGCACCGTGACCCCGGGGCGCAGCGGCGCGGTCGCAAGCCAGCACAGCTGGGCGTTCAGGTCCGCGGAGGATTCCGGCAGGGTCCCGGCCGCGGCGATGGTGTCCCCGCGGGCGATGTCCAGCTCGTCGGCAAGCCGCAGCGCCACCGAGGCCGGTGCCGCGGCGGATTCCAGCTCCCGCCCGGCGGCATCGATCCCGACGACCGTCGTCTCCCGGCGCGGCGCGCCGGGCGAGGCGATGGTGACCGGGTCCCCCACGGCGATCGAGCCCTCGGTGATCGCCCCGGCGTAGGCGCGGTAGTCGCGGAACGCCTCTGGATCCAGCCCCGGGGCGAGCGCCCCCTGCGGCCGCAGCACCAGCTGGACCGGGAAGCGGAAGGCCTCGTCGGCACCGGCCTGCTCGTCGCGGGTCGGTAGGGACTCGAGCAGCCCCAGCAGCGTGTGGCCGGTGTACCAGGGCGTGTGCGCCGAGCGCTCCACCACGTTGTCGCCGACCAGCGCGGAGACCGGCAGGGTGTGCGGCACCGGCAGGCCCAGCCCGGCGGCGACGCGCGCCACGTCGGCGGCGATGTCCGCGAAGCGGTCCCCGTCGTAGTCGATCAAGTCGATCTTGTTCACCGCGACGATCACGTGCGGCACGCGCAGCAGGCCGATCACGCCCAGGTGCCGGCGGGTCTGTTCGAGCACGCCCTTGCGGGCGTCGATCAGCACGATCGCGGCGTCGGCGGTGGAGGCGCCGGTGACGGTGTTGCGGGTGTACTGCACGTGCCCGGGGCAGTCGGCCAGCACGAAGGAGCGTTCCCCGGTGCTGAAGTAGCGGTAGGCCACGTCGATCGTGATGCCCTGCTCGCGTTCGGCGCGCAGCCCGTCGGTGAGCAGCGCCAGATCCAGCGTGCCGTCCCCGCCCCCGAAGCCGCTTTCGGCCGAGGCCCGGGCCAGCGCATCGAGCGTGTCGGCGAGGACCGCCTTCGCGTCGTGCAGCAGCCGCCCCACCAGGGTGGACTTGCCGTCGTCGACGGAGCCGGCGGTGGCGAAGCGGAAGAGCCCGCGGTTGCCCAGCGTGTGGGCAGAGGTGGCGTGCGCGGTTCTCTCAAGGTTGGTGGTGCTCATTAGAAATACCCGTCCTTCTTGCGGTCTTCCATGGCCGCCTCGGAGATGCGGTCATCGGCGCGAGTGGCTCCGCGCTCGGTCAGGGTGGTGGTGGCGACCTCGCGGATGACGTCCGCCGTCGTGTAGGCCTCGGAGAGCACGGCCCCGGTGCAGGACATGTCCCCCACGGTGCGGTAGCGCACGGTGCGCGTCGTGACCGGCACGCCGGCGCCCGGCCGGCTGAACTCCCCGACGGCCCGCCACATGCCGGAGTGCTCGAAGACCTCCCGCTCGTGGGCGTAGTAGAGGGAGGGAAGCGCGATGTTCTCGCGTTCGATGTACCGCCAGATGTCCAGCTCGGTCCAGTTGCTGATCGGGAACGCGCGCACGTGCTGGCCCGGCGTGTGGCGCCCGTTGTACAGGTTCCACAACTCGGGGCGCTGGTTGCGCGGGTCCCACTGGCCGAACTCGTCGCGCAGGGACAGGATGCGTTCCTTGGCGCGCGCCTTGTCCTCGTCGCGGCGCCCGCCGCCGAAGAGCACGTCGAAGCGGTTGGCGGAGATCGCGTCAAGCAGCGGGGTGGTCTGCAGCGGGTTGCGGGTGCCGTCGGTGCGCTCGGTGAGCCGGCCATCGTCGATGTAGTCCTGCACGCCGGCGACCACCAGGCGCAGGCCCAGCCGCTGGACCGTCTCGTCGCGGAACGCGATGACCTCCCCGAAGTTGTGCCCGGTGTCAACGTGCAGCACCGGGAAGGGCACGACGCCGGGCCAGAAGGCCTTGGTGGCCAGGTGCAGCATCACCACGGAGTCCTTGCCGCCGGAGAACAGCATGGCGGGGCGTTCGAACTCCGCCGCGACCTCGCGCAGGATGTGGATGGATTCGGCCTCCAGCGCGTCGAGCACGTCGGTGCCGGGCGTGGCGGGGCCGGGGCGCACGGGGGCGTCGGCGGTCGTGGTGGCGCTCATCTGTTGCTCCTTCGTCGGTGGGATTCACGGGTTTTCGGGCGGGGTGTGCGGCTCATCGGTGGATGCCGCATTCGGTCTTGGCCAGCCCCGCCCAGCGGCCGGCGCGCGGGTCCTCGCCCTCGGCCACCGGCCGGGTGCACGGGGCGCAGCCGATCGAGGGGTAGCCGTGGGCCAACAGCAGGTTCACCGGGACGTTGCGGGCGGCCGCGTAGCCTGTCAGCTCGTCGAAGCTCCAGGCGGCCAGCGGGTTGACCTTGACCAGTCCGTGCGCCTCGTCCCACGTGATGAGCGGGGTGTCGGCGCGGGTGGGGCCCTCGTCGCGGCGGACCCCGGTGAACCAGAGCCGGTAGCCGGCCAGCGCCTTCGCCAGCGGCTCCATCTTGCGCAGCCGGCAGCAGGCGCCCGGATCGCGCTCGTGCAGCCTGGGACCGAATTCGGCGTCCTGCTCCGCAACGGTGCGCTCCGGGAGCACGTCGACGACCCGCACGTCCAGGACCGCGGCGACCTCGTTGCGTGTCGCGTGGGTTTCGCCGAAGTGGTAGCCGGTCTCCAGGAAGAGCACGTCGACCCCGGGCAGCGCCTCCGCAACCACCGCGGGCAGCACTGCGTCGGCCATCGAGCAGGCGACGGCCACCTCCTCGACGGAGAAGTTCGCCTTCACCCAGTCGATCACCTCGGCCGCCGAGGCGTCGAAGCCCAGCTCCGCGGCGCCCGCCTCGGCCAGCGCGCGGTCAGCAGTCCTGTCCGCGTTCCGGTCCGTGTTGACCACGTCCGCGGCGCTCACAACACGTCCTCGTCCGCGGCGCGGTGCGACCACTGCGCAAAGGACTCGCCCTCGGTGCTGGAGGCCGAGTAGTTTTCCAGCACCCGCTCGATGTAGTCGGGCAGGTCGTCGGCGGTGACCTTCAGGCCGCGCACGGTGCGGCCCAGGCCGGCCTCCCCGCGTTCGGTGGAGGCCAGTCCCCCGCCCAGGTGGACCTGGAATCCGGGGGTCTGCCCGCCGTTGCCGTCGGGCAGCAGCTGTCCCTTGAGCCCGATGTCCGCGGTCTGGATGCGGGCGCAGGAGTTCGGGCAGCCGTTCACGTGCAGGCTCAGGGACTTCGGCAGGCGCACCGCCGACTTGGCGGCAAAGCGCGCCTCCAGCTCGGCGACCGCGGCGATGGTGGTGTCCTTGGTGTCCACGATCGCCAGCTTGCAGAACTCGATGCCGGTGCAGGCGATCGCGGAGCGGCGGAAGATCGTCGGCGCCGTGGCCAGGCCCAGCGCGTCGAGTTCCGCGGCGGCCGCCTTCACCGATTCCGCGGGGATGTCCAGGGCCAGCAGCTTCTGGTGCGGGGTGGTGCGCAGCCGCGAGGAGCCGTGGCGCTCCAGCAGGTCGGCGAGCTCCAGCAGCAGCGTGCCGGAGAGCCGGCCGGCGTTGGGGCTGGCGCCGATGAAGTAGCGCCCGTCCTTCTGCTCGTGGATGCCCACGTGGTCCCCGGGCGTGGTCGGCTTCTCCGGCGCGTCCCCGTCGGGCAGCGCGTAACCGAGGTATTCCTCCTCCAGCACCTGGCGGAACTTCGCCGGTCCCCAGTCGGCCATCAGGAACTTCAGCCGCGCCTTGTTGCGCAGCCGGCGGTAGCCGTAGTCGCGGAAGATCGAGACCACGCCCAGCCACACCTCGGCGGCCACCTCGGCGGAGACAAAGACTCCCAGCCGCTCGGCCAGCCGGGCGTTGGTGGACAGGCCGCCGCCGACCCACAGGTCGTAGCCCGGGCCGTGCTCGGGGTGGATGACGGCGATGAGCGCGATGTCGTTGATTTCGTGCACGACGTCCTGCGAGGGGTGCCCGGAGATCGCCGTCTTGAACTTGCGCGGCAGGTTCGCCAGCTCCGGGTCGCCGATGAAGCGGTTGCGGATCTCGCGGATCACCGGGGTCGGGTCCAGGATCTCGTCCTTCGCGATGCCCGCCACCGGGGACCCGAGGATGACCCGGGGCACGTCGCCGCAGGCCTCGGTGGTGTCCAGCCCGACGGCCTCGAGCCGCCGCCAGATCTCCGGGACGTCCACCACGTCGATCCAGTGCAGCTGGATGTTCTGCCGGTCGGTCACGTCCGCGGAGTCGCGGGCGAAGTCGCGGGAAATCTGCCCGATGGTGCGCAGCTGGTCGGTGGTCAGCGTGCCGCCGTCGATGCGCACGCGCAGCATGAAGTAGCGGTCCTCGAGCTCGTGCGGCTCAAGGGTGGCGGTCTTGCCGCCGTCGATGCCGGGCTTGCGCTGGGTGTAGAGGCCCCACCAGCGGAAGCGGCCGTGCAGGTCGGTGGGGTCGATCGAGTCGAACCCCCCGTGGGCGTAGACGGTTTCGATGCGCTCGCGCACGTTCAGCCCGTTGTCGTCCGCCTTGAACGCCTCGTTGGGGTTCAGCGGCGCGGTGCCGTCGATCTTCCACTGTCCGTGTGGCTTGGCCGCCGGGCGGGCGGGCCGGGTGCGGGCCGGGGTGTCGGTTGCCTGTGTCATGCCCCGACTTTATGGCCGGCCCGAGGCGGCCCGCCAGCGCCCCCGACCCGCAACGTCATCTCGTCACACGGCGACCTATTCGGTGTCGGCGGACCCCTCGCCGAGGGCCTCCGCAAGTCTTCCGGCGACACATTTCGCGATTGTTACGGACGGCAGCAGTGCGCCGGAAACATAGTCCGCCCCGGCGCTGGCCAGCCTGTCGTGGAAGAACCCGGGGGCCAGCAGGAAGGAAGCGATGCCGACCCTCGAGGCCCCGGCCGCGCGCGCAGCGGCAACCGCCTCGGGCACCGACGGCGTGGCGGCGGAGCAGTACGCCACGGTGACGGCCCCACCCAGGAAGTCGGCCAGGTGCCCGGCCATCCGGGCGGCCTGCCGCGCCCCGGCCTCGATGCGCGTGCCCGCCGCGGCGAACACCACCGCGTCGCCGGGACGGTGGCCGGCCTCGGCCAGCCGCTGCGCCAGCACCTCGGCCATGCGCGCATCGGGGCCGATCGGCGCGGCGGTGCGGGCCTGCGCGCGGGTGGCCACCGCTTCGGCGATGTCCACCGAGGTGTGGAAGCCCTCGGAGAGCAGCAGCGGGGCGACGATGGCATCCTCGCCGGGAGGCAGCGAGGCCAGCACCGCCCCGAGCCGGGGTTCCTGCACGTCGACGTAGGCCTCGTGGACCAGCGCGTGGATGCCGTCGGCGGCAAGCACCGCGGCCAGGTCCTCGCGCAGGTCGTTCACCAGCAGGCGGCCGGCGGGGTTGTCGGTGCCGTGGGCGCAGGCAACCACGTGCAGCGGCCGTTGCCCGGTGGAAACTTCTTCGTGCTGGTCAGGTGAATTCCGTGGTGACATGACCGAAGCCTAACCATCGCCGGCGGAGTGTCCCAAGCACCGTGTCGTTTCGTTGCCCGTGACACACTATTCTCTGGTGTGCCGATCCCCCGTCATGCATCGCGCCGGCACCGGTGCACCGCGGCCGCCAAGGCACCAAGGCCTCCAACAACAGGGAAAGGATCCGCATTGGGCACAATCCCGGCCTTTTCCGGGTTCCTCGAGTCGCTCACCGGCACCGAGGAGACCGATGAGCGCGGCCGGCGTCTGGAGCTGGGCCATGCACTCCTGCGCTTGCTCGATGCCGACTTCTTCGCTTCCTGCCGGATCAGGCCCGACGATTTCTTCGCCGCCCCGGTGTGGATCAATATGTCCGATGCGAACATGCGCAACTACCTTGGCCATTTCCAGTTCCACGACCCGCTCACGCCCAGGATGCGCTCCGCGGGCCGCGCCGTCCGCGTCTTCGACGCCATCGCCCCCGCGCGCTTGCTGGACACCGAGTTCCACAACGATTTCCTGGCCGTCGACGGGCTCGTCGAGGGGATGAACTACTTTCCCGCGCGCTCGGTCCCGGGGACCCTGGACCTGCGCATCTGGCGTGCGGCGGGCCGCGCGCCGTTCAACGACGAGGAAGTCCGCCTGCTCCAGGCCGGCGGCGAGCTGATCCAACGCTTGCTGCCCGCGGACGGCCACCCGCCGGACGGTGCCGGGCTCCCCGAGGGGCTGGAGACGCTCACCGCGCGGGAACGGGAGGTGGCCTTCGCCGTGGCGCGTGGCTTGAGCGACCGCCGGGCATGCGCCGAACTCGGCTGCTCGATGGGCACCCTGCGCACCCACCTGTCCCGGGTCTTTGCCAAGCTCGGGGTCGGCAGCCGCAGCGAACTTGCCGCATTGTTGGCCCCGCGGCCCGGGGGTCAAGTCGGCAGAATTGCCGATGGTGCATGATGCGATTCACGCATAGGCTCGTGCCCGGCAGGGTTCCCCACGGGAACTTCCCCCTACACACCCCTGAGGACACGGCATGAGCGACGATCTGGACCCCGGAATCTGGACCCACCGACCCCCGGAAGCCGCGCCTTCGGCATCCTCCGGCTCGTCGTCCTCCGCCTCGTCGTCCTCCGCCTCGTCGTCCTCCGCCTCCGCGGATCTTGCCGGCGGATTCGACTTCGCGGTCAAGGCGAACATCGAGGTGCGCGGAATGCCGGCGAACGCCGCCAGCCCCGTCTTCGGCGGGCATCTGGCGGACGCCGACGCCCTGGTGGTTGCCGCGCTCAAGCGGCACGGAGGGCGCGTCGCCGGCCTGACCAACATGCATGAGCTGGCGTTCGGGATCACCAGCAACAACGCCGCCTTCGGTCCGGTGCGCAACCCCTTTGATCCCCTACGTTCGGCCGGCGGATCCAGCGGCGGCAGCGCGGCGGCGGTTGCCGCGGGCCTGGTCCCGGTGTCGCTGGGCACGGACACCGGCGGCTCGATTTCGGTTCCCGCCGCATCGTGCGGCGTGGTCGGCTTCCGCCCGAGCACCGGGCGTTGGCCCATTGACGGCACGATCGGCTTGTCCTGGTCGCGCGACACCGTCGGCGTGCATGCCCGCAGCGTCGCCCACGCGGCGCGGATCGATGCCTGGGTGTCCCACGAGCCGGAGACCGCATGGGACGGGCCCCTTCCGGTGGTCGGCGTGCCCACTGCGTTCCGGAGGGACCTGGATCCCTCCGTGGAGCTGCGCTTCAACCAGGTGCTTGCGGAACTGTCGGGGCATGTCAGCATCGTCGACGTCGACCTGGATCCGGTGTTCGCGCTGACGGATGCCGCGCAGTGGGACTTGGTGGGCTGGGAGGCCCCGCGCCTGCTCGCCGCCTACTTGGCCGCCGCGGAAGACCTCGCTCCCCGGGAAGCTTGGGAGCAGGTGGTGGCCCGCGCGGTCTCGCCCGATGTCCGGGGCATCCTGGAGAACTATGCGGCGCACCCGGTGTCCCCGGATGCCTATGCGGCGGCCCGCGGGCTCATGGAATCCGCGCGGGACGAATATGCCCGCGTGTTGGAGTCCTCCGGCGTTGCCATGTTGCTCTTCCCGACGATGCCGACGGTTCCGCAGCCCGTTGGCGATGACACCGTCGTCGAGCACCTGGGCGAGTCGGTGCCGCTCTTCCCGCTGATGACCAGGCACACGGGTCCGGGAACGGTCCTGGGCGTTCCGTCGGTGACGCTTCCTGCGGGACTGACGGCACGGGGCCTGCCCGTGGGCATCACGCTCCAGGGTGCCGCCCACCGGGACCGGGACTTATTGGCGCTTGCCGCCCGCGTGGAGGAGATGCTTGCCTAGCCGGCCGCGGCCTGCCGTGCGTTGAGGTAGTCCAGCAGGACCAGTGCGTGGTTGCGCTCCGGGTTGCGGGCCGCGAAGAGCAGCACCACGTCCGGGTGTTCCGCGGCCAGGCCCAGCAGGCGATCGGCTCCGGCCGCCGCGGAGCCGGATTCCAGCTCCTGCACATAGTGGTCGCGGAATTCCTCATAGCGCTCCGCCATGTGGTTGAAGGCCACGCGCAGTTCGGGCGACGGGGCCGCGTCCTTGGCCCAGTCGTCCAGCTGCGCCCGTTCCTTGCTGAGCCCGCGGGGCCAGAGTCGGTCAACCAGCACCCGGAAACCGCCGTCCGGGTCGTCGTATGCGCGCATGATGCGAAAAGTGCCCATTCCTGAACCCTAGACCGGCCCGGCCGTTTCCTCCAGCCACCCCCGTGACGCCACCATGGCGCTACCCGAACGCGTATTTCTGGATGGCCACCGCCGCCGCGCCGCTTGCCCACTGGTCGAACTCCCCCGAAAGGACAGAGATCCGCACCTCGCTTGCCTCCGGATCCCGGTCGGCGGCAAGGGCAGTGCGCACGCTCTGCTCGTACCTGTTGAACAGCTCGATGCCTTCCCCTCCAAGGACCACTACGTTGACCATGGTCAGGTTCGCGGCGGCGGCAAGGAATCGTCCCAGCGCGTGTGCGGACGCCTGCAATACGGAGTGGGCCACCTTGTTGCCGGCATCCGCCAGCTCAAATGCCTCCCCGTATCCGACATCGCGCTGCAATGCGGTGGAAATCTGCGCGCAGATGCTGGGAATAGTGAGCATTGCCGTGGAGCAGCCGCGGTGCCCCTCGAGGCACAACGGGCCGTTTGGATCCAGGGGAAAATGGCCGCCCAGGCCCAGACCCGTGTCCCGTCCGCGCACCACCTGCCGGTGCATGGCCAATCCGTACCCGACACCGGCGCCGATCGTCACCACGGCGAAATCCGCCACCTCGCGTCCCACGCCGAACCACTGTTCGGCAGCGACAAGCGCGGTCACGTCGTTTTCGACCAGCACCGGCAGGCCCGTGCGCTGACCCAGCAGGTCTCCCAGCGGAACATTGCGCCAGTCCAGGAACGGCGCGCGCTCGACGAGAACCCCTCCGGATATCTGGCCGCCGATGGATATGCCGACCCCGGAGACTTGCCGGCCCGCTCGCGAGCAGAGATCGCCGATCAGGTCCACCAGGGCATCGAGCACGTCCCCCACCTCGCGGGCCGGAAGTTCGCGCGCACCACTGACCAGGGAATTGGCACGCAGGTCGGTGAGCACGCCTTGCGCCATCTTGCCGGTGATCTTGATGCCAACGAAGAACCTGGCCTCCTGGCGGATATCGAGCAATCGGATGGGGCGTCCGACGCTTCCGTCGAGAATCAGGTCGCTCTCGCGCACGATTCCCGCATCCAGCAGCGGCTTGCTCAGACGGGTCAGGCTTGCGGGACTGAGCTTCAGTCGCTGCGAGAGCTCTCCGCGCGAGCTGGGGCCATGGATCAGAATCGCCCGCGCCACTTCCAGCTCCGGTTCACTGAGCAATAGCGCCCGTTGGTCTTGAGGCCCGACGGACCAACTACGCGCGGGTGCTTTGTCGCTACTGGTTGCGGCTTCCGTTGACATGCGAACAGTTTATTTCATTTTGGTCATAATTATCGATCCAACCCGCCGAAAATCCCCTCCGCACTTGCACACCCGACTGCTGGCTGACACTTCCCGACGGCAATTGTGGCGCTTGACACACCGATTAGTTTTGGAGTAAAAATAATCAATGACCTCCACAGCCCAGCCATTCGCTCCGTACCATCAGCTCCACCGCGGCGGCACTTCAGTCATCCTCGACGCGACCACCGCCGGAATGCCAACGATCATTCATTGGGGCCCCGACACCGGTGAGCTCAACGAAAGCGAGCTGCAGGATCTTGCAAGCGCGGCCCGCCCGCAACGCGTCTCCGGCGGGATCGACCAGCCTGCCCGGTTGGACGTTTTCCCCCAGGAACGCTTCGGATGGCAGCACGGTCCGGCGCTCGAGGGCCACCGAGCGTCCCGGTCTTGGGCCACCGCACTGACCACCAAAGGGATTCAAGCCAGCGAGCACGGCCTGTCCATCAGTGCCGATGACCCGGTCGCGCACCTCAAGCTGGTCACCGAGCTCGAACTCAGCGCAAACGGCATACTCTCCCAGCGCCACACCCTGACGAACACCGGATCCGACGCCTACCTGGTCAACAGGCTCTCCGTCGTGTTTCCGCTCCCGCACACCGCCACGACGATCCAGGACAGCACCGGCCGCCACCTCAAGGAGCGCAGCGCCCAGCGCCGCCCCCTGACGATCGGCTCGCACGTGCGGGAAAGCCGACGCGGCCGCCCCGGCGCCGACGCCAGCCTGTTGATGCTGGCCGGAGAAGCCCGTTTTGCGCACCGTTCGGGCCTGGTCCACGGCGTGCACCTGGCCTGGAGCGGCAACCACCGGTTGAGCGCCGAGCGGACCATCACTTCGGACAATTTCATCACCGCCGGGGAACTGCTGCTGCCCGGGGAACTCAGCCTTGAACCGGGCGGCAGCTACAGCACCCCGTGGGCATTCGGCTCCTGGGGGCATGGCCTCGACCAGCTCTCGGCCCGTTTCCACCGTGACCTGCGGGCAAGACCCCAGCATCCCCGCACGCCTCGTCCCGTCACCCTCAATACCTGGGAGGCGGTGTACTTCGACCACGACCTGCAGACCCTCAAGGAGCTTGCAGACCAGGCCGCCGTCGTGGGCGTTGAACGCTTTGTGCTCGATGACGGCTGGTTCAACGGTCGCCGCGACGACACCGCAGGCCTCGGCGACTGGTTTGTCGACCCGGCCGTTTGGCCGCAGGGCCTGTCCCCGATCATCGACCATGTCGCGGGACTCGGCATGGAGTTCGGGCTCTGGTTCGAACCCGAAATGGTCAACCCGGACAGCGACCTGGCACGCAGCCACCCCGACTGGATCCTTCACACGGCCGACCGCTGGCCGGTCAGCGCACGCCAGCAACAGGTCCTGAACATGGCCCATCCCGACTGCTACACATACCTTCTCGAACGCATCGACAGCCTGCTCACGCAATACCCCATCTCCTACATCAAGTGGGACCACAACCGCGATCTGCTCGAGGCATCCCACGCGGACAGCGGAACCGCGGCGGTCCGTGAAACCACCCTGGCGCTATACCGGTTGCTGGGCGAGCTCAAGTCCAGGCACCCGCACCTTGAAATTGAAAGCTGCGCATCCGGCGGCGCCCGCGTCGACCTGGGCATCCTCGAACACACCGATCGCATCTGGACCTCCGACTGCATCGATCCGATCGAGCGCCTCGACAACCAGGAAAACACCAACCTGCTGGTCCCCTACGAACTCTTGGGCGCCCACATCGGCGGACCGCGATCCCACTCCACCGGACGCAAGCACGACCTCGGTTTCATGGCGCGCACAGCAATCTTCGGGCACTTCGGGATCGAATGGAACATCGCAGGGATCGACGAAAAGCTGTGCGCCGAGCTGGCACGGTGGGTGGACTTCCACAAGGAAAACCGCGGCCTGTTCCACGGCGGGGACAGCGTCCATGCGGACCACCCGGACCCGGCCATCGACATCCGCGGCGTGGTTGCCACCGACGCTTCCCGTGCCGTCTTTGCCTTCACGCTGCGCGAGGCATCCATCACCTACCCCGCCGGAAGGTTCACCCTGCCGGGGCTGGACCCCCATGCCAAGTACCGGGTGCGGCTGAGCGAACCGTTGAACGACGCGGTGGGCAACGGGCAGTCAGCGCTTTCCTGGGCGCAAATCTCGCATGTCCTAAGCGGCACAGTCCTGGAAACAACGGGGATGCAGTCCCCGGTGCTGTTCCCCGAACAATCGGTACTGATCATGCTTGATCGCCACGAGGCATAAGGAGCACCCGTGAACACCGAAAAATCCCGCACGGCAAGATGGCGCCGAATCACCGGCGCCTGCCTTGCCGTGGCGCTGGGAACCTCGTTGGCCGCCTGCGCCCCGGCCGAGCAAGCCCGCGTAAAGTTGGACTTCTTCCAGTTCAAGCCGGAGGCGGTCGCCGAATTCAAGGCCCTTGTCTCCGAATTCGAGGCGCAGAACCCGGATATCGACGTGGTCATCAACGCCGTTCCCGACCCCGACACCGCCATCCGCACCCTGCTGGTCAAGGGCAAGACCCCCGACGTGCTCACGCTCAACGGCAACGGAAATTTCGCCGATCTGGCTGCATCCTGCGTGTTTGCCGACCTTTCGGCGTTTCCCTCCGCTTCGCGTGTCAAACCGGAGGTCCAAGAAATCCTGAACTCCTTGGGGACCTGCCACGGCAGCGAGACCAATGGTCTGCCCTTTGCGAACAACGCCAGCGCGATCCTGTACAACCCCGATATTTTCGCCAAGCACAACGTCGAGATACCGCGCACCTGGGATGAGCTCATTGCCGCGGCAGAAACCTTCAAGGCCAACGGCGTTGCCCCCTTTTACATGACCCTCAAGGACGCGTGGACGGTCCTGCCCACCTATGTAAACCTTGCCGGGAATCTGCAGCCCAGGGGATTCTTTGAAGACATTCGCGCCGCAGCGTGGACCCCGCAGACGGGCACGCATGGATTCGCCAAAGACGGGAAGGAAGCGGCCGAAAAGCTCAAGCAACTCTTCGGCTACCGCCAGCCCGGTGCCGACAGCGCCGGCTACAGCGACGGGAATGCGGCCTTTGCCGCGGGCAAATCGGCCATGTACCTGCAGGGCAGTTTCGCGATTCCCGCGATCCGGGCAGCCAACCCCGAGGCAAGGATCGCGTCCTTCCCGTACCCGACCACCAACAACCCCGCCGAGACAACACTGGTCACGGGCGTCGACGTCACGCTTGCGATGGGACGGGAGACAAAGCATCCAAAGGAAGCAGCGGCCTTCATCGAGTTCCTGATGCGCAGCGAGGCGATGAAGGCCTATACCACGGCACAGTCCGCAATCGTGCCGCTTGCGGATGCCGGATCCATTGCGGATCCCGCCCTGGAGGGGGTCCAGGACATTTTCGGCGAGGGCCGCCTGATCGGCTACTTCGACCACCAGGTCCCCACCAGTATTCCGTTCACGGCAATGCTGCAGCAGTTCATGCTTGACGGCGACACCGCTGCGTTCCTCCACCGGGCAGACAACGAATTCGCCAAGGCCGCTGCACGAACCTCAACGAAGAAAGGAGAATGACCATGAGCGTACCACGCCTCGCCACCGGCCCGGCCAAGAACAAACTCCGAAGCCAAACCGTGAACCGAACGTTCTATTGGATGGTGGTCCCGGCCCTCCTGCTCTTCGTCGTGCTTCACACGGTTCCGGCGTTGACCGGAATCTTCTACAGCTTCACCAACTATGCGGGCTACGGCGAATGGGACTTCGTCGGCCTTCAGAACTACGTGAACCTCTTCAGGGACGACAGGATCCTCTCCTCCTACGGGTTCACCTTCCTTTTCGCCGTCACCGCGACGATCGTGGTGAACATCGGCGCGCTTTTCATCGCCCTGCTGCTGAATGCGAAAATCAAGTTCCAGACTGCCTTCCGCGGGATCTTCTTCATCCCCAATGTGCTGTCGGTGCTGATCGTCGGCTACGTCTTCAACTACCTGCTGTCCAACAACCTGCCGCTCGTCGGCCGGGCCCTTGGCATCGAATGGCTCTCCACATCGATTCTCACCAATCCCGATCTTGCCTGGCTGGGCATTGTCGGGGTGACCGCCTGGCAGTCCATCGCCTTTAGCGTGATCATCTACCTGGCGGGGCTGCAAACGGTTCCGGCGGAACTCTATGAGGCGGCAAGCATCGACGGGGCGTCGCACTGGCGGCAATTCACCTCCATCACGTTTCCCATGATTTCCGCGTTCTTCACCATCAACATGGTCCTGGCGCTCAAGGGCTTCCTGCAGGCCTTCGACCAGATCGTTGCACTGACCGGCGGTGGCCCCGGAACCAGCACGGAATCCGTGGCGATGGTCATCTACCGGGGAGGGTTCCAGGGCGGGGAATACGGCTACCAAATGGCCAACTCCGTGGTGTACCTGATCGTCATCGTGGTTCTGTCACTGCTGCAAATGCGGACCCTACAACGCAAGGAGGCCGATTTCTCGTGAGCACGCAAAACATGACCCGGCGGGCAGTGGACCGCGAACAGAAATCCGGGCCTGAACCGCAGCAGGGCCCGCCCAAGAAACGAAGAACCTCCAATGTCAATGTTCCTGTCACCGTTTTGGTGGCAGTGCTCTCGCTGACGGTACTCATACCGTTGTACTTCACCGTGGTCACGGCACTGAAGTCCCCGGACCAGCTCGGTGGAACGGGATTTGAGCTGCCCACGAGCATTCACCCCGAGAACTTCTCCAAGGCATGGGAACTAACGGATTTCCCCAACGCCCTGCTGGTCTCCGGAATCGTCACGGCCTCTGCCGTGGTCCTGACGATCATCACCAATTCCATGGTCGCGTACGCCATTGCACGGAACATGAATCGACCGTTCTTCAAGGCGCTGTACTACTTCTTCATCGCCGCACTCTTTGTCCCGTTCCCGATCATCATGCTTCCGGTGACCAAGGAAACCGCGCTTCTGGGCCTGGACAACCCTGTCGGTTTGTTCCTCCTTTACACGGTCTACGGGCTGAGCTTCAACATCTTCGTATACACCGCGTTCATCAAGTCGATCCCCCCGGAACTCGAGGAGGCCGCGATCATGGACGGGGCCAGCCATTGGACCAGCTTCTGGAAGGTCATCTTCCCGCTGCTGACCCCCATGAATGCGACGGTCGGAATCCTGACCTGCCTATGGGCGTGGAACGACTTCCTGCTGCCCCTGGTGATCCTTTCCGATCCCGCCACCCGCACGCTCCCGCTGGTCCAGTACGTCTTCCAGAGCCAGTTCAACACCGACTACTCCACCGCCTTCGCCTCTTACCTGATGGCGATGGCGCCACTGCTCCTTGTCTACCTATTCGCACAACGCTGGGTTATTTCCGGTGTCATGAGAGGATCCATCAAATAATGAACGAGAACGTTTCAACCACCGCGCTCGACGCAAATTGGTGGCGACAGGCCGCCGTCTACCAGATCTATCCGCGCAGCTTCGCCGACTCCAACGGCGACGGGATGGGCGACATCTCCGGCGTCACCTCCCGCATCGGCTACCTCTCGGAGCTGGGCATCGACGCGATCTGGCTTTCCCCGTTCTACCCCTCCGCCCTTGCCGACGGCGGCTACGACGTAGACGACTACCGCAACGTGGATCCGCGGCTGGGCAACCTGGACGACTTTGACGCGATGGTCGGCGCCGCACACGCGGCAAACATCAAGGTCATCGCCGACGTGGTGCCCAACCACAGCTCCAACCGCCACGAATGGTTCAAGGCAGCCCTTGCGGCGGCGCCGGGCTCCCCCGAACGCGCTCGCTACCACTTCTTCGACGGACTGGGCGAAAACGGGGAACTGCCCCCCTCGGACTGGCCCTCGCACTTCGGCGGACCGGCCTGGACCCGGGTCACCGAGGTCGCCGGGGAAAATGCGGGCAAGCCGGGTCAGTGGTACCTGCACCTTTTCGCCTCCGAACAACCGGACCTGAACTGGGACAACCCGGAGGTGCGCGAGGACTTCCACGCCACGCTCCGCTTCTGGGCGGACCGCGGCGTGGACGGTTTCCGCGTCGACGTCGCCCATGCGCTGGTCAAGGACATGAAGCTGCCGCTGCGCTCCAAGCCGTCGCTGGAGATCAAGGTGGACGACGGCACCGACGTGCTCTTTGACCGCGACGAGGTCCACGAGATCTATGCGGGCTGGCGAAGCGTGCTCAACGAGTACGATCCCCCGCGCACAGCGGTGGCCGAGGCCTGGGTGCCATTCACCCATCGCCGGCTGCGCTATGCCCACCCCACGGGCCTGGGCCAGGCGTTCAATTTCGATTTGCTGCAGGCACCCTTCGACGCCACCGCGTTCCGCGACATCGTCACCCGTTGCCTGGCCGAGGCCGAGGCCTCCGGTGCGTCCTCCACCTGGGTCTTCTCCAACCACGACGTCATCCGCCATCCTTCCCGATACGCGCTGCCCGACGGCACCGACCAGGCGGGGCTTGAATCCTGGCTGCTTTCCGGCGGCAGCACCCCGGCACCGGGAACCGAGCGCGGCCTGCGCCGGGCGCGCGCCGCAACGGCATTCATGCTGGGGCTGCCCGGATCCGCCTACCTGTACCAAGGCGAGGAACTCGGCCTCTTGGAGGTCGCCGACCTGCCCGCCGAATCCCTGCAGGATCCCACCTGGTTCCGCACCGGCAACAAGGTCAAGGGCCGCGACGGATGCCGCGTGCCGCTGCCGTGGGATTCCGCGGCAACCGATTTCGGGTTCGGCGGTTCCCCCTGGCTGCCGCAACCCGAGTGGTTCGCGGACCATTCGGCGGCCACGCAGGCGGGCGTGCCCGGCTCGACCCTCGAGTTCTACCGGGAGGCGCTCGCCCTGCGTCGCACCCTGCAAACCGGGGAATCCCTGTCCTGGGTTTCCGAACCCGGCGAGGCGCTAACCCACTATGTCCGGCCCAACGGCTGGGCGGTGCTTGCCAACTTCGGCGATGCGCCGCAGGAGCTTCCGGCCGGCATCGACCCGGCGAGGATCGTGCTTTCCAGCGGAACATCCGCCTCGGTGCTGGCCCAGGTCCCCGGGGAAACCACGTTCTGGATCGCCCCGTAACCTGCACCCCGCCCTGGGCACCAAGGCACCCGCACCCGGCCAACCGGCCACGGTGCGGGCGCCTTGTGCCACGGCCGCCAGACGACCAACCCATGTGGCGCGCACCACCCCCGCCCCGACTGGGGGTAACGGCGCGGACATGGAAGAATGGAACACATGGCAGAAGACACCTTGGGCACAGACACGCCCGCAACAGTTTCCGTTCCCGACAAGCCCGCACTGGAGGGCCTGGAGGAACGCCTCGACGCCCGCTGGCGTGCCGAGGGAACCTACAAGTTCAACCCGCAGACCACGCGCGAGCAGGTCTACTCGATCGACACTCCCCCGCCGACGGCCTCCGGTTCGCTGCACGTGGGACACATGTTCTCCTACACGCAGACCGACGTGCTGGCACGCTACCAGCGCATGCAGGGCAAGAACGTCTTCTACCCGATGGGCTGGGACGACAACGGCCTGCCCACCGAACGCCGCGTGCAGAACTACTACGGCGTGCGTTGCGACCCGACCTACTCCTACGTCGAGGGCTACCGCCCGCCGGCCACCCCCGCGAAGAACCAGCGCGACTGGGACGTCGTCTCCCGCAAGAACTTCATCGAGCTGTGCGAGGAACTGGCCGTCGAGGACGAGAAGGTCTTCGAGCACCTCTTCTCCACCCTGGGCCTGTCCGTCGACTGGGACCTGACCTACCGCACCATCGACGACGTGTCGCGCTCCGTGTCCCAGCGGGCCTTCCTGGCGAACCTGAACGCCGGCGACGCCTACATGTCCGAGGCACCGACGCTGTGGGACGTCACGTTCCGCACCGCCGTGGCCCAGGCCGAGCTCGAGGACCGCGAGATGCCGGGCGCGTACTACCGCTACCCGTTCACCGCCAAAGACGGCACGCAGATCTTCATCGAGACCACCCGCCCGGAACTGCTGGCGGCCTGCGCCGGTCTGGTCGCGAACCCGGACGACGAGCGCTACAAGCCGCTCTTCGGCAAGACCGTCACCTCCCCGCTCTTCGACGTGCCCGTCACCGTCTACCCGCACCCGCTGGCGAAGGCCGACAAGGGCTCGGGCATCGCGATGGTCTGCACCTTCGGCGACCTGACCGACGTCACCTGGTGGCGCGAACTGCAGCTGCCGACCCGCGCCATCATCGGCCGCGACGGACGCGTCATCGCCGAGATCCCGGAGTGGATCACCACCGAGGCCGGCCGCGAGGCCTACGCCGCGATCGCCGGAAAGACCGTGTTCTCCGCCAAGGAGGGCGTCGTCGAGCTGCTCGCCGCCGCGAACCTGCTCGACGGCGAGCCGAAGAAGATTTCCCACCCGGTGAACTTCTTCGAAAAGGGCGACAAGCCCCTGGAGATCGTCTCCTCCCGCCAGTGGTACATCCGCAACGGCGGCCGCGACGAGGACCGCCGAGCACGCCTGATCGCCCGCGGCGAGCAGATCGAATTCCACCCGTCCTTCATGCGCTCGCGCTACGAGAACTGGATCTCCGGCCTGAACGGCGACTGGCTGGTTTCCCGCCAGCGCTTCTTCGGCGTTCCGGTGCCGGTCTGGTACCCGCTGAACGCCGCGGGCGACCCGGATTACGAGAACCCGATCCTGCCGACCGACGAGATGCTTCCGGTCGACCCGGCTGCGGACGCGGCCCCGGGCTTCGATGAGTCCCAGCGCAACGTCGCCGGCGGCTTCATCGGAGATGCCGACGTGCTGGACACCTGGGCCACCAGCTCGCTGACCCCGCAAATTGTGGGCCGCTGGTCCCGCGAGGAGGACTTCTTCAACAAGGTCTTCCCGTTCGACCTGCGCCCGCAGGGCCACGACATCATCCGCACCTGGCTCTTCTCCTCCGCAGTGCGTGCCGATGCGCTACACGACGTTGCCCCGTGGAAGCACGCGGCGATCTCCGGCTGGATCCTTGACCCGGACCGCAAGAAGATGTCCAAGTCCAAGGGCAACGTGGTGGTCCCCACCGACGTGCTCAACGACTACGGATCCGATGCCGTGCGCTACTGGGCCGCCAGCGCCAAGCTGGGTGCCGACACCGCGTACGAGATCAACCAGATGAAGATCGGCCGCCGCCTGGCGATCAAGATCCTCAACGCCTCAAAGTTCGTGCTGAACCTCGGTGCAACCCAGGCCAACGTCGTCACCGGCGACGCCTCGGTCATCACCAACGGCCTGGACAAGTCCGTGCTCGCCCGCCTGTCGCAGGTCATCGACGACGCCACCCGCGCCTTCGACGCCTACGACTACGCCCGCGCGCTGGACATCACCGAGTCGTTCTTCTGGTCGTTCACCGACGACTACGTTGAGCTCATCAAGGACCGCGCCTACGGCGCCCGCGGCGAGGAGGAACAGGCCTCCGTGCTCGCCGCCCTGGCCACCACCCTTGATGCCGTGCTTCGCCTGTTCGCCCCGTTCCTGCCGTTCGCAACCGAAGAGGTCTGGGGCTGGTGGCGTGCAGGTTCGGTGCACCGCGCCGAATGGCCGAGCTCGGCCCACCTGGCCGACGCAGTTGCAGGCGCGGACACCGCGGTGCTTCCGATCGTCGGCGAGGCGCTCTCGGGCATCCGCAAGGCCAAGTCCGAGGCGAAGGTCAAGCAGCGCACCGAGGTTCTCAGCGGCGTCGTTTCGGCACCCGAGGCCCAGCTTGAGTTGCTGCGCCGCGGCCTCGGCGACCTGTTGGCCGCCGGCAATGCCAAGGACCTGACACTGGTTGCGGCCGAAGGCTCGATCACCGTCAACGATGTCGTGTTGGCTTCGGCCGAGGAACCTGTCCAGGCCTAGCCACAACTGCACGGCCGCAACAAAAAACACCGAGGTCGGTGACCGCCATGTGGCGCGGTCACCGACCTCGGTGTTTCTGCACCGGTGGAGCATCCCCGTTTCCGCCCACCCTGCGGCGGACAGAGGGGAAGCCCCTTCGGCCAACAAACACTTATGTCGGAGGGGCTTCGACTCGGCAGGTTCTCTTTCAGCGATGATTCGAGAACCGGACGAAATCCTTGGTACGTAGGTCTTGTTGTATCGCTGCTACAACCGTGTTCGAAGAGATTCCACGACCACGTCTCTGCGTCTTTGGTTTTCGTTCGGCATCATTCCGGTAGTGATGCGTATATCTTTTATACGCACTCCGGCAGGTACGGGCAAGGGCTGGGGCGGAACTTTGTGCTCCACCCCAGCCCTTGCCGGTAATTCCTATATGTACTGCCTCTTGACGGCTTTTTCCGGCTAGTTGACGCTGAACTCCGGGCGCTCGTTGCGGCTGCGCTTGAGCTCGAAGAAGTGCGGGTAGGCTGCCAGCGTCACCGTGGCGTCGAACATTGTTCCCGCTTCTTCGCCGGCCGGCACCCGGGTGATGACCGGGCCGAAGAATGCGGTGCCGTTCAACGACATGATCGGGGTTCCCACGTCCTGGCCGACCTGGGAGATGCCCTTGTCGTGGCTGACGCGCAGGGCGTCGTCGAAGTCGGCGGTCGAAGCAACGGCAGCAAGCTCCGCAGGGAGCCCCACGGTTTCAAGTGCGCGGGAGATGACCTCGTCGTAGTCGCTAACCTTTTCGTGGTGCAGCAGCTCACCCATGGCCGTGTACAACTTGCCGATGACTTCCTCGCCGTGCGCCTCAGCTGCGGCAATGATCACACGTACCGGACCCCAGGCCTTGGCAAGGAGCTCTTGGTACTGTTCGCTCAGGCCTTCGCGGCCGTCGTTGAGCACTGCCAGCGACATGACGTTCCATGCGACTTCAACGTCACGGACCTTTTCGACTTCCAGCACCCAACGCGAGGTGGCCCAGGCGAATGGGCAGGCGGGATCGAACCAAAAATCGACACGGGTTTTTTCGGACAAGTGCTTTGCTCCTTTGTGGACTCGGGTGGCCCGCGCAAGTATGTGCGGGCTTCAAGCTGTGATGAAAATCAGGCTGACTTTTTGCCGCGTTTGACGGCAAGTTGCTCGGAAATCAACGTGGGTTCGGCGCCGTTGACCACGACATCGGCCGTGATGATGACCTCCGCGACGTCGTCGCGGCTGGGCATCTCGAACATGGTGGCACTGAGGGTTTCCTCAAGTATCGCACGAAGGCCGCGGGCACCGGTGGCACGGGCCAGTGCCAGGTCGGCAATTGCCTCGAGGGCGCCGGATTCAAAGGTGAGTTCGACCCCATCCATCCTGAACATCTTCTGGTACTGCTTGATCAGGGCGTTCTTCGGCTCGCTGAGGATCTTGATCAAGGCAGCGCGGTCGAGCTTTTCCACGGTGCTGATGACCGGGAGGCGGCCGATGAATTCGGGAATCAACCCGAACTTCAACAAGTCCTCGGGCCGGACGTCCGAATACGAGGCTTCCTCTGACTTGAGCGCCGAGAGCGGTGCACCGAAACCGATTCCCTTGCGTCCGGCACGCGAAGAGATGATCTCCTCCAGTCCGGCGAAGGCGCCCGCGACAATGAACAGCACATTTGTGGTGTCCAGTTGGATGAATTCCTGGTGCGGGTGCTTCCGGCCGCCCTGCGGCGGCACCGCGGCGACCGTGCCTTCGAGGATTTTCAGCAGCGCCTGCTGCACTCCTTCGCCCGATACGTCGCGGGTGATCGAGGGGTTCTCACTCTTGCGGGAAATCTTGTCGATTTCGTCGATGTAGATGATGCCCTGCTCGGCCTTTTTCACATCGTAGTCCGCCGCTTGGATGAGCTTGAGGAGGATGTTTTCGACGTCTTCGCCCACGTAGCCGGCCTCGGTCAACGCCGTGGCATCCGCAACCGCAAAGGGCACGTTGAGTCGGCGGGCCAGGGTCTGGGCGAGGTAGGTCTTGCCGCAACCGGTCGGGCCGATGAGCAGGATGTTGGATTTCGCCACCTCGACTTCGTCCAGCGAATTGGCATCGGACAGCGCCGAAACCGGCTTGGCCGCCGCTCCGCCCTGGATGCGCTTGTAGTGGTTGTAGACGGCAACGGCCAGCGAACGCTTGGCGCCCTCCTGGCCAATCACGTATTCCTGCAACGAGTCGAAGATTTCCTTGGGCTTGGGAAGCTCGAAGGAAGCTCCCTCTTCAACCTCGGCAAGTTCTTCTTCGATGATTTCGTTGCAAAGTTCAATGCACTCGGTGCAGATGTAGACACCGTGCCCGGCGATTAATTTGCGAACCTGCTTCTGGCTCTTCCCACAGAAGGAACACTTGAGCAGATCAGACCCTTCACCCATGCGTGCCATAGTGTTGGTCCCCTTATCTGGTACCGGTAAGACCGGTCCAAGAGAACCGGAAATGCTGAACTGTCTTAACTCTATGACAGAGGAGCGTCGGAATGGGCGAACGGGCGGTCCGTGGTGCGAATTTCACACCCCACGAACCGCCCATTGCATGCACCCGATTAGTGCGAGATGGCCTGCGACTTGATCTTACGCGGGGTAAGAACCTCATCGATCAGGCCGTATACCTTTGCTTCCTCTGCCGTCATGTACAAGTCGCGTTCGATGTCGTTGCCGACCTCTTCCGCGGTCTTGTTGCTGTGGCCGGCCAGCGTGGTCTCCAGCCAGGCGCGCATGCGCATGACTTCTTCGGCCTGGATCTGCAGGTCAGACGCGGTGCCGCGCTCCCCGCCGCCCATGGCCGGCTGGTGGATCAAGATACGTGCGTTGGGAAGCGCCAGGCGCTTGCCCGGTGCACCGCCTGCAAGCAATACCGCTGCAGCGCTGGCAGCCTGGCCGAGGCACACGGTCTGGACCTCGGGGCGGATGAACTGCATCGTGTCGTAGATGGCCGTCATCGCGGTGAACGAGCCGCCCGGCGAGTTGATGTACAGGGTGATGTCGCGTTCCGGGTCCATGGACTCGAGCACAAGCAGCTGGGCCATGACGTCATCGGCGGACGCGTCGTCGACCTGTGCACCGAGGAAGATGATGCGGTCTTCGAAGAGCTTCGCGTACGGATCCTGGCGCTTGAACCCGTAGGGGGTGCGCTCCTCGAACTGCGGAAGGATGTAGCGTGCCGAAGGCATTTCGCCGGAGGTGGCGTGCGGGGTGAAATTCATCGTTTCTCCTGGGAAATCAGTTGGGTCTGCCGGATTCCGTCGCGTTACTTCGCGACCCCGCCGCCACCGGAGACGATGCCGGAGGACTGGGCGATGTGGTCAAAGAAGCCGTACTCGAGGCCCTCGGTGGCCGTGAACCACTTGTCGCGCTCGTTGTCCTTGAGGATGGTGTCAACGGTCTGGCCGGTCTGCGCGGCCGTCAGCTCGCTCATGACCTTCTTCATGTGAAGGATCAGTTCCGCCTGGATGCGGATGTCTGAGGCCGTGCCGCCGATGCCGCCGGAAGGCTGGTGCATCAGGATACGGGCGTTCGGGGTGGCGTAGCGCTTGCCCGGGGTGCCCGAGGACAGCAGGAACTGGCCCATGGAAGCGGCAAGGCCGGTTGCCACGGTCACCACGTCGTTGGGGATGTACTGGATGGTGTCGTAGATCGCCATGCCCGCGGTGATGGACCCACCCGGGGAGTTGATGTACAGGTAGATGTCCTTCTCCGGGTCCTCCGCGGAGAGCAGGAGCAACTGCGAGCAAATGGCGTTCGCGTTGTCGTCTCGGACTTCCGAGCCGAGCCAGATGATCCGCTCCTTGAGGAGTCGATTGTAGATGTAGTCCTCACGTGCGGCCGGGTCAACCGAAGCCATAGTGGGAGTGCGGGAGTCACTGGACATGTTCTGATACCTCTCCGTGATGCCGTCGCCCGACGTTCTGTCTGTCGGGCCACTGGCTCTTTACTTCTTTGAACATTACTGCCTTGGCCAGCCACTTTGGGAGTTCATTGGCAACTGTTCGCTGTCGGCGCATGGCCTGCGCCCGGCCCATCGCCGTGGGCTTAAAGAACGATCGCGGGGCCACCAATGGTGACCCCGCGATCGGGAAAAACTTACCGCCTGGGCGGTGCAGGAGTTACTCTGCGGATGCTGCCGAAGCCGAGGAGGCGGAGGAAGCGGACGATGCCGAAGACGCGGAGCCCTCTTCACCTTCGGCGCTGACGAACGAGCTCAGGTCAACGACGTTGCCCTTGGAGTCGGTGACGACTGCCAGTTCCAGGACCTTGGCAAGTGCCTTACGGCGGCGAACTTCGCCAACCAGCATCGGAACCTGGCCGGCACCGTCGAGCATCTGGGCGAACTGGTTCGGATCCATGCCGTACTGGCCTGCGGTCTGAACGATGTAGTCGATCAGTTCGGACTGGGCAACGCCAATCTTCTCTGCTTCTGCAACGGCGTCCAGGACGATCTCGTTCTTGAAGGCCTTTTCGGTGTTTGCGCGAACCTCGGTGCGGTGCTCTTCGGTGTCGTGCTCTTCACCTTCGTTGTGCGCACCCTGTTCGAAGTGCTGCTCAACCTGCTCGGTGATGACGGATTCCGGAACCGGAACCTCAACGAGGGCCATCAGCTTCTCGAGAACGAGGTCGCGGGCTTCAACGCCCTGCTCCATGACCTTGGACTCGGCTGCGTCCTTGGCGAGGGATTCGCGCAATTCGGCCATGGTGTCGAATTCGGAAGCCAGCTGTGCGAAGTCGTCGTTGGCCTCAGGAAGCTCGCGCTCCTTGACGGCGGTAACGGTGACCTTGACCTGAGCGTCGGCACCTGCGTGCTCGCCGCCGGCCAACTTGGTTTCGAAGGTTGCATCCTCGCCTGCGGACAGGCCGGTGACTGCTTCGTCCATGCCCTCGAGCATGGTGCCGGAGCCGACTTGGTAGGACAGTCCGGTTGCGGAATCGATTTCTTCGCCGTCAACGCTGGCAACCAGGTCAAGGGTGATGAAGTCGTTATCGGCCGCCGGGCGCTCGATGGTCTTGAGCGTGCCGAAGCGGCCGCGCAGGTCCTCAAGTGCCTTTTCAATGTCTTCGTCGCCAGCCTCGAGGGCTTCAACGGTAACTTCGAGACCCTTGTATTCCGGCAGTTCGATGCTCGGGCGGATGTCGATCTCGACCTGGAAGGCGAGCTGGCCTTCGCCAGCAACCTCTGCGGACGGGGTCTCAGTGATTTCCACCTCGGGACGCGACAGCGGAACGATTTCGTTCTCGGTGACGGCCTTCTGGTAGAAGGCGTTCATACCCTCGTTGATAGCGGTCTCCAGGACGTAGCCACGGCCCACGCGCTGATCAATCATGCGCGACGGAACCTTGCCGGCACGGAAGCCGGGAACCTGGATCTGCTTGGCGATGGTCTTGTACGCCTCGTCAATGCTTGGCTTCAGTTCCTCGTAGGGAACTTCAACGGTGAGCTTGACCCGAGTAGGGTTGAGGTTTTCGACGGCGCTCTTCACAGCGTTGTACTCCTGGTGTGTGATGTTTGGTCTAACTGGACTTCAACCCCGCAACGGTAACCGTTGCGGGGTTGAAGGTACAGAGTCGGGGTGACAGGATTCGAACCTGCGACCTCACGCTCCCAAAGCGCGCGCTCTAGCCAAGCTGAGCTACACCCCGATTAGTGCAGAAACATTCTATGCAGATCCTGCGTGTTTCTACTAATCGGCCCGCCAACCAGAAGTTTGGATTTCGTTGACGGCGCGGAATAAACATACTAGGAGTTTGCCGAAAACCCAATTCGAGGCAAAGAACACCGGAATTTCAAGGTTTTTTGCGCCAGGAACGCATCCAGCCCGCCACAAGGCCGCCGTTTTCGCTGGATTTCGACCCGAAAACGGCTTCTGGAGGCCGACAATGCACCTAAAAACCGCATTTCACATGATGATTGTGATGAGCGTTACCGCAAATTCGGTGAATTGGACGTATCCAGCGGCCCCGCTCCCCCGCACTGAAGCGGTCCGGCCGTGACACCGCGCTGCCGCAATGTGACGACGACACCGAAAATGATCGTTCCCTGGCCGGTGGCGTGGCAAAACATGATGGCAAGGTCGATCTGCCGGAAACAGACTCCGGCAGAAAACGCTTCATTGAAAGAACGGAATCGAATAGTGGCACGTGCCAAGCGCCACGGCCCTGTTGCCGGTGCCTTTCCATACCGCCATCGCAAGGATCAGCAATGCAGGAACGGCTACGGCGATGGACGCGCTGCCCGCAAGCGGCAAAACGGCAGCAGGCACGATGACTGCCAATGGAACGTAGAGCAATGCCCACTTGCTCGCATTTCGTGCACGCAGACCCCCTCGCCAAACGAAGAGGGAAATGCATGCAAGATGCGCAACCGCAAAAGCACACAGTCGACGCAGGAATTCATCCCCGCCCAAGCCCGAGTTCCCACCGAGGCTCGATCTAGGCAGGGCAACAGTGCGCGGAACCGAGAGCAGGAATGCGAATGGCAAGTCCAACATCATCCACTGCAGTGTCCGGCCGCCCGGATCGATTGGCCGGCCCGCAGAGATGCAGACAAGTGCGTGGGGCGAACGGAGCACAGGGCCAGAGCGGCACTGCCTTGGTCCGGGCACTTGCGGTTGGCATGGGAACATTCCATGCACGGCAGCATCCCCGGCACGTCGAATCTGGAATGGAAAACAAAAAGAGCGGTTTAGTTTCCGTAGAAACTAAACCGCTCTCAATTCGGAGGGGATGACGGGAATCGAACCCGCGTAATCAGTTTGGAAGACTGAGGCTTTACCATTAAGCTACATCCCCGAGTTGTTTCACCTTGTCGGTGGCAACGGATAAAACCTTAGCACCACATTTCCGAAGTGTGCAAATCGGCGCTTCCGAATGTCCCGATCCTTGTCACTGCGCAAGTCCGCACCCACACCCAACCAGCGCAAATCCGGCGAACCCGGTGTGGAATCGCCGGGTGTTCGGCTACAGGTTCTGTCCCCTCCCGGCGCCTCGCGCCAGCCCGTATCCGCGCGGGATCCCGGGGGATGTCCGCCGGAGATTGCCTAGCGCTTGACGCGCTTGCGGGCCTTGGGTTGGCAGCCAGGGCACCAATACAGTTTGCGGCCGGCCACTTCCATCAGGGCGATGCCGGCATCGCACAGCCTGCATTGTTGGTGCTGGCGCTGGTAGGTGTAATACGCGTTGTCCGGCCAGACCGGGCCCGGGGCAGAGCGGTGTTGGGGGCGGGTGGTGATGATCTTTCCGTCGCGAACGCCGTCTTCCATGATGGACACGATGTCCTCCCACAGGGCCGCTGCACTGGGTTTGGAGAGCTCGTTGCATGGCATGAACGGGTCGATGCTGCAGCGGAAGAGCGCCTCGGCGCGGTAGATGTTGCCGACCCCGGCCAACAGGGCCTGGTCCATCAGGGCGGTGCCGATCGGCGTCTTCTTTTTTGCCAGCCGGGCGATGAAGTCCTGCTTGGCGGCCCGGCTGTCGTCGGTAATTTCCGCCCGTGAGCCGCGGCCCTTGGCCAGGTTGAATTCGCCGGCCGCCGCGATGAGCGGATCGGGACCGAGCTTGGCCCGGACCGTGGCGGCCTGCGCTTCGGTGAGGACCTCGCAGGCGGTGGGGCCGCGCAGGTCCGCCCAGCCGTGGGCGGAGACCAACCGGGCGCGGACCTGGCCGACGGGCTCCGGCGGGCCTTCATACGGTCCCTGGCCCGCGGCGGAGGCATGCTCCGACTCGCCCACGCGGCGCGGGGCGCCGATGGAGGAGGCGCCGGAGAAGTGCTCGTCCCCGCCGAAGCTCCAGGCCCCGTAGAGGCCCAGGTGCACGCGCAGGACCAGGTCGTTCCCGAAACCCAGGAACAGCTGCTTGCCGTGGGCGTGCGATGACACGAGTTGCTGCCCGTCGATCAGCTTCGCCGCGGGTGCGAAGCGGCCCTGCGGCGAAGACACGGCAAGGACCTGCCCGCCAAAGACGTCGTCAAATTGGCGGGCAAGTCGATGTACCGAGTGGCCTTCGGGCATGGTGCGTGCGGCCTGGCTAGGCCACGACCTCGCCGGTGGTCTCGTAGGTGGCGATCTTGCCGATGCGGCGGATGTGGCGCTCGACGTTGGAGAACGGCTCGTTCAGGAACGCCTCGATGATGCCGGTTGCCTCCTCCAGCGAGTGCTGGCGTCCGCCCACGGCCACGACGTTGGCGTTGTTGTGCTCGCGGGCCAGGCGCGCGGTGTCAAGGTTCCAGGCCAGGGCGGCACGGATGCCGGCGACCTTGTTGGCGGCGATCTGCTCGCCGTTGCCCGATCCGCCGAGCACGATGCCCAGCGAGTCGAGGCCGGCGGCCTGGTCGGCGACGACGGCCAGGGCCGCGTTGATGCAGAACGAGGGGTAGTCGTCCTCGGCGTCGTAGGCGGTCGGACCGTGATCGACCATCTCATAGCCCTTGGCCGCGAGGTGCTCGATGAGGTGGGCGCTGAGCTCGAGGCCTGCGTGGTCGGTGGCGATGTGAACGCGCATGTGAAATGTCCTTAGACGCTTGTGGGGAAAGTTCGGATCCAGCTTATCTTTACCGACGGTGCGCCGCTAAGTTCGTGACCCGGGAGGGGCTCGTCGGTCCCTCGCCGTACCGCACGCCGGTGCGGCAGGTTGGCACCGCTAGATGAAGTGCGGGCCGGCCCCGGCCAGGCGCAGCAGGCCGGAGGCCATCGCGCGGGCGGTCAGCGCGCTGGTGGCCGGGTTCTCTGGGTCCGCTGCGTTCCCGATCAAGAAGGTGTGGTTGCCGCCGCTGCCCTGGATGCGGATCTCGTGGCGGGTCAGCGTCGCCGCAGGGTCGGCGGTGATGGTGACGTGCACGCGGGTGAAGCCGCCAGCGGCCAGTGCCAGTGCGGCGGCGACGTTGATGTTGGAGGGGAACAGCTCCACGGCCCGCTCCACGCTTCCGCTGAAAACGGTGCACGGATCTCCCGAGGTTGCCGCGGCCGCGATCCCGGCACGCAGGGGCCCAGGCAGTCCCGGATGCAGCAGCGCAGCCGGCGGCTTGCGGGTGTCCAGGTCGATCGCGTCGATGGTTCCGGCGGACGCCCGGACCAGGTCCAATCCCCCGATGGCACCCGTGGTCAGGTAGGCGCGGCCCGGCCCCCGCTCGAGGACGAGGCCGCGCAGCCGCGGATCGACCAGCGCGCCGAGCGAGGCGATGAGCAGGTCGGTGCCGGAGGCGATGATGTCCGGGCCGAACTCGCGCACGGCGGCCGGTGAAGCGCATTCGGCGATGACCTCGGCGCACCCGAGCGCGGTGGCCAAATCGAGCACCGGCAACGGCGTGCCGGTGGCATCGTCCGCGGTTTTCGGAGCGCGGCCATCGAGCACCCCGATGACCGCAATCCGGTCCGGATGCCGCGCCAGCATGCCGTGCAGCGACCTTCCGATCGCACCGTATCCAAGCAGCACCACGTTCAATCCCATGTCACTTATCTAAACAGTGGCGTCGACTTGTGAAATGCACTTGCGGCGCCGTGGGGTGGTAATGAGAGAATGGACACAATGTTCAAGGTTTGCTTCACACCTGCGGTTTTGGTGCGGCGCGCCGCCGTCGAACACCGATTGCCTCATATCCCCACCGAAAGGCGCCTGAGTCCACCATGCCAGGAATGAACCTCACCCGCGAAGAAGCACAAACCCGTGCGGACCTCATCACCGTCGAATCCTACGAGGTTGCCCTGAACCTCACCGGGTCGGACACAGTGTTCGGCTCGCACACCACCGTGCGCTTCAGCGCCGTCGAAGGATCCACCACCTTCATCGACGCCGTCACCGCGAGCGTCCGCTCCGTGAACCTCAACGGCGTGGAGCTTGACCCGGCCGAGGTTTCCGACGGCGTGCGCATCGCCCTGCCGAACCTCGCCGCCGAAAACACCCTGGTGATCGACGCCGACGCGCTGTACATGAACACCGGCGAGGGCCTGCACCGCTTCGTGGACCCCGTCGACCAGGAGGTCTACCTCTACTCGCAGTTCGAAGTGCCCGACTCCCGCCGCATGTTCGCGGTCTTCGAGCAGCCGGACCTGAAGGCCACCTTCGCCTTCACCGTCACCGCGCCGGATTACTGGGACGTCATCTCAAACGCCACGACCCCGGTGCCGGTTGCCGCCCACGAGGGCGCCAAGACGTGGGCCTTCGCCCCGACCGCGCGCATCTCCTCCTACATCACAGCGCTCATCGCCGGCCCCTACCAGTCCGTGCGCTCCGAGCTGACCAGCAGCGACGGCCGCACCATCCCGCTGGGCGTCTTCGCCCGCGCCTCGCTCATGGAGCACCTGGACGCCGAGAACATCTTCACGCTCACCCGCCAGGGCTTCGAGTTCTTCGAGGAACAGTTCGGCACCCCCTACCCGTTCGAGAAGTACGACCAGCTTTTCGTGCCCGAGTTCAACGCCGGCGCCATGGAAAACGCCGGCGCCGTGACGTTCCTCGAGTCCTACGTCTTCCGCTCCCGCCCGACCGATGCCATGGTGGAACGCCGCGCCGTCACGGTGCTGCACGAGCTGGCCCACATGTGGTTCGGCGACCTGGTGACCATGCGCTGGTGGAACGACCTGTGGCTCAACGAGTCGTTCGCCGAGTTCATGTCCACGCTGGCCGCGGCGCAGAACACCGAGTTCACCCAGTCCTGGACCACGTTCAACATCATGGAGAAGACCTGGGCCTACCGCCAGGACCAGCTGCCCTCCACGCACCCGATCGTCGCGCAGATCAACGACCTCGAGGACGTGCAGGTGAACTTCGACGGCATCACTTACGCCAAGGGCGCCTCGGTGCTGCGCCAGCTGGTGGCGTGGGTCGGCCAGGAGCAGTTCATGGCGGGCGTCCGCACCTACTTCGCCAAGCACGCCTGGAAGAACACCGAGCTGCCGGACCTCATGCGCGAGCTTGAGGATTCCTCCGGCCGCGACCTGGCCAAGTGGTCCGAGCTGTGGCTGGAGACCGCGGGCGTGAACACGTTGCGCGCGCAGATCGCCACCGAGGAGGACGGCACCATCACGGGGTTCGAGATCGCCCAGAGCGCGATCGCCGAGTACCCGACGATCCGCCCGCACCGCCTGGCCGTCGGCTTCTACGACTTCGACGAGGCCGGCAAGCTGGTGCGCATGCACCGCGAGGAACTCGACGTCGCCGGCGATTCCACCACGGTCGAGGCGGTCATCGGGCTCAAGCGCCCGGCCCTGGTCCTGGTCAACGACGACGACCTGGCGTACGCCAAGATCCGCCTGGACGAGCTCTCGCTGGCCACGGCAACCAACCACCTGAAGGACTTCGAGTCCTCGCTGCCGCGCACGCTGATCTGGGGAGCGGCCTGGGACGCGGTGCGCGATGCCGAAACCCCGGCACGCGCCTACGTCGACCTGGTGCTCAACAACATCGGCCACGAATCCGACTCCTCGGTGGTCATGGTGCTGCTGCGCCAGCTCAACACCACCCTCGACTTCTACGTCGACCGTGATTTCGCCGCGGAGGCCGGCACTCTGGCCGCGGACCGCCTGTGGGCCCTGGCCAACGAGGCGGCGGCCGGATCGGATTCGCAGCTGCAGTTCACCAAGGCCTTCGCCCTGCGTGCCAGCTCGGCGGAGCAGCTCGATTCCGTCGCCGCGCTGCTGGGAGGGGAGCTGGCGCTCGAGGGCCTGCAGGTCGACACCGACCTGCGCTGGGAGCTGCTGTCCTCACTCGCCGCGGGCGGCCGCGTGGGCGTGGAGGAGATCGACGACGAGCTCTCCCGCGACAACACCGCCAACGGCAAGCTTGCCGCGCAGACCGCCAGGGCCGCCATCCCGACGGCCGAGGCGAAGGCCGCGGCGTGGCAGGGCATCCTGGGCGGGGAGCTGTCCAACCTGGAGCAGCGCGCCGCGATCACCGGTTTCAACCGCGTGCACGACGCCGCGCTGATCGCCGGCTACGCGCAGGACTACTTCGAGGCGGCCCGCACCGTGTGGGACACCAAGAGCTACGAGATCGCCCAGCAGATCGTCGTCGGCCTCTACCCGGCCGCGCAGACCGGCCAGGCCACCCTGGATGCGACCGACGCATTCCTGGGCACCCTCGACGAGGGCTCGCGGGCGCTGCGCCGCCTGGTCCTCGAGGCCCGCGACGGGGTGGTCCGCGCCCTCGCGGCCCAGGCCGCCGACAAGTAACACAGAGCACCACGCAAGGGAGAACGCAAGGGGCCGTGCGCACAACGCACGGCCCCAAGCCGTCCCTCCCCCGAACTGCACCGTCCGCACCGTCCGCACCGATCGCGCATGCCGGCGGATCGGTCACGAATTGTGCGGACTTCCCGGGCGTGCAAGAGAATGGAACCATGAACCTGGCTTTACACAACTACTCCGTCTCCATCCACTGGACCGGCAACCGCGGCGAGGGCACCGCCAGCTACCGCGGCTACGGCCGCGACCACGTGGTGTCCGCCGACGGGCTGCCCGACCTCCCGGGCACCGCGGACCCGACGTTCCACGGGGACCGGGACCGCTGGAACCCGGAGCAGCTGCTGCTCGCCGCGCTCAGCCAGTGCCACATGCTCTCCTACCTGCACATCGCGGTGAAGAACGGGGTGGTTGTCACCGGGTACGACGACGCCGCCACGGGCACCTTGCGGCTGAACCGCGACGGCAGCGGCGAGTTCCTCGAGGCCACGCTGCACCCGAAGGTAACCCTGGCCGACGAATCCCAGCGCGAACTGGCCGACTCCCTGCACCACGAAGCCAACTCGGTGTGCTTCATCGCCCGCAGCGTCAACTTCCCCGTGCACCACGCACCGGTGAACCCGGAAGCCTAGGCAGTGCCCGGCTTGGTGCCAGGAAGAACCGTCGAGCTGCTCACCCAACGGCTCGTCCCGCACATCGAGCAGGGCCGGGCGGCGGGCCAGCAGGCCTACATGAAAACCCAACAGCCGTTCCTCGGCGTGCGGGTCCCCCAGGTCCGCGCCGTCACCAAGGACTTCGCGCTCGAATTCGACCTGGACACCGCCGAGGCCAGGCTGGAAGCCGCCACCGAGCTGTGGGAATACGCCACGCACCGCGAACACTGGTACGCGGCCGCGGAACTCTGCGCGCACCGCAGCTGCAAGGGCAGGCTCGATTTCCTGCCGCTGTACGAGCGCATGATCCTCGAGGGCGCCTGGTGGGACATCGTCGACGGCTGCTCCCGCCGTTACGGGGAAACCCTGCTCGCCCACCCCGGGATCGTCGAGCCGATGCTGCGGGACTGGGCGACCGACGACTTCATGTGGAAGCGCCGCATGGCCATGATCGCGCAGCTGCACCTGGGCACAAGGACCGACACCGGCCTGCTCGACTACGCGCTGGCCTGCAACCTGGCGGATCCGGAGTTCTTCATCCGCAAGGCCCTGGGCTGGTCGCTGCGCCAGTACGCCAAGACCGACCCGGACTGGGTGCGCACGTGGGTCGATGCCCACCAAGGCCGCATGAGCGGTCTCTCGCGGCGCGAGGCCGTGAAGCACCTGGGCGCCTGATTCTCCCCCGCCCGCCCACGCCCTGCGCGAAAGCCTGCACCGGTGCGCCCGTTAACCGGGGATAATTGAAGAATCGACGCCGGGGAGAACCGGCAGCTGAAAGGACCCACGCCACCGTGAACGACATCCAGCCGGAAGCAATCCAAACCCCCAAGCCGGTGCTGCTGCCCAGCAGCGGCCGCTTCGGCGAGCCCGTGGGACAGCTGCGTCCGGTCGGCGCCTCGCTGAGCAACGCCCTGCCCGAGGGCAAGCTCTCCCCCAACGACGACCACGACCCGGCCGCCTACGAGGGCACGTTCTACGCGCAGGTGGGCGGCCGCGAAACCTTCGCGAAGCTGGCGGAAAAGTTCTACGAGTCGGTGGCCGCCGACACGGAATTCCGTTCCATGTACCCGGAAGAGGACCTTCGCCCGGCCGCGATGCGCCTGCAGTTGTTCCTGGAGCAGTACTGGGGCGGGCCCAAGACCTACGGTGAGCGCCGCGGCCACCCGCGCCTGCGCATGCGCCACCACCCGTACACCATCAACTCGCACAACCGAGACGTGTGGCTCAAGCACATGCGCTACGCCGTCGATTCGCTCGAGCTGCCTCCGCTGCTGGAGACAACGCTCTGGGACTACTTCGACCGCGCCGCCCACTCTCTGGTGAACGCCGCGGACTAGCAGTCGACTAGCAACCTTCTAGCCCAGGATGCCGCCCTGGCGGGCCAGCACGTGCCCGCCGGAGCTGCTCAGGCGCAGCCATCCTCCGGAGCCGAAAAGCACCGAGGATGCGCCGGGGCGCAGGAAGCCCAGGGTCTGCGCGCCGAAGGCCATGCCCAACGGCATCGACACCGGCACGTCACGCATCGGCGTCGCCCAAATGCGCGAACGCACCGTCGCCAGCACCGGCTTGCCGGCGTTTTCCGGCAGCGCCTGGGCCACTGCGCCCATGCCCTCGGCGGCCCGCGCCAGCAGCACGTCGTCCTCCAACACCGCAAGACGCTCCCAGCCGCCGCGCGGCACCTGCCTCCCGGCCCAGGGCGCACCCACTTCGGCCGGCGGCATCACGAGTTCCAGGGACTTGCCCTCCATGCGCGCCAGCCTGTCGGTCATCGCCGCGATCGGGTACACACCCTCGGCGCTGGCCGGCCCGCCCAGAGCCACGGCGCGCATGCCCAGGATCGTCGGCACCGCATCGCCCAGGTTCTCGGGGAAAAGCACCGGCACGTAGAACGCAAGCACGTTCCCAGCCGCCTGGGCCAGCACCGCCCCGTCGTCGATCGATCGGGCGCGGGCAAAGAACGTACCGAGGTCCGCCACGGTTTCCTGGTCTGTCAGTACAACTGTTTCACTGGCCATGCCTCCCATACTTTCACGATGCCGCCGCCGCGCGGCAATGCGGGTACCCGTGTGAATTTTCACGTTTCCCACAAGTCGGTCCCGCGGCAGGGGCATTCCGCGGCCCGGGGGCGATAGTGTCTAACCAGATCACTTTTTGCGCAAGGGAGCCCGCGTGAGCACACAGAACACCAATACCGAGACCCTGCTGGAGCTTTTGTCCCTCAAGGGAGGCAGCGAAGCCCGCACCGACGAGGACATCTTCGTTGGCCATACCCCGCCGCAGGCCCGCGACCGCGTCTTCGGCGGCCAGGTGCTGGGCCAGTCCGTCATGGCCGCGTACCGGACCCTGGAGGGTGACCGCCCGATCCACTCGATGCACGGGTACTTCCTGCGCGCCGGGGACGCCCGGCTTCCCATCACCTTCGGCGTGGAGCGCCTGCGCGACGGTCGCTCGTTCTCCGCGCGCCGTGTGCACGCCTACCAGAACGGCGTGCCGATCCTCTCGATGATCGCCTCCTTCCAGGAGCACTCCGCGGGTCTGGACCACCAGGACACCATGCCGGAGGGCATCCCGGACCCGGAGTCGCTGCCGACCACCGCCGACCTGATCGGCGAGATCGACCACCCGGTGGCGCAGGAGTTCGCGTTCAACCGGCCCTTCGACATCCGCTACGTCGGCGAACCGCTGTACTTCCAGCAGCCCACCGACCGCCGCGCCGTGAACGCCGTCTGGATGAAGACCACCGCCCCGATGCCCGACGACGACGCGCTGCACCGCGCGGCGCTGGCCTACGCGAGCGACTACACGCTGCTGGAGCCGATCCTGCGTCGCCACGGGCTGACCTGGATCACCCGCGGCATGAGCGTCGCCAGCCTTGACCACGCCATGTGGTGGCACCGCCCGTTCCGTGTCGACGAGTGGCTGCTCTACGTGCAGGAATCCCCCAGCGCCTCGGGTGCCCGCGGCCTGGGCACCGGCCGCATCTTCAACCGCGCCGGCCAGCTGGTGGCGTCCGTCGCCCAGGAAGGCATGCTGCGCCTGCCCGGCGAAGACTGATCCCGCACGGCACGACAAAGGCCCGGCCCGCTGGAAAATCCAGCAGGCCGGGCCTTTGCATTGACCGGTATTAGTCGCGGGTCAGGCGGCGGTGGGTGACGCGGTGCGGCTTTGCAGCCTCCGGTCCCATGCGCTCGATCTTGTTCGCCTCGTAGGATTCGAAGTTGCCCTCGTACCAGTACCAGTTCGCCGGATCCTCATCGGTGCCTTCGTAGGACAGGATGTGGGTGGCAACCCGGTCGAGGAACCAACGGTCGTGCGATACGACCACGGCGCAACCCGGGAATTCGAGCAGCGCGTTTTCCAGCGACGACAGGGTCTCGACGTCGAGGTCGTTGGTGGGCTCATCGAGGAGCAGCAAGTTGCCGCCCTGCTTGAGGGTCAGTGCCAGGTTCAGGCGGTTGCGCTCACCACCGGAGAGCACACCTGCCTTCTTCTGCTGGTCCGGGCCCTTGAAGCCGAAGGCCGAAACGTAGGCGCGCGAGGGAACCTCGACCTGGCCGACGTGCATGTAGTCCAGCCCGTCGGAAACAACTTCCCAGAGGGACTTGTTCGGGTCGATGCCGCCGCGGTTCTGGTCGACGTAGGAAATCTTGACGGTGTCGCCGACCTGCAGCTGGCCGCCATCGAGCGGTTCCATGCCGACGATGGTCTTGAAGAGGGTCGACTTGCCGACGCCGTTGGGGCCGATGACGCCGACGATGCCGTTGCGCGGCAGCGAGAAGGACAGGTTGTCGATCAACACGCGGTCGTCGAAGCCCTTCTTGAGGTTCTTGGCCTCGATGACCACCGAACCCAGTCGCGGGCCTGCGGGGATCTGGATTTCCTCGAAGTCCAGCTTGCGGGTGCGCTCGGCCTCCGAAGCCATCTCCTCGTAGCGTGCCAGACGAGCCTTGGACTTGGTCTGGCGGCCCTTGGCGTTGGAACGAACCCATTCGAGTTCTTCGCTCAGGCGCTTTGCAAGCTTCTGGTCCTTCTTGCCCTGCACCTCGAGGCGCTCGCGCTTCTTCTCCAGGTAGGTGGAGTAGTTGCCCTCGTAAGGGATCAAGCGTCCGCGGTCGACTTCGGCAATCCACTCGGCCACGTGGTCGAGGAAGTAACGGTCGTGGGTCACGGCAAGAACTGCGCCGTGGTATGCCTGCAGGTGCTGCTCCAGCCACTGGACCGACTCGGCATCCAAGTGGTTGGTGGGCTCATCGAGGAGCAACAGGTCCGGCTTCTGCAGCAGCAGCTTGCACAAGGCAACGCGGCGTCGCTCACCACCGGAGAGGTGGGTCACCGGGGAATCTCCCGGCGGGCACTGCAGTGCATCCATTGCCTGCTCGAGCTGGGAATCGATGTCCCACGCGTCGGCAGAGTCGATTGCTTCCTGCAGGTGGCCCATTTCTTCGAGCAGTGCGTCGAAGTCGGCACCGTCCTGTGCCATCTCCTCGGAGATCTGGTTGTAGCGGATGATCTTTTCGTAGATCTCGCCGACGCCTTCCTGGACGTTGCCCAGGACCGTCTTTTCTTCGTTCAGCGGCGGTTCCTGCAACAGGATGCCGACGCTGTATCCGTCGCTGAGGCGCGCCTCACCGTTGGAGGGCGTATCAAGCCCTGCCATGATCTTAAGGATCGTCGACTTGCCGGCACCGTTCGGTCCCACCACGCCAATTTTTGCGCCTGGATAGAACGACATGCTGACATTGTCGAGAATGACTTTGTCGCCAACGGCCTTGCGAGCCTTGGTCATCGTGTAAATGAATTCCGCCATGTCCTCAAGGCTAGTGCCTGAGTGAGCCTTACTCACAATTTCCGCCGATGAGTTTCGGCCGGCATGCCATGTTCTTGGGCACAGTGGCGGCCAAGACCCCATGTGCGGGACTTGGCCGCCTGACATCATGCGGCGTTTGTGTCGGCTTCACCTGTGGTTTCGGCATCGTTTTCGGGCCACCCCGTGACGGGAAATTCCTCGTCCGATTCCCCTGCCGCACCGTGCGGGTGGCGTCCGCGGGCTCCCCGGCCGGGTCCGTCTTCGCCGTCCTGCCGACGCACGCGCGCGAAGCTGCTGACCCCGAAACGCAAATCATGCCCGAGCGCGAGCGCCTCGATGTCCGCGCTGAATCCGCGGGTGCCGTCGACACGGTCGAACTCCCGCAGCTGGACCTTTCCGTAGACCACGACGTGGTCGCCCATGTGGATGCTGGCCAGCATGTTCGACGCCATCGCCCGGAAGCAGGACACCGTGTACCAGTTGCTGTGTACATCGATCCATTGGCCGGACTCGGGGTCTTGGCGCCATTCGTTGCTCACCAACCGGAACTTGGCGATGGACGCGCCGCTGGTGCCGTTGCTGTTGCGCGGTTCGGTGCCCACCACACCGCGAATCGTCAGGTGGTCGGTCATGGTGCCCTCCAGGGATCTGATGCAGCAAGGCTCTCTTGCTACTTCTGCCCAGTGTGGTTGGTTCCGGCGGGCCCGGTCGTCGACTCCGTGCGGAATGTGGACAACCCGGGTGCCGGGGCGAAACGTTTGGTCACCAGGAGCAGCACGACAAAGACCAACGGAATGATCCACCCCGACCAACCGAGGATCGTCGCGTGGAGGGTGTTCACGGTTTGGCCCGCCGCGATGAAGACGACGTAGAAACCCGCCGCCGCGTTGAAGGTGCCGTGGGCCAGCGCCGCCGGCCAGACGGAGTTCGAGCGCAGGCGCAGCCATCCGAAGATCGCGCCGACCACAATGCACATGCCCGTCATCATGGCCAAGCCCAGCCACCCCGGTGCAAGCGGGTAGTTGTAGCCCAGCAGGATCAGCGGCGCGTGCCAGAGCCCCCAAAGGACGCCGGTGACCAGGATCGCGCGGACCGGGCCGTACACCATGAGCTTGGGAAGCAGCCAGCCGCGCCAGCCGAGTTCCTCGCCCAAGGCAGGGACCAGGTTGAGCACGGCGCCCGCCAGCACATTCACGAACTGCAGGGCGACAAGAGTTTCGATGGGCATCGGCAATTCCCGTTGCCCCGCCATGGCCAGCTGGATTTCAACCAGCTGCCTGAAGCCGGAGAAGTCCCGGAAGTCTGCGGGGTACAGACCAAGCAGCGCACCGACGGCAAGCGCCTGCAACACCAGTGCCACGGGGACCACGAGCCCCAGGGCCATGAACGCCCAGAAGCGCCTGGCCGGCCGCAGCGGCCAAAGGCCCAGTGCGGCGGCCTTGCCACGGGGCCGTTCCACCAGGAACACCATCACGAGCGCGGCGATCGCCGGGGTGAACATCATGGCGCCAGCAACCAGCGCAAAGCGGTCGTCGTACAGCCCGTCACCCAGCCACAGCGGCAGGGCCGCCAGCCAGCCCAGGCCGAAGGCAATCAGCACAAAGCCCAGAATCCTCCCGGCGTTTTGGTCCACGACATTCCCCTTCCCCGGCATGTGCCCTGGACCAAGCTTGTCATGCGCCCAGTCCCACGTCAGTCAATCTTTCGGAGGATGTTCGGGCGTATGCCGGCGTGGATGCACGGTCCCCCTACCGGTGGGCGAAAAAGTGCCATAGCATGGCCAAATGCCAGACAACCACGCATCAGTCCCGCTTCGTGAACTCAACAACGGGGCTTTCATGCCCTCGATCGGCCTGGGCACCTGGCCGCTCGACGACGCCCAGGCGGGAGCCGCGGTGGTGCACGGGCTCGAGGCCGGATACAGGCTCATCGACACCGCCGAAAACTACAACAACGAGACGGGCATCGGCGAGGGCATCGGCAGCACATCGGTGCCGCGCGAGGAACTGTTCATCACATCGAAGTTCAACGTGAAATGGCATTCAGTGGAAGGGGTCCGCGACGCCTGGGAAAACAGTTGCACGCGGCTGGGCGTCGAGTACCTGGACCTGTTCCTCATCCACTGGCCGAACCCCGCGGAGGGTCGCTACGTCGAGGCATGGGAGGGACTGGTCAAGCTGCTGAAGGCCGGCCGGGTCCGCGCCATCGGCACCTCGAACTTCACCACCGAACAGCTGCAGGAGCTGGTCCGCGCCACCGGCGTGGTGCCGGACGTGAACCAGATCCAGCATTCGCCGTACTGGATCGACGACGAGCGCCTGGCGTTCCATGCCGGGCACGGCATCGTCACCGAGGCCTGGGGCCCGCTGGGCCGCGGAAAGCACAACCTGCTTCAGGCCGAACCCGTGGTGGCTGCCGCTCGTGCGCACAAGGTCACCCCGGCGCAGGCGGTGTTGCGCTGGCACGTGCAGCGCGGCGTGGTTCCCATCCCCAAGAGCGCCGACCCCGAACGCATGGCACAGAACCTCGACGTGTTTTCGTTCGACCTGACCCCGGAGCAAGTCCTGGCGATCGACACGCTGGACGGGACCGCCGGCGCACCCGTGTCCCCGATGGAGTTCGGGCACTAGACGCGCCGGGGGCTTTCCTAGGCCCCGACGTAGGCGGCCAGGTGCTGCCCGGTCAGCGTCGAGCGGTCGGCGACAAGCTGCGCCGGGGTGCCCTGGAAGACGATGTTGCCGCCGTCGTGGCCCGCACCCGGGCCCAGGTCGATGATCCAGTCGGCGTGCGCCATCACCGCCTGGTGGTGTTCGATCACGATGACCGACTTGCCCGAGTCCACCAGCTTGTCCAGCAGGCCCATCAGCTGCTGCACGTCGGCCAGGTGCAGGCCCGTGGTCGGCTCGTCGAGCACGTAGATGCCGCCGGATTCGCCCATGTGGATGGCCAGCTTCAGGCGCTGGCGCTCTCCGCCGGAGAGCGTGGTCAGCGGCTGGCCGATGCTCAGGTAGCCGAGCCCGACATCAAGCATGCGGGAAAGGATCTTGTGCGCTGCGGGGATGCGCGACTCTCCGGCGGCGAAGAACGCCTCGGCCTCGGCCACCGACATGGCCAGCACCTCGGAGATGTCCTTGCCGCCGAGCTTGTACTCGAGCACCAGGGCGTCGAAGCGCTTGCCCTCGCACTCCTCGCATGGGTTGGCGACCCCTGCCATCATGCCCAGGTCCGTGTAGATGACCCCGGCGCCGTTGCAGGTGGGGCAGGCGCCCTCGGAGTTCGCGGAGAACAGGGCCGGCTTCACGCCGTTGGCCTTCGCGAACGCCTTGCGGATCGGTTCGAGCATGCCGGTGTAGGTGGCGGGGTTCGAACGCCGCGAACCCTTGATGGCGCCCTGGTCGATGGTCACCACGTCGTCGTGCCCGGACACGGAGCCGCGGATCAGCGAGCTCTTGCCGGAGCCTGCGACGCCGGTGAGCACGGTGAGCACGCCCAGCGGCACGTCGACGTCGACGTCCTTCAGGTTGTTCATGTCGGCGCCGCGGATTTCCAGCTTGCCCGATGCCTTGCGGGTCGTGTCCTTGAGCCTGGCGCGGTCATCGAGGTGCCGCCCGGTGAGCGTGTCGGCCGCGCGCAGGCCCTCCACGGTGCCCTCGAACATCACTTCCCCGCCCAGCGACCCGGCGCGCGGGCCCAGATCCACCACGTGGTCGGCGATCGCGATGGCCTCGGGCTTGTGCTCAACCACCAGCACGGTGTTGCCCTTGTCGCGCAGCTGCAGCAGCAGTTCGTTCATGCGCGCGATGTCGTGGGGGTGCAGCCCGATCGTCGGTTCGTCGAAGACGTAGGTGACGTCGGTGAGCGAGGAGCCCAGGTGGCGGATCATCTTGGTGCGCTGCGCCTCGCCGCCGGACAGCGTGCCGGAGGGGCGTTCCAGGGACAGGTAGCCCAGGCCGATGTCGACGAAGGAGTCCAGGGTCTCCCCCAGCGCCTCGAGCAGCGGGGCGACGGCCGGTTCGTCCAGGGACCGCACCCACTCGGCCAGGTCGCTGATCTGCATCGAGCAGGCATCGGCGATGCTCACCCCGTCGATCCTGGAGTTGCGGGCATGTTCGGCGAGCCGGGTGCCACCGCATTCGGGGCAGGCGGTGAAGGTGACGGCGCGTTCCACGAAGGCGCGGATGTGCGGCTGCATGGCATCGACGTCCTTGGCCAGGAACGACTTCTGCATCTTCGGGATCAGGCCCTCGTAGGTGAGGTTGATGCCCTCGACCTTGATCTTGGTCGGTTCGCGGTACAGCAGGTCGTCGAGTTCCTGCTTGGTGAACTTGCAGAGCTTCTTGTCCATGTCGAAGTAGCCGGAGCCGGCAAAGATGCGGCCGTACCAGCCGTCCATGGAATAGCCGGGGACCGTGAGCGCGCCCCCGGACAGGGACTTTTCTGCGTCGAAGAGCGCCGTGAGGTCGAAGTCGGTGACCGATCCGCGGCCCTCGCAGCGGGCGCACATGCCGCCGGTGATGGAGAAGCTGCGGCGTTCCTTGACCTTCTTGCCGCCCTTTTCCAGGGTCACGGCGCCGGCGCCGGAGACCGAGGGGACGTTGAAGGAGTAGGCCTGCGGGGAGCCGATGTGCGGCTGCGCCAGCCGGGAAAAGACGATGCGCAGCATGGCGTTGGCGTCGGTGACGGTGCCGACGGTGGAGCGCGGGTTGGCGCCCATGCGCTCCTGGTCCACGAGGATCGCGGTGGTCAGGCCCTCGAGCACGTCGACGTCGGGGCGGGCCAGGGTCGGCATGAAGCCCTGCACGAAGGCGCTGTAGGTTTCGTTGATCATGCGCTGGGACTCGGCGGCGATCGTGCCGAACACCAGCGAGCTCTTGCCGGAACCCGACACGCCGGTGAAGACCGTGAGCCGGCGCTTGGGGATCTCCAGGCTGATGTCCTTGAGGTTGTTGACGCGTGCGCCCTGCACCCGGATCAGGTCGTGGCTGTCGGCAAGGTGCGCCTCGGCCTGCTGCGTGTCGCTGTCGGTGGACGTGCTCATCGTCTCTCCATCGTGTTGCGTGATTGGTGTTGGCCGACTCGATCCTACGTGCATCGAGCGACGGTTTCGGTGTCCAGTCTAGGAGCGGCACGCGCGCCGGGGCTTCTCAAGAACTGCTCGCTTGGGGGATCAGTCGACGCGTTGCGCCGCGGCCCGCGCCGCACGCTCCGGGTTTGTGGCCCGCGGGGTGATCAGCAGGGTCAGGAAGAGCACCACTGCGACCAGGATGAAGGCGTTGAGCAGGCCGAAGTGCTCTCCGAGGAATCCGATCACCGGGGGCCCGATCAACATCGAGGAGTAGCCGAAGATCGCCACGATGCCCACGCGGCGGGGTCCGTCGGTGGGGTGGGCCGCGGCCACTGACATGCCGACGGGGAAGCCGAGGGATCCGCCCAGGCCCCAGAGCAGCGCTCCGGTGAACACGGCCCAGGGTGCCGGCGCAACGATGAACAGGGCGATTCCGGCCAGACCGAGGATGCCCATGAAGACCAGGGCGCGCTTGTGGCCGAAGCGGTCGATCACGGGGCCGCCGAAGAATCGTCCGGCGGTCATGGCGGTGACAAATGTGCCGAAGACCAGCGCGCCGGCCGCCTCGGTGAAGTGGTGGTCATCCACCGACGCGATGGTGAGCCAGTCGTTGGCCGATCCCTCGGCGAACGCCAGGCCCGCGACCATGAGGCCGATCAGCATCAGGCGCCCGTCGCGGAACACCCCGAACACCCGCTGGATCCATGACATGCCCGCCGTGTCCCCGTCCGCGGACTTCTCCCCTGCCGGCTCCAATGGCGTCACGTTGCGCACGAAGAACAGGCCGAGCAAGATGATCAGCAGGCCGACGGCTGCGAAGTTCCACACGACGCTGATGTTCGCCCGTGCCGCGGCCGCGCCGCTGACGGCACCGACGATGGTTCCCAGGCTGAAGAAGGCATGCATCATGGGCAGGAGCGTCTTGCCGACGGCCCGTTCGACCGCCGCGCCATCGACGTTCATCATCACGTCGGTGGCGCTAAAAACAAATCCGTAGAACACCAGGATCAGGATGACGGCAGGGACATTGCTCGTGAGGTCCGTCACCGCACCCAGCGCCGCCAGCGCCAACCCCAGCGACACCAAGCCCGTGGCGATCCCGCGTCGCACGCCCATGCGGGCCAGGATGTTCGGCGCGAAGGCCAAACCGCCGATCGAACCGATGGCAACTGCGAAGAGCAGGATTCCGACGTCGGCGGTGGTCAGCGCGAGCTCCTCGCGGACGGCCGGCAACCGGGCCACCCAGGTGGCAAACGCGTATCCACACAGGAAGAAGATCCCGAAGATTGAATTACGCCAGGCGGAGTGGCTTTTCGTGGTGAGGATTCTGTCTGTGGCAGCTTGTTGCTTGGGCAACGGGAACCTTCCGGGTAATGACGGGAGAATCGGGAGATGCAGGCGCTCGCACGGTTGCGTTTGCGACTTAATTGCCTTTCATCATACGGCCGTACTAACCACTTGCCGAGGTCCGGCACTCGTGTCGGGCAACACCGCCCCCATGTGACGAAATATGAGCTCAGGGGTTCATTGGGCTATGATTCTTGTGCCTGCCTCCGTAGCTCAGTGGATAGAGCAACAGCCTTCTAATCTGTCGGTCGCGCGTTCGAATCGCGCCGGGGGCACCAAAACAGAGCGGCACCCACCAATATTTTCCGGTGGGTGCCGCTTTTTTCATAGGTCGGGGCCACTGTTTCAGACCACGGTTTTGATGTTTTCGTCGCTTTGGAGCCCCTGCGGGCGACCAGCACACTAGATCGGAAGCCGGCCGCCGGACTTCAGGTTTTTCATGACAATCGTGCTTGTCAGTTTCTCGACCCCGGGCAGGGCGATGAGCACCTCATCGTAAAAGTGCTGGTAGGCGGGAAGATCGGCCACCACCACCCGCAGGAGGAAATCCGGGTCACCGAAGAGCCGCTGCGCATCCACGATCTGGGCGCTCTTTGTCACCTCGATTTCGAAGGCCTTCATGTTCTGCCTGTCCTTGAGCGTGACAAACACAAGCGCCTCGAATCCGAGGTTGATCTTCGCCGGGTCCACATCGGCCCGATAGCCCCGGATCACTCCGGAGGTTTCCAGCTCCCGAAGCCTCCTGTGGCACGGCGCCAGCGTCAAGCCGACCTCTTGGGCCAACGCGGTGGCCGTCATCCGCCCGTCTTCTTGAAGGTGGCGCAGTATCGCGCGATCAATTCCGTCCACTTTGGTGCTCCTATCACGAGCTTCTATCGATGAATCAATGCCTCACGCAAGATTTTACAATCTATTCCACACAAGACTCATATTTTCTTGCCGCGATTGAGTAAAACCCGAAAGAACCCGCAAGCACATTTCGCGTGATTTTTCCTAAGCTTGCCCAGTAAGTTCCAAGCAGAAGGGGATCATTGTGGACCCGCAGGTTTATCTAGGCTTTTTGTTCGTCTCGTTTGCACTCGCCATGACACCGGGCGCCGACTGGGCGTATGCGATTGCCGCCGGCCTCGGCCGATACCGCGTTGTTTCCGCAGTCGCCGGATTGTGCACCGGTTACGTCTTCCACACCATCCTGATCGTTGCCGGCATGGCGGCGCTGATCGCAAGCTCGCCCCGGCTGTTGTCATGGCTGACCCTGGCCGGCGCGGCCTACCTGCTCTGGCTCGGCATTTCGACGGCGCGAAGCTGGCGGGGAGCCGGATTCACCGTGGCCGCGCCCCAGGACACCGGGCAGCCATCGGCAGCCACGGCTTCCGTTGCGGTCTCCCATGCGGCCGCCGCCGGCGACACCGCGTTGAAGGCGCGCGCAACCACCCTTCAGGCCGCCAGCAAGCCGTCGGAACGCCTCTTTGGCCCGGCATTCTTCCGCGGCCTGGGAACCAGCGGCACAAACCCGAAGGCGCTGCTGCTTTACCTGGCCCTGATCCCCCAGTTCGTTCGGCCCGACGCAGCCCTTTCAGTTCCAGCGCAAACCGCTATCTTCGGGCTTTCCCACATGACGCTTTCCGTGTTCATCTATTCGGGTGTTGCCATTGGCGCACGGGTGCTGCTGCGTTCGCGCCCAACCGCGGCACGGGCCGTGACCCTATTCAGCGGCCTGATCATGATCGGGCTTGGTCTGGTACTGGTGATTGAGCAGGCACCGACGCTGCTGGCATCCTTCCAGATCCTGCTTTCGGTCGTCGGAAAGTAACCCTCCACCAGCGGCAGAGGCCAGGCCATGAACCGTTGGGTTCATGGCCTGGCCTCTGCCGAATCCGCCTGCCGTTCGGCAGCGAAATCCATGTCTGGAAAGCTGTTACTTGCCCGGGACGATCAGGGTCGCGGCACCCGCACGGGCGGCCTCGAAACGCGCCGAGACATCCGCCCAGTTCACGATGTCCCAGAACGCCTTCACGTAGTCGGCCTTCACGTTCACGTAGTCCAGGTAGAACGCGTGCTCCCACATGTCCAGCATCAGCAACGGCGTCGTCGCCACCGGCACGTTGCCCTGCTGGTCGTAGAGCTGCTCGATGACCAGCTGCGAGCCCAGCCCCTCGAAGCCCAGCAACGCCCAACCCGAGCCCTGCAGGCTCATCGCCGCGGCCGTGAAGTGCGCACGGAACGCGTCGAAGGACCCGAACGCGTCGTCGATCGCCGCGGCCAGCTCGCCCTCGGGCTTGTCCCCGCCCTCCGGGGACAGGTTGTTCCAGAAGATCGAGTGGTTCGTGTGCCCGCCCAGGTGGAACGCCAGGTCCTTGGACAGCTTCGGGATGTTCCCGAACTCGCCCTTCCCGCGCGCCTCGGCCAGCTGCTCCAGCGCCGCGTTCGCGCCGGCCACGTACGCGGCATGGTGCTTGCTGTGGTGCAGCTCCATGATCCGCGCCGAAATGCTCGGCTCCAGGGCCGCGTAGTCGTACTGCAGCTCAGGCAAGGTGTAAATAGCCAAAATGACTCCTCAAATTGTGTCGTGCTGAATCACTGCCGGGAAGGGGAGTGATTAAACGGTGAGTCGTGAATGATCACCGATGCTGTGGTAACCGCGCTGGTGGTAGACCAGGGGTGCGGCCGTGGATTCGCCGTCCAAGACTTCCACAACCGATGCTACGACCAGTGTGGCCGGACCGGCAGTGGTCTTTGAATGAATTTCGCATCGCAAGACGGTGCCGAGGCCGTGAATCAGCGGCTCCCCCGATTCCAGCTGCTCCCAGTTGTCAATCCGAGAAAAGCGTTCGTCCCCTGACTTGGCGAAAAGCGAGGCTAGCTGCGTGTTTTCCGAGGTCAGCAAGTGGATCAGGATGGAATCCGCGTTCAGGATCGCATGGGCCGAGCCCCTGTCGCCGGCCACGTTGAACGCCACCAGCGCCGGGTCCGCCGCCACGGAGATCAGCGAGGATGCGGTGATGCCCGCCGGACCGCGCTCCCCCGTTGCCGTCACAATCGCTACCCCTGCGGGGTGGTTGCCAAAGGCTGCGCGAAATTGGTCAGCCATCGTCCGTTCGGCGATTTGTGTCTGCACTGCGGATGAGTCCTCTCGTGGCGTGCCGCTTGGGTGCGACCCTCATGCATCCACGCTAGAACCTCAACCAAGGTTTAGGTCAAATCGGGCTTCTTTTCACGAAACAGCAACGCCCCGCCCTCGGGGTCGGCAAGCTTGTCATTGGGGTTCACGAACCCGCATTCGGCCAGGGACAGGCAGCCGCAACCAATGCATCCGCCCAGCCCGTCGCGCAGCGATTGGAGCTGGTGTATGCGTTCCTGTAGGTCCTCCCGCCACGCCAACGACATTGCCTGCCAGTCTTCCTTCGCGGGTGCCCCGTCGAGCGGCAGCCCGGCAAAGAGCTCGCCGACGGCCTTGAGCGGAATACCCGCACGTTGCGCCGCGCGGATGACGGCAACGCGGCGCAGCACGCTTCGGTCGAAGCGCCGCTGGTTGCCCGAGGTGCGCCACGATTGGATCAACCCCTCGCGTTCGTAGAAGTGCAGGGCGGAGACCGTCACCCCGGAGCGGACCGCCAGCTGTCCCACACTGAGATCCTGGGAAAAATTGTCGGCTGCGTTCATCGTTTCATTCTCCCCGGGGGGCCTTGTGCGCGGCGCTCATCAGCGTGCACGGTTTTCGTCTAGAGTCAACAAGCAAGGTACAGGACAAATCGGCCTGATGCAGCAGTAGAGGATATCGCCCCATATGAAACTCACATTCCGAGGCGGTTTCGTCGCAACCCTGGGTTCCTTGACCGCCTTGGCCATCGGTGCAGCCGTCCTGTCACTCACCTATGCGATCACCCTGGTCTTTGCCGCATTCTTCATTGCACTGGGTCTCGATCCGCTGGTGCGCAGGCTTGAAAACTGGGGCCTTCCAGGGTGACGTCGGTGATGTGCGTCCTGGCGGGTTTCCTGGTCTTTGCCGGCCTCGTTTTCAGCCTGGTAATCCCCCCTTTTGGTGACCGAAGGCCACAAGTTCATTATCTCGCTGCCGGGCAACCTTGATCGGATCGAGGAACAGACATGGTTCCTCTCACTGAACGACCAGCTGGATGGGGCGTTGGTTCCGGGCCTCGAGTGGGTACAGAAAACCATCGCAGCCCCTTCGACATGGCTGTTTGTGGGAAACGGCGCACTGAAGGTCGGCTTCGGTGTGGCAAATGCGGTGGTCGGCACACTTTTTGTCACCGTGCTGACCATGTACTTCGTGACCTCGCTGGAGCAAATGAAAAACAGCTTCTACGCATTGGTTCCCGCCTCGCGGCGCGAACGGGTCGTGGAAATCGCCGCCTCAGTGGGCAGCTACCTCAGCGGCATGTCGATCCTCGCCGTACTCAACGCGACCTTCACCTTCCTGCTGCTGACCTTCATGCAGGTTCCGTTTGCCTCCGTGCTGGGCATCCTGGCCCTGCCCATCACAATGATCCCGCTGGTCGGCTCGGTGATCAGCGCGGCAATCGTCACCGTCGTCGCCCTGATCACCTCCTCCACGACGGGCCTGGTCGTGATGCTGGCGATGATCGCCTGCATGCAAATCGAGGCCTACATCCTGACCCCGCGCATTGTCGGAAAGGCCATCAAGATCCCCGGATCCATGGTGCTGATTGGCGCAATGGTCCGCGGAACGCTGGCCGGGCTGCTGGGTGCGCTTGTTGCCTGCCCGGCCAGTGCCTCCATACTGCTGATCCTCAAGAAGGTCGTCGTTCCCGCCCAGGCAAAACGGTAGTTCTTCTCCCTGGATCCGGTGCCATATAGGCGCAGGCTTGAACGGTGATCAGGACTTTTGAACGGTGTTCAAGTATTGTTGAATTGCTACTCCGAACGGCGTAGCAATTTCATTTTTCGAGAACAACAGGAATCGACAATGTCTCACTCCACGAAGGCCCCGGCCACTCTCGGCACCACACCCCCGGGCGCGCGCCTGGGCGCGCGCCTGGGCGCCCGGGA